>JBDRLQ010000007.1:0-70069 GCA_043812915.1 Microcaldota archaeon | reverse complement strand
GCAGGGCAGTTTCCGGTTCAGGGTTTTCAGTCGTGGGTTTTACGTCTTGAGTTCTGCGGTTCCCACATGTCATTCAGACATGGGGCGCAGAGAACTTTGTTCTCTGCCGTTCTGTTCCGGGTCCAGCAGTTTTGGGCTGCTTTCCAAACTTCCTTTCAGAACTCATAAATTCACCTTTTGTAAGTGGTTTCGCTTCTTTTGCTTATCTTATAAATCAGTACTACTTTTTCCTCTTCTAAGAAATGATACTGCACACGAAAGGGACCAATCCTTAATCGGTAGCAATTAGAATGGCCTTTGAGTTGAATGGATCCTCGCGGTATTATTGTTTCGTGAAGTTCTTCCAACCTATGCTTGATTGCATTTTTGTAATCTTCAGGAAGAGACTTGAGGAATTTTACGGCCTTGCTGGCAAGTCTAACTCGATACATCATATATCCTCAAGAGAGACAGTCTTGCCAGTCTTGTACTCTTTTATTGCATCTTCAAGGTCCTTGAGATCATCTTTCGTCATATTGTTATCCTCTTTTTCTAGATGATGGTGCTGATAATCCAAAATGGCAGTGCGGATAGCCTCTGTTTTGTTTGCGGCATATCCTTTTGCAATCATTTCATCGACTATTCCTTCGGCAACACCAGATAACTTAAGATTGATATTCATACAATCACTGTACACTATATGTACAATAAATGTATAAAAAGCTATGTTTTACTACAAGCGCGTATTATACACAATTGAGGTAACGGCAGGAAAAAACTCAAAATCGTGAACCGAAAAACCAGAAATGGGCTGTCGTGAACTGCGTTCACTTCTTCCTATTTTTCCATGAGCAAAAACAGATGCTGAAAACTGGAAACCCAAGGGAAAAATGGGCCCGCGGAGATTTGAACTCCGGACCTTTCGATATCCGAAAGTTGTTGACCGTTAGGGTCAAGCTTGTATCAGTCGAACGCTCTGACCGTGCTGAGCTACGGGCCCAAATAATGGAATCATCTCGTGACCAGGTAAGTCACCAGCAGAATCACCGCAATGAGCAGTGCTGAGAAGATGATTTCCTCAACCATGAAGTATATCGACCGATTGGATTTTAAAGCTCTTGCATGTCCGGAAGGGTTTAAACATCTGGGCGCAAAATCCTTATGATGCAAATCGCGATTATCGCCGATACCCATCTTGGATATCCAAGATTCGAGGAGGACGCGTTCAAGCAGGCTGAGAGCGCCTTTGCCGATGCCGCAAAGAGGGCGGATCTGATTCTGTTCGCAGGGGACCTGTTCGACATGAAGATTCCGAAGCTGGAGTCCCTGGGCCGCGCAATAAGCATCTTCAGGAGCCTTGGCAAGCCGGTTTTCGCAATCCATGGGAACCATGAGAGGCGGACGAAGGACATGATTAATCCGGTGCAGCTGATTGCGGGCACCGGCGCCATCAATTATCTGCATACCAGCTCAGAAGTTTTCGAGAAGGATGGGGAGAAGGTGCAGGTGTTCGGGCTGGGAAGCGTCCCGGAGGAATACGCCACTGCCGCACTCAGGAATGCCGTGGAAAAGTACATGCCGGAAGAAGGCGCCTTCAAGGTGCTCGTAATCCACCAGACAATAAAGGAGCTGATTCCGCATTCCAGTGATGAGCTCTC
The DNA here is from genome assembly GCA_043812915.1 of Microcaldota archaeon. Classification (GTDB taxonomy): domain Archaea; phylum Micrarchaeota; class Micrarchaeia; order Anstonellales; family Bilamarchaeaceae; genus CAYVTJ01. Next base: position 68,432 of record JBDRLQ010000007.1, on the reverse strand, counting down.
GCTAAGCTACCTTGAGAGCCTCCCATTCGACCTTATTGTGAACGGGCACATCCACAAGACGATAAGGAAGCTCGGGGACAGGATACTAATCCCTGGAAGCACTGTGATAACGCAGCTGAAGAAGGATGAGACCGCGCCGAAAGGATACTTCCTGTATGATACCTCCACAAAGAAGGCGGAATTCATAGACATTCCCTGCAGGAAGTTCTTCTACGAGGAGATGGAGTTCAAGGAGGCTGGCGAGCTGCAGATTATGGAGGCTGTCCGCGCAAGGATTTCAAAGCTGAGGGAAGAAAGCCCCGATGCCATAATATCGATAAAGATAAACGGGTCCCTCAAGGCGGGCCTTAGCAGCTCGGACATCAGGATTGATGACTTTGACAACGTGTTCATAGACAACCGGCTGAATATGGAGAACCTTTCTGCAAGGCTCGAGAAAATCAGGAACCTGAGGCAGGAGAGCCTGTCGGTCAGGGAGCTTGCGGTAAAGGAGCTTTCTAAGAAGATAGATGGCAGGATAACCCTTTTCGACGGGGCAGAGCTTTTTGAGAAACTGACCGAAGGGGTGGAAGAGACGATTGATTACCTTGACAATAACAAGAAGGAGCAGCCGAAATTAGAAGAACAATAAAAAACCATTCGATGTATTACTCATGTCCTTTTAGCAGGGATAGCAAAGCGGTCAAATGCGACGGGTTTAGGACCCGTTGGCTTAGTGCCTTCGAAGGTTCGAGTCCTTCTCCCTGCACTTCTCATTCTCTTGATTCGAAGAAAACGCGGATTACATTCGCAAGGAACATGGCCGAATATGAACCGACAGTGTCGATTACCCCCTGATTCATTTTTGCAAGCTCCCCGTCTTTTGAGGCCGATATGAAGGTCAGCACATCAGCTTCTTTTGGCGGCTTGCCCAGAGGGATATCCTCAATCAGCGTGAAGTTGGGGAACGCATCCACAAATCCGCCGGTATCGAAAAGAGCTATGCTTGGAAAAATGCCCTCAAGAACAGAAAGCAGGCGGGCGGCATTCACTGAATCAAGTTTCTGCATGAACTTCTCCATGACAGGCATCCCGCGGACAAGGTCCAGGTCCAGCGTGAGGTCCACTTCCCCAGCGAATGAAATGGCCTTCATGGACGCGGTCTTCACGAACCTCATCATCCCCTGGTTGGTGATCTTTTGGAGGAGAACATCTGTGAATTCCCGCATAATGGCCGATACCAGCCCTCCGTTGTTCATGCGCTCTGAAGTGAATATCCGGACGCCGTCGGCTTCGGTGCAGCTCATATGGTTTGCGAAGGTCATTAGCCTGAGGTTCCCGCGCTTTGGTTTCATGGTTTCGAAATCAAAGCCATCGCCCCCGCCCAGGCACGTGTATTCATCACTGTGCGGATCCAGATTGACCTTCAGCCTCCGCATTCCTTCGGTTGCAGGCCTTGCGGTGAAATGGTAGCTCTCATCGTGGTGCTGCCCATCGCCCCATAAGAACAGGACATTCTCCCTCTGGAGCATATTCTGAAGCAGCCCGATTCGCTCTGGCCGATTATCCGGAAGCGGAGAGAAAGCGATTCCATCAAGCATTGGTAGCACCCTGATCTTGGAAAGCACAAGCCGGTTGGCCTGCGTCGGTGCGTAGGCGATTGTGGCGCCCGCCTTTGATGGGTTCTTCTGATTATTCATATGGTAAATATGTTACAAAATGTTTAAAAAAGAGTATTTACTTGAGTCTTTCAGCCAGTTTCGATGCAAACTGCCTCGCGTTCGCAACATCCTCGTCATTGGGCCTGCCCTTGTTTATCCCGCCGACGAGCTTGAAGGGGCCCCAGTTGTCATAGCCACGGCAGGAGAATGTGCCAACGACATCAAAGCCCTTGGCCAGAAGCATGTCCTTTAGCGGCTTGGTGTAATCGTTCAGGTGCTTCCTTTCCTCCATGCCGCTAGTTGAGAATATGAATATCCTGTTTCCCTGCCTGGAAGGGCGCAGCTGCTGGACGAGCCTGAATAATGAGTCATGATGCTTCGAATGGTAGATGCCTGAGCCTATTCCGATAAGGTCGTACTCCTCGCAGGCGTTCATCTCGACATCTGTGGGCAGCCTCACGTCGGCATTAAGTACCTCGGCCATGGAATCGGCAATTTTCTTCGTGTTTCCGTTATGCACGGACTTGCAGATTATAACGCACTTCATTTCCTCATCCCCTCTAGCCTTTTCCGGACCTTTTCGCTTTCAAGTTCCCGCAGGGCATCCCGGGCAATCCACCTGGCGCTCTTAGTATCCATACTTAATACGGCATTCGCTGTTTTTATTGCTTCTTTATTGAGGGCAAGGTTCCGCTTCCCAATCTGGCGGAGCGCCCAGTTGACCGCCTTCTTCACGAAATTGCGCTCATCATTGGCCTCCCTCTTTATAACTGGGAGGAATTTCATGAATTTCGAATCCGGCGCTTTCTTGTCGTGCACTGAGAGGGCGCACATCAGGGCGAAGCCAGCGCGCTTGACGAACTCCTCGTCCCTCCGGCTCCACTCCATCGCCTTCTGATAGGCGAAAGGGGTCTGGTCGAATAGATATGCGCAGGTCTGGTCGCAGATGTCCCAGGAATCGAAATCCTTCACCCAGGACTCCATCTGCTTCTCAGTTACTTTCCCAGGCTCATCAAGGAACGCGGCAAGCATCATCGCCTCATGGATTCCGGACTTCCAAAGGGACAGGGCGACATCGTGGTCCCGCTTTATCCCCCCGGCGATTCTCTTGAGCTCATAAACCGATATTCCGAGGGCTTTCGTTGTGTTGATTCCGTAGCGCGCCATACCTTCCCTGCCACCGGGGGATTCCATCCGGCGCAACTCTCCGAGTATCTCATCCGCAGATTTGCCAACCCGCATCATATCACCTATTTTGCCCATCTTCTTAGCTTGGGTATGGCGCCCCCTGCGACCTCATCGGCCTCTTCCTTGGGGAGCCGCATCTGCTCCTGAAGTATTGCCGATACCTTCCCGATCATCTGCTCCATCGTGATGCCAGGCTCCGTGAATGTTCCCCCCTGGAAGCACATGGCGCAGTAATCGCCGTTCTTCGTCCCGTCCCCGTTTGTGCCAAAATCATCGGGCTTTGTCATTGGCATCGCGCAGCTCTGGCACGTAGGTCCCCTTGGTCCTTCTTTCCCTTCCATGTTTTTCACCTATAAATCGAAAACCTTCCCCAGCCCCCTGAGGCCAATCGTGTTTATTATGTCTTTTTTCCGGCACCAGCCCCGCCTTGCCGTCGCGACGCCGAGCCACAGGTAATCCATCTGGGAATCCGCGTGGGCGTCTGTGCTTATTGAAAGCTTGATCTTGTCCTTTGCCTTCCGGGCGTGGACATCCTTGAGGTCCAGGCGGTCTGGCTGGGAATTTATTTCCAATATGGTGCCCGTTTCTTTCGCCTTGTCCAATAATTCCGGAATGTCCACTTCATAAGGCTCCCGCCTTCCGATAATCCTTCCGGTGGGGTGCGCGATGATGTCCACGTGCTCGTTCTCCATCGCGCAGAAAAGCCTTTCCATTATCTTTTTCCTTGAATTGCGGAAGCCCGAGTGTATGGCCGCGACAACGATGTCAAGTTCCCTGAGCGTGGAATCGGCCACATCCACCCCGTCCTTTGTGATGTTGACTTCGCTTCCCTTGAGCAGGAATGGCCAGCCGTTCTTTGCGCCAAGCTTGTTGAGCGCGTCAATCTCCTTTCCCTGCCTGGCGATTCTCCTTTCATCAAGCGAGTTGGCGACCGGCAGATTGCCTCCATGGTCGCAAATAAGCATGTATTCATGGCCAAGGGACTTGCCCTTCATCGCCATCTCCTCAAGGGAGTTTTTTCCCTCGCTCCAGTTCGTGTGCACATGCAGGTCGCCCTTGATGTCCCTGAGCTCAACCAGCTTCGGAAGCTTCCCGGAAAGGGCTGCCTGCACTTCGCCGGAGTTCTCGCGCAGCTCCGGCGGGACATAAGCCAGGCCAAGCGCAGCGTAGATACCTTTCTCAGTCCGCCCGGCAACCTGCATCTCCCCCTTGAACAGCCCGTATTCGCTGAGCTTCATCCCTTTTGAAACAGCAATCCTCCGCGTAGCAACATTGTGCTCTTTCGAGCCGGTGAAATACTGCATCGCGGAGCCGAATGATTCGCTTTCGATGGCGCGCAAATCAACGTGCAGCCCGCCAGTCAATTCGACAGCCGACCGGGTGCTCCCCTTTGCAAGGACGCGCTCCACATCACGCATCGAGCAGAAGAAATCCATCACCTTCTCCGGGCTGGAGGATACGGCCAGTATATCAAGGTCCCCGACAGTCTCGAGCCGCCTGCGGTACGAGCCGACAATCTCAGCATTTGAGACTCCGGCAACAGCGAGTATCCTGCGCCTGAGCTCCTGGGCGGCAGGAGCAATCTTCCCAAGTGGAATCCGGTCTCCCCTGCGCTTCATGGCCTCTATGGAATCCAGGATTCTCTGCTCGCTGGCTTCCCCGAAGCCTTCAAGGGAGGAAATCCGGTGCGCCCTTGCCGCCTTCTCCAAATCAGAAACGGTCCTTACCTTCAGTGAGTCATATAGCTTCTTGGCAGTCTTCGGGCCGATCCCCTCTATTTCGCTCATGCCCTCTATATCAAAAGGCGCCTCTTTCTTGAGCTTCTCCAGATACCTAAGCTTCCCGCTCTGAAGGTACTCTTCAATCTTCTCTGCGATATTCTTTCCGATGCCGGGGATCTTCTCCAAATCCCCCCTGCGGAAAACATCCTCAATATCCTCCGGGAGCTCCTCGATGCTTCTCCCTGCCCTGCGGTAGGCTACTGGCTTGAACGGGACTTCCTGAATCTCCAGGATGTCGGCAATGGTATACAGAAGCCGGGCGACTTCCGCATTCCTCACTCGTCCACCAAGAACTCGTTGGCCTTGTCAAGAATTTTCTTCGCATTGTCGAAAGTGAGCCGCTCCCTGGCCTTCTCATAGCCGAGCCATTCGGAGCCCTGGTGCTCATGCGATAGCATTACGTCCCTGCTCTTTGTTTCCGCTAAGAAGAATACGACTTCTTTCGGGATCGATTCCCTTTCACGGGGGTAGGAATAATGAATCATTTCCTTGAACCCTTCCCTGAACTCAAGATCGGCCAGGCCGGATTCCTCCTTGGCCTCGCGGAGTATCGTCTGCATGTCCGACTCGCCGGACCCTTTCTTTCCCTTTATGAAATCCCAATGGCCGGCGTCGTAATGCAGAAGAAGATAAACGCGCCTGCCGCCTTCAATCCTGAAGACGATTGCGCCGGCTGAATGCTCTTTCTCCATTATCTGATTTCATTTCCGCACATTTAAAAACCATACGAAACTAATGCACTACCTAATAACCGACTGGGTGCTAATAAAATGGGAAAATTTCCTGAAGCAGATGCAAGACTGGCAAATACAATGATATGCAGCAAATGCAAGACGAGGAACAAGAAGGGAGTCGATAAATGCAGGAAGTGCGGCTCCAAGTACCTCAGGCCAAAAAGAAAGGAGATTAGGGCCAAGAAGTAGCCTTAAAAAGCCTTTCTCGCATTTGATTTGATTAGGCTGCTCATTCGGTTGATTTATCAACTATATAGCTTAGGTGCTCCTATGGGTAATGGAGAATTCGCAGGAAGAAACACAGAAAGAAAAAGGAAGAAGACACGCTGGTTGTCCAAAAGGTGGAAGAGGAGAGCCCTCAACCTCAAGGATAAATTCGACCCCCTAAGGGGCGCGCCGCAGGCAAAAGCGATTGTGCTCGAGAAAATCACGCTCGAGCAGAAGCAGCCGCACTCCGGGCTCATTAAGTGTGTCAGGTGCCAGCTCTTTTCCGGCAAGGTAGTAGGCGCTTTCGCGCCGAGAGACAAGGCGATCACCTTCATTGATGAGCACGACGAAATCACCATCGCCGGCCTGGGAGGCTCCCAGAGAGGGCAGATGGGCTCGATTCCCGGTATCAGGTACAAAGTCGTCGCCGTGAACGGAGTCGACCTCCAGATGCTCAGGAAGGGCAAGAAGGAGAAATCCAAGAGATGATAATCATGGACAAGCTTTTCGGTAAGTACGAACTTGATAAAGTCGAGGTTAAGGACAGGAGCATTGCCCAGGTAATTAATATGAAGGCAGTGAACGTCCCCCACTCCTCGGGAAGGTTCTCCAAGAAGGCTCTTGGAAAGACCCAGCTCAACCTCGTGGAAAGGCTCGCAAACAAGCTTATGAGGGGCGGAACCGGCGAGAAGACATCCGGCAAGGTCATCAGGACCCAGGGAAGGCTGCAGGGAAAGAAGCTCAAGGTCCTCAGGATTGTTGAGGATGCCTTCGAAATCGTGGAGAAGGAGAGCAAGGAGAACCCGGTGCAGATGCTTGTCCGTGCGGTGGAGAACTCGGCCCCGAGGGAGGATGTCACGCGTGTTTCCTATGGTGGCGTGAGCTACCAGATCGCAGTTGACGTTTCAGCAACCAGAAGGCTTGACATGGCGCTCCGCAACATCGCGCTTGCGGCACTTATGGGATGCTTCAACAAGTCGAAATCGCTCTCCGAGGCCCTTGCGGGCGAGATAATCAACACCGCAAAAGGCGATGTGCAGACAAGCTACGCCATCAAGAAGAGAGACGAAACAGAAAGGATGGCAAGGAGTGCAAGATAAGCGCTTCTTTTTCTTTTATTTCCTATTTTCAAATCTCAATCCTTTTTTTCATAATCGGCCCTCCTGAGCCTTACCGCCATTCCTGGAATCGCCTTTGCGAACCATGGAGCGTCCTTCCGTATGTTCAGGAGACCAATCTGAATTCCTGAGGACCGCTCCTCACAGATATTGACAATGCCGACCATAACTCCGCTGAAGCTTTTGCACGTTCCAACGCATGAGAGGATGAGCCCTTGGGCGGCCCCCCTCACCCTTGTGATAAGGCCTGCCGCGACTCCCTTAAGGTTTCCAATGACATCATTGAAGAGGCCGCCGAAAGCGAATCCTGCCGTGCTTGATGAAAAATTCACGCAGCCGCCGAAGGCAACTCCTTTTATATCGCCGCACACCTCTTCGGTTTTCACACCTTCCCGCATGTGCTTCTCAAGGCCCGCCACATTAAGTGCAGTTGAAAATGATATTCCCCGCACATTGCCCGGTACAAAGGAGGCGCACAGGCTGGCGGATACCCCGGATACTTCCTTTGCTAAGGTTCCCCAAAGACCGATGGAAGCTCCCCTTACCCGGCCTCTTGCTGCCTGGGAGAAGATAGCAAGGGAAAGGCCGTCAATTCCGGCGTCGAACTTGTTGTCCGCGGATAGCGCCAACCCAGTAAGTTTTTTGGAAGAGAGGTTGACGCATGGTGCCAGCGCCACACCATTTATTGGTTCCTCAAGATGGTTGCCCATCCCCGCGGCAATATGGAATGGCCGTTTAGAGCCCCGCCTGACAAGAAGAGTTCCTGAAAGGTCGCAAGCATTGCCGCTGAACCTCAACCGCTTTCCATCAGCCCCGACAGAATTTTTTGCCTGAATCATTAGACCGCCCTTGTGCCTGTTTTCCTGTTACATATTAGCAAAAAAAATGTTTTAAAAGCTAGTTCCTGCAATAGAATATGCGATTGCCATGATTAAAGCTGGTAGGCGGACGCTAGGGTGCCCGGAAAGGGGGTGCGGAATGAAAGCGCTGGTCCAGAAATACCAGGACATTTTCGGGTCCCCGCTTGGAAAAATCCTGAAATTCGCATTATCACCGGGGGCGTGTGTGAGGGAAACGATGCAGGCGATTGCGCTCAGGCACTCGATTTCTTTCGTCCATGTGCCCAAGGGCTATTCCATTGTTCCAGCTTCCAGCCTGGACCATGAGCAGAAGGAAGAGAAAGAAAGATTGCTCCGCTCGTGCAGGCATTATGTCCCATGCGCGTGCCGCGAGGGGGTCGCGATGCTAGAGGGGAGCCAGGTTGTCGGCGCCTGGGAATTCGAAAGGCAGGGCAACGCCATCAATCTTGTCGCTGTATCAAGCGATGAAAAGATGTCACTCGCTTTTGCCAGGAAACATGGGTGCGGAATCAGCGAATACCTGTTCTACGCGATTGTCGAACTCTGCAAGACGACCGGATGCGGCAGGATTAGCTATATTCCGGACAAGGTCATGGAAAGAATGATGAACAGATTTATGAGGCAGGAACTCCTATCTGAGCCGGAAAAGAGGGAGGGGCGGATTTTCCACCAGGTCAACCTAGATGAATTCGGATAATAAAAAGGGGAAATTACTCTTCCTCAGGGAAGAGCACGTCATCATATGGATGGCGATAAAGGGGCTGCTGCAACCTCTTCTGGTCGATTATGTGGCCAATCATTCCGATGCTTCTTGCCAGGACGAATAGCCCGTTCAGGTAGCCGACCTTGAGGACATCATCAATCTCCTCCTTGCTAAAGGCCCCGCAGCTGCTCATGAGGTCCACGAACAGGATGCCGATGCAGCCATCGACATTCAGGATGAGGTTGTTGGCCTTCTTAAGCGTCTCCTGCTCGACGGACAGCGCGAAGTCCAGGTATTTCGTCTGCGGGAAGTTCTCCTTCGCGTATTTCTTGAGCAGCTCCACCCGCTTGTCAGGGTTCTTGGCGCTCTTTATCCTGTGGCCGATGCCCGGAATCCTTATGTTCCTTGATTTCATCTCTTCTACGAACTCGTCGGGTGAAAGCCCGCGGTCGCAGGCGTCCTTGAAGTATCTGGCGGCATCATCGATTGCACCTCCGAATCTCGGGCCGATTGTCAGTATCCCTGAAGCCAGGCAGGACATCAGGTCCTTGCCTGCCCTTGACGCCACAATCGCGTTGTGGGCGCCTGAAACGCAGGGCCCATGGTCCGCCGCAATCATCAGCACCTTCTCAATGAATTTTGACGCGTAGGGAGGAAGCTTTTTCCGAAACCACAGAAGGGAGATTACATCCCCAAGACCGTAGTCCTCCTCGATGATTGTGCTTATCGGCACCCCGCCGTAAGTAACCTCCTCCCCGCGGTCATCCGATATTGTGCACACGAATGAAGTCGGCTTCCTAACCGCGCCGCTCTTGATTGCGGCATTGAAATCCACCGGAAGCTCGGGTGGCGCAACCTCTTGAGCGGGCTTGATTGTCCCGTCCTTCACAAGGCCCTTATATGTCTCATTGATTTTCTTGCCGAAGTCCTCGAAGGAATCCGGCACCGCTATCCCCGCTTCCTTCAGGGCCTTGTTCTTGGCTTCAGCGGTTTCTGTCTCGGAGCCGCTCTTGGCGCCCGCATGCCCGAACTGCACTTCGGACGGGAAAACTTTGGCGCATGTCCCGGTGACCCAGGCGACCACCGGCTTTGTTATCTTCCCTTCCTTCTTGGCCTCAACGATGCTGTACTCCTCACGGCCGCCCAGCTCCCCAAGGAGGACAATCATCTTCACCTCGGGCATCTTCTCGAATCTTAAAACATGGTCGAGCAGGTTCGTGCCAGGGAAAGCATCCCCGCCAATCGCGATTCCCTCATAAAGGCCGTCGGTGGTCATCGCGAGCATGTTGTACATCTCGTTCGAGAGTCCCCCAGACTTGGATACGAATCCGACCGAGCCAGGCCGGTGGAGCTTGCATGCAATGATATTGTCCACAGTGCCCGCGGTGTTGCCAATCTTGAAGGCTCCTGCCTGCACTCCCCCGACCGTCGCCGGGCCGATGATAATCTTATTGTTCTCTTTGGCAAATGCGGTCAAATCCTTTATCTGCCTCTCAGGAACCCCTTCCGCGATTATCACAACGGTCCGGATTCCCTCCTGCTCCAGGGCCGATTTTGTGGAATCGTGCGCGCTCCTGAAAGATGCGAAGTTGATGAGCACATCCGCCTTCGGATGCTTTGTCGCCGCGGCATCAATAGAAGAATAGATCGGAAGCAGGATTTCCTTTCCCCCGAAGAATGCCTTGTGGAACCCGTTCCTGCCAGGCGCGATAAGGCCCGCGATGCTTGGCTTCGCCCGCCTGCAGATATAATCGAAATCAAGCATCCTCTGCACAGGATTCGGCTTGAAATTGTATATCAGCGCCTGTGTGTCCTTTGAAAATAGCCTGTAGTCCTCCATCTCAAGCACCTCCCTTGACATAATCGATAGCCATCGGCACGATGTTGGTCATCTGCGCCTCGGGGCCATGCACCTCTATCGGGATTCCAAGCTCGTTTCCAAGCCCCCTCATTAGCTTAAGCCCGGTCTGATAGTTCGGGCCGCCCCTCCGCACGTATATCCTGATTCCGGCGGCCTTCATCTTGTCCTTATATTCCCTAAGCGCCCGGATGATTCCTGTAAATGTCTTGGCCACATCAGTGAAGTTCGCGATTCCCCCTCCTATTATCAATGCGCGGGGCTTGCCGTCCGCGTTCCTTGTCGCAAGGTCCAGGAGCGTCTTGGCATAAAGATAAGTCTCCTCGGCGTTCGGATCTCCGCTGTACTCGCCATAGTTGGCCAGTTCGTGCCCCATCCCTAAATCAACAATGGTGTCGGCATAGATGACTGAGGCGCCCCCGCCGGCAACCATTGTCCATATCCTTCCCTCCGGATTGAGCAGGGTAAGCTTCAGGGAAGAGCCGCTCTTGCTGTCCAGCTCAGAGACGAACTGCTCCTCAGGATAGAGTTTCCTTCCAAAGGGCCTTGGGAAATCTATCTTGCCCCATTTCTTCCAGTCCTTGAACTCGGCAGTATCATCCAGCTCCCCCCGCATGTCAAGGGGAAACGGGCTTCCATCCTCATCATAGGTGAAAGGATTGAACTCCATAAGGGTGAAGTCCAGGTCCCGGAATACCCTGTAGCATGACTGGATGAATATCGCTGTCTTGGCCCTCTTTTCCTCGGACAGGTTCGAAAGGCCCTTCTCAATCTCCTTGGCGTCGGGCTCCCCGCCAGTTGGCACTGTTACATGCACCATCTTCTCCCAGTTCTCCTCGACATCCATTCCGCCTGCGACAGAGAAGCTTATGGCATCCTCATCCCTCTTGGAGAGGATGGAGAAATAATACTCTTCATTGTGCGGAACGAAAGGCTCCACAAGGAAGTGCGTAAGGGCGCCCTTAACGCCGCGGATTTCAACCTCTGAATTCATCTTCTCCCTGATGAATTTTTTGGCTTCCTCCCACGAGGCGTTGAGGAGGATGAGGTTGTTCTTTCCCCGGCGGCCAAAGAGCATGTCGGGTTTCACAACCAGCTTCATGCTTTTGAGCCAAGCGTTCTCCTTCCCGAGCTTGTCCATGTCGGTGTCCTGGGCGACCTGCACGCATGTGGAAACATACTGCAGCTCTCCATCGCTTGCCTCCTTCATGTTCTCAGCAAGCAGCCTCTTGGCATCGTATTCGCGTAATTTTCTCCTTGCCATAGCTCTTCTCCCCTTGTCTTCACATGTTGCCGATTATCGCATCCCCGAATTCTGAGCACTTGAGGAGCCTCGCCCCCTCAATCTGCCTCTCAAGGTCATAGGTGACATTCTTTGAGCTGATTGCTTTGGCGAGCCCCTTCTCAACCAGCTTCGCAGCCTCTTCCCATCCAAGGTACTGGAGCATCATGGTTGCTGATAGGATGAGCGAGCCCGGGTTGACCTTGTCCTGGCCGGCGTGCTTTGGCGCGGTTCCGTGAGTCGCCTCGAATAGGGCGACACCAGTAGTATAGTTGATGTTCGCGCCAGGCGCCATCCCAAGCCCTCCGACCTGCGCAGCGCACGCATCGGATATGTAGTCGCCGTTCAGGTTGGGGGTCGCAATCACATCATATTCATCGGGCCTGAGCAGCACCTGCTGGAACATGGCATCGGCAATCCTGTCATTGATTAGGATTTTACCATCCGGCACCTTGCCGCCATGGCTCTCAGTAACTTCCTTCTCCGTCACGGTCCTCTCCCCGAACTGCTCCTGGGCCACCTGATATCCCCATTCCCTGAAAGCACCTTCGGTGAACTTCATGATATTGCCCTTGTGGACGAGGGTGACCGAGCGCCTGTTGTGGTCAATGGCATACTGGATTGCGGAGGCGACCAGCCTCTTGGTGCCGGTAATTGAAATAGGCTTCACACCGATTCCGGAATCCCGGCGCACATCCTTCCCCATCTCGTTGTTCAGGAAGCTGATGACCTTCTTGCATTCCTCTGTTCCTTCCTTCCATTCGATTCCGGCGTATACATCCTCAGTGTTTTCCCTGAAGACTACAACATCGAGCTTGTTCGGCTCCTTGACCGGAGCCGGAGTGCCTTCATACCATTTGACCGGCCTCACGCAAGAATATAGGTCCATCACCTGGCGCATTGTAACATTCAGGCTCCTGATTCCGCCACCCACCGGAGTTGTGAGCGGGCCCTTGATTGCAACTAAATGGTCCTTGATTGCCTGGATGGTTTCATCGGGCAGGTAGTTGTCGAACTTGTCCTTTGCCTCCTGACCGGCGTAAATCTTCTTCCATGCGATTTTCCTATCTCCGCCATATGCCTTCTCAACCGCGGCATCGACTACCTTAATCATGACAGGAGTAATGTCAATACCCACCCCATCCCCCTCTATGTATGGGATGATGGGGGTGTCCGGGACAACGAGCTTTCCATTTTCCTTCCTGATTTTCTCTCCTTTCTCTTCCATAGTTTCACCTGCAAAATCATTACTTTTTCTTTGTGAAATTAATCGTTCCGCCTTCGAGCAGCACGTTAGCGGCCCTTTCGGACAGTTCGGTCTTTGCCTTGAACTCGAAGCCCTTTGTGACATCCTTTATCGTGACTCGGCCATTCTTCACCCCGTCCCGAAGGCCCTTTATCTCAAGGACATCCCCCTGCTCTATCCTGTCGTAGTCGGCTGGATTCTCGAAATCGAGCGGGACGATGCCGAAATTCACAAGGTTGCTCTTGTGTATTCTTGCCCAGTTCTTTGCGATGACCGCCTTTACCCCAAGATATAGTGGGGCGATTGCCGCGTGCTCACGGCTGGAACCCTGGCCATAGTTCTCCCCTCCGATTATGAAGCCGCCGTTCTTCTCCTTCGCCCTCGCCGGGAACTCCTTGTCCACCTGTGAGAACACGAACTCGGAGATCGCCGGGATGTTGCTTCTTAGAGGAAGTATCTGCGCGCCAGCGGGCATGATGTGGTCTGTTGTTATGTTGTCCCCGACCTTTATCAGCACTTCCCTGGAAATCTCATCCTCCAGAGCCTTCATCTCCGGGAGCGGCTTGATGTTCGGGCCCCTCTTGATTTCAACCGACGAGCCATCTTCAGGCGGCTTCACAATCATTGAATCGTCAATCACGGGCATCTCATCATCTATAACCGGGAACTGCCCGAGCTTGTCAGGCGAGGTGAATTCCCCGTTTATCGCTATTGCGGCCGCAGTCTCAGGGCTGCAGAGGTACGCATCAGCGTCCTTCGTGCCGCAGCGCCCCTTGAAGTTCCGATTGAACGTGCGGACAGTTACGCCCCCGCTCCTTGGGGCCTGCCCCATGCCGATGCACGGCCCGCATGCCGATTCCAGAATTCTTGCCCCGGAGGCGATAAGGTCAGCAAGAGCGCCGTTCCTCGCAATCATCGAGTATACCTGCCTTGAGCCTGGCAGGACACAGAAGGAGACGTCCTTGTGCACCTTCTTTCCCTTGAGGACTTTGGCGACAATCATCAGGTCGCGGAATGAAGAGTTCGTGCATGAGCCCACAATAACCTGGTTCACCTTAGTGCCTTCCATCTCCTTTACCGTGCCCACATTGCCAGGGCTGGAGGGCTTCGAGACGAGGGGCTCCACAGCGCCCAAATCAAGTTCGATAATCTCGTCATAATCAGATTCGGAATCTCCTTTGATCTCAACGAACTGGCCGCCCCTATCCTGGCTCTCCAGGTATCTCTTTGTGATAGCATCCGATGGGAAAATTGAGGTTGTGGCGCCCAGCTCCGCACCCATGTTGGTGATGGTCGCCCGCTCAGGGACACTCAGGGTCTCGGCGCCCGGGCCGAAGTATTCGAAGACCTTCCCCACTCCGCCCTTGACATCAAGCCTCCTGAGCATCTCAAGTATCACATCCTTGGCGGAAACCCATGGCCTGAGCTTTCCGCTGAGTTTCACCCCGACTACTTTGGGGGTATTAAGATAGAATCTCCCCCCGCCCATTGCGACAGCGACATCAAGGCCCCCCGCACCTATCGCGATTTCGCCCATGCCCCCTGCCGTCGGGGTGTGCGAGTCGGAGCCGAGCAGGGTCTTTCCGGGCCTGGCGAACCTCTCAAGGTGCACCTGGTGGCAGATCCCGTTTCCCGCCCTTGAATATAATACGCCGTATTTGGCCGCGACCGTTTTCAGATAATCATGGTCATCCGCGTTCTTGAAGTCGGTCTGCAGCATATTGTGGTCGACATAGGAAACTGACAGCTCGGTATCCACCTTGGGCTTGCCCATCGCCTCGAATTCGAGGTACGCCATCGTTCCTGTCGCATCCTGGGTGAGGGTCTGGTCTATTTTGATTCCTATTTCCTCTCCCGTCTTCCATTCCCCTTCCACAATATGTTCCTTCAGTATTTTTTCAGTTACTGACGCCATTGATACCACTCTTTCTGCATGGTTTTTTCATTGGAAAAAGTTTGAGGATAAGTTTATGGATAGGGTTTAAAAACATGACATTAGTTTAACCCCACTTCGGCAAAAAGCGTAGGGTTTTTTGCTTTCAGATGAACCGGTTGGGGGTTCCGGGCCGGGCGAAAAATATTTAAACAATGCAATTATTGTAATCACCCGGAAAAGTTACAGGTGACCACATGCAGACAATCCAGAGAACCAGGATGCAGAAAGCAAAGGAGATACTCACAACACCCATCACAATCAAGGGCATGATTAGCGCAGTAGCCTCAGTCTTCAGGAGGAAGCCGGAGCCAGACAGGATAAGCAGGCCGCAGGTTAGCAAGCAGAGGGTGAATCTGGATTCTGGCCTCTGGTCTTTGCCAACGCGCAATGGAGGCGGGGAGCGCGCAGAGGATTACAGGAAGATGAAGGTGGAGGCGCTCGAACTTAGGAAGCAGGCCGCCCTTATTCGCGAGGATGGCACGAATATGGACCCCTTAGAAGCCGACATGCTGGATTTGCAGGCAGTCGCGATATTCATTGAGATGGGCTGGGTGCAGGAAGCGGCCATGGTCGGATTCGATTTCGAGCAGCGTGGGAATTCCAGGGATGCTGCAAACGTCTATATGTTAACCAGGAACGAGGATGCATTCTTCGGCCTGGTGGACAGGCTCCAATCCGAAGGGAACCACGAAATGGCGGTGAACGTCGTCAGGTGGAACTCTGGCCTTCGGGGGGTTGTGAAATACAATGAGATGTACAAGCAGCCCAACCCAAAGCTGCTGGCAGACTTCAAGGATGAGGAAATACTAGAATATGCAAGGGAGATGAGATTCCAGAGGAAGAAGCATCACGTGTTCCAGCTGGCTGAAATCTGCGAGGGGGCCGAGAGGTTTGGCCTTGCGGCAGAGCTCTATGGGCTAATCAGGCTCTGCGGGGCAGAGGCGAAATGCAGGAAGGCGGAGGCTATGGAAAGCGCTTCGGAAATGCTGAGGGGAGGTAGATTCCTTGAGGCCGGAGAGCATCTGCTTGGTTTCAACATGGCAGTCGAAGTGCATGAGATAGCCGAGGCGGCTGCGATGTCGGGCAAGCACAGGGAAGCTGCCAGCCTGTTTGAGATGACCGGCGACCGGAAGAGGATGCTGGATAACGGGTTCGTGGCGGTTCTTGAGACCCTTGATAATGCAAGGCAGATGTGCGCCCAGGACGACAGGTTCAATGGCATAGTGCTCGCCCAGGAGGAATGGATACTCAAGACCGCGCTTGAGCTCTACCGAGATGGGATGCACCGGGAAGCGTATGAGATCGCGGCAGGCCTCAGGGAAATCGGAAGCACGCTCAGGAACCCCCGCTGGAATGGCAGGATTTTGTTGAATGCCTCCCTGATATACCGGGGAGCCCCGGGCCAGGCGCCAGAGGGCATTATGCAGGCCGCATAGTGGATTTTAGGGCGGTAATCCGCCGCCATATCTTTATATTAGTTTCTCTCCAAATTGGAAGCTAAGAGGAAGAGTTTTACGTCTCTTTATTCGGTGAAATTTATGGCTAGAAAGGAAGCTGTAGTTGAGGAAGTGCAGAAGCTGATGGACAACACGGATTTTGTCCGTAACGTGGCTATCGTAGCGCACGTTGACCATGGTAAGACCACGATGACAGACTCCCTCGTCGCAAGGGCAGGACTGATCTCGAAGGAGCTCGCAGGAGCCCAGAGATGGACCGACTTCGACGAACAGGAGCAGCAGAGAGGAATCACAATCAAGTCCGCGAACATCTCGCTTGGATTCAAGCATGAGGGCAAGGACTACCTTATTAACCTGATTGACACTCCAGGGCACGTGGACTTCGGTTTCCACGTGGTGCGCGCCATGCGCGCGGTTGACGGCGTCTGCCTCGTTGTGGACGCTGTCGAGGGAGTTATGCCCCAGACAGAGACCAATCTTAGGCAGGCTCTGAAGGAGAGGGCAAAACCAGTCATCTTCATCAACAAGGTGGACCGGCTGATTAATGAGATGAAGCTTGACGCGACCGCCATGCAGGAGAGATTCGTCAAGGTAATCAACCAGGTCAATAAGATTATCCGCGCGAACGCGCCTAAGGAAAAGGCAGAGGAATGGGCAATCGGGGTGGCCAAGGGCAACGTCGCCTTTGGTACCGCCTACCACAAGTGGGCCATTTCGGTCAAGTCCATGACCAAGTTCAACATATCGTTCAAGGAGATTTACGACCGGTGCGCGGCGGAAGACCACAAGTGGCTTGTGGAGAGGAGCCCCCTTGACGAGGTGCTGCTCGAGATGATTATCACGCACCTGCCCTCTCCAAAGAACGCGCAGCAGTACAGGACCGAAGTGCTCTGGAAGAACGGGGACCAGGAGTCGGAAGAAGGAAAGAGCATGAGGGCATGTGACAAGAATGGAAAGGCGGTCGGTGTCTGCTTCGGTGTGGTCTATGACGAGCATGCTGGAGAAGTCGCAGTCGTCCGCATGTTCTCCGGGACTGTCCAGAAGAGCACCGAGCTCTATATCGCTTCCAAGAAAATCAAGGCAAAGGCACAGCAGGTCGGTATCTTCATGGGCCCGGACAGGGTTCAGGCAGAACGGGTAAGCGCGGGCAACATCGGAGCAATAGTCGGCCTGAAGGACGTATATGTCGGTGAGACGCTTTCAACAGACCCGATTGAGCCGTTCGAGTCAATAAAGCACTACTCAGAGCCGGTCATCACCAAGTCGATTGAAGTGAAGGAGCAGAAGGACCTGCCGAAACTCATCGAGGCTTTGAGGAGCATCTCGAAGGAGGATCCGACAATCAAGGTCCACCTCAACCAGGAGACAGGTGAGCACCTGGTATCCGGAAACGGCGAGCTGCACCTGGAAATCATCGAGTACAAGATAAAGAACGAGAAGAAGATTCCGATTATCACTTCTCCTCCGATTGTCGTGTACCAGGAGGCCCTTATCGGCCCTGCAGGCCCGATTGAGGGCAAGTCGCCGAACAAGCACAACAAGCTCAAGTTCACTGTGGAGCCTCTGAGCGATGAGCTCAAGAAAGCACTGGACAGCGGAGATATTCCCGCTGGAAGGCCAAAGGGAAGAGAGGTGTGGGAAAAGCTTGTCGAGCTCGGCATGGACCGTGACGAGGCCAGGAAGATTTACGACATTTACAACTCCAGCATCTTCGTGAACGCGACCAAGGGCATCCAGTACCTCAATGAAGTCGAGGAGCTGATGATTCAGGGATTCGAGGAGTGCCTGAACGCAGGCCCGCTGGCAAAGGAGAAGATGACAGGGGTGAAGGTCACCCTTGTCGATGCCACTCTGCACGAGGACAACATCCACAGGGGGCCCGCGCAGATGCTGCCCGCTGTGAGAAGGCCGATTTATGCCGCCTTGCTAACAGGAGGGGTGACGCTCATTGAGCCGAGGCAGAAAGTGCTCATCAACACCCTGCAGGAGTACTCCGGTGACGTTATTACGCTCACCAACGGAAGGAGAGGCCAGCTTGAGGGCATGGAGCAGGAGGGGGAGAACGCAGTCATCACAACGCTCCTCCCTGTTGGCGAGATGTTCGGATTCGCGAACGACCTGCGCGGAGTTACCCAGGGAAGGGCAATCTGGTACCAGGAATATGCCGGGTACTGGCCGGTCCCAAGGGACATCGTCCCCAAAGTGGTCGCCCAGATTCGCGAAAGGAAAGGCGAGAGGCCAGAGCCGCCCACTCCGCAGTTCTTCATGGAGTGAATTTTTTCTTTTTATAATTCGAACAGGAGGCCCTGAAGCCTCCTGTTGTATTTAATTTTCTTGAATTCTGCCATTTTCAGCCTTTTCTCCACTTCCTGCTCTATCTTCCTGCCAGTCCTTTTCCCGACTGTGCCGACATAATGGTATAGCCTGGCGCCGGGGGCGGCCACCCTCCAGAGCTCCCTGTAGAATTCCTCTGAATATAGATTGCCTGCCTTGGAGAACCTTGGCGGATCGTGTATTATTACATCGAAGGAATCGTCCGGAAGCTCCTTTATCTTCTCGAATATGTCGCCCCTCAGGATTGTATACTTCTTGTCTGAAAATAACTCTTCGCTGAATGGGTTCCAGCTGGCAAGGGTGTAGACAGCGTCGCTGTATTCGCAGGTGGTGACTGCTTTCACCTTCTTTCCGGCGGCCATCGAAGTGTAGCCAAGTCCCATGCAGGTATCCAGGACATTATCCCCTGATTTCACCTTGAGCGCGGATGCGACCTCCTTCGAGTAATCAAAGGGACTGGCAAAGTCCTTGACAAGGTGCATCCTCAGGCCGTCAACTTCCAGGATTGGGACATCGTTCCAGAGCCTGAGCCTGTAGAATCCGTTGTCGAATAGCGCAAGGCGGAAGGTCTCGCCATCCTTATCCGCGTATATGAAACTGCCGTCGGTATAGAAGGAGATTTTGCCATCGCTGCTTTTGCACATAATTTTTACATTTTCCGATGATTTCACACACCATTTTAAAATGTTTGTTATTATAAGTATATGGTTTAGGCGGATAGGTGTATTCATGAAAAACGCTACTTCAATAAATGAGATTACGGAACGAGACGAGGAGTTCTGGGAGATTACCAAGGGCCTCCCAGTCAGGCTTGTCCCGGGCAGCCTGACAAAAATCAGCTGCCTGAAGATGCACAGGTGGGGCATCGGAATAACCCCCGAAAACCGGGAAGCCATAAAGGAGAGGGGGCGCTATTTCGGAAGAAAGGATGACCGCGAGCTTGAGAGGGTCGATCCGACAGACGTGGATGAGATCCTCTCGACAGAGATTCGGCAAACCGCGGAAGCGAGAATGGCGTACACGGTTGGCAAAATAGTTGATGGCGTTGTCCGGTTCCTTGATGATGGAAAGAGGAGATTCGATATCCTTGATTTTGGAGCCAGGGACGGCAAGGCAACGAGCTCTGTCGCTGGGAAAATCAGCTTTCCGCATGACGGGCGCGGGATTCTGGAGAGGACAACTTTCCACCTTATCGAACCATCTTCAATGAGGGCTGGCATTGCGAACACCAGCCTGGGATTCCAGAAGTTGAACATATCGACGATAACCGGGACCAGCAAAGACAGGGACGTGGACTGTGAAGGGCTCATCGCGAAAGTGCCGGATGAATCAATCGACCTGCTGGTAATGCTCTCTTCAGGGCACCATAATCCATTTCCTGACTATATGAGGGAACTCAATCGCGTTCTCAAGCCCGGCGGCCTGGTCATCGACGCCGATTGGTTCTCGGACGCCTGGAGCGACCCGGAATACGGGCTGCTGATGCTCAGGAACCTGCAGGCGAATGAGAGGCGATGCCTGGAGTATAGGAGGTTCTTCGGGATTACGGATGCGGAAGAGAAGCGGCTGCCTTCGGGCAGCAACCCAAGCGGCATCACTTCGGAGCAGATGGCAACAGTTCAGCATCTTGGATACTGGAATGAGATAGGAAAGAAGATGAAAAGGCCTGGAGCGCCGAAAATCAGGAGATATTTCCTGGGTGGCCACGTAACGGTACTGGAAAGGATGTGCCAGATGAAAGAGGCCGGATTCGAAGTTGACATGCAAGAAATCGCCCGGGTATTCCCAGGGGCGAGGCTTCCTATTGGGCCCAGAAGGGAGATTGCAAACTCCAACTTCGCAGTAGTGCTAACATCAATGAAACCCAGGAGGCAGAGGTAGGAAAATGCAGCCAGTTAACAGACAGGCAGATATCGATTCGTTCCTTCGAATACTTGCCAGCAGCGGCTATGAGACGCATCCTGATATGCGGCTGCGAACCTCAATCGGCGAGCTGGAGGAGCTTGACAGGTTCCTTGCGGATATCGGGCATGAGCTGACCATGCCGCCAGGCAGCATAGCAAGAGTGGTCTGGCACGCGCTCCACTCATGGACCGTAGGAGTCACCCCGCAGAATGTCGAATGGCTCATGGAAAAGGCGGAGGAGTCCATCCTGAGGGAGTGGCTCACAAGCGACCAGACGAACAATCGTATAATCAGCAAGGCCACAACAAGGGTCGGCCTCAGGGACGGTAACGAGCTCCTCAACGGCGTGATAGCCGGAATGGTCGTGGATATCCTGGACGCGATGCATGAGAATGAGCCTGGGCGGATTTTCACGCTCTGTGACATCGGCGCAGGGACCGGGGCTACCAGCCTTGCCATACTGAACGAGATGGATGGCAGGGAGCATCTGGCCGAAAGATGCAATTTCTACATGCTGGAGCTTTCCCCGGAAAGGGTGAGGGACATATCGCAGAACCTCGGAGACCACCCAATCAACAATAAAATCAGGAGGCTCTGCTCCCAGGTCATCACATCGAGCGACTCGATGCATCTTCCATTCCTGGCTCCAAATGTCCTGGACATTGTGGTGTCAAACGCGGTTTTCCACCATAACTCATTCCCGGGATACCTGCTGCGCATACGCAACAAGATGGCAAAGGATGGTGTTCTTGCTTTCGGCGACTGGCACATGAGCATCTGCCAGCACCCTGCGTTCGTGGTTCCGCTCCTTGAGAAGCTCAATGGAAGCGCCCACCTGGTTGGCGAGTTCATGGACAAATTCGGGGTGAAAAAAGGTGATGTTGAAAGGCTTGAAGCCGAGCTTCCGAAGGAAGAGCGCAACGCCAACTCCATCTTCAGGGGATACATATGCGAGATAGGCCGGCAACTGGAGGCCCTGAGGGGAGAAAACGAAGTCCAGGTAAAAACTTCTGTCCAAGAGAGGATGCAGCATCGGATGTCTGAGCTTATCATACTCAATGGCATGCCAGCAAAAGACGCAAAGATAGCCGCCGCTGCCGAACTGATTGCGTGCAGGCCGGATGGGATGAGCTTTAATGAGAGGGTGGTGCAGCTTGGGCTCCCCGAGAGCGTCATCGGTGACATAAGGAGATTCTCCGCAGAGAAAAAGAATGAGCTTGCCGAACTGAGGAAAGACGGGAAGAGTGTTCCGGAGATGTTCTTCCTAGAGGCGCTGGAGACTGTTGAGCAGAAACAAAGGAGCCTGGAGCTGGCCGGATTCGAGACTGACTGGGATAGGCTGAAAACCCTGAAACCATTTCAAGGAATCAGGGCCCGCACTAACGTTGTGGGGGTGTACGACTTCGCGCGTAACATGACCACCGCCATAGCAGTCGGCAAGATGAACAGGCGCGCGAAAAAGGATCAGAAAGGGCCAAGGACTTCATGGACGGCCGCTCCCGCAACAGTCAAATCCTGATTTCAGCCTCTCCCATGTAGTCCCTCAGGACCTTTGGGATTCTTACTGTTTTTTTATCATCCTGGCAGTTCTCCAGAACCGCTATCAATGTCCTGCCCACTGCGAGCCCGCTGCCGTTTAAGGTGTGCACGAATTCCATCTTCCCGCTTGGCGCGAGGTACCTTATGTTCGCCCTCCTTGCCTGGAAGTCCGTGCAGTTGGAGCACGATGAGATTTCCCTGTACGTGTTCTGGCTCGGAATCCACACTTCGATATCATATGTCTTGGCGGCTGAGAAACCAAGGTCCCCGGTACAGAGCTCGATGACCCGGTATGGGATTTCCAAGAGCTGGAGAATCCTTTCCGCGTCTTTTGTCAGCCCTTCAAGCTCCTCGAAGCTCCTCTCCGGATGCGCGAATTTCACAAGCTCCACCTTGTCGAACTGGTGCTGCCGGATTAATCCGTGGATGTCCTTTCCGTACGCCCCGGCCTCCCTCCTGAAGCAGGGGGTGTAGGCAGTCACCTTCACCGGAAGGTCCTTTTCATTGAGCACCTCGTCGGCATAGAGGTTGGTTAGCGGCACTTCGGCTGTCGGTATCAGCCATAAATCCTCGCCCTCAATCTTGTACTGGTCATCGGCGAACTTCGGCAACTGGCCGGTGCCTGTAATCGTCTTGGTGTTGACCAGGTACGGAGGCGCTATTTCTGTATACCCCTGCTGTGTCTGCACAGAGAGCATGAAATTGGTCAGTGCGCGCTCAAGCCTTGCCATCGGGCCCTTGAGCACCGAGAACCTGTGGCCAGCAAGCTTCACGCCCCTCTCATGGTCGATGAGATCGCACTGCTTGGATATCTCATAGTGTGATAAAACGTCCTTCCCATCCTTCTCAGGCTTCCCCCATTTCCTGATTTCCTTATTCTCCCTTTCGTCCTTCCCCTTGGGAACTGACTTGTCGGGTATGTTGGGTATCCCCAGCATGTGCTCCTTTATGCCAAGCTCTATCATCTCGGTCTCCTGGGAGATTTCCTTGATTCTCTTGGCGACCTCGCCCGAGCGCGCAATCTCCTTTGAGGCGTCCTTCTTGGCCTTCTTCTTCTCGTTTATCGCAGCGCTCAATTTGTTGCGCTCCGCGCGGAGCTCCTCTTCCTCGAATTTTATCTTTCTCCACTGCCGGTCCTTCCCCCCAATCTGCTCTATGAGCTTGAGGGTCTCTTTAGGGGACTGCCTGTCCCGAAGTGAATTGAGGATGATGTCCTGGTTGTCCCGAAGGAGCCGAATGTCTAGCATAGGGGAGAAATAGGAAAAAAGAATTTAAAAGAAGGATGGAAGCTACTCAAGAAGCGCCTGCAGCCTGGCAGTCGCCTCCTGCGCCTTCCCCTGCTCGTTTATTATCACTACCGCAGGAGCGCCGGTGAAAGCCGAGTAGGCCGCTAAGAACGACTTGTTCATCTGGTCATGGAGACCGATGTTGTCAGCATCCCTCTTCCTTGAGGGGTCATCAGAGCGCCTCTTGGCGACCGCTTCCACATCCGCGGTAATAAGAACTAGGTAGTCCACCTTGAGCATCTTGAGATACTCGAATGGCACCCCTGGAAGGAATCCTTTCGGGGTGTTCACAGAGCAGTGCGTGTCAAGGATGAACTTGCCCTTTTCTTTTGAGAGCCGCTCATAAACAAGCTTCTGGACTTCACCCTGCTTCTCCTTTGAAATCGTCCTCATCTGGTCCCTGTCCGTGATGCCGAATTTCTCCTTCTCAATCTCGAACATGAGGTCCCCGAAGTTCTGGACCCGATAATCGGTGTCCAGCCCCTTGAGGACAGTCGTCTTTCCGGCTCCGGGCAAACCCATTACGATTATCATGCTCATTCACCTATAAGCTTTCCAAAGGCGGGATAGAGCTCGAATGCCTGCATCTGCTCCATCTGCTCGTACATCCTGTAGAGGATGCCCACAGTAAGAAGGATGCCCGTTCCAGTTCCAAGGGCACCAGTAAGGTCAGCCACACCGGCAAGCAGCCCCACGGAAAAGGCCCCCATCACGGTTAGCGGGAATATGTTCTTGTGCAGTATCTTCTCAAGCATCCGAGGATCCCTCCTGAAGCCTGGAATCTGCATTCCCGAGCTTGTCAGCTGCCCCGCGACTGCCTTTGCGTCCATGTTGGATGTCTCCACCCAGAACAGCCCGAACAGGACCGAGAAGAGCGATAAGAACAATACATAGGTAAGGGCATGGACCCATTCCGGTATTCCGTAAAACGGGGTCACCGCGGTGGTTATGAAGTCCCACTGCGCAGCCGTGTTCCTCCCGAACCCATAGACGGGGGTCAGGAAATATAGCAGACCGTCACGGAGCTGCCCGTCCTCGGTGACATAGCCGACAAAGGGAAGGTCGGCTCCGGCAAGGGACATGCCCGCGAAAAGCTGGATGTTCATAATCAGCGCGCTAGCGAAGATGACCGGTATGTTGGACACATAGAAGAACTTCAATGGAAGCTTCGGGACCATCCCCCGGACACGCTCGAAAGCTATCGGAATCTCCACCTTTATCCCCTCCGAGTAAACGACGGCAAGGAACACGATGATGGTGAATATGAATGGCATCAGCGCAAGCAAGGCCAGGGGCAACGCTTCCGCTCCCCCCTCAGCCATTACCGGGACGACGCCATTTGCCCCGAATACCAGGCCCAGAAGCCCTCCTATGATAGACTGGGAGACACCGGCCGCGATGAAGAGGCTCACTCCGCTTCCGATTCCGTACTTGGTCACAAGCTCATCAAGATAGATGATTATTATGGAACCGACGGCAATCTGCAGCACCACCAGAATCATCACGATCTCGGTCGGAAGACCCAGGAGGGGCGCGAGGATCGTCCTGCCGGTTATCACGAATATGATGCCTTCAGCGAAGGCGATAAGTATCGCAAGGACCTTCTGTGTTTCCAGGAACTTCTGCTTGTCGTTCTTGTCCTTAAGGTCCAGCTTGATGATTCCCGCGCCTGAGAAGAGCTGCAGGAAAATGCTGGCGAGCACTATCGGCCCGATACCTGCCGTCAGGAGGGAGCCTATTTTGGACGCGGTGATCGTCTGCAGGAAATCCATGCCAACCCCGGCGGTGGTGACACCAAGAGCGGTGGTGTGGTACATGGCAAAGAAGATCACGAGCGCGACACCAGTCCAGATCAGCTTGTCCTTTGTCGGGACAGGCCTCTCCGGCTGCTTGATTGTCGGCAGGTGCTTCGAGAAAGAATGTACGAAATCGATAACGCCCATTGGAACGCTCACCCGAGGTTAGAAATGTCTCCGCCAGCTGCCTTGACCTTCTCCTCAGTTCGCTTGCTCCATGCATTTGCCTTTATTAAGAGCGGTACGGTGACATTCCCCGTCGCCAGGACCTTGCCCTTGAACTGGAAAACGAACTTATCCCCTGATTTCTCCAGTTTGCCCAGAATTGCCCTGCGGTTGATGTCAAAGAGGTGGGCCACCTTGATTAGCGACTTGGAATTCGGGTTGGCGAATCCGTGCTTGCCAAAGTAGCCTGGCGCGTATTTCGCCGCCCAGGTGCCCTTGTGCTTGCAGATTCCGGCCTTTCCCCTTCCGCCCCGGTTTCCGCTTCCCCTGCGGTTCTTGCAGTTCCCGCAGCCGAAGCTCCTTTTCCCGAGATATTTTTTCTTCTGTCCTGCTTTTCTTCTGCTCGCCATAATTATCACATCATTCTTCTAAGGAGCGGAAGTATCTCATCCCTCGCTCCAAGGTCCCCTTCAGGGTAAGGAAGCTTGATGCTCTTGTATCCCTTCCTTGGGGGCGTCAGCCTGAAGACAGGATTCACGAAGCCTTCCTTCGGCTTCTTGCCGCCTGCCATCTCTTTTGCAGCCGCCTTGATTTCATCTGCTGAGGCTACATCCTTCAGTGACTTCGAACCCCTCGTTCCCCTCTTGCTCATGAGGCGGACGATGGTATCCTCATCCACAGGCCCGAAGGTGATGTAATCCTTCACCACATTAATCATGCCCTTCATTTCATTCGTATCCTCTACCACAACGCAGTGGTTGGGCTTGTTCAGCCTCAATAGCCCAAGAGTCTTGGCTATCTTGGGCTTCAGCCCCCTTGCGCCGCGGACGCGTATCAGTGCGAGCTTAGTCATTTTGATTCACCTTTCATTCTGCCGGCGGCTTAATCGTGTTCAGATTGTCAAGCGCACAGATTGTTGCCGACGCCATGTTGTAAATGTTACCCTTTCCACCGGTTGTTGAGCTCCAGACATCCTTTATGCCGGCCATTTTCAGGACCTTCTTTACGATGTCGTTTGCAGCCAAGCCAAGGCCCCTTGGCGCGGGCTTCAGGTGCACCACCGTGCTCCCTTCCTTGCCCTGCGTGGCCCTCCTTAGCGAGTGGGCTACTGAGCACTTGCACTCCCAGCTGCCGCATCCCATCTGGATTGCGAAGACGTTCTTCTTCGCGTTCCTGATTGCGTAGTCCACCGCGGGCTTGAGCTCCTCGCTCTTGCCAACCCCGAGGCCAACGTGCCCGTTGCGGTCGCCGATGACGGTAACCACGCGGAACTTGGTCCTCTTGCCTGAGTCAGTCACCCTCTGGGTGGTATTTATCTGGAGCGTCTCGGCCTCCATGTCCCTGAACAGGATGTCGATAATCTCGGGCTCCAGGATAGGCTTTCCGGATTCCATGATTTCCTCTATTGTAGTTATCTCACCGGCTTTAACCTTCATTCCCATGGAGGTCTTGGGTTCCCAGTCCTCCTTGTTTATCATCCGAAGTTTTTCAACGCTGGATCTTTTCCTCATGAATCATCACCCTGCAATGCTGCTCTTCGCCTTCTCGAAAGCGCTTTTCAGCGCCTCGGGCGGATTCGCCAGTTTGTCTGACGGTACCATCTTGTCTGAGAAATTGGTCTTCAGGCCAGAATCCGCAGCTCCCTTAACCACCGCGAAGAGTATGTTCCCCTTTGAGGGCGTATACCGGCCCATGTCGAAGACGA
Organism: Microcaldota archaeon; assembly: GCA_043812915.1. GTDB lineage: Archaea > Micrarchaeota > Micrarchaeia > Anstonellales > Bilamarchaeaceae > CAYVTJ01. The sequence continues at coordinate 41,692 of JBDRLQ010000007.1, read as the reverse complement.
ATTCCTTGACGCCCTTCTTTCCGGCTTCCTTGCCAGCATAAAGCCCTGCAAGATAAGCAGTCCAGACGTTCCTCTTGGATTCCCACTTAAGGGCTTTCTTGAGGATTGCGCCATTCACAGTCAGGAGCGTCTTGTCCCCTTTGGGGTCGAACTCTATGAACTGCACTACCAGTCCCTTGTTGCTCTTCCTGACAACCATGCGCGGCTTGCCCGACTTTATAAGCGCGAGTCTCTTCGCGAAGTCGGTAGTGCCTTCTCTCCTTCTCCTGTACTGGACATTGTAAGCCGGACCTTTTGCTCTCGTCATTTGGATTCACCCTCCTTTTTGACAGGCTTCTTCTGGGCTGCCTTCTTCGGCGCCTTGGGCACCTTCTCCTTTTTCACTGGCTTTGGCCTGACCTCTTCGTAGTCGGCCGCGATAAGCTTGTTCTCCTTGAGGTAGATGAGCATCGCCTTCTTGTTCCTGAAGAGCCCGCTCTTGATTCTGCTGTAGATTCTCCTCTTCTCCTGGTCAAGAGCGCCGCTCGAGACCATCGCCGCAAAGAGCCTCCTCTGCGCACGGACCTTTTCCATCCAGCGCTTCTTCTGCTCTCCGGATGTCGTGCCCTTCTTGCTGCCTTTGCCGCGCCTCTTCTTCTTCTCTACCTTCTTCCTTCCTTTGACAGGCAGCTTCTTGACGGTCCCCTTGGAGATGAGGTCGCGGACATCCGCACGGGTTGCCATCTTCTTGACCTCTTCAACCTCCCCGGGGTTTATCCATATTCTCCGCTCACCCACATTCAGGATGTTAGCTGCGAGCCTTCTTATTGTAGCCATACTCATGAGAATCACCTACTTCTTTGAAGGCGCCGGTGCGCTCGGTGCCGGGCTCTTTTCCGGAGCTTTCTTCTCCGCCGGCTTGGCTGCGGGCTTCGCATTCTCCGCAGTATCTTTCCTCACGTTGAGCACCCTGAGGCCCATGGCCTCGGCCTTCTTCTGGATTTCAACCCTCTTCCTCTTCCCTACTTTTGAGGAAATCCTGAGCACCACGTCCTTGGCCCCCTCGAACTCGGCCGCGTTGCATACAAGCATCTCGGGCAGTCCGCCCTTTCCGAGGCCGCGCATAGACACAGGGTTCCTGTACCCGATGCACGGTGAAGCTCCGCAGAACTCCTTCCTCATCCTCTTCTTGTTGTGGGTGCCTCTCGGCTTCCTCCACCTGGACTTCACCCTCTTCTTGAAGCCGAGGTTCATGACATTGAACGTCGGTTTTTTCTTCTTGCTGGGTTTCTTCTTTTCTGCCATGATAATCACATCTCGTCATAGATGCCGTCCTGGAAAATCCGGCCATCCTTCCCCTTTATCTTGGTGGCGGACCTCAGGTTCGCGGCGGTCTGGCCAACAGCTTCCTTGTCAGGGCCGGTAATCGAAATGTTCTGGCCCTTCACCTGGAGCTTGGTGCCATCCCCGGCAAGCGAGGTCTTCCGCGGGGAACGCTCCCCAAGGAAGTTCTTCACCAGGATTTCCTTTCCCTTCACTTCCAGGCTTATCGGGAAGTGGGCGAACAGGATTTTCATCTTCTTCTCGTATCCGTCCTTAGCCCCGATGCACATATTATTGATTACGGAGCTAACGGTGTTTACATAAGCGAGCCGCTTTCCCATGACGTCCACATTGTTACCGTTGACCTTTATGTCGACGGTCTTTACGAACGCGCGGGTAAGCGTACCCTTGGGGCCCTTGACCGTGACAACCGGCCCGTTTACTTCGACAGTCACTCCTTCTGGAATCTCAACCATTGTGAACACCTAATAGACGTAGGCTAGAAGCCTCCCTCCGATTTTCTTCTCCTCGGCATCAGCATTTGTCATGACACCCTCAGAAGTGGATACAATGAGCAGCCCCACCCCGATACCCGGGATGTACTGCTGCTCCTTCTTGGCCCAGTCAGTCTTCTTGACAGGCATGCGCGGCTTGATGACCCCGCAGTCGTTAATCCTGCCATCCAGCTGGACATTGAAGAATCCCCCCCTGCCATTGTCGACCGTCTCGAAGCTCTTTAGATACTTGTGCTCTTTCAGTACGTTGAGCACTTTCTCAATCAGCTTGGTGGCCCTGACCGAGCAGAGTTCCTGCCCGACATTTTCATGCGTCTTTATCGTGTTAAGCGCTTCAGCAAGATAATCCATAGTATCATCCACCGTATTTCCTGAAGCCAATGCTTTCAGCCATTTCCCTGAAGCATCTCCTGCAAACGTAAAGCTGGTATTTGCGGATAAGGCCTCTTGCATTGCCGCAGTTTCGGCAAACCCTTCTCCCCTTTCCTTTCATATCATCATCTTTATCAGTCATGAGAGAATCACCATCACTCAACAGTCACTCCGAACTTGTCCCGCACGAAGGCTACTGCTTCATCCTGGGAAATCCTGTGCGCGTTGCCGATTTTAGCTTTGTGCAGCTTCCTCTGCGTGACACGCTTTCCCTTCCTCTTCATGGTTACGCAGACATCGAAACCGAACATGCCGATTTCCGGGTCATACTTCGCTCCGGGGAAATCAATGTATTCCGCGACACCGAAGGAGAAGTTCCCTTCCTTATCGAAGTTCCTCTTGTGTATCATCTTCCTCTTCGCCGCGAACGCCTTCTCGAGGAATTCCGTCGCCGGCTTTCCCCTTAGGGTAATCTTCACGCCGATTGGAAGGCCCGTCCTGAGCTTGAAGACCGGCTCCCTCCTCCTTGCCTTGGTTATTACTGGGGTCCGGTCACCCGCGAGCCTGCTGACCAGCTGCTTCGCGTAATCGAGCCTATCGCCAGGTGAGCCGACACCGATGTTCACGGTGACCTTCTCAACGAGCAGCTCCCTCATCGGATTGCTTTCAGCCATGGGTACCTACCTCGAAATCACCGCCAACAACGAAGAGATACTTCGCGACAGTGATGAATTCTGCGTCTTTTCCCTCAACCTTCGCCTCGTTCGGCTTTCCACCGGCCCTCGGGATTATCCCCTTGAGGGTGACGAGGTTTCCTGCGTGCTTTCCCTCGACTATGAGGCAGCGCGCACCATTCTCGAGCTTGAGATGGGACTGTATCTTCGCATCAGGAAGCGACACGGAGATTGTGTCCCCCACATGCAGGTTGTTGTCAGCGAGCATGTTCTTGCCGTCATGAAGCGTGATGTTGAGCTTCCCTCCCTTAACCGTGTGCTTCCTGGATATCTGGAGCAGCTTGGTTGCCGAGCCCTTGTCATCAACTTCGACAGGGACAAGCCTCGCCTTCCAGTCAACGACCAGTCTGTAGTGCTTCTTCATCTTCGGCAATGAGACGACATCCATAAACCCGACCGGGAACTTCTCGCTGGTCCGCACTTTCCCATCCACCAGGACTAGCCTGCCGGTCAGCACCGTCTTCACTTCCCTTGCGGTCTTGACGAGCTTGAGCACATCCCTGAGCAGCACTCCGAGCGCAATGGAGCGTTCCCTCGGGTGGGGGCCAGGCTCCTGCCTGATTATCCATTCATTCGCCTTCTTGTCTGAAATGGGCACGGCCTTCGGGGTCGCGAGCCTTTTCAGATGCGTTGTTCCTCCTCTTTTTCCCAAATAATCACCATTTATCTATTAGTATTATTCAGATGCCGGAGTTTCCGGCTTTGCCCGGCACTGCCGGTGCAGACTTTGCTGCAGCCTCAATCTTTGGCGCGGATTTCTGTGCCTCGGGCTTCTCGACCTTCTTCACTTCCACCTTCGCCTCTCCCTTTTCCTTTGGCGCGGGCTTCTCCTTCGGCTTCTCGGCTTTCGGCTTCTTGAACACGTCTACGGAGAAGAACTTCTTCCTCTCCTCGGTCGCCTCAAGAGAGATTAGCAGCAGGTTGGATGCCTCAAGCGCAACCAGGATCTCCCGCCCTTTTGCGGTGTTCGTGGTTACGCCGTCCACATAAACCTTCCTCTTCATGACGCTAACGCGAGTGACCCTGCCTTCCTTGCCTTTTCCAGGACCGCGCATCACGCGGACAGAGTCGTCCTTGCGCAGGAGCAGGGAGCGCTTCTTCACCTTAAGCTTTCCGCGAAGCTCCTTTGAGAGGTGGACACTGAGCCTCTTTTTCCTCTTGTGCTTCTTTTCCTTATGAAAATGCTTTCTTTCGGTATCAGATTTCATTCTACTCCCCTCACACAACCCCTGCTGCGATAGCCGCAACCTTGGGGAACCTCTCGGTGATTTCCCTTGCGACCACACCCTTGATTTCGGTCGCCACCGGAAGGAAGTCGTCGGTCACCAGAACCGCGGCGTTGTCCTCAAACATCACACGCATGCCGTTCGGCCTCCGGTATTCCTTCTTCTGCCTTATGATGACGGCTTTTACGACCTTCTTCACCATGTCAGGCTTTCCTTTCCTTACTGATGCAATCACGATATTTCCGACGCCGACAGTAGGATTCCTTCCCCTCGTCCCCTTCAACTTTAGCGCGCCGATTATATTCAGCACTTTCGCACCGCTGTTGTCGCTGCACGTGAGCTGGGTGCCCAGTGTCAGGGTTCTTGATACCTTTCCGCTAAGTCCCTTCATGATTACCACCTTTAGGCTGGCTTGATTACTTCCAGCACTGTCCATGCCTTAGTCTTGCTGAGCTTCCTCGTCTCGGCAATCGCGACGATGTCGCCTACCTTCGCTGCGATGCAGGGAGGGTTGTGCGCGGCCATATGGGAGCGCTCCTTTGCCCATCTCTGGTACTTCGGGAAGAACTGCGTCCTGTCCCTCTCTATGACGACAGTATTCTTTCCTTTCGAGCTAACAATCTTGCCCTCTAGCCGCTCTCCGCGGACCTTCAGGCCGGAATGTTTGTAGCATTTCTTATCGTTGCATGTTTCTTCAGCCATTGTCATGACCTCTTTTGAATGTATATCTTAGTTCAGAGACGCTCGCTGATTCGTTTATTGAGCATATCCCTCCGTACAACGGACGAATCTCATGCCAAACGCACAAGGTGTTCGTACGAGGCGGCCTCAATGAAAGACCGAAGTGTGACCTTGACAGAATCGGGCAAACGACCCTGTATTAAGATAAGGCGTAGCACTGAATTTGGATACAAGCGCTTATAAAGGTAACTGAGAAAGCAGCTTGGCTTTCATCAGGATACCAAAGGTCACTGTTTCTTGGTTTTTCCAAAGAGTTCGGAAATCTTCTTTGCTTGTGGATGATACACCCTGATTTTGGCAAGCCGCCCAAATAGCTTGCCGTGGGATGGGGGCACTTCAGTTTTTAGAAAACCTGCCATATTCGTTTCTACCACAGCCGGAGCTATTTCCATAAAAGGCACACCTTCATCCTCCCCATACTGGATATTATCTATCCTGAAATTGCTCCTTAGCGGAAAGCGATGCTCTGGCATTTCCTTGACATCACTTTTCCAGTAGTTCGATCTTCCAAATGTTTCGCGTGTGTAGATTAACAGATCTAATCGGAGCGCCATCATGATGCGCTTGTTCGTGACCATAAAACCCATTGGCCTCCAAAGAAAGCTAAGTACAGGAAGAGTGTTAGATGCCATGCATAGCGTCCGAGGGATTACAATTTTCTCTCCTGGAAGAAGTTCATAGTTCTCATTTATGTGCATACCAACCAGTGGAAGCTTCTCACGCCAGGTACAAAGTCCAATCCAATAGCCCAGCCTTTCTTTCTTGCTAAGCACCCCGTAATAGAGAACAGCGAAAATCACAATTAGAAGAGAGAATAATAGCTGAGGGGACATTATCAGGAGAGCAATAAGCGGAGTTTCAAGAAATTTCATGGCGATGTAAATCGTAATGATGGAAAAAAGCGATACAAATCCGGTAAGCATGATTCCGGGTAAGAGAAGGCTAAGCAACACGCGTTTCAGATTCATACTAATCAGAATGAAAGTAATTAGAAATAATAAAAGCCTATCGTTGAATTGCAGAAGAATAATGGGGTGGGGGTTGGCGCCTGATGCGCCAAATCCCCCAAACCTCCGCCTCAAATATATAATCCCACTGAAACGTTATTGGGCTGGTAAGTGAATAGGCAAAGTTTATAAAGCTTAGCCCACCTAGGAGAGCACCAACGAGGTAAGCCTATGAAATTTGTTATACTATTCGTGCTTGTCGCGATGTCGACCTTCTCGTTCGCCTGGACCAATGAAGCAACAGGCGAAATGCTGCAGGCCAGATACCAATACGCGGCATGCAACGTGGACTATGCGGAGGAATGGCTCTCCATGAGGGAAGGCTGCGGGCACAGGAACAACGCCAGCGTCTTCGACTCATCAGAGCACATGGAAGACATAAGGGAAGACCTTGCTGACCTGAAGGAAGCCGCTGACGAAGATGACCAGTTCGAGTTCGGCGTTGCGATGTTCCAGTACGGTGGGCACTCAGTCCGCCTGCTTGGGGCGCTCCTGGGGGATGCCTTTGACGGACACAAGAACATGCATTTCTTCTCATGCGTAAGGGATGATGAGAAGCCGCTCATGGATGACCTGGAAGACTGCAAGCATAATGCCATGGAGCAGGAGCGGACCGCTTCCAAGAAGTATGTCGGGAATGAGATTCGCTATGCCAATGACCAGGTTGACGAGCTCGACAGGCTCGGGGCCAACACAGATGGCATGGTAGAGGTAATCGGATACGGAGATGAACTGGAGGCGGACATCGACCGGGCATTCGACTCGGGGGAGACAAGTGAGATTAGGGCGCTGTACCTTCGCCACTCCAGGATTCTTCTTCTTTTCAGGATGCAGAAGATGCTCTCGACAATCGATTACGCAAGGCCCATGATAGAGGCTAGCAGCAACTCCAACAAGGAGGAGGTTCTCGAGGATATGGACCAGCTTGAGGGCGACATTGAGGATAGTCTTGCAGACTGTGAGTATTCCGCCGAAGTTGATGACCTTGGCGAATACGGAGGGCAGAACTTCGAGTGCTGGGAAGACTCCCTGGACCTGTTCGATGACTTCAACGGCATAAGAATGAAGATACTTGGGGGGATTTTCTCATGAACACGAAACTGATGCTTTTGCTGGTGCTGGGAATGTCCCTGGTGCTCTTTGGATGCGCCAAGAAGGCAGAGCCGGATACCACCTTGTCTCCGGAAGGGGAGCTTGGCCCTGCTGGCGAAGTTCCTGAAGCCGCGCCCGACGCGGTCCCGGAGACTCCGGAGCCTGATGCGCCTCCAGCCGAGCCTGAAAACCTGACGGTTCCTGAGGGGCCAGGACCAGTAGAGCTGCCCCCATCTGAAACAGATGAGGAGAAGCTGGCGGATCTCTTCCAGATAGATACGGACCAGCCGCTGGAAGACGAGGGGCTTGACATCGAAACTCCTACAGACCAGGAGTAATTTTTTCTTTTTTCTTATTCTTCGATTTTTTTCAGGAACAGCGTTTCAAAAAAGCCACAATATGGGATGATATTACTGCTTATTTTTTCTGCGATTTTTTCTGCAATCATAGTTACGGCCAAAAGTAGAAGAGCGATTGAAATATAAAAAATACTAATTACATTTGAGTCGCCACACATATCCTCAACCGTCGTTTCGCAGCCGATTGAGGGCGCACATGGTTTGACCTCTCTGGTGACAGGATGGTTTCGTGTCCCAGGGAAGCAGCGTAATCCGGATAATCAATCTCGCAACTGGAGAAGCGGATGAGATTCCAAGGGACCATGAGGTCTACAACATGATATTCGAGGGAAATGTCGTAGTTTATAGCCCGACCGCCAGCGCGACTATAATAAACGCATGTTTCCTTGAAGAAGAATAGGTTTGTGCCCGAGTCAAAAGAAAAGTAGAGGGGAGAGCTTAAGCGCTCTCGATAAGCTCAAGGAATTCCGGAGTGATTCTCGCGTAGCCGTTGCTGTTCAGGTGCGAGTCATCAGCCGAAACCGCATACTCGCTCATCAGGTTTCCTGAGCTGTCCGTGAGCATGCCATTCAGGTCAAGAACCTGCACATTGCCGTGCGTCGCCGCGAAATTGTCAAGCCATGCGTTGAATTCCCGGTGGTTGGCGACCAAAGCGGGCTCGGTGTGCGCCCGGACCTGGGGCAAAGCGTTCCCTATTATGAGCTTCTTGCCCCGCTCAACTACAACATACTGGTAGACATCCTCTATCAGCCCCTCATTGTCATATGCGTTCTGAAGGGAGTCGTCAGCCGCGAAATCAACGAAGCAGAACTTGAAGAAGACCACTTCTGCATCGCCGCCGTACATGTCGACCGCGTCAGCGGCGGACCTTGCGATATCCGGGGGATACTCAAGCTCGTAGTAGATGAAATAATAGTCATCATAGTTGCCCCTCGGGCTGCCTGTTGCGCACTCCTCGTCATCGCAAGTCCACTCAAGGCCCATGTATTCAGTCCAGTAGTAGGCCACAGAACGGCCAGTCATCAGGACCTGCGTTCCTTGGGGATGAGCTGGGATGAGCGTGCCATCCTCAGGCGCTTCTGGGGGCACCTCAGGCTCAGGAGCAGTTTCAGGCTCCGGTTCCGGTGAGACTCCAGGCTCAGGATGCGGTGACCCTGGCCCGGCTGGAGCTTCCACCTGTTCAGGCGCCGAGGTCTCCGGAGGCGCTGTGCATCCGAAGAACAGGAGCCCGAATACCAATAGCAATAATATTGTCTTTGTCATAAAGGACTAGTAAAGGAAAAAGGGAATATAACCCTTGTTGTTGGGTTTTCAGAATCCACCGTGCGTGCTGAGCCTTGCTGAATGCTCAATCTTCATGCACTTGTCCATCACAACATTGAGGCCAGCCTCTTCCGCTTTCTTGGCGGCTTCGGCATTCACAAGGCCAAGCTGCATCCACACTGTTTTCGCATTTATCCTGATTGCCTGCTCCACGATTTCAGGCATATGCTCGCTCCTGCGGAAGATATCGACTATGTCGATTTTCTCTGTTATCTCAAGAAGGGATGGATATGATTTTATCCCGCGCCATTCCGCTATGCTCGGATTGACCGGGATTATCTTGTAGCCATGCCCAAGGAGATAGCTTGCCACCTGGAAGCTCGGTCTATCGGGATTGTCAGAAAGGCCGACCACCGCAATCACTTCCGCCTCTTCAAGTATCTGTCCGATTTCCTGCATCCGCGCACCCGATCCATTTTGTTTTCCTTGTCCATGCCGGTTCCCAAGTATTGTAATGGGGGGCAGAGGCAGTATATAATGATTCGCAAGCCGGGATTCCCCGGGCATGCTTTTTTGTGAACTTTAAAAAATGTTGTGGGGCATGTCATTGCAGAGAAAAATGAAATAATCAGGAATATACATATGTTTAAATATGAATAATGTTATAGTAAAGTATAATTAATGTTAGACAGTTTAATTCTGTATAATATTTCTGAATTCCAGAGTTGAAAATATGAGATTCGATGAGATGAATCTGAGGGAGCAGACCATTGCTGCCCTTGAAAAGATGGGATACGATGTCCCCACAGACGTGCAGGAGAAAGTGATACCGCTGATAATTGACGGCAGCAATGTCGTTGCCAGAAGCAAGACCGGAACTGGCAAGACCGCCGCGTTCGGAATCGGAATTGTGGAGCGCATCATGGGCGGAACGGCCCACAAGGCGCTGGTGCTGGCGCCGACCAGGGAACTCGTTGTCCAGGTGGCAAAGGAACTCAAGAAGATAGCCAGCAACTACCCGCTAAGAACCGTCGAGGTCTATGGGGGCTACAGCATCAACCCCCAGATAAGCGCGATTAAGAAGGGCGTGGACATACTTGTCGCGACCCCAGGGAGACTGCTTGACCACATGGAGAGGAGGACAGTGGACCTCTCCGAATTTGATGTAGTTGTGCTTGATGAGGCGGACCGCATGCTTGACATGGGATTCCGGGACGAGATGGACCGCGTCATGGACAAAATCCCCAAAGAGCGCACAGTGCTACTCCTTTCGGCCACGCTTGACCAGGAAATCATGAGGGCAGCTTCCAGGTATATGGGAAAGCCCAAGATTGTCGAGGTGGGGGAGAAGGAGAAGCCTCCTGAAATCGAAGAAGAGATGGTGGAGGCCACAAGGATGGAAAAGTTCGCCAAGCTCAAGGAAATCCTCCAGAATCATTCCGAGAGCAAGATAATCATTTTCACTTCAACGAAGATATTTGCCGACAAGCTCGCCGGCAGGCTCCGCGAGAGGGGAATGAAGGCGGACAGCCTGCAGGGAGACATGTCCCAGGCTGCCAGGGAAAGGGTGCTCAAGAATTTCAAGGAGGGTGAACTCAGGATTCTCGTTGCCACGGATGTCGCGGCAAGGGGGCTCCACATAGATGATGTGGGCCTTATTGTCAACTACGACAAGGCGGGCGATGAGGACACGCACCTCCACAGGGTCGGAAGGACCGGAAGGATGGGCGCAGAGGGAAAGGCGATAACATTCACAGAGAGGAAAGAGAGCCTTGATGAGAGATATAGTGAGCAGCATCCCGATTTCGCATGGATGAAGGGCGGGCTGGACATGGACACATTGAGGAAATCATACCAAAGGCGCGGGCCTCCGTATGGAAGAAGCGGTGGAAGGGATTCCGGAAGAAATGAAAGGCGCGGAAACCGGGATTCCCGCGGCGGCGGAAGCAGAAGGCCTTCCGACCGCAGGGGCCGGAAGCCGCGGGACAGATAGCAGCTATTTCTTTTCAGTTACCTTTATTATGTGGTAGCCGAACTCGGTCTGCACAGGCCCCGATATCTCACCGACTTTGAGCGCGAATGCGGCATCCTCGAATTCCTTGACCATCTGCCCCTTTCCGAAGAAACCGAGGTCTCCTCCGGCTTCCCTGCTCGGACATAAGGAATTCTTTTTCGCAATTTCACCAAAATCCTTGCCAGATTTCAGCTCGTGGCTAATCTTGTTGGCCGCCTCGCGGGTGGAGACTAGTATGTGGCTTGCCCTGATTTTCATGATTACTCCTCTTCCGCGAATTTCTTGATTGCCTCGAAGTTCTCCACAATCAGCTTTGCCTTTCCCTTCCCGAACTTGAAGGCGTACTGGTCATTCTCGTCCCTTTTCAGAACAATCAGCTTGTTCCCCTTATATTCATCGAATTCAACCAAAGACATAATTTCACCTTTTCAACTACGTGTTCCGTAACCATTTAATATTGTGGGGCTACTGGAAAGCCCCGGTGCAATACTCGTCAGGCTCAAGCGCCCCGCCCCAGCAGGCGTATGCATCCTTTGAATATGAGCAGTAGCCGTTGGGTGTCCCATCCTCGCAGCTGCCGATGCATTCCTCATCCTCAAGCAGCCCTCCAGACCAGCAGAAGTATCCAGGGTTGGAGTTCGAGCAGGAGCCGTGCTCAGTGCCGTCCTGGCAGTCCGTATCCTCATCATAAGAGCTGGCGCAGTAATCGTCCGGCTTGAGCAGCCCATCCCAGCAGGCGTACGCATCCTTTGAATATGAGCAGTAGCCGTTGGGCGTGCCATCGGCACAGCTGCCGATGCATTCCTCATCCTCAATAAGCTCCCCATAGAAGCAGTAATATCCCGGATTTGGATTCGAGCAGTATCCGCTAAGCGTGCCGTCCGGGCAGTCATAGTCAAGAACCGCCCCGCACTCCGCGTATTCCTCAAGGAATCCGTCCCAGCATCCGTAGCCGGGATTGGCATCCGAGCAGTACCCATGCTCAGTGCCGTCCGGGCAGTCGAGGCCATAGTCTCCTGCGAGACAGGAGTCTTCATACTCAAGCTCGCCGTTGTTGCACCAGTAGCCGTCATAGAGCAGTGAGCAGTATCCATGCTGCGTGCCGTCCTGGCATCCCGTCTCCGAACCATAACTCTCAACACAGGATTCATCCGCCTTGAGCACGCCATCGTAACAGGAGTATCCTTCCATCGTGAAGGAACAGTACTCATTCGGAGTCCCGTCAGGGCAGCTTCCGACGCATTCAGGATCATCCAGAAGCTCGCCGAAGAAACAGTAGTAGCCCGGATTCTCATTGGAGCAGAACCCGTTCATTGTGCCGTCCGAGCATTCATCGGTGTAGAACTCATCATAGCACGCCTCGTCCAGGACGAAATCCCCATCAGCGCAGAGATATCCATTGTAGAAGTATGAGCACTCCCCGATTGGAGTCCCGTCATAGCAGAAGTTCGAGTCAAGGCATTCTGAGCTGTACTCAAGCGTTCCGCCAGTGCACATGTATCCGTCATAGTCGAATGAGCAGAAGCCGTCCGGCGTGCCGTCCATGCATGTGAGGCTCTCAAGGCAGAACTCATCATAAGCCAGTTCCCCAGCCTCACAATAGTAGCCAGGAGAGATGTAAGAGCAGTAACCGTCAATAGTCCCGTCATAGCACTCGTATCCGGTCTCCACGTAGTCGCCGACAGTGATGTATATGGAATCAGACTGGGTGTTGCCCGCGATGTCCTCGGCGACGAGGTTCAGGTAATACCCGCCCGCGGGCAGGGGATAGTACCCCAGGTTGAAGCCGGTCTCCCCGTAGATAAGCTCTGTCCAGGGGACATAGTACTCATCATCCTCATCAAAGTCTATTATGTATATATATGCTGAGAACCTGTCGCCCTTGTTCGGCTGCAGCTCCATCACGTTCTCATGGTCCCAGACATATTCAAGCGCCCCAGTATCGAAATCGAACACGAGGGATGCATAGACAGGGCTGATCGCCCCCTTCTGGGTGTACTCACCTGAGATGAAATAGTACTGGCTCCCCCTCTCGACCGGCTCGAGCGGGATGAATAGATATCCCTCGTCATCCTCCACCGCGATTCCGTATCCGTTCCATTTTATCTCAAGCGGGTTGTCCCCGTCAAGCCAGAACGGTATCGTGCTCCCATCCCCAAGCATGAAGCTGGGGGATGAATACGGAAGGTAGTTGAGCAGCACGATGTAGTCCCCGTATTCAGGGTCTCCTTCCATGTACACCTCAAGCTGAACATCAGCAATCTGGTTTCCGGATACTGTCGCAGTGATCTCCATCGGGCTCTCCGCGCTGACAGTGTCCGAGCTGGCTGACATTCCCCTGACAGTCGGCGCGCTCAGGTCCGCGGTCTGGCCGGTATAATATGAGCGCAGGAACGCATCCCAGGCAGTCTCTGTCGAGAACCTTGAGTCGGTCCTGTAGTTGGAGACATAAACCGAGCTTGTCCTGGGGAAATATATCGAACGCCCGTATGAGTGCGAGCGGCCATTCCCGTGGATTTCGGCGATTATGGAATCATCATGCGCCTCGACCACCTTCTTTGCCGAGGCCTTTATGTCCGGATCTTGGGTGACATCATGCATGATTTTCGCAAAGTCGGTTATGTCTATGAACCCGTATTCGTCATTCCCGTATTCCTCTACATAAGCCCTTGCCCTTCCGACTTCGGTCGCGGTCTGACCGCTCATGCGCCCTGCGATGGTTGCGGAGAACTCGTCTATCGCGCTGCTGAGGGTTCCAACCTTGCCCAGGTCCACCGCGGAAAGGGTAATCATCTCATCCTCGCCGCTAAGCACATAGAACCTCTCGAAATCGGTAACTATCGTTGTCGCCAACTCCTCCCGGCTCATTCCAGGATTGACCACAAGGGCGGAAAGCGAATTCCTGTAATCCCATCCATCGCCGGGGACAAGTTCCTCCGAGGCGATTCTTATGTGGGCATAATCGGCAATCTCATAATCAATCTCATGCATTCCATTGAGGCAGGCGTCGAAGCCGATGATGTCGATTTTCCTGCCAATCTTATCCTTCATTGCGGATAGAGCGGAGCCGAGCTCGGCAAGGGTTATCCCATCTCCCCCGCTCGTGTCATCGAAGGCCACCATGCCGTATTCCTCATATCCAGATGCGGAATAGTCCCATCCTGCGCCATGGTCCCAGATGATGACCGCGTAGTGCTTGGCGGGGTATTCCTCAACCGCCCAGAGCAGGAATTCCTTGAGCGTCGCCCCAGCCCCCATGTTCACTTCTCCAAGGGCCTCAAGCTCGCTCTTCCTCATCCTATCCATGTCGGTGTCCTGCACTATGTAGAAACGCCTTGCATCAGCCCAGTCGCCGTTTGAGGAATCATAGCCAAGATAATAATCGGATTCCTCAATCCGGTCCATCTGCACGAGAATGTTCACATCATCAGTGGAGCCGGCGGCCTCCATCTCATTGAAGTCTATAAGGCCCGCGCTCTCCAGGTTGTTGTCCGCGTCCAGATAGACTATGAAGGTCCAGTCGGCCTCGCCTGTTACGGTTGTGCTGCCATCGTCATCGTCGCCATTGTCAGGCACGCATCCGAGCTGCTCCTGTATCATGCAGCTCCCGGCCACGCAGGAGTACCTCTGGCACTGCTCGCCCGGGACCGACCCGAAGCAGCTGCCCTGGGCCCCGTCAAGGCGCATGTGCGCGCAATGGTAATTTGTCCTTGAGGAACAGAAATCGTCGGTGCATGGGTTGTAATCATCGCAGGATTCCGGGCAGACATCCATGCATCCAGAAAGCGCCATGAGCAGAGCAAGGGCGAGCGCCAAAAACGGGAGACTCCTCATGGGGAGCATAGAAAAGTTAAAAGTTTAAAAGCTTTATAGGGCGACTGTGCTCAAAACATTTATTATTCTGCGATTGCATAGAAAGTCCATGAAGACCAAGCCGATGATTATCGGGCTGCTTGCTATTTCACTTTTCCTTTTCGGGTGCACGGAAGGAGATGCAGCGCAGGATGCCCTGAGGAAAGGCCCGTACCTGATTTACCCTGGCGACCAGTCATCGATGATTGTGCTGTTCCAGACTCATGGGACGCCCGGGAGCGCGGTCCTGGAATGGGGCGAGGGCGGCTACTTCGAGCTTGGGAAGACCGAGCTCTCGGAGTATGGAAGCGGAAGTGACGGGCACCAGTTCCAGCACAAGATAACCGGCCTCGGGCCGGACAGGAAGATAAACTACAGGATTACAATTGACGGGCAGGAGTACGAATCGTCCTTCAGGACCGCACCGGCAGATGATGCGGATTCGCTCACATTCTACGCATACGGGGACACCAGGACAAATCCCGGCGCGCAGGATGCGGTCCTTGGACAGCTGCTAGCCGACATGATGCAGGATCAGGGCAGGAGGCAGACCATCGCCTTGCATGCGGGCGACTATGTCACCTTCGGCCTGGACGAGGCGCACTGGGATGACGAATTCTTCAGCAGGAAGCGGCCGAATATCCAAGAATTCCTTTCGGTGATGCCCATGATGGGGGCAATCGGCGACCATGAGAACTTCGACAACGGGGAGTATGTCGCTGATGTCCCTGATGAGGGAATGTTATTCCGGAAATACTGGCCGAACCCGCTTTTTGCGGAGGAGGGGCATTTCTACTATTCTTTCGATTACGGCCCCCTGCATGTCACTGTGATTGACCAGTACACGGCAAACTATTCCAACGGCAGCGCGCAGTACGACTGGATTGTTGATGACATTCGGGGGACGGACAGACCCTGGAAGGTTGTGATGTTCCACCAGCCAGGATACAGCGCATACGGTATTCCGGGCCCGAATGTGTATCCGCATGATGACAACGAGGTGGTGCAGCAGGACCTGCACCCTGTTTTCCTGGAGAATGGCGTGAAGGTAGTTGTGCAGGGGCACAACCATTATTACGCAAGGGCGGAGGTGGACGGCATACAGTATCTCACGCTCGGAGGGGGCGGCGCTCCACTCTACCTCCCGGACCATAACTACCCGTTCGTAGTCGCGGCTGCCGAGGATTACCATTTCTCGAGGATGGAAATCGACGGGGATAAGATGCTTGTTTCTGTGATAAATGATGAAGGGGACCTGATTGACTGGTTCAGCGCGAGTGCAGGAGATGAATGATATGAGACTGATGGTATTGCTTGTTATTGGGATTTTGCTTTTTGGATGCATCACGCCGTCCGCCCCTGGAGAAGGGCCGCAGGCTGAGGCGCCACCAGGAGGAGAGCCGCCAGGGCAGGGCACTTCGATTGAAGCTCCCGGGCTTCCGGAATATATACCCGGAGAATTAATTGCCCCGTCTGATTTGGTTTATCTCGGGGCATTCAGGCTCCCCGGAGAGTCCGGCGGCTCGAACTGGCTCTGGAGCGGATATGCCGCCACATATTATCCTGATGGGGACGCTGCCGGCGCTGATGACGGATTCCCGGGTTCCATTTTTGCTGTCGGCCATGACCACCACCAGATGGTCTCAGAGATAAGCATTCCTGTCCCAGTTATTTCTGATAATATCGAAGAGCTGAATACCGCGGAGACGCTGCAGCCGTTTGCCGACATTACCGGCGGCATGTTCGGGGAGCTTGAGATTCCGCGGGCAGGGCTGCAATACCTCCCTGCCCAGGATGGCCAGGATTCAGGAAAGCTCTACTTCTCCTGGGGCCAGCACCTTGAGGGGGAAAACAACCCTACGCATGGGTGGAGCGAGCTTGATTTGTCGAACCCGCGGACCGCTGGCCCGTGGTATGTGGATGGCTGGAGCAGCTACACCACAAATGATTACATGTTCGAAATTCCACAGGAATGGGCTTCTGCGAACACGCCGGGACTGAGGCTCGCGACCGGAAGGTTCCGCGACGGCCTGTGGTCAGGAAGAGGGCCGGCGCTTTATGCGATTGGCCCGTATAACGAGGGCAATCCTCCGGAGCCTGGAAGCACCCTTGAGCAGGTCACCCCGCTTCTCCTTTATGGAGAAGAAGGAGTCGACAGCCTTGTGATTGTAAGTGATGAGTCACAGGCGATGGACAGATTCGCTGAATCTGATGAATGGTCCGGAGGCGCGTGGCTGACTTCCGGTGAGAAATCCGCGATGATTCTCGTCGGCACAAAGGGCATGGGCAATACCTGGTATGGATTTTCCAATGGAGTTGTCTGGCCGACATCCGGCGACCCAGGAGAGGCGTATCCGGAAGTTCCGGACTGGCCGCATGACGGGAGGGGATGGTGGTCCGAGAGCATACAGGCGCAGATTCTGTTCTTCGACCCTGCCGGCCTGGCATCCGTGGCAAGGGGAGAGATGGAAACGTGGGAGCCGCAGCCCTACGCCGTGATGAGCATCGACAACGTGCTCTTCGAGCCTGGCTATGACTATGAGATGGACAAGATGTATTCTCTTGGAGCCGCGGCATATGACCAGGAGAACGGCCTGCTCTATATATTCGAGCGGCTAGCGGATGCAGACGGCAATAGCATAGTGCATGCCTGGAAGGTCGGATAGAGGCCATTTCAGCGCACGGGCGCCATGAGTCGCAGCCCCAAACCGCAAGATTAATATCAGATTAGCCCAATGTTGATTCCAGATGGATTCGAAAACCCGCCTGCTCTATTGGCTGCTTAGCGCATCAAGAGGGGGGCCGACAAGAGTGAGGATTCTGGGAGTACTCTGCAGGAAGCCCATGAACATGCGGCAGCTGGCGCTTGCCACGAAGCTCGATTACAAGACTGTCCAGGGGCATGTAGAGCTGCTCATGGAAAACCATGTCCTGGAGACGCCGAGAAAAAAATACGGCTCGGTCTATTTCATCAGCCCGGAGTGGGAAGACAATGAGTATTTAATAGAACTTATGCGAGGTAATGATGATGGAAAAAGGAAAAAAGGATGATTTCACCCTTAAGGCGATAGTTGGAACGGCCCTTGCCCTGCTCCTTTCGGTCGGGATTTTCCTGGTGGCTAACCTGCTCATGCCATTTAGGCAGCTTGGCCCCGGCCCAGAATTCGGGGATGCCATGCTGCAGATTTTCATCGCCCACACGGCCCTCTCGTTTTTCATGCTGGCCCTCTCAGTCTTCCTGCTCTTCACATACATGAGAGATTACCTGATGCTAAGGAGTAGATTCACTCTTGGCCTGCTGCTTGCAATATTCTCTTTCATGCTGTTTGCGGTTGCCGCCAACCCCCTCCTCCACAAGTTCCTGGGCATCTACGGAAGCGGGGGGCTATTTACCCTTGTGCCCTACTTTTTTGCCAGCATCTCTCTTGCCATACTGGTCTGGGTCAGCTCAAAATAGGCCGATTGCGGGATAATTTGGGTGATATTTCGGCAAAGCAATATATACGTCAGGCCCGCCCCAAGCCTTTGGTGTTGGCCTGATGGAGTGCAAGAGCGGACCAGTTTTGGAATTGCAGGAAGTGACCAAGGAATACAAAATCGGCAAGTCCACCTTCCGCGCCCTCGACAAGGTCAGCCTGAAAATTTGCAGGGGGGAGTTCATGTCGATTATGGGTCCATCCGGAAGCGGAAAGAGCACCCTCCTGCACTTCCTCGGATTTCTTGACAAGCCGACTTCAGGGGACGCTTTCGTGGAGGGCAAATCCATGCTCAGCCTCAACAATGACGGGCTCGCGGAAGTGCGGAACCGGAAAATCGGATTCGTCTTCCAGTCATTCAACCTTGCACCCACCCTCAGCGTTTTCAGGAATGTCGAGCTGCCCATGGTAATTGACGGGAAGCCCAAGGGCGAGCGCCGCAGGAAGGCGGGCGAACTGCTTGAGGCGGTTGGCATGGCTGCAAAGGCAGGGAACCTTCCCTCGCAGCTTAGCGGGGGGGAAAGGCAAAGGGCCGCAATCGCAAGGGCCCTTGCCAACAGCCCTGAGATAATACTTGCTGACGAGCCGACAGGAAACCTGGACTCGGTCTCGGGCAAGGAGGTCATGAAAACCCTCCACAGCCTGTGGAAGAAGGGGCTGACGGTCGTCATAGTGACGCATGAGCCAGTCGTTGCATCGTACGCGAATCGTACGGTGCATATACGCGATGGCAGGGTGGAGAAGGACATACCGCGGAAAGGGGGAGACGTGCCCCATGAGGATGCCGACATCAAGATAAAGAAGTGATACTATGAACAGAACATACTGGATTTTCTCGATTTTGCTGCTTGCTAATATCGCGAGCTGTGCGGGGCCGGTCCTCCAGATTGGCGATTTTGACGTTTACCCTGAAAGTGTATACCCTTCAACAGAAGGCCAGCTCCGGGTGACGGTCCATAACAGCGGGAGCGAGACGGCGACCGGAGCCAGCATCTACTACGACTACAGCCCGGGCGATCGATGGAGCATATTCCTCGGGGATGTAGGGGCCAACTCGGAGGCAATAACCTCCATACCCTTCAAGGTGCCCGAGAAGACCGATACGGGGATAATGCTGCTTGAGCTAACGATATACTACAACGGGGAGGACGGGACTTCGCTAAAGACATCAAAGGCATCAATCCCCATTTCAGTTAGCCAGCACCAGATTCTTGAGATTGACACCCTGGGCATGAGTAAGGATACCATCAGGAAGGGGGAGACCCTGGACGTTGAGCTTGAAATTATGAATACCGGGGGAGTTATGAACAATGTGGTGATAAGCTCGCCTGATGGTTCGGCCTTCAGCCTGGTTGGCACAACAAGCCAGAGGGTCGGAAGCGTTGCCAGCGGTTCAAGCGCGAATGTAACCGTAAGCGTGGTCGCATCTTCATCAGCCGATGAGGGCAAATACACAATCCCCCTGAAAGTCACGTTCAACGATGCCCTGCAGAACGAGATATCTGAGACGGTGGGTGTAGGACCGGTCCTTGTGATGGATTCCTCATCCCTCTTCAGAGTATTTGGGCAGGCCAAATCAGGAAGCGAGATAGGTTCCGAGCTTATATATGAGATAACCATCGAGAACCGGGGGAGCAGCACGCAGTCCGCAACTCTCATAATAGACGATAACGATATATTCACCCCTATAGGCTCGAACATGCTCTACTTCGATTCGATAATGCCCGGAGAGGAAAGGTCCGAGACCATACGCCTTGGCATTGATGCCGGGTCATCTTCAGGATACTATATACTGCCAATGACCCTCAAGACAAATGGCGAGGATATCGAATATGACAGCGGGATAGTCGTTGAGGCGACTCCGGAGATTGTGCTGACTACCGAGACCTCAAGCTCTGATACTGGAGGGACGGAGGCGACGATACGGATAGCAAATTCAGGGAACACACCGATAAGGGCGGTATATGTTTATGCAGAATCCACAGAATCGCTCAGGATATCTGGAGAGGATGAGAAATTCATCGGCACCCTCAATGTGGATGATTTTGCCACATTCCAGGTGAGCGTGCAGGGCCAGGGCGAACTCCCGATAACGATAGAGTTCAAGGACAATGATAATGAAAAGCACACGATAAGCCGGCTTGTTTCTGTCGGCTCTGATGGGATTATGGTGCTTTCCGAATCAGAGGCCATGGCCGAGCGGGGCGCCAGGCCAGGAGGGGGCGGATTCAGCCCGATTTTCATCCTGGGTGGGATTGCCCTGCTGGCAGTTCTTTATTTCGGATACCGGAAGTGGAAACAGAGGAAGGGAGCGGAATGAAGACAGAGGATATGCTGGATATCGCCCTGACCAACATCAGGCACCAGAAGCTACGCAGCTGGCTGACCATACTTGGCATTGTGATTGGAGTTGCGGCAATCATTTCCCTCATATCCATCAGCCTCGGCATGCAGGCCCAGATTACTGCGCAGACGAGCTCGCTTGGCTCGAATTTAATTACAATCAGCCCAGGCTCGGAGCGGGCGGCACGCATGCCTGGAGCCGGCATGATGATGGGCGGCAGGCCCCCCGGCGGCTCTGGGAAAGAGGAGGAAGGGGACGAAATAATAACATTCCGGGAAGCAGACATTCTCCGCACGATGCCGGGGGTATACAAGCTCGATGCGCAGGTGCAGGAACGCATGGACATCTCCTTCATGAGCGAGAATACCAGCCTCACCGTAATCGGGACCGAGCCAGATTCCTTTGCGGACATAATCGGGTCGGAGCTGGAGGACGGGAGATATCTTAGCATCAATGATAGGTATTCAGCCGTTGTCGGCCATGCAGTTGCCCATAGGGTTTTTCAGGACGACGAGGATATGCTCAACAAGCAGATAGAGATTGACGGCCTTGCCTTCAGGGTCGTTGGAATCCTTGAGGAGAGCGGTGGGATGGGCGGCTCGGACAGCAACATCTACATACCTCAGAAGACGGCAAGAGAGATCTTCGGGAGTGATGATGAGGTCGGGCAGGCCATAGTCTATGTGCGGGAAGGCCATGATGTTGACGAAGTCGCAGCAGACCTTGAGGAGGAGCTCCTCTCGCTGCACAACCTTGAGAACGGGGAGCCGGATTTCTCGGTGACAACCGCAGCATCGGTCCAGTCCGCAGTATCCTCAATATCGGATACCCTGGGCCTTTTCCTAGGCGGGATAGCCTCCATATCCCTGATAGTAGGTGGCATCGGAGTCCTGAATACCATGTTCATGAGCGTCCTGGAGCAGACGAAGACAATAGGTGTCTTCAAGGCCCTCGGAGCCAAGGACAGGCATATAGTCGCACTCTTCCTGATTGAAGCGGGCATGCTCGGCCTGATTGGAGGGGCACTCGGGATAGTGCTGAGCTTGCTGGCATCGGCGCTGCTCAGTAGCCTGGACATACCAACATTGATAACGTTCGACCTCGTTGCCCTTGGCCTGGTCTTTTCCGTGGCAGTAGGCATAATCGCGGGAGTTGCCCCGGCAAGGAATGCGGCAAGGATATCACCGGTTGAGGCTCTGAAGTATGAATAGTTTTTTCCAGAAAAAGAGAATGGTGGGGCCAGTCCCCTTTCTTTTATTAGGGCATTACTCCCTTCTTATGAATGCCAGCACTGCCAGCATAGGCAGGATAAACCAAATATCGCATAGGAAGTCCCACATTGGAGCCTCCCCCACTGGTTTGGGAGGATATTGTGGCGGCTGCTCTGGAGGTGGTGCCGGTGGGGGCTCATCGCCTCCTGCTGAAGCGTTATCGAATCCGGCCTCCCCTTCAGTCTTCCCCCCGCTGCAGACATCATTCGCCGCATCAGCGCAGCGGTCCCCCATCCTGAAGCACTCAATCATCTCCTGATTGTTGCAGTCCCTTGCATCGGAGCCGCTCTTGTGCGCCTCCTTGCATGAGCTGAGCCTCTGCACACACTCATCCATCTGCGGACAGTTGCCAAAAGTATATGAGAGGCTCATCCCAGGATAGGTCGTTGCCAGGCACGTGGTGCCCTGGGACTCGTATCCTTTGAAGCACTTCTCATCTATCTTTCCTAGGGCATCGAATGGGCAGTTATTGCAGGCTTTTGTGAAGGCCTCGTAGGCGCATGTTCCCCCGGCAAAGGAAACTGATGGGAGCAGCACCAGCAGCAATATGGGAATCAGTTTGGATGACATGAGATGGACTTAGGAGGAATTGTTTATATTTATTATGCCATGGCTAGACTTTCGCGAGTATGACAACGTAGTTCTTGCCATAGTGCTTGGCGCATTTGGGGCATGTGGTGTAGTAGAAGTACATCTTCTTGAGCTTCCTGCCATCTGCTTTCACATAACCTTTCATCTGCTCGGCCCACTTGCCCGTGTCCTTATAATCGCCCTCAAAGACCTTTGAGAGGAATGTCCCTGAAAATTTCACATTCTCGCATCCAGGGACCTTGGTAGTAACAGCGAAGTAGACGTCCGCGCCCCATAGGGAATTCTCATCAGAAAGAAGAAGCCATTCCGGGGCCAGGGCATCTGCCTTCTCCATCTTCTCCATGTTCCTTTTGATTACGCTCCCGAAGTTGAGCGGGATGTGGAATATGCTAGTCACCCTGTCCTTAACAAAAAGCTTGTCCTTCCAGTCGAATTCCTTTTCATCCCAAGGCTTTGGGTCGAACTTCGGGCAGCATCCTGTTTCAGATTTCATATACGGAGTTTCTTTTTTCATGTAGAACACCTGCTCATTGGCATCTTGGAGATATTAATTAGAAAAAGCATAAAAAACTGCATCAGCCCAGAGGCTTCTGAAGCGGCTGGAATGCCCTGCCAAAACCGCTTATCATCCCTTTCATTATCCCCACGCCTTCAGAGCGGAGCATCTTCTCCTTGTTCCCGGTTCCCCTTGCGAATCCGCCTATTCTTCCGTCGCTGCGGACAACCCGATGGCAGGGCACTGTTTTGTAGGGATTTCGGTTCAGGGCGTTTCCAACGGCCCTGGGCGCCTTTGGATTGCCGATTGCCTTGGCGATTTCCGCGTAAGTGGATACCCTGCCTTTCCTTATCCTGGAGCAGGCGGCATATACTTTCTTCTCAAATGGGGTGGGATTCATCATCCTCTCTTGCCAGGAAAAAGGATATATTACTTTCCTGGATTAGCAAAAGCATGAGAAACGCGGCGCTGCTCATGCTCCTCTTCCTCCTTCAGGCCTCATTCGCAGATGGGTGCCCAGCAGGAGCTTCGGACTGCTTCCTCTGCGGAGGGACAGGGGGAATCCCATGCACCACGGACTGCGAGGGCGTGTGGGATGAAGCATCCCATGGCTATCTGGCATGCTCCTGCCCGCAGGGAGAGCCGTGCGAATGCTATTGCCCCTTCGAGGGAGAGGGCGAAGGCTCATACGCCGAGTGCAGAAGCGACTCGGACTGCCCGGCAGGATATGGATGCTTCACTAACGAGGAGACGCTAATTACGAACTGCCCGCGCGGGGAATTCTGCTCGGTCTGCTCAAAGGTTGATGATGGCGATGCCGCAGGCGATAGCGCCTGCCCTGCATATTCAAGCCTGCAGGACTGCATCTCCCGCTGCACAACCGATAATGACCCATGTGCCGCATATATTGGAAGCTGCGACTATATGTGCAGAAACTCTTTCCCGGACGATGATATTCCGCAGGGGCCAGAGCCGCCTGAAATCGACATATCGGAGCTGCCGGAATGCCAGCAGATCTGCGTCCGCCCGCACCTCTCCTGCTACCAGTCATGCGGAGAAGGGAACGGCGGCTGCCACTCGGGATGCGACAGCACCTATCTCTCCTGCATGGAAACTAGCTGCGGATACAGCGGGGTGGTCCCGGAAAGGGGGTGCGATGGAGTTATCTGCCCGGAATTCGCCTGCGCTGGGGATTACAGCAATTACGGGGGGCATTGCGAGCCTTCAGAAGGCCGATGCGCCTACACCGGAGCTTACTATTGCTACAATGGATGCGATACCTCATCAGGCCAGTGCATAGCGATAGAGAAGAACCTTGAGCCGCCAATAGTTTCCGTTTCGTTCAGCAAGCCATCCGTGTTCCTCAATGGAAGGGACAGCGCTGAGATATTCGTGACAGTCCTAAATTCCACCGGAGACCCTGTAAAGGGGGCGAGAGTATATCTGCGCGTCAATGACCCGAAGAACAGCGGGGTGCTGGGGATATGGGGCTTCAGGGACGCATACAAATACACCGACGAGTTCGGCATAGTGCAGGCCACCCTTTCCTTCCCGTCATTAAATTCAATTTACAGGACCGATTGGGAGAGCCTTCCGTACGGCCTTGAGGTTAGTGCCCAGGTTTCCAAGCATGACGAGCGAGACGACTGGACCGCTTTCGGGAGCGGGGAGCTTGAGATGCGCTCGCCGGCCCCGGTGATAACTTCTGTCAGCATTGAGCCTGATCCGGCCCAGGCCTACCTTATGCACAATATCCGCATTAATATCCAGGATCCCGACGGCTCAAAGGCATGGGTATACACAATCACCAATTTCGGGGGGGAGTTCGAACCCGGGCACAGCCACGTCGTCTACGACAGGGAGCGGGAGTATAGCTTCGCGTCTGAAAAGAACATGGAGACCGTCCAGTGGATGTCCCCCGCGCGGGGCCTTAACAAGAACGAAATCGTTTTCGCCAGGGAGATGATGGGGGTCGGCAAGGGGGCGGCCATAAACGGCGTCTACAGCGTTGTGAAGACACACCTTGTGAAGAAGGCGGTCGAAATGCCATCAAAGTTTGCGACCAACGCGGTGCCGGTCGTCGTTCTTGTGAAAAGCACTTATGAAGTGACCCAGAGCACGGGGAACATAATCCAGGGAATCAGCGACATATCCCAATCGCAGAGCACAGGCGAGACGGTTTACCGATCCCTGGACCTAACAGTAGAAGGGGTCAAGCTGACAATAGGTATAGTGACTTTCCTTCCAAAGGAAATACCAGTCGTCGGCTTCCTGACAGCGGCTGCGGAGGACATCGTAGCGGACTTTGTCCTTGGCTCCGCGCAGGCCGCCCTCAAGGCAAAGGCGAATCAGCAGAGGATTCTCGCCGCGCAGACGCTGGAGAGGGATGATGCATTCATAATAAAAGTCTCTGACGAGGACGGCTTCGAGAGCATGAGAACCTTTGATTTCAGGATGGAATACCTCGGCTTCGCGGAAACAACCGCAGGTGGTTGATATGAGATACGCTATCGCATTAATTGCAGTCCTGCTGTGCGGAATCGCACATGCCAACACGGTGGATGGAGCCCTGAAGGCATATTATGACGCTGCCATGGCCGAGGACATCGGCACCTACATGGCATCCCTGGACCAGACGGATATGGATGCTTTGGCCGTGGAAATGACGCGGGACCTTGCGCTTGAGACCTGGAAGCGCTATGACACTGATGAATACCTGCTATCAGGGCTGGATTACGTGATTGACGACGAAGGCGACTATTCGCTGGCAATATACCGCATGCGGGGCAGGATTAGCGGGTATGAGGGCACGCTTGAGGAGGACCTTGATTATGTTTCCCTCCTGCACAAGGTGGGCGGGGACTGGAAAATCGTATTCGCAATGCCATATTCCGATTATATAGAGTCAACCGATGAGCTCAGGGGGTTCAGCACCAAGTATTCCGCAGCCAGGATGGCCGAGGAGTACTATTCCTGGGAGCCGAATGAGACTGCCGGAATCCTGCTTGATGGGGAGCCCATGTCTGATTTGAGCCATGAGATGGAGGCTGAGCTAAACTCATGCACCAGCGATGAGTACTGCCAGAGGAACGGCCTTGGGGATGTATGTGACGGGCAAAGCTGCATACGCATCTCCACTGCTCCCGAATGCGCAAGAAGCAGTGACTGCCCTCCTGGCTATGGCTGTGATGGCGGGAGATGCGTTCCAAGGCCAGAAGGATGCCCCGCGGCAATTTTCCTCATGCTGCTCACGCTAGGTCTATTCATCAAAAAATGAAATAATATTCGCTACTCTATAGTCCCGTCCGCCGTGCGGATTGGGTCACATTAATAAATATAGTCCGCAATTCAAGAGCGTGGTTACATGAAAAAAGAATACCTGATGCTGGCCATTTTTGGATTATTGCTGTTTTTCGGCTGCACGCAGCCGGCTGCGCCAGTTGCGGACCTTGAGCCTCCGCGGGATTTGGAGATTTCATTCGCAGGAGGCTCAGGATACGCCAACACCGAATCAGTAGAACTGCATCTGTACGCCGAAGGAGCCTCTGAATGCAGGCTCGGAACAGATAGTGAGAGCTGGGGCGGCTGGGAGCAGTACGCCCAAAGCAGGCAATGGACGCTTGGCGGAGGGGACGGTATAAAACAGGTATTCTACCAGTGCAGGAACTCCGAGGGCGAGCTTTCGGCCCCTGTTGCGGCCACCATCATCCTTGACAGGCAGGCCCCGGAGCTTGAGATTAAGAGCCCTCTCGCGGGTGAAAGCTACGTGGACAGGTTCCGGCTCATCTTCACCGCCACGGACCAGTTTGCCGAATCACTGAACTGCAGTGCCGAACTTGACCAGAAGCCGATAAGCATCGGGGTTGTGACATCCGGGAGGATTCAGAACATATCAATAAGGGGCCTTGGAGGAAGTCATACCCTGCAGCTTCGGTGCGCGGGCGGAACCGCAGTAGTGGAGCGGACAGTAAGCTTTGAGCTGGTAAAGTCTCCGGCAGTGGAGCTCATGATAGACGGCGGCTCAGGATACACTGATAAGAGGGATGTCACGCTCAGCATGGAATCGCCAACAGCTTCAGAGTGCAGGATATCGAATACGAAGGACGAGTGGGGGGAGTGGATTGCATACTCGCCAACAGTGAGCTGGGAGCTAACAGGCAACGACGGAACGAAGAGCGTCTACCTGCAGTGCAGGAACGCTGAGGGCGTTGTCTCGGAGAGTGTTTCTGACAGCATAGTCCTTGACACATCACCCCCTCCCTACATCTCAATAACCATAAACAACGGGGATGCGTGGACCAACAGCAGGAATGTAACGCTGGGCATTTACGCTTTTGCCGCGAGTGAGTGCAGGTATTCTAATGACGGCGGAACCTGGAGCGAGTGGGAAAAATACAAAAAGAAAAAGACGTGGATGCTCTCTGACGTCGAGGGTGAGAAGGCCGTCTTCCTGGACTGCAGAAAAAGCAATGGCGAGGGGATTGGGTCGGTAAGCACCGGCATAAGATACTCCCTTGCGCCAACAGAGCCCCCCTCAGAGATGAGCATCGTGATTGACGGAGGATACGCGTACACGGAGAGCAACCTGGTTTCCCTGACGCTTAATGCGGTGGGGGCCTACCAATGCAGGCTCAGGGAAGACGGGCTTGAGTGGACCCTATGGGAAGACTACAGCGCTTCGAAGACATTTACCCTGACAGACACAACTGGCGCCAAGACTGTGCACTACCAGTGCAGGAATGACTATGGCGTTTCATCCGCGTTCAGCAGGATATACCTAGACATGCAGGCCCCTGAGGCGCCGACAAATATCGGAGCCAAAGCCAGCCCCTTTTCCGTATTCCTGTATTGGAGCCCAGCAAAGGACGTTGGAAGCGGAGTCAGGACCTACTACATATATAGGAGGGATAGTGATGGCTCCAAAGTGTGGGCAGGCATCACAAGCAGCCTCAACTTCAAGGATGAGAGGGTGATCCAGGGGGAAACCTACTGGTACAGCATCCAGGCGGCCGACATGGTAGGCAATTTCGGCGTGGAATCCAGTCCCCTGAAGGTCAGTGTCCCGGAATAATGTTGAATGGGGCATGGTAAGAAAGGCCCCTGGCATTTTTTTCAAAATGAAATGATAGTGGGGCTATTTCTTTGCCCCGAGATAGGTTGCCACCACTCCGCTCAGGATCCATATTGCGAGCGCGCCAAAGAGCCCAAGATTGAAGTCGTAGAGGTCCGTGAAGAGGCCGATGAACAGCACAACAAGGCCAAGCAGCCCCATGATGGACCCAATTTCCCTCTTTCCGCCCTTCATTATCTTAATCACGCCAGCCAGCACCCAGAAGGAGAATGCCAGCACAAAGCCGAGCGTGAATGAATAGTAGCCTAGCAGCACCCCGCCAAGGAGTATTATAAGCCCGAGGGCGCCAAGGAGGGCGACCACTGTTTTCTCATTTCTGTCCAAATTAGCCCTTGCCATAACCATCACCTAATTTTCAGATGAGGCTACAGCGGGGAGAAATAAAAACGTTATTGCTGAGGATTTTTTGGAAAAATAAGGAGAGGAGGGCGGCGCCCAAAAAAGAAAAAACTACTGAGCCGTCAGTTCATCTTCTGGATTGGCCTCATCCTCATGGTTTACCTCATGCATCAGCCTCATCAGCAGCGGAGGAGTAATCAGCGTGGTAAGGATTATCACGATAATCAGGATTGAGTACATGTCCGCCTTGATGAGCTCATGGGTAAGACCGAAGCTCGCGAAGATGAGGCCGACTTCACCCCTCGGAATCATGCCGACCGCAACTGGAAGCGCCTTTGCCTTGCTTCCTATGCATCCGAGCCCTGCCACCAGCTTGCCGACAATGGCGATTGCGGTAAGCACCAGCCCGGCAATTATTATCCCCATGCTTGTGATGGAAGAAAGGTCAACAATGACGCCGGCCATCACGAAGAAGACGGGCACGAAGAGGTCCGCCACTGGCTTGACCTTTTTCTTGATGCGGAACTTGTTTTGGGTCTTCTCAAGCACAAGGCCCGCTGCGAAAGCCCCTACGATTGTGGCCAAGCCGATGCTGTTGGCAACAAAGGCAAGTCCCAGGGCGAATATGAAAGCCCCGATGATGAATGTTCTTTTCACATGCACGTATTCCGCCAGGTCGATTATCCTTGGCGTGAGCTTGATTCCGAAGAAAATGCTCGCTGCCAGGAAGGCGGCCGACAGAAGGCTTACCTTCCCAACATTGAGCATGGAGAGCCCTCCGGATGCCACGATATCAACAATAATGGACAGGAGTATCAGGCCCAGTATGTCGTCAATGACCGCCGCCCCCAGGATGACCTTGCCCTCCTCGCTCCTGACTTTTCCTATGTCATTGAGCACCCTCATGGTGACTCCGACGCTGGTAGCCGTCAGCGTTGCACCGACAAAGAAGGCGATCACAGGGTCAAGGTGCAGGAATTCGGTACTAAAGATATATCCAAGGGCAAGCGGGGCGGCAACACCGATTAGTGCGACGATGCTCGAGGTCTTTCCCGCGGTAAGGAGCTCGTCGATGTTGGATTTGAGGCCCACATCGAAAAGGAGCAGTATGACACCCACTTCCGCCAGGAACACAATCACCTCGGCATCTCCATGGATAAGGCCAAGAAGGCTCGGCCCGAGGATGATGCCGATCAGCAATTCCCCGAGCACCGCCGGCTGCCTCAGCCTCTCGGCTATGAAACCGGCGACTTTCGCAGCGCTCAGTATCAGAATCAACGTCAGAATGTTATCCATTACGGCTACTTCACTCATAGAAATCAACTGTGGCCGGTTTGTCCGCTAAACCATCATTTAACCCATTCACATTAAAAAATCTTATAAGGGAAGCCGGGCTGTGCCAGCCTCAGAGGTAAATGAGCGCAAGGCCCGCAATCATAAGCGCTATCGCGAAGGCTTTGAGGAGCAGGTGCTTCGGATGGGTCTCCTCCCTGAGGAGATTCGGGGCGCGGAATGAAAGGATTGTGGCGATTGCGAAGACGGCGACCATCTGGAATCCGGAGAGCACGCTAATCAATGAAGAGCTTCCCTGCATCAGGGCATAAAAGTAGATAAGCACGGCTGCAATGGATACGGCTATGAAGACTATGATGGCAAGCGCTCCTGTGCTGCGGAAGTCAGCGACAGCATTTCCCCGAGTTCTGCGGCTAAGAAGAAGGGATATCACAACAAACATGTTGCTCCCCCCGATCAGGATAGTACCATCAAGGAAATCCATATTCGTCAGCACGTACTTTGAGAGTATTAGCTGAAGGGCATAGAGGAAGGAGGACATGCCAATTAGCAGCACAACCATCCTGTTGATTTTCAGGAACCCCTTGAAGCTCCGGATAGAGATTAGGACCGCTCCCGCAAGGATGCATGCGAATGCCCCGTATTGGGCAGTAGTAAGGACTTCATCAAGAAAGAAAATGAGATTACAAGTACGAACAGAGGAACGAGGTTGAGCAGGAGAATCACCCTCGAGACTTCTTCCCTGTGGATAGCCTCCATATATGGGATGAACGCGAGGGCTCCGAGGACACCTGCGAAGATACCGATAAGCAGAGTGGGCAAATCAGGACACGAAAAGCCGTTGACCAAGGCAAGCAGCATCAGGAGAGAATCCCCAAATGCGACAAGAATGACCAGGCTCATCGAGTGCTTGATTTTTTCCGGTATATCTTCTGCATCACATTCAGCAGGCCGAATAGGAAAAACGCAATCAGGGCCGTCACTGTCCAGTCAGGCATAATCGTGATTTCCGCGCGATAGGATTAAAATTAGCGCTTCCGGACCGTCGGGATTTCATAAAACCGAGTAGGCCACCGATTTGGCCCCTTTCTCATTTTTCAGTGCGACGAAAAAATCCCTCACCTTCCGGGCGTCCCCGCAGACTATAATCACCCGCAGGCACGTCTTGGCATGGTGCTGGTGTATCTCGGTCCGTATTATCCCCTCGAATTCGTTCATAATCCTGCCGAATCCCCCGCCACTATGCTGCTCGAAGGTTACCGTGAAAACAACGTCGCAGTGGCCGGATAGCCCGTCCAGAACGGAATATTCGTTCAGGAGCGAACTTATTGTAGCCCTTAGCAGTTTCGAGCGGCTTTTGAATCCGAGCTTTTCCTGGGTGTTATTCAGGTCATTCAAAGTCCCCTTATCTATTGAGATTGAGATTATTTCCATAAAATCACCATCGCCTTCTGCCTCATCCCGTTTAGCAGGAGCGCCGCGGCCGTTCCTAAGCACATTGGGCGGGGGCATGCAAAGAGCCCAAGCGCGAATAATGCGCCCATCGCAAGGGATTCATTTCCCGCGAACGCGCTTTTCTTATTAATTTTCCCGCTGCCTTTCCCCATAGTTAATAATTATGTTGGAAAAATTTATTAATCTATATTTCCAAAAAAGGTTCAGGTGAACAATGATGGAAAAAATAGCTCTCCTTTCAGTAATGCTGCTCCTCTCCATGCTCTCTGGCTGCACGGGCCATGAAGAACCTTCGGAGCAGCAGGAAAAGATGAAGGTGGTGGTAACTATCATGCCGCAGGCGGAATTCGTTGAAAACGTCGGCGGGGAGAAAGTGGATGTAATAGTGATGATTCCTTCCGGGGCGAGCCCGCACACGTATGAGCCTACCCCGTCCCAGCTTACGGAAGTTGCTGCTGCCGGATTGTATTTCAAGGTCGGCTCCGGCGTGGAATTTGAAAATGCCTGGATGGCGGATATAGAGGGCGTCAATCCCTCCATGAAAATCATCGATTGTTCAAGAGGCATCACCCTTATCGAGATGGAAAACGGGCATGATGAGCATGAAGGCGACGCGCAGGGGGCGGAAGAGCAGGAGCATGCCCACACCGGCCTTGATCCCCATATATGGAACTCGCCGAAGAACGCCATTGTCATGGTTCAGAACATATATGAAGCCCTTGTTGCGGAAGACCCTGAAAACGCTGCCTACTACAAGGCGAACGCCGATTATTACATGGCCAGGCTCGATGCACTGGATTCCTCCATACTGGCTACGCTTGAAAACAAGACGGACGGGGAATTCATAGTCTTCCACCCTGCTTGGGGATATTTCGCGCATGAATACGGCCTGGAGCAGGTCGCGATGGAAGAAGCTGGAAAGGAGCCTACCGCGCAGAACCTGCAGCGCATAATAGACGAGGCGGATGAACACGGCATAAAGGTCATTTTCGCATCGCCGCAGTTCAGCGCTGATAGCGCGCGGACGGTTGCCGGACAAATCGGAGGAAGCGTTGTCCTCATAGACCCGCTTGACAAGGATTACCTGCGCAACATGCAGCAGATTGCAAACGCCTTTGCCAGTTCCATGGAATAGGCTGCCTTTTTATTTATTCCAACCGAGTTTGATTTCCATGTCCGATGCCATAGAGATGAGCGGGGTCTGTTTTTCCTATGATGAGCAGCCCGCGCTTCACGATATCAATCTGTCGATAGAAAAAAGGGACCTGGTCGGCATCATAGGCCCCAACGGAGGGGGAAAGACAACCCTGTTCAGGATAATACTGGGCCTGCTCAAGCCCGCAAAAGGAGTGGTAAAGGTTTTCGGAAAATCCCCCAAGGAGGCAAGGGACAAAGTCGGATATGTCCCGCAGGTCGCAACTTTCAACAGGGACTTTCCGATAACCGTGCTTGAGGTTACGCTGATGGGACGGCTTGGAAAAAGGGGCTTTGGAAGCTGGTTTACCAAAGAGGACCGGGAAGATGCCATGGATGCGCTGGACAAGGTGGGCATGCTGCCGCAATCCAACAGGCAGATAAGCCAGCTTTCCGGAGGGCAGCTGCAAAGGGTCCTTGTCGCAAGGGCGCTGGTAAAAAAACCGGAGCTGCTCCTCCTCGACGAGCCGCTATCGAGCATCGACCCCGAGGCCCAGAAAAACTTCTATGAGCTGCTGAACAAACTGAAACAGGACATGGCGATTGTGATTATCACGCATGACATAACAGCCGCGTCATTTTACATAGAGAAAATCGCCTGCCTCAACGTAAAGCTCTACTACCACGGCAAAACAAAGGAAGGCGTGAAGTTCATCGAGAAAACCTACCAGTGCCCGATTGAGCTGATTGCGCACGGCATGCCGCACAGGGTCCTTGGGAGGCATGACTAAGATGGACATCCTGCAGTATGAATTCATGAGAAACGCGTTTGCCGCGGCCTTCCTTGTGAGCATAGCCTGCGGGATAGTCGGCACCTACGTTGTGGTCAAGAGGATAGTCGCGATAAGCGGCGGGATTGCCCACACCGCTTTCGGGGGCATCGGGCTTGGATACCTGATAAACGCCGACCCGATTCTTACCGCCGTTCCATGGAGCGTCCTGTCCGCACTGGGCATGGGAATCGTATCAAAGGAAACCAAAATCAGCGAAGACACTTCCATAGGGATATTCTGGGCCGTCGGAATGGCCCTTGGGATACTTTTCATACACCTTAGCGAGGGCTACGCGCCGGACCTTTTCAGCTACCTGTTCGGCAACATCCTGACAGTGCCCGTGCTTGAGCTTGCAGTTATGGGCATTCTGGACCTGGTCATCATAATATTCACGTTTTTCCTTTACAAGGAGCTGAAAGCGCTGTCCTTCGACGAGGAATTCGCGGAGGTTTCGGGCGTTCCGACCAGGCGGCTTTACCTCCTCCTGCTGTGCCTGGTCGCGCTCAGCGTTGTTGTGATGATAAAGGTGGTTGGCATAATACTGGTAATAGCCCTGCTCACGCTGCCAGCTGCCATAGCGAAACAGCACACAAATAGCCTGGGGCGCATGATGGCCTTTTCAGTGATTGCCTGCGCCATCCTGACCTTGGGGGGGCTGTGGCTCTCATATGTTTTCGACCTTCCGTCCGGGGCAACGATAATCCTCCTTCTTGCAGCCGCTTTCCTTACCAGTTACCTGCTCAGAAAGATGGCCGGCTAGCAGGCCCTATGACGCTCTGGCGCCACGCCGCTCCATTGTCCGGCTCACGATAGAATCGCTACGGACATTGGGCAAATGGAACCCGCATCCCCGTTGCGCATTGCGTCCTGATGCTCAATGGCGTATCTCTTCCGCATTGTGCCGGGGTTTTCCCGGACCTTGGCAATTAAAAATACAATCAGCCATAATAAAACACGGTGAAGAGATGAGAGCAGGAGGAAAAGTGGAGGACAGGCTGGTCTCCGGGATGGAGCGTGCAGGCTTTCCCCTCGCACATAGAAAAAACATCAACGGCGCATTCTTCCGCTCATTGTACCCCAGAGCAGAGCTGATTTTCAACCGCGGGCTGGACGGGAAAAGCTCGAACTTCTGCATACTCGCCAGAAGACACGATGACGGAAAGCTGACGTTGTATTTCTACGACCCAGACCAGAACGGGCTTGAACTCAAGAGGGAGCAGTTCATACGCTCAATAACATTGGAGAAGGACGCATCCAGGGGCGAGGTCGAACAGGCGATCTGGCAGGCGAAGGGCGCGGCCATGCACAAGAAGCCGGATCATTTCTTTTTCGTGCCGCACTCGCATTTCGGCGCAATTACGCCGCCCATGGGGAGCAGGCAGGCAATGCAGGGCTTGGTGCCCTACGACGACGGCGTGTCATCCCTGACAGACAACCTGAGGAAAGCCCTGTTCTACCATAGCGACTATTACGCGCTCACAACACACAACTCCTTCGAGAAACAGATGTTCAACCTGATGTCAAAGTCCGCGGCCCTGCTCGGGCTGATGGCGGTGCCGTCAGTGGAATTGACCGCTCCGCTAAAGGAGCCGAACGGGCCCCACATCCTGCTGTGGATGGCGAATATTGAAGCTGCGCTGGAGGTGAGGGAAGACATCCTTTACAAGAGGGTGCCGAATAGCATGGCTTCCTTCTTCTCGGGCATGGGCATGTACGATATGCTGGATATCCTCTTCAGGATGCAGGGGAAAGACCAGCTTGCGCTAGGCATCGCCCATCCAGTCAACTTCAACTCGCCCAACCTGCCCATACCTATAGTCGGGCTCTTTAGCGCGGTGGAAACATGCGCATTGTCCCTTGACGAGGCGCTTCTATTGTCCCAGAGGTTTGATTCCATAGCCATGTGGAATGCGAGCCTGTACGCGAAGAACGCGGAGATGCGGGTGAGCGAACCGAAGCTAAGAAAATTCCTCAAGGAGATAAACCGGGAGCATATCGGCAACCCCAATCTGTGGGTGAACCAGACCAATCTTGCGCTAGCGACGGAGCTCAACCGGGCGAACGGCATAAACACGCATTTCGAGACGGACGAGCACAAGACGCTGCCATTCGTGCTGGAGAGGAGAAGCGGGCTTTATGTGATAGGGGCGGACTCGCTCGGCATGGGAATGACCGTCATAGAGGCGCCTGGGCAGGGCAGGCCGGGCGTGGAAGAGCTGATAGGCATGATACGCGCCAGGATACTGACCATGCATGGGAGGGTGTTCGCGGTCATGAGGAAGGAGGCGGCAACGGTTTATGCGGAAAGGGCGGCCATCCCGCCTGAGCTAAAGAGCATGCACAGGAAATACCAGAATGCGGGCGCGCTGCGCTATGTGGGCATGCTGGCGCACGATTTCTTCGATTTCCTTTTTGACGGGGATTTCGGCAAGATAGATAGTATGCCGGGAGATTAAGAAAGCGGGTGAACTGCCCACGGCTCAAATCATGTCTCTTCTGCATTACACCGAGGATTTTGCGGATCCTGAAAATTAATTGTACATCCATTTGTTATTAAAAAAATAGTAAATCAAACGCCTAGGGGATTGAGTGGCTGGCGCCACTGCTCCCCATGGCTATGCTAAGCTTCTGTTTTCACGCCTCGGGGATGTCCGCCGATTTCAGGATGGCACCGTCGTCAAACATGCAACATCCAGCACTTTCGTACAATATCTTGCATGTAAAACTTATATTATTTTTGAGTAATATCTATGTGAGAAATCATGAAAACAGTCTACGGACCCGTCCCATCATGGCGGTTTGGCAAATCACTGGGCGTGGATCCCATATGCAGCATGAAGAAGATATGTTCATTTGACTGCGTTTACTGCCAGTTGGGGAAGACAAAGAACAAGACAATGGAAAGAGAAGAATACGTGGAGTATGCACAGGTATGTAAAGAGCTTAAGAGGGTCGATAAAAGCACTAGCGAAGTGATAACCTTCTCCGGCACTGGTGAACCGACCCTCAATCAAAAGCTCGGTGACATGATAGAATTCGCGCAGACGTTTGGCTTTCCGGTCGTCGTTCTTACAAATTCTTCCCTATTGCACTTGAAAGAGGTGAGGAGGGAGCTAAGCAGAGCAGACATCGTTTCAGCCAAGTTAGATGCACCTGACGAGCGACTTTTCCAGAAGATAAACAAACCAATCGAAGGTATCGATTTCGAGACTGTTCTTGATGGATTGAGGGATTTCAGGAAAGAGTTCGGGGGGAAGTTTGCTTTGCAGATGATGTTTATAAGAGATAACCAGGAAACCGCGGGAAAGATGGCAGAACTTGCACGTGAACTGAAGCCCGACGAAGTCCAGATAGACACTCCTCTTCGCCATTCCCCAGTCCCCCACCTATCTGAAGATGAAATAGACCAAATCGAGGACTTGTTCAAAGGGCTGCCATTCATCTCTGTTTACAAAAAAAGGAAACCGCAGGTAGTGCCCCTGGACATCCATGAAACAGCCGCGAGAAGGCCTGGCGAAAAATTCTGAGAGTTATCCAATAAATTTCTGCCTCTGAAGGATGCAAGACTGATAATAGATTTATAAAAGTCCTTATGCATTGGTTCTTCATGCTACACAAACATAAAGGCAAAGACTGCAATTGCAAAAAGTGCAAGGGCCACAAACATTCTGGGGATGAATGCATACACCCTGATGGGACCAAACACAGAATACATGAGTGCAAGAACTGCTGAAGCCTTTTAATCCAAGAAGAAACTAATCAGCTCGACTAAAAGTTTCCATAGCTTTTTCAACGGCCTCAACAGCTTTTTTGAACCCCTCAGCTCCCTTTCCGTTTCCGCGAATGGGTGGGATTGCCTGGGCAAGCAGACGGGGAACCTCTTCGTCATAAGGTATCAGTGCAATCACTTTGTCCCCGTAGCATTCCTTGATTTTTTTCTCATATATTTCGGATATGCCCGCCTTATTTATCACTACCGAGAACGGAATACTAAAATGCCTGACTACCTCAAGAGCCCTTTCGAGGTTCGCTATGCTGGCGGGAGTGGGCTCAACAACCCCAACTGCATAATCACAACCTATCACAGCCGCTATCACAGGACAACCGATGCCGGCAGGCGCGTCCACAAGAATCAATTCCGCACCCTTCTCCTTTGCGATGGAATCAGCGGCTTTTTTTACCTCAAAAACCACTCTGCCGCTTCCGGACTCTCCAGGCTCCAGCTTTCCGTAAACAAGCGGAAACTGCTGTGTTTCCCTTACGATCAGTTCTCCGCTTAACTTCGGAACAAGCTTTATGGCCTCAGGGCATGCAAGAACGCAGGCACCGCATCCTTCGCATTTTATCCTATCTATAATCGCTTTACCATCGACTATCTTTATGGCACCAAATCGACAGACTTCTGCACAGCGAGAAGAGGCATTGTGTTTAGTCTCATCAAAAACAGCAGTCTTTGATACGTGCAGCGGTTCCCTGCGCAATGTTTTTCCTGGAAACATGATGTGCTGATTCGGACAGTCCACATCAGCATCAACAAGAACCAGTTTTTTCTTTGACATGCTAAGTGCCAATGAAGATGTAAATGAGGATTTTCCAGTACCCCCCTTTCCGCTAAGGATTGCCACTTTCATCCAATCAACCTCTTCGCAAACGAGAATATCTTCTTTGAGATCTGGTGCTCAGGGAATTTTTCAACAATTGGAATGCCCTCGACATAACATTCAACCATGGCCCTGTCATAAGGAATCTGCAGGCTCGATTCTATTTTCCTGTCGGATATGGTGCTTCTGTTTACAACCGTTTCATACGGTATTTCAAGCTTTTTCAGGAGCTCTGAGATAACCTTTAGGTCATGCTCTCCAAAGAAAGTCGGTTCTGTAACTGCTACCGCCTTATCACAGTCTTCTAAGGCACATACCACCTGACAGTGTGCACCAGCAGCGGTATCCACAATCACGATTTCATGCTTCCTTGCCAGTCCCCTCTGCTTGACGGCATCCACAATCTTCTCGCTCAGTGGCTCTGAAGGCTTCAGCTCACCGGAAAAAAATTCCACGCCATATTTCTCTGCCGTGTATGTCCACCCTATGACCTTGCTCGATTCTTCAATGGCACCGCACGGACATGCAATCATACATGCACCGCATCCGCTGCACAGGGAACTGGCTAACGTGGGTACCTTGTCTTTTAGCTGATAAAGGGCATTGAATTCACACACATTGACGCATTTTCCGCAGCGCATGCATTTCTCTTCGATGAATTGTGGAAGAAAAGAGCGGATCTCTTCCCTTCCTCTTAATTCCGTACCCGCTATAATATGTGAACTTGGGCAGTCTGCATCGCAGTCGAGGTAAGCGACATCCTTTCCCATTTTGGCAAGTGTGACTGCAAGATTCACTGCCAAAACCGTCTTTCCAGTACCTCCTTTTCCGCCTGTAATACCGATTATCATTCTTCTCCTCTTTTGTGACTGTTTTTACCACAACACATTCCTAAAATAGTTCAATGATTGCATGAATTTTCGTTTGGTTTTAGCTTTCCTTCCAGATAGCGTTCAGCCAAATCCCTTGCCTTTCCCTTGACTCCGTACAATACCTCAATATTCATCTTTCCAAAAAGAGCTATTGCCGATGGTCCTATCCCATCTGTGATAAGAACATCTGCACCAAGGCTTTTCACAAATTTCGGGATTACGCCGGGAATATGTTCCTTAAAATAAGGATTTTCCACGATTTCGGTATTTTTCATTCTGCCATCCTCTTCTTCAAAAACAACGAAATGGGAGCAATGGGCAAAATGCGTGGCTGCATTTCCATCCAAGCCGCCCTCTGTTGCAACTACAATCTTCACTTTCTGCCACCTCTGAATCCCCCACCACGGTTTCCTCTGCCTCTTCCAAAGCCCATGCCAAGGTGGCCCGGAGCAGTGGGAGCGCTTACCTCTGAAAGCTTTCCGGCAAGCAGCTCTTTAACCGCATCCTCAACAGTACCTGTAGCTGAGTATACTTTTACAGCTGCTTGTAGAAGCACTGCCAGTGCATTTGGACCACAGTTACCTGTTATCACCGCATCTGCACCAGTATTAATGACGGCCTGTGCTGCAGCAACACCCGCCCCACCACCTGCTTGGCCCCCAGGATTAGGTAGGGTCTCGGTCTTCTCGATACTCTTTTCGTTAGTGGTAATTATGGTGAATGTGGGACACCGACCAAAAACTGGACATACAATGTCCTTCAAGCCCCCTTCCGAAGTTGAAACTGCGATTTTCATTTAATCACTTTTTCCCCAGATCAACTATTCTTTTCCTTACCGCTTCCAGTTCTGCCCTCAGCCCATTGGCATAGGATTCCAGTTCACCGATTTCATCCTCTTTTGCAGGTTGGGCAAATGTCTGATATGCTGCTCCAAATCCTCTGCCGAAGCCGCCTCCGCGACCAAAGCCAATCCCCACGCCCCTTCCAAATCCTCTTCTACAATTCCATCTTCCTTGGACCCACGCAGGGCCTCTTCCATCTCCACCTGGCATTAAATTCACCTCGTTTTTATAAAAGGAGGTCCTTGAACTTGTTCAAGGTCACCTCGTTTTTTTCTTTACTGAATAATTTCCCCCGTAAATCTTGATGGCCTTCCCATTAACAAGTGCATTTGCTATCTTTTTATGGGCAGACTGGAGCAACCTGTGAAGGGTTGGTTGCGAGATGCCCATTTTTTTTGCTGTCTCTGCCTGCTTAAGGCATTCCAAATCGCTGAGCCTGATAGCTTCGAATTCCTCAACAGGAAGTTCCACTTCCTCAAGATCCATGAGCGGCACTGCTCTTGGCTTGAAATATGTGACATCAGGCTCTGCATACACCAGCCTGCACTTTTTTGGTCTTACCATACTTATGAATATATATTCATAACATTTAAAAACCTATTTCTCATCCCATGTTCCTCTGGACCCTACTCAGTCGTATTAGGAATGATAGCAAAGGCTGCTACCATTCAAACCCTTTCATATCTAGTACTTTATAATTTCTTTTCGTCCTCCCGATGGTTATCATAGCGCTTACCATATATTTCGGAAAAACTTCAACAGAAAAGATAGGGGAAGCAAAAGAAAGATACATCAAACATATACATCTGTTTTCGGGAATCATTCTTCTGATACTTTTCCTCATAATGCTAAATCAGATTCTTGTTATTGTCTAACAACATTAGTCTTCAATTTTTTATTCATTAGAATACAACTGCCTTTACTAACCCCGATATTCCTTGCGATAACATCACATTTGGCAATCAGCAAAAAATAGATGTTGGCTTCAGATTCTGAAAGGCATTCATAATTTGCCTGGCCTTTGCTTATAATCAAATCAGATTTTTTGAGGATTTCGGCGATTTTTTCTGATTTGCCAATAAATGGAAAAACAGTATCTACGCGTTCTATTTTGACATTCGGTATTCGCTCGAACCCAATTTTTTTCGCATCCTCAGTAGTAACATCATTTAGTATCGGCTTGGAGCGGACCAGGACAGTTATCCTAGCTTTGCATACCCTCGTCATCTCCTCGATCAGCATTCTGTCTAAAACTGCCTCTCCAGCATTGTCGACGATATATGCGATTGATTCGGCCAGGAGCATATCTTTTCTCATCAATTCAAAATCATCCACGGCAAGTTCGCCCTTCATGTTTTCCCTTATGTGCTTTTTGATATCATAGTTGGTGTGAATTGCAAAATCCATATTGTTTCCTTGTATGGCTATTTTTGCAAGCTCATATAGAGGATAATCTGATTCAGTGATTATCTGTTTTACGATAGGGATTAAGCTTTCAGCGAAAATGCTGTCACTTTTTTTGATTTTATCATAAAATCCATTTCCACCAAGCTCTTCCTCTAAGATTTTATATACAATCAGTGCGAATTCTGGCGGACTCAGCTCGAAATCCAGATTCGCCAATTTTGCCATTATTCTTTTCAGGACCCTTTCTTTTTTGGCGCTATCGAAATCGCCAGCAATGCGCATCGCTTTGAGCGCCTGATTCAGGAAGCATGGAATGCATTCTGGGTCGGTTTTCATATTAAAGTGTCCTCTCATCTCAATTAAAGACCCGTCATCTTCGTGCAGTATCCTCTAGTGAAAAACAATCTCGATTTGAAACCCTTAAGCGTAATACGCCTGCAAATTCTTATAATATGCATCTACTCAAATATAAGTAAAAAGAATAAAGGAAGGGAAACTGATTATTTTTTTCCACTCTCTTTCTTGAAGCAGATGAACCAGTCCAAGCAATATTTTCCATCTTCTTGTGTTTCACTCCTCTCCTTTGCCGAGCCGCAGGAGCCAGGTGGAGGTATAATCACATCGTCTCCAGGCTGCCAGTTTGCTGGCGTGGCGATTCCTTCCTTATCCGATTTTTGCATTGCGATGAGCAGGCGCTTTATCTCGTCCATGTTTCTTCCGTTTGACAGGGGGTAATAAAGCACTGCCCTGACTTTCGCTTTATCATCTATTACAAAAACAGCCCTGACTGCCTGTGTACTGGATGCGTTGGGTTGTACCATGCCATATTTCTTTGCCACTTCCATGCTAAGATCCTCGATTACCGGGAACTTTACCTCGACATCCTTCATTCCATGAAATTCAATTTTCTCCTTTATTGTCCTGAGCCATGCGATGTGGGCATAGATGCTGTCAATAGACAAGCCTATCAATTCAGCATTGAGTTTTCTGAATTCTTCCTGCATTGACGCGAATGTCATGAACTCAGTGGTGCATACAGGTGTGAAGTCCGCCGGGTGGCTAAAAAGTATGACCCACTTGCCCTCGTAGTCATCCGGGAATTTTATGTTCCCCATTGTAGTTTTTGCCTC
>JBDRLQ010000006.1:0-20291 GCA_043812915.1 Microcaldota archaeon | reverse complement strand
TCTCATATGTCTTCATTGGGTATTCATAAGTGACAAGCATGGGGTGGAATCTCTCACCCATCTGCATTTTTGCGGATGCGTCAGCATGGCCTTCACATAAAATTGTGCTCTGGTAATTGCACACCACATGGTCAACTTCATGTCTGATGCTTTTCTCCCTCGTAGAATCTAAATGAGCACGTTTTTGGCTAACATATATTTCGTTGGATTCACGGTCATAATAAGCATACGTTGAACTTGGATCCTTCTCAATCCTCTCCATCTCGGATGCCCAGGTGTTCTGCTCCACCACATAAATCTTTGTCCCTCTTAGTCTCTCCAGGCTTTCAGACCGGAATCCTTCATCCCCTCTCTCTGAAAGGACTCTCTCAACCTCTCTAATCTTTTCTTCCCTTGCATTCCTAAAAGCATCTCTTACCTCTCCAACAACTTTGGGGGAAACCTTGTCCTGGGACCTTCTGAATCTGGCGCGTGCCTTTTCTCTTTCTTTTCTTTCTTTTGCATCCTTTTCATTCTCCCTTTTTTCGATTTCCTTCACTTGTTCTGGCGTGTATCTCTTCTTTCCTTTGTCATCCCCGGGCTCTCCTCCAGGGGCTGCTCCGCCTTCAAATTCTATCCTGGCCTTCGTCTTCTTGTCAAGCCCACCTTTCCCTGCCTTTTCGGCCGCCTTCTTCTCAACCTTCTTCCCGGCTTCTTTTGCAACCTTGTCCTTCACGCCTTTCTCGGCAGCCTTTTCGCCGAGTTTTTCCATGATGAACTTTCCGCCAGCCCCGGCACTCGCCCCTCCGGTCAGCACTGCCATTGCAATCGATGCCAGGGCTTCCTTGCCCTTCTTCACCCTGATCATCTTCTTTCCCCTGGGCAGCCCCTTGGCGAAGGGGAAGAGCTTGTTGAACATTGAGCCGAATGCGGCTCCTCCAGCTAGCAAGCTGGTTGTGGCTGCATTCATTGCGCTGAAGGCGGCAACTGCGAACATCATGCTTAGCAGAATCAGGAGGCCCAGGTTGTCGTCCAGCACTCCCCAGCCGGATTCGCTTTCCATAGGCACATAATAATGGCCCATGGCACTGGATGGAATCAAGCCTGCCGTACCCCTGAATTCAGCGGTCACAATACCACGGCTGGCCATGGGGCTGAATTCGGCCTCGCCCATCCCAAGCCCGTTCGTAACGGCATGCCTTGTCTCGTTCCCGACCGTCATCTCGACAGATTGCCCGGCAACCGGAATCCCCCTGGCGCTCAGCAGGCAGGTGGCAACCATCATTCCATCCCCAGCGTGCCTGGCATCGACCCTTAAGCTGGTATCAGAGCGCACGGTGAGGTTGTAGCTTGCGTTGTACTGCCCGAACCAGGTGTAGAACTCCATCCCGATATCATGCTCGCCCTCAGAAAGGTTGTAGAAGAACTCATTGATGTAATATACCTTGGAATAATTGTAGTCAATGGAATTGAGCTGCCCGGCGTTCCGGAGGACCTCTCCTTCCCTGGTCAGCACGATGGTATGCTGCCCGGTATAGTTCTCTGCGGCCCTTGGATCCTCCAGGATGAGCAGCCCCTTCTCTGCCGGAACCGCCATGATGGTCTGCATGCCATAGCTGTCATTGACAACCTCGAATGAATTCAGGTAATGGAAAGCTGCGGTCTCTCCGTCCATGGTCGAATAGTATTTGTAAAGCTTCGAATTGGAGAAGAGGGAAGTGACAAGGGGCACGTCCTCAGTTACATTGGCCTCAAAGGAAAAGAAATGCGGGGAATAAGGAATCAGCGTCATGTAGTCATTCTGGACTTCATAAGAGGCAAAATCCTCATCATACAACGGATAGTTTCCCTCTTCATCCACCGTATCCCCCCAGCTGCAGTCGTCATCCTCGTCCTCTTCCTGCTGCCGGTATGTGCCGACATATGGTATGCTGAACCGCGCATAAAGCGTCACATTCAGGTGCGGGTTCACCACCCTGATTGCATCCCGGGTCACGTTCTTTGGGTCAATGCTGCCGGCAGGATATGGGGATGCATATGCAAGCGATTCCTCATAGCTGGTCAGGTCAATCATGTCCCCCAAGATGTGGTGGGTAAAAAGGTCAAGCAGGGCGGATGTCCATGGCCGGTCGAATGGGACCCTCATAATCGAGCTGTACGTCTCATTGTTTGCCAGAAGCTGGGTCTCATTGGCGATATTGAAGACGGTCTCCCCCTCCTGGCT
Organism: Microcaldota archaeon; assembly: GCA_043812915.1. Lineage (GTDB taxonomy): Archaea > Micrarchaeota > Micrarchaeia > Anstonellales > Bilamarchaeaceae > CAYVTJ01. Next base: position 18,088 of record JBDRLQ010000006.1, on the reverse strand, counting down.
CTCGATTAGCCCGTCAACAGTGTATTCCGCCCTGACAGTGCCAATCTCAAGGTCCCCATAAGTCCTCTCCCGCCTCCAGGCTGTGCACGAGTCCTCGTCCCCCCCTTCCTCGGTGAAGCTCCTCTGGTGCTGCTCTGCGACAAGCCAGATTAGTTCAGGATGCATCTTCGAGTTGATGCTGTAGTTCACGGACGGGCTAATCGTAAGAATCCTGACGTAGAAGAAAACCCTCGGGTTTTCAAGGGTCGGGGTCCGCTCCTCCAGGTCAAGTGCGTTCTCATGCAGAACTTCATCCGGGGGCGCGTTATCTATGTTGTGCTGGTGCACCTCCAAAATTGGAGGGTCAATAAGCCCATAGGAGCACGATAGAAATAGCAGAAGAAAAAGCAGCTCAGCCCTTGCCATACAACCCCCGCTCCAGGAACTCATCAAGGGTCTGGCAGTAAATCCTTCCATACTGTATCTCGAGCAATACCTTCATCCATGAGGGATCCGGGCAGGATGCCTTCTTCATGAATTCCCCCTTCCTCCGGGAATCAGGGAATATGATTATGTTGTCCGCCTTCCTTGCCAGGGAAGCCAGAAGCTCCGGGTCCAGCTCCTGCCATATGTGGAGCATCTTTCCCCTGACCTGAAAGTCAGCTCCCTTAACTACTGGCAGCTCCTCCCCCCTCTCGATGAAATAATCCGAGAGCTTCCTCCTGATGACCCAGTACTCTATCGGTTTCCCGCCAGCCATCTCTGATGGCAGGAAATAGCCACCGTAAGAGAGGAAGCGCCCCTTGCGGACAAGCGAGTCAAGAACATGGTAGATGTTGGAATCGGTCAGGAAAACGGGCGATCCCCTGAAAACAGAGTGCTTGTGCATCCCAATCCGGAGGTCTGAAACTGAAATCGGCAGCCCGGCCGCACGGTCCTCCTGGGTCCTCCTGAATATCTCGATGAATGTGCCATGGGGGATTTTGAGCGTTCTTGAGGCAGCGGCAGGCCTGAGGTGGGTCCTTATGCCCCATTTCCGGCCGCCCCTGGATTTTACCGCCATTGCGGCAACCAGGAATGCGCCCCCAAGGAGCATCACAAGGTAGAGCATCCCCGAGGCGCCAGCGCCCCCTTTCCTGTAATACGTTATCCCGCTCTCCCCGCCAACTTCGGCCTTGAATGTGTGCGTCCCCTCGGCAAGGGAGAGCGCCTTCCTGATTTCCCCATTCTTGTTCGTGTGCATCTCGAAGACCGCATTCCCGTTAGCAGTTAGCGTGACCGGGACCGACTCGGCGGGCTTCCCGTCAACCTTGATCAGGAACACGTGGTCCGCGCCGGCTATCCTAACAAGCTCGATGTCCACTTCCTGGATATGAGTGTATGCGGATGCGTGAATCCTGCCATCCTGGTCGATGAGCCTGACCACATAATCCCCAGCGCTCAGGTTAGCCTCAACACTGCCGCTCTCGCGCGAAATGGTCTTCATCGTAATGGGCTCTGCGAATACAGTATCAACAATCCCCCCATCCTTGAAAAAGCGAAGGCTCAGTTCGAACATCGTCGGATAATCCAGCTCATCCCTCAGTTCGAAGGAATATTCTATTGGTGAGCCGCTGCCAGAAACATCCGGCAGCCTCAGCGTGTCATCCCTGTCCCTTAGCTGGCCTATGTCGAATAGCCCGAGTGCGGAGTCCATCCCTGATGAGGCATCGACAAGAATTCTGAGGTAATAATCCCCCGGCTCAACCCGGTCTGTGAAAAGGCCCAACGCCTCAATGCCCCCCTCCAGCCCGGGCGTGACTGAGGTCCACTCCCTTCCGGACTGCCATGACTGCCCGAGTATAAGCGAGGCGACCTCGTCAGAATATCCCGGGGAAACAAGGTCCCCGTAGAGGACCAGATACCCATCCCCATACTCCGCAACCTGCGCGCTTCCGGCCCTGTGGATGTTCGGGCCCCCGAAAGAGCTTGATATCCCGTTTCGCTCATCATATGTGAGGTTCAGCTCACCATAAAGCCTGCTGCCGATTACGCTCTGGGAGCCCGAGTGGTCCATTGCGACGTCCAGGGGCTTGCCGAAAAATATTACCGCATTCCCGTTCAGGATGCTTCCGAAGCTCTCGGAAGGAATCCTGTCCGGCATCGCATCCGAAGGTATGATTATTACCCCATCCTCAATCCCCTCTGCCTCGTAAAGGTAGATGCTCTCGGCTTCGATGCCGTATTCCAGAAGCCTCCTTTCAATCCCGTCCGTTATCGCCCTTTTCTCTGCTGAGGAATAGTAGTCCACGACAACATATACCTTCTCCAGGGGCTTTTTCTCCAGCAGCAGCATCTCTATCGTGGCATTCTCGGTTCCATAGGACTCTATCTGGGCTGTTACGAATGCCCTGGAGCCCTCCCCACTGCCGCTGTCAAGCAGGCCGTATTCCAGGATGGACATGTCGAATGAGAAATTCTCGGAAACCGCTGGCTCGGCGGGCTTTTCATGGGGCGCTAAGAGCATGCTGTAGCCGACCAGTATCGCGAGCAGCAGCGCGAAAGCGGCAATGGACCCTTTCAGGCTCACTTTTTGACCCCCAGCACTATCACTGCCCTCTCGGGCGGGATGGAGCCGATTATCTCAATCTCGTATGAGTTGCCCGGTTCGGACTTCTCCTTATCATCCGCCAGCTTCACTTTGGAGAGCTCTATCTTCCCCCTACACAAGGCGGATCACCCCCCTTTTTGACAGCGCGTCAAGGCGCTCTTCCAGCCGGCTTCCGCTTACTGAAAATGAATTGCAGAACTTCTGCTCATTGAGCCTGCCATAATGCTCCTCCACCCAGCTAACTATCTCCCGGTCCAGCTCATTGTCCGTCAGGGTCTCAAGCTGCCTTATGCGCTCCTCGAGCTTCTGGCTCCTCTTCTCAAGCTCTACGAACTGGTGGTTGAGGCCCTCATTCTCCTCCTTCAGGCGTACGACTTCGCTCTTCATGGAGGAATTCTCCTGCTCGTACCTCCCCAGCTCGTACTTCATCCTGAGGGGCTCGGCGTCCATGAAGTCCGAGCTCAATTCGAATGCGCGAACAACCTTGGAGTACATGTCCTCCCTATCCGGCAAAAAAGCCTTCTTCGATTCCAGTAGCGAGAGCAGCGTGAAGACAGTCCTCATCACCTCGAGTTCCCTCATCGCCGGATTAGGCACTTCCGGGGGGATTGAGAACTGTGCCTGGGCGCCCTCGGAACCGAAGCTGAATCTTATGAATTTGTAGGGATTCCTGGCGCGGTCCATGCTTTCGACTATCATCGCATTGACCGCCTTCTCATCGTTCGCCACGTCTTGGAACATGGAAAGCGAGCGCAGCTCTGTGCAGAGCTTTGCCGCATCCTTTACCTTCCCGGCAACTGAGATTGTTCCAGAGCTGCGCCTGGGCGCGCTCTTGCCCTCCTTTTTCTTCCTGCCATTTCCCAGGAACTTCCTGATTGATGATATCATCAGTCTTCCACCTCCAGCGAATAAATGTTGACGAGCGAGCCGAGTTTCTGCTTCTGCCGAATTTCCATCATGCGCACCGCATTCCCCTTCCCGATCCCGAGCTTCTCGAAGAGCCGGATGATGGTGTACATGTCCTTGCCGAATTCCAGGAGCTTGTCCAGCAGCATCTCATCTTCTATCACGAAGTTGTTCTTGGAGAACTCGGAGCCGATTTCCCGGACCTCCCCTTCTGTAAGCCCCATGGAAAGGAGCGCCCGGTTCAGTTCCTCCGGCCTCATCTCAATCATCATTCCTGTCAACCCCCCTGAACAATTCCCGGATTTTCTCCAGCCCGAATCCGAGGTAATTGAGCGTGTCAACCATCCTGGTCCTGCTAAGCCCCGCAGCCTCGAATTCCCCGACAAGCCTGGCAGCATCAATCCTCCCCTTTTCGGAAACAGAGTCCAGGTCCACGGAAATCCCCTCATATACAAGGCGCCTCTTGAGCTCATTCCGGTCGAAGCCGAGCTCGCAGCCGCCCATCGAAATCAATATCTCCTGCAGCGGCTCCTCACCATGAATCCGGTCGATGAGGAACGTTCTTGGAAAGTCGGTCTTGGCCGAGAACATCAGATTCACCGCCGCGTTGCCGACCCCGAATTTCTCAATCGCCTCTGCTATGAAATCGGAATACCTGAGCGAGCCGCGCACGTAATCCTTGTATCTCTGGAATTTTAGGTTCAGGATGAATGTTGTCCCGACATTGGAAAATATGGCCTCGTTGATGTCGGTCGGATTCTGGGATGCCACAATCAGCCCGAACCTGTACTTCCTGCCCTCCCGGACAATCATTATCGCGTCGCTGCGGTCGTCCTGCGCAATCTTCCATGCCTCGTCCAGGACGACATACAGCTTTAGCCCCTTTGTCGGGGACCACTGCTCATCACGCATCTTCTCCTTCAGGTACTGCAGGATGGAGAGCCCGGCAAGCACCCTGAATTCCTCATCAGGCAGGTTCTTGAGCACGATATCCACAAGCCCAGAAGTGGTGAGCTTCTCGAGCTTCAGCGTCGAGGGCCTGGCCAGGAAGTCCGCCCCCTTTTTTGTGAACCTGCCGACCATCTTGGCGGAATTCAGTATGTACTCCTTTATCCAGACGGATTCGGCCTCTTTGGCCTTTTTCAGGAGAATCCGGTGGACGTCCTTGAGCGTTGGAGGCTCCCTGCCCTCCTGCCCCTTGTCGTGCATCGTGAAGCCCTTCTCCAGGTATGCCTCCTCCAGCGCCTCCTCCAGCACCCGGGTCTCGTCATCCTTGAGCTTGCTCTCTAATAGTATGATGAATGTCCGCATGATCTGCCGGACCCGGTTGAGGGGGGAGTTGCCCCCAAGGTCCATAAGGTTGAGGGAATTCCTCTCCCCAAGCTCGACGACCTGCCCGCCGGTCTGGCTGACCCAGTCGACATATTCCCCTGCCCAGTCGATTATGAGGGCGTTGGTGTTCCACACCAGCGCGGCGCGGGTCAGGAATGTCTTGACCAGGTATGATTTCCCGGCGCCCGTCACCCCGACTATGGCGATATGGGGGTTTGTCAGCTTCTCGAAAGTCCAGTAGAACGGAACCCTCATCAGCCTCGTGCGGCCGATGTAAATAGAATTCAGGGGGTCGTTCAGGAGAAGCTCGGGCGGCGGCTCCGCAGGATGGCTGAATATCATCCTTTCCCCAAGGTCACGGTTCGTAGCATCCACGAACCTTAAGGGGGAGCCGCTCTTTATCTTCTCCTCGATTTCCATATCAGTCACTTCTTCAGTAAAGGAATTCCTCGCTCTCATCCTTGCCCGGGAGCATGTGCTCCCACTCGAAGCACCGTTTCATATCATCCCCGCTCAGCTGGAGTATCTCGGTATCCAGCGTGCTGGCGACAAGCGTCTTCAGCTCCGCGGCCTGCTGCCTGGCCTTGGCGATTGCATCATCCCTAGAGAGGCTGGAGGCGCAGGTCATCGCGTAATTCATCACCCTCATCGGCCTCTCCCCGCTCTGTATCCTCTCCAGCTGGCTTCCGCACGATTCGATTTCCCTCTTGAGCCTTGCCATGTCAGAGCCCTGGTTGGCAGATGCCGGGAGGCTCGAGAGCTCTGAGAGCCGCGTCTCCGCCTTGCTTCGCCTCTCCTTTATGTCATCAACATAAGGCGCAAGCTCAACCGGGCAGACCATGTTGGATATCTTGTACACGTAGTTCAGGGATGAAAGCGCCCGCTCATAGCTCTGCCGGAGGAGCGCTATCTGCTCGGGCCCCTTTTCGGTGGATGACTGGGTGAATCTCACAAGGAGGTAGGCCGCAGCGTAGTATCTGTTGCCCTCCTTCTTCAGTATGATGTCCTGGGAAGGGGGAATCTCATATTTCCCGAAGCCTTCCAGGATGTTCGCCTGCCGGGCTATCAAAGGCTTTAGCAGGAACCCGAAGCGCCACACCGCCGCCGCCGCGATAAAGCTGAATATGGCGGCTATCGCGATTAAGCCGTCAGGGTAGAATACCAGCGCTCCTAGCAGGAGCAGCTGCACGGCAACTATCATCATCGCCAGGCGCCTGTTCGTAACAATATCGCTATGCATAAGTCACACCTCGAACCTGGAAAGGTTCACCTCTGAGCCGAAGATATTCGCCAGCTCCTTTATGGAAATCAGGGTAAGCATTATCGAGAGCACCGGGAGGAAGACTATCTGGACTACCAGCGCTGATATCACGTTTATCATGTGCTGCGGGACAAGCCTCAGCATGTCCATGAACCGGCCCTCCTCCGACATGGCCGTTTTGTATGCTCCTAGGTAGGCCAGCCAGCTTTCCGAGTCGGCAAAGTCAGACGTGCTCTCAAAATGTTCGCTGTTGAAGAAACTAAGGTTTTCAAGCTCCACTATGAACCCGTCGATTATCTCGACCTCTTCCTGAGCAATTTGGCCGACGGATATCGCATTGAGCGCTATTGTTAGCGGGAATACGATGTACAGCCCGACTGCCAGCGCCATCAGCGCCCCTCCAATCCTCCGCGTTCCGAAAAATGACCTCAGGACGACCCCTATCGGCAGGAACACATTCAGCGCGGTCATTCCGATAAAATGCATCAGCGCCTTCTCAACCCCGACTATTATCCCAAGGAAGATCAGCGACTGCAGCATCGTGTTGATTACCTGGACAACCGAGGATAGTCCTGCAAATGGCGAGATTTCAAGGATGATAAGGTCTATGGAGAATTTTGCGAAAAGGTCGACTATCACCACCAGCGAGAACAACGAGCCGATGATGCCGAATATCAGCCCCTCAAGTATGGTCAGGTAGTTGGTGGCAAAGCAGAGCGCGGAAGAGTCATAAATTCCGGTTGCCGCATCGCACCCGGTGGCTGTAACCGTTTCCCCGCCATTTATTATCGTGACGTGGGAGCCTGCTACGAGCCCATTGAAGAGGGTAATTATTATTCCGGTGCCCGGGTTCATGAGCAGGAAAAGCGCTCCTACTATGGCAGCGCTAATCAGCACCTGCATGAACTCGTTTTTAGACCAGTCCTCCAGCTTGCGGTTGTTCATCGCCCTGGAGATCAGGTAGGCGATGCCAACAATGACCGTCATCGATATGATGATGTATATGGCGACATTGAAGGCACCCCCTCCGTCGGCCCCTCCAGCAGCGGAGAAATCCTCTAGGATATCAGGCATCGGGATTCACATCCATGGGCTCATGCTGCCGGCTGCAGGAATGTCATGCCGGCATTTGTGATGAATCCGACCCCGCCAACGAGGGCTGCGAGTATCACGGCCCCGACTGCCAGGCTTGTGGCAAGGGAATGGTACCTGCCTCTCTGGTCCGCAGTCACAAAGATGTTTGCGTAAACATAAATCACACCGCCAACCAGAAGCGCTATTATAGCTATCATCGGGCCAAGGTTAAGCAGCGTCTTCATGATGTTGCAGGTAAAATTCTCAATTCCGGAATTCGCCTCACAATCCATCTGCATCGGGTCTGAGAAGTCCGCATCCTGGCCAATAACCGCTCCAAAGAGGACCAACAATGTCAACAGAATTCTAACCCTATTAAAATTAATCTCAAACATATATCCACCTCTTGCAACAAGATATATACGATATTCTTTAAAAAACTTTCCATTCGGCATATATTTTTTATATTTTAATGTTACGCCACACAAAGTATTTTTGAAACCGTGTGCAATATCACATACAGGGTCAGGATATGGTAAAATTGCTCTGCAGCCTCTGCGGGAAAAAAACAGAGGCGGATGCCTTGGATATGGACGATGTTGTTTTTGGAAATTACGTCCTCCTTATGCGCAGGCTGGGATTGTCAGGACATCATGGCCCGCTTGGCGTTTGCCTGGATTGCATGCCGGAATACCTGAAGATGCAGTCCGGGCACCGGAAAAAGCTCATGCAGTATTTCATTCTGGGGGTAATATTCGCGTTAATATATCTTGCCCTGACCTGGAATCTGGCAATGGCGCTCGCCATCGCAGTATTCGTTTCGGCGCTATCGATTTTCTCATACTGCCCGCCCCTAAAGGGCAGGTGAGCCGCCGCTCCCTGTTCCATGCGTCAGGGTTTAATACATTCTCACCAACTACAGATGAAGGGAGATAGCTATGGAAGAAGGCAATGAAAAAACCGGCAGCGGCTTTTTGGCATACCTCAAGCCGCCTTATTCTCTTGGAATTGCGGCGCTCGCCCTGATTGCGCTGGCATTTGTCTTCCCCTCAATGGCGTGGCTCGTCTTCGTGATGTTCGGCCTGGGCTTCGCGCTCACAAGGAAGGCGGACCTGATGGCTTTCGGCTACGGCCTGGCGGGCTTCGCCGTGCTCTCTGTCATAATGAACCTGCTGCACATACCGCTCAACTGGGCGGTTTTCCTTGGCATTTCCGCCGCGGCGCTCGGATACTTCTACTACAAGAAGGAGATTTCCCTTGATTTTTCCGGCTTCTCCCTGGCCAATAACAAGACGATACTCCTGATCCTGCTCTTCTTCGCGATAAACACCTATGTCTTCTGGGTGGGCGCCACCAGTTATCCCTATCTTGAGGATGACGACCCGTGGCTGCACGCAATCGGCGCCAAGTGGATATCAGAAGCAGAAACCTTTTCCCGCTTCTATGATGGGGAAGTATTCTTCAGGACCTATATGGAGCCGTATCCGCCTGCGTACGATGTCCTGATGGGCGTAATCCACCAGATGACCGTGTCAGTGAGCGACACGCTGAAATTCTACAATGCGCTCCTCTGCGGGCTTACATTGATCATGGCATTCTTCGCCTTCTTCGAACTTACGAAAAACAAGAAAATCGCCTTGCTGGCGACCTTCTTCCTCCTGATAATCCCGGGAGTCATGAGCCACTTCATATGGGCGCAGACGCTTGCAATCCTGCTGATGTTCGTCGCCCTGCACGGCTATGAGAAATCCGTGGAGGACAAGAATTATCTGCTTCCGGCCGGGGTTGCGGTCGCGGCAATCGCTGTTACGCAGCCATCTACAGCGGTAATCTTCATCATCATTTCAGCCTTCTACTTCATCGCCAGGTTCTATGGCGGCGGGATGAAAGCCGCGAAGCCGCTTCTTACAGTGGCCGCAATCGGAATCACGCTATCCCTCATCTACTACGTGCCGGTGTTCCTCAAGTATGGCCTTGAGGACACATTCGCCGGAATCGGCATGTTCCAGGGCCTATTCGACCCGACAAGCGCGGATGATACTTCAGGAGGCGTTGTTTACGGGCTGGACGAAATCCTTTTCCCCCCAAAATCAAGCAAGATTGACCAGGCGGTGGGGATAGGGCTGATAGCAATGCTGCTGGCCCTGCTCGGGGCAGGCTATTGCATCCAGCGCATAATGAAGAAGGATGAAGGGCGGGCCTGGATGCTCTTTGCGGTCATACTGCTTGTATTCACGTTCCTAGGAACAGAGGGCAATGCGATGCCGGTAAAGCTCTTCCCGCACAGGTTCTGGGTGTTCTTCTCAATCCCTGTCGCCCTGCTTGCAGGCTTTGCATATACCGAGCTTGAGCAGAAGCTGGGCAAGACCAAGACGGTGTTTCTGTACGCCCTCCTTTTCCTCGCGCTGCTAACGTCCGCTGACGCGAAGCTCACGGTGCAGACCGTACAGTGGCCTCCGGGCGGCTCCTTCTACTCCAATGACGAACTGATCGGCTATGTCAGCATGAGGGAATCGCTGCCCAAGAACACCCTTGTATTCCCGCTGTGCGGCGGCATAAACAAGGTCATCGGCTCTGACATGGACAGCATGATCTATGACCCGGAAGTGGAGGTGTTCAGCCGGGATGTCATCAACCGCAGCGCGGCGGATGTACATTCCTTCCTCAAGGGCAAGGGCTTCTCATACCTCACGCTCGACTCGTCCTGCGCGGCCTGGCTGGGCCAGGAAAGGACGCAGCAGATAGCTGACAGCTACGCTGCATCGGGGATGTACACGCAGGAGTTCGCCAACAACGGCTTCCTCCTCCTGAGGCTGGACTAGAGCCTGTGGGAAAGAAGGTAGAATCCGATTTTGATGCCGTGGAGGGGGCTGAGCTTCGTCTCCCCGGTCCTCTTCCCATAGCTTACCGGCACTTCGCATAACCTGAGCTTCAATTTTGCGCACTGCGAGAAAAAGTTCGCCTCCAATTCGAAATGCGGGGCGTCAATCACCATCCTCTTGTACGCCTCCTTCCTGAATGCCCAGAATCCGGAGCACACATCGCTTATCCCCTTTCCGTATGTGAGATTCGCAATGTCGGTCAGCCTGTGGTTGCCGAACTTGTTGAGCGCGCTCATTGCGCCCTCCTCCATCCTCCCCCTGAACCTGCTCCCGACCGCGGCATCGCAGTGCTCCAGGGCCCTTAGGAGGGCCGGAATCTCCTCAGGGGAATATGTCAGGTCCGAGTCGAGCAGCACTGCCTGCTCCTCTTCTATCCGGGAAAACGCCTCCTTGATTGCCCTGCCCTTCCCCCTTATCTCAACAAGGATTACCTGCGCGCCCTTCCCCCTTGCGATATCAAGGGTTCCATCCGTGCTTCCGCTGTCAACCACATAGATGCGGTATTCAGGATTGATAGCCCTTACGCGCTCTATCATCTGGCCGATGGAACCGGCTTCATTCAAGGTGGGCAGAAGAATGGCGACGCTCATGAAAATCAAAAAAAGGAAGAAGGTCTTCAGGCCTTCTTCTTTGGTGCTGCCGCCTTGCCGAATCCCTCGACGGCCTTCAGGAACTCCATCGGTATGGGAACAACAATGGTGTTGCTCTGGTCGGATGAGATGTCCGCCAGCGTCTGCAGGGTCCTCAGGTGGAGGCCTCCTGGCGACTGCCCTAGCATGTTGGCCGCGTCCATCAGGTTCTTGGAGGCGATAACCTCACCGGCCGCCTTGATTATGTTCGCGCGCTTCTCACGCTCTGCCTCGGCCTGCCTGGCCATCGCCCTCTTCATGTCCATCGGCAGCTCGATGTCCTGGATTTTGATTGCGGTTATGTCTATTCCCCACTCGTCAGTCTCCTTGTCGACGAGCTCCTTTATCTCGTTGGCAATCTGGATTCTCTCTGTGAGGATGGCGTCGAGCTCCTTGTTTCCCGTGACATCACGCAGCGCGGTCTGCCCGTACTGCGAGACCGCATAGACGTAGTTCTGTATCTTGAGCACGGCCTTCTCAGGGTTGATTACCCTCATGTAGACGACCGCGTTGATGCTGACTGGGACATTGTCCTTGGTCATCACTTCCTGCTTCGGAATATCCACGGTCTTTATCCTCGTGTCGACCTTCTGCATGCTCTGGATAATTGGAATGATTATGTTCAGCCCGGGGTTCATGATTTTGCTGTATTTGCCCAATGTGAACAGGATTCCCCTCTCATACTCATAAACAATGCGAATTCCCATGAACGCCAAAACCAGCGCGAAAAATCCAATCGGGAATAGTAATCCGCCAAGACAAAGTTCCTCGCCTGCCATGGATGGATATCTACTTTCCACTTTTTAAAACCAGTCTTTGCATGCGGCAGATGCCTAGAGATGCTGGAGCAGGCCGGAGTATTCCCTCTTGAACCTTGCGACCTGTTCCTCCTCTGAGAATGGCATTGCGGCCTTCCTGAATGAATCTGAGAGCTTCTGCCTCTGGCCGAGCTCCAGCGAGAAGTATTCAAGGATTTTTCCGGCAATCTCCTTGGGCGTCATCGGCAGAACGAAATCCGGCCTCACTTTCCCGACGACCTCCCTGGTCCCGGTCTCATCAGAAACCATCACCGGCAGGCCCGCCATCATGGCCTCGAGCGGGGCCACCGGGAACACGTCCCCTCTTGACGGGTGGACATAAAGGGCCGAGGCCTCGAGCGCTGGCGCAACCTCATAGCTTATGGACGCGCTTGGCACCATGTGCTCCCCGAATTCCTTCGGGTCTATGTTGCCAAGGACAATGTTCAGTGTTATCTCCGGATCCTCCTCATTTACGAACTTCATGGCCCGCAGGAGCATGTCCACCCCCTTGTAGCGGTAGTCATTGGTCGCGATTATGCTGATGTTCTTGGAGCCGAGGTTCGGCTTGAGCTGCTGCAGCTCCTGGTACCTCTGCTTCCCGATATAGGTGTACACTGTCCGCGTAGGGACATCTATCCCGAGCTTCCTGACAAGCTCGCCTACGTATTCGCCCTCTATTATCATGCCGTCGATGTCCTTTGCGAACTCAAGGAGCATGTCCTTCTCCTTGCCTTTGATTACCCCGTGGAGCATGTTGTAGAACATCGGGGAGGCGCAGACGTTTACAATCTTGCCGCGGATTTTCCTCATCCGCCTGGCAGCCGCTGCGTAGTAGTAGCAGGTCTCGGTCAGATAGACATCATATCCCCCTGGGACTGCGAGCACGCTTTTGGTGAAATTGACCCCCTTTGTGAGGAAATCCTGCTTCTTGTCCACCCTGGTCTCTATCCTGAGGGGCGTTGCCCCTATGCTCTCTGCAAATGCCTTGTAGGCAAGATGCGGCCCGACGTGCAGGGCAAGCGTTTTGGCTGAATTCGAATCCATACTCTTTTGCCTCTGTGTTCTCTTCAACTCAATCCATAAAAAACCCTTTAAAACGTTCTACACACCCTTATTGTCGATATCCATAGGGAGCTCTTGGGAGGCGCATGCCCTGTGGAATCGGAAAAATGGTGAATTGCTTGAGCGGTTATTTCAGCGGAAAGAGGGTTCTTGTGACCGGAGCCCCGGACTGGTCGGCTCCTGGCTTGTGGAAGACCTTATCTCCAGCGGTGCGGAGACCACCTGCCTCGTGCGGGATTTCGTGCCTGAATCCGTGTTTTTCACGGATGGGCTGGAGAGGAAGGTAAACATCGCGAGGGCGGACCTGAATGACTATCTTTCGGTAGAGCGGATAATCAACGAATACGAGCCGGAGGTGGTCATACACCTTGGCGCCCAGGCAATAGTTGGCATAGCCAACCGCTCTCCCCTGGGGACTTTCGAGAGCAACATCAAGGGGACGTGGAACCTCCTCGAGGCGTGCAGGGTTCATGATAATCTCGTGAAATCCGTTGTGGTCGCCTCCAGCGACAAGGCATACGGCGAACAGGAGAAGCTGCCCTATGTCGAAGGCGCTCCGCTCCAGGGCTCAAATCCTTATGACTGCTCAAAGAGCTGCGCAGACTTGCTTTCACAGTGCTATGGCAAGACATATGGAATGCCGGTTGGCATCTCAAGGTGCGGAAACTTCTTCGGCGGCGGGGACCTCAATTTCAGCAGGATAGTCCCTGGCACAATCAGGGACGCGCACCTGAACCGCGCTCCCGTGATTAGGAGCGACGGCTCATTCATCCGCGATTACATCTATGTCAAGGACGCTGTGAGCGCATACAAGGCGCTCGCACAGAAGACCGATGAGAAGCAGTTCCACGGGGACGCGTTCAACTTCAGCAACGAAATTCAATTGACGGTCCTCCAGATGATGGAGAAGATACTTGGCATGTGCAGAAAGAGCAGCCTCAAGCCCGTAATCAAGAACGAGGCGAAGGGCGAAATAAAGGCGCAGCACCTGGACGCGTCCAAGGCAAGGGAAGTCCTCGGCTGGGAAAGTGAGTGGGAAATCGACAGGGGCCTCAAAGAGACAATCGACTGGTACAATGAATTCTTTTCCAGGAAGAAAAGGTGAATATTAAGTGTCCACGCTAGTTATCGGAGGCTCAGGATTAGTCGGCTTCGAGTTCTACCGCCAGAACCATGATAAGAACTGGCACTTTACTTACAGGTCCAAGAAGATGAAAGGTTTCATCCAGCTGGATGCTGGCGATGCCGAAGCGGCAAACTCACTGATTTCTGAACTGAAGCCTGAAGTGGTGATTGTCCCTGCCGCGATGCCGCATGTCAACCGCTGCGAGACAGAGCCTGAACTTGCCTGGGAGCAGAACGTCGGCATTCTCAAGAACGTCCTGGAGCCGATGAAGGCTTTGGACAAAAGCAAGATAGTCTTCTTCTCGACCGATTATCTTTTTGACGGTAAGGATGGGCCTTACCCTGAAGATGCGCCCACAAACCCAATGAATGAATATGGCAGGATAAAGCTCGCCTGCGAAAAGGAAATCCAGGCCTCTGGGGTTGAGCACATAATCGCAAGGACCACAGGCATATTCGGCTGGGAGTACCAGAGGAAGAACTTCTTCTACAGGCTTTTCGATACTTTGACTGCTGGCAAGGAGCTTGTTGTGCCTGATGACCAGTATGCCAACCCGACGTATGTCAAGGACCTGGCATCTGCAATCAACTCTCTTCTTGAAAAAGGGGAGAGCGGGGTATTCAACGTCTCAGGCCCGGATTACCTGAACCGGCTGCAGCTATCCAACAAGATGGCAGACGCCTTCGGCCTGGACAAGTCGCTTATTATCGGGAAGCCGACGACCTTCTTCAAGACCATCGCGCCAAGGCCCCTGAAAGCCGGCTTTGTGCTGGACAAGCTCTTCTCGCTCGGAATAAGGATGCGCGGCGTGGAAGAGTCGCTTGAGGACATGAAAGCCCGCAAGGAAGAGGACGATCGGTATCCGGTTCCGGAGGGTGCCTGAATGGCGAAAATCCTCTTCGTTCCGAACACACTTGCGCAGGTGCAGAAATTCAGCCACGTGATAAAGAAGCTCCCCCCTGATTACGATTACAAGCTCATTGTGATAGATAAATTCAAGAGCGACAGCACGCTTGATGATATCCGCTCCAGGGGCATGCCATTCACCGAGCTTAAGAGCATGGAAGAGGATTCAGTATTCAGGCTCATAAAAAGGGAAAATGCCTCCCTTGTGGTCATAGGCAATGATGTGGAACTGATTTCCAGGTCATTCATCAGGGCGGCCAAATCCGTCGGGGTGCCGACCCTGCTCCTGCAGGACGGGATCATCTGCCCATACAATTACGTCATTCCGATATCCCTCGACTTCATTCCTACTGCCCTCTCAATATACGGTCCTGTTTACCTTCTGACAAAGACCCTTCCAAATATGCTCGGCGGGAAGCTCCGGAAAAAGGATGAGGTGTACAGATACGGAATCACCGCGGACAATGTCGCTGTGTGGGGCGACTACTCCAAGCGCTCATTCATTGAGCTAGGGGGCAAGCCAGAGAGCATGCATGTCACCGGCTCTCCAGTTATGGACCTGGTAGTCTCAAGGGAATCCGGAAGCCGGGAGGGGATTCTCAGGAATGCCGGGGCCGACCCTGCTAAGAAGACGCTTCTTTTCGTCCCAGCAGACCTCATAGGCGGCAGGCTGTATTCCAGGAAGGAATACCGTTATATGTGCGACAAGGTCTGCGCCGCGGTAAAGGGCCAGGATGACCTGCAGATGATTATCAAGCCGCATCCGTCTTTCATCAGGCGCGAGCCCCATTATTTCGATAAATACCTCTGCAAAAACATCTTCCTTTCAAATACAAATCCTTATTCCCTGCTAGGGGCAACAGATGCCCTGGTTGCCGATATTTCCACCATGATCCTTGAGGCAATCGCATTCGACCTTCCGGTCGCAGTTGTCAATCTTACAGGCAGGGGGTTCCCGTGCGAGCCCTACCCTAGGATATATGTCGATGAGGGCGTCGCGGTCCTGATTGAGAATGAGTCCGAGGCCAAAGAGAAATTGCGCGCAATCCTGTTCGACGGGAGGCTTATTTCTGAAATGAAAACCAAGCAGCCCTCATTCATCGAGGACCAGTTGTACAGGCTCGATGGCGATTCAGCCAAGAGAATCGCAGGGCTGATGAAAAAAATAATTGAAAAAGAGCCTAAACAATCTTAGGCTCAGGAACCGGGATAATGAATTTTCCTCCCGATTCCCTGAATTCCGCCTGCTGCCTCATTATCTCATCTGCGAAATTCCACGCCAGTATCAGGAGATAGTCCACTTTCTGCTCCTTGAGCTTCTCAACAGGATATACCGGGATGTGCATACCTGGGGTTAGCAGGTTCTGCTTGAACGGGCTCTTGTCCACCGCGAAATCAATGAGGTCCGTCCCAATCTTGCACGAATTAAGTAGCGTATTCCCCTTGGCCGGGGCGCCGTAGCAGGCGATTGTGTTCCCCTCATCCTTGAGCTTCTTGAGGAGCGCGATGATGTTCTTCTGCAGGTTCTCAACCTTCTTGGCGAACTCATCATATGCGCGGGGCTCGTACAGGCCCATGGAAGTTTCCTCGGCAATCATGCCATCCAGCACCCCCTTGTTTATCGGGTGCTTCCCGCCCTTCTTCTGCGCGTATATGCGGATCGTCCCCCCATGCACCGGGAAGCGCTTGACATTGAACACTTCCATCCCGTATTTCTCGAAGAGGAACATAACCGGCTTTATCGTGAAGTATGAGAGGTGCTCATGGTAGATGGTGTCGAATTCCAGCCTCTTGTAAAGCTCAACAAGGTACGGGACCTCGATTATCACAACGCCGTCATCGGCGAGCAGCGTGCCGATTCCCCTGGCAAAATCATTGAGGTCCATGACGTGGCCAAAGACGTTGTTCGCGAGTATCGCGGCAGCCTTGCCCCTCTCCGCTGCAATCTTCTCTGCCATCTTCGAGTTGAAGAACTCATTTACTGTCTCAACGCCAGCTTCCTCCGCAATCTTCGCTACATTGGTAGCCGGTTCCACGCCCAGGGGCCTCACTCCTTTTCCGAGCATGTTCTTGAGGAGAACACCGTCGTTGCTGGCAATCTCGACGATAAGGTCGTCCGGCTTGGAGAACTCATCGAGCACTTCCTTTGCAAGGCCCGCGAAATGCGCCCTGATGGTATCAGAGGTGGATGACAGGTATATGTAATCCTTGAACATAACTTCCGGAGGCACCACGAAATCAATCTGGACCAGCCCGCAGTTCCTGCATAGGCAGACGTCAAGCGGGTATTCCTCTTCCTCAACATTCCCTGAGTCGAACTTCAGGAAGCTGTTGGCAAGCGGGGTCGGCCCCAGCTTGAGGAAAGTATAAAGGTCCGGGCTGTAACAGATTCTGCAATTTGTGACTTTTGCCATAGAAATCAAACTCCTTGTCGCGCTACTTGAATAGAACGCCTATCCCATATCCCCCCTGGTTTTTGTCTTTGATGAACTCCTTGTGCTCATAAGAGCCTTTTATCTCCTCCCAGAACCTGTGCACCTCGCACTGCTTCTCGGGAGGGTGGACTGCGATGTCATGGAACCCTATCATGCCGCCCTTGCGGACGAACTGGGAATACATTTCGAAGTCCTTCTTTACCCCTTCATATGAATGATCTCCGTCGATGAACAGGAAGTCGAGCTCCTGCCCGCCAAGATTCTCCCTTATCTTCTCCGCGGTCTTAGGCTGGTGCGAATCGCCCCTGAAGAGGCGAAGTTCCTGGCCTGGGCCTGCGAATGATTGGTATAACGGAACCTTATGCTGCTGGTATGATAAGTGCGGAATGCCGAAGGGCAGGTCCATGGTCAGTATGAACGCGTCTGGCTCGATGACCTTGCAGAATAGGAAGAGCGTGCCCCCATTCGCGGTTCCGATTTCGACCATGCGCCTAACTTTCTTCTCCCTGACAAGCTCCAAAAGGCCCCTGATTTCCTCCTTCACCTGCATGGGCCTGATGTATCCGTCCGAGCAGTTCATGGAGAAATCGATCAGCTCATCCAGGTCTCCCGACCAGTTGAACTCCTGTATCTCCTTCATTGCTTGGGAAACTGCGGGTTTATTGAATGTAGAACGCACTGCCTGTGCAATATAACTTCCGTAGAACCTCTTGTAGAGGCCGCTTGTAGCGATACCTCTTACAATACTGGAATTCCTGATACTCGATACCGCTTTGCTCAGAATTTTCACCCTTTCCTCAGTTTATTTTCTAGACTCACCTGAAAAACTTATAATTGTTAATCCTTCGTTTCAGATTGATTTTCTGATATCCCTCCAGGATTCTTATGCACTCTGTACAGGGCCTCGAAGAACTCCGTCTGAACTCTACATTCCCTGCGATATATCTGATCCCAGCTCTCAGGAACTGGATAGTCGGCTTCCCTCACAATTATGTTATCGATTGGGTTCTCCCATCTCTTCCACTGCTTGAGATAGAAGTAGGTGCCAGTGAGCCTTTCAATCTCCTTGAAATAGTACTTTATCTGCGGATGGGTCATCTCCTGCA
>JBDRLQ010000005.1:0-58466 GCA_043812915.1 Microcaldota archaeon | reverse complement strand
TCGAAGAGCACATACCTTACTGCCATGAAGGAAAAATAGGAGGAGAAGATAAATAAATTAAGGGGAGGCGGCGTTCATGCCGCTCCCAATCTGAAAAAAGAAAAAACTACTGCACAGGGAATGACGCTGAGTAGCGGTACCTTGTTCCGTCGCCGCTCATGGAGGCGCTTCCAATCCTGCTGGAGAATTCCCCTCTGGAGATGACGCTGGTAATCTCGTCACCTCCGCCAAGCCCCTGGAGGCTTATCGAACCACTGCCCTCGATTGTGAATCTCACGGTTACCCTGGAGATGCCCTTGGCCTTGAGCTGGGTCCCCCTTCCATTAATCAGCGACTCGAGGTTGCTAAGCAGGGATGCCGGGACCGCCTTGGAAGGCAGGTCTCTCCAATCGGTTGACACTGCGGGCGGTGCCTTGGCAGGAGGCTGCTCCGCTCTAGGAGGCGCCTTCACCGGGGTTGGCTCATCAGAAACCTCATCCCTCCGCCTGCCTTCCCTTACCGGGACATCAGCCTGGCAGGGGTTGAATATGTGCTGCATGCCGCGTTCCTCATCGAAAAGGACGTGCCATCTCCTCTCGGTTAAAAGGATTTTGCTCCCGTCAGCGAGCCTTCCGTCATTGCCGAATTCCGAGTAGAGGACATTTGCCCTCGAGAACGGGCTCTTCCCCCTTCTCTCCAAGATTTCGAGCTCAACGCCCTGCTCCAGGGTGCCGTTCGGGCAGTGCGAGTTCCCATCTCCCCTTGCGATAACATCGACTTCATGCGCTGATGTGCACAGGTTATTCTCCGCGCACGGAATCGGGACGTTCACATTTTTTGTAACGGTCTTTGTCTGTGTCTGGACGGTTGGCGTGCAATCCTGAGCCGGCTCAGCTGCCGGGCCGCAGAATTTGAGCGCCGCTGCGATAACCGCAACTCCGCCTGCTGCCACACCTGTCGGACCCCACCTTCTAACGAGCGGGACTTTCTTCTCGCCTTTGGCGCCATCTGCGCTTCCGTCTCTCAATGCTCTTCCAGTCATCGTCATACACCTCGGTTTATCTCTTGCGTCTCTTTCTTAACGGAACTAATACCCCAGAAAACTGCCCCGACCACCATGGCACCCCCGACTCCTACGAGGACCATCCCTGCGGTCGTGGTGACTGCTGTTGCAGCTATCACTGTGATTGCGGTCGTCGCCCCGACGCCGCCCACTGCGAGCTGCGCGATTGGCTCCGCGTTCCTCTTGAGTGCGCTGCCAACTGATGCAGCCATCTCCTTGATGTTTGCCCATGCCGCGCTCCTCTGCTTTACAACAACAGGCTTAATCGCAAGGTCTGGAAAGCTGTCAGGCTCAGCCAAGTCTGGCGTCTCAGCCTCCTTCAGGCCCAGAACGAAAGCGCGCATTCCATTCCCATCCCTGCCCTTCTGAAGGATTACCTTGACGGTCCTCTCATCAGGCAGAACCACTTCGCGTATCCTGCTCACCGGGCTGTCAGCCTCAAATGAGAGCCATGAATAATTATCCTCCTTATCCGGGCATGCTCTCGTATCCCCGTTACGGAAAATCCCGTATGCGCCGTCTGCATTCCTCCTGATGCTCAGGTCGCTGCCAGTTAGCCTGGTCATATCAGCATCAAGCACAACTATCTGGACATCAGAATCATTCATAAGACTGAGCGCTTCAGCGCTAACTCCTGGAGGGGCGCTGGTCCTGGAACCGCTGGTTTTAGAAGACCCTCCACCAAACAGTTTGTCATCACTGCCCATAGGAGGGAAGCTTGGCGCAGGTGATGAGCGCGGCTTTGGCGGCGGGAAAGAGCCTGAGCTCCTCTCCTTTTCCGGCTCCCCTGGTTCTAGAGGGCCTTTAAGTGTACTTGCGCCCAGCTCTCGTTCAGGCATTGAATCTGTGCTGAATGGCAGAATCGGCCCTCCTGCCATGGTTTTTGAACCATCCGAAAAAGAGCCAGGAGCAGGAGGCGGCCTTGCAAGCGATGGATTTGGATTTTCCCTGGTCGGTATAGAGCTAAGAACGGTTTCATCAAAGCCGCTCACCCTTGCACTTCCGCCAAGAGTATCCTCATCTATACTCAGAAGGCCAGAGAGCTCCTCCACATTATCGTGGAGAACCGCGATTGTCACGCTATCGCCGCTCCTTTTTGCAGCTACATTGTACGTGCTTTTTGGGCCGGCCACTATCTTCCTTGAAAACAAGCCCTCGCCAAAGGGCGCATCCTCGCCCAGCTGGTTGCCCGACTTGTCAAGGATGGTAAGCATGGTCTGCCTGCCGTCGCTAATGTCCTTGGTCTTGAAGGCCAAATCCCCGACAGGTGTCTGCACTTCCAGGCCCACCTGCACATTGGTGATGTCTATGGAAGCGGCTGCCCTGTTGCCATAGTTGCTTGTTGTGAGAGCCACTTCGACATCATTGGAGCCATCTGCCCTCTTGAGCAGCAGGTCAAAATACTCGCTATTGGTCCTGAACCTGAATCCTGTTATATCGCCCTCGAGGTGCAGCGTTCCGATTTTGCCCAGTCCGTCCTCGTAGAGGTCAAGCTTGTCGGGCGTATCCTCATGCCTCATCAGGAACAATCCCCTATCCTCGATTGTAATCTTCTGGTTAATTTTGGTGAAGTCTTCATGGCCTGATTCCTGCTCCTTCCTTGCCTCTGCAGCTGCAGGCGCCGCGGGTTCTTTTATCTGAGTTCCCACTGCAGTCTCAACGAAAGGCTCTGATTCTCTTGGCTTCATTTCTGTCCCGCATCCAAGGCAGAACTTGATGTGCGGTGCATTCATCTTGCCGCAACGTGGGCTTGGGCATGGCACCCGGTCATCCGGTTCAGGCTCTTTGGGCACTTCCTGGGGGGGCGCCGACACGACGGAGGTGAAGGCATATGCCCTCATATTTTCCCCCTTGCCGAAGAACCTAACGGTGATTGTGTATTCGTCATCAGCGCATCTTACCTTTATCGGTGCCCTCTCTGCCCCTAGATCAATAGTAACAGAAACCAATGGATTCCCGTCAATGCCGGTCATCCCTGATTTGATGCCGGTCAGGCTGATGGTGTTTGAATCCCCGCCATCCCTGGACAGGTTAAGCGCTTTGCCAGGAAGGAGATTGAATACCCCGTGGGCAAGATTTATTTCCTGCATTTCCCCGCAAACTTTTGAGAGTGCTCTTAGCTCCTCCCTACTCACGGGCTCTTCTGCTGCCGGCTTCGATTCTGCCCTGGCAAGCGGTCCTCCTTTCCCTGGGGCCTCTTCGGGTTCTGAGAGATCAAAAGAAATGTCGAAATCATCCGGCTCCCCTGGAACGGGCGTCGGCACCGGCGAAGGCGCCGGCTCCCTTGCTTTCGGAGCTTCCTCCTTCTGCTCTTCCTTCGGCTTCTCCGCGGGCCTTGAAGATGGCTCGGGGGGCACTTTCTCCTTGTCGCTCTGGGTCGGTGCCCTCTTCTTAATCTGGACTACTGCCGGCGCAACGCCGCCCTTGGCAACGCCCGCAAGGGCATCTTTTTCTTCCTGGGAAAGCCCTCCCCCTCTTTTTATCCTAGCCATTATCGTTCACCGTTTTATTCTGCTGCCTCTTCGGCCTCAAGCCTTTCCTTCTCGGCCTTAAGGTGCGGAAGAATCCTCGCCGCCCTATGACCAACAAGCTCGGTTGCGGCTATGGCCTTCGGGTCGAGCTGCCTCGTGCCCGCATCCACAAGGTCCTGCATGTGTCCGGCAAGTGCGTTATCGGTCATCGCCCTTTTTTCGTCTGCGGCTTTTGCCTCTGAGAAGTCCTGGGACATTGCCACGATTGCCTCAAGCGCTTCAATGCGCCTATCAAGGCTCTCCGGCAGGCCGCCTCCGGTGAGAATCTGCCCGCCGTTTGCCAGCATGCTGGTAAGCGTTTCATCATTCAGCTTGAAAACCTCGTCAATGGCCGCCTCGATTGCCGTCCCCTGAATCGCGGTTTCAGCATCGCCGACCGCACCGAACAGGGTGTCGATGTCCTTGTCCTGCCTGAGCACCCCTGCCACTGCCGTGGCCGCGTTGCCCGCCGCGGTCTTGACCATGAGCGTGACCGCATTCAGGAGCATCTCAAGCTGCTGGCCGATGTCAAGCTCTGAGACCCTCGTGGCCTCGTCAGAGCCCTCGATTGCAACCTCTTGCGCGACAAGGCCTTCGGACTGCGCGAGATTGATTGCGTTGGCAACCGCAACGCCAAGCAGTTCCGCCTTCTTTGCGGTTTCCTGGAGCTTCGCATTCTGCCCTGCAAGCCTTGTGTTCTCAGCCTCGAGCCTTGCTTTCTCGGTTTCAAGGCCATCTTTTGCAGCAGAGAGCATCCCGTTCTCATCCCGCAGGAGCTCTTTCTCAGCAACAATCTTTCCGACCCTCTCATCGACTGCCCTGCCAATCATGGCCTCGATTTCAGCCATGTCGATTGCAGGGGCTCTGGCTGCAGGCGCCTCCTCGGCAACAGCAGCTGCGGCTTCAAGCACTTCGGCCTCGGGGGACTTGGTCCCTTCCTCGACTTCCATTGAATCTATTGCCGCATCAACTTCCCTATCTTCCGTTTCCTCTGGAAGTGGGGGCAGTGAAGCTTCCAGCGGTGCCGCTGGAACTGCAGCAGGCGTTTCCACCCCTGCAGGCTCTTCTGAATCATCATCTTCCTGCTCTTCCGGAGCAACAAGAGGAAGCACGCTCGGGTGCCTCTTTCCCGGATCATCCTCAGCAACCGGCTTGACAGGCTCCAATATGGAATCAAGCAAATCAGTGGTAGAGTCACCTTCTGCATCAGTGGAAGTGCCGTTCGCTGCGAGAGCTTCCGGAAGCCCTGAGGTAACCTCATCAGCCTTGGGTTGTGCTGAGGGCTCAATCGGAGTTGCGACTGCGCCAAGCGCCTCAGGCACCGCCGGCCTCTTGCCAGCCTTCAGGGCTGCTAGCAGCGAGCCGAGCTTATCTGAAGTCTGCGCGCTCTTCCTCTGGACCTCAGCGGCCCTCTCCTTGTTATCATTGCCTTTCGTTGTAACTTCACTCATTGATTCCACCCTCCACGTCACTAGATTCAGTAGTAGCATTGCCGCTGCCTTCCGGAACAAGTCCGAGGCCGGTGGCAATAAGTTGCATCGCCTCGACCGTGTCTCCAATCTGCCTGGAAAGCTTTTCCATGTCCGGAAGCGCGTCGAGCCTCTCATTGATGCGCTTGATATCTTCGCTCAGCGCATCAACTTCCTCTTTTGAGGCAGCTTCCTTGTTGTCAGCTGGCAATTTCCCCCGGATTCCCATGATTGAATCCCAGAGGGATGAGGCCTGGCTTGCAAGTTCTGGAACGATTTTCAGAAGCCCCTTGACATTCTTCTTGTTCGCAGGGTCTGCGACATCCCGTACAGAAACCTCGAGGCCGTTGCTATCGGTTGTCTGGGTCTCGAGCGCTCTCTTGAAATCAGCGAGCCTGCTGATGACCACAGTATTAAGGAGATATCTGAGTTCCCCGCCTTCGGAGATGCCATCGGCGCTCTGGACCAGCCCCTTCCTCTCGGCGGCCTTGATTGCTCCGCTGACCGCCTCAGCAGTCACCTTCTGACCTGCCTGGAGCTTTAGCAGGGCCTTGACAACAACCCCTTTGAGGAATCCCGAGGGTGATGCTGCATCAGCAACTTCATCCGCCGCAACTACTCCCCTCTTGACTGCGACTTCGGATGCCTCCCCAAAGGCGCTGTTTATGGATAGCACGACATTCGTAAGCTCTGCCAGCACTTCCTGGGCCTGCCCGATGGTTTTCTGCACGCCCTCATCCGCTTCCAGGACCGAGGCCACATCGCCTTCCAGCTTCCCGATGCGCTCAACGCCTTTATCTAAGTTTCTTCCCGAGGACTCAAGCCTGTCTGAAAGATTTGCATTTCCATTGCGGAGGCTGCCGATATCCTCCTGGGCCTTGATCAACTCTTCCCCGACGGTAGTCATTGCCTTTCCAAGCTCTCCAATGTCCTTGAACCTGCCCAGTGCATTTAGCATCAGGGCTGACGGCTTGAACGGCCTTGGCGCTTCAGAAGAAGTCCTTCCATTTGCCTCGGGGGGCTTGCTCTCTCGTTTGTCCTTAGTAGCTGACGTTGTCACTCATTCCACCTCTCGCTTGAATATTACTGTGTTTTAATCAATATATATGTGTCTAGTTAAGTATATAAATGTATTGTTATGTAAAAACGTGTTCATAAAGCCGTCTCAGCGCTCTTTCAATACCGCCAAAAGCATTTCCACCAGGGGCGTGGTCATCGATTCCTCAGCATCCGGAGCCGCTTCCCGAATTCCCGAAGGGGAATCCGGGCCTTCAGCTGCCTGCGGCTTTAGCCCCCCATCCGATTTTGCCGGCGCATCCACCCTATCTTCAGCAGCTTTCCGGACTATGATGCCAGCGCTTCCGGAGCCAAGGCCCATTTCCGCAACATCAGCCTCGAAAGCCTCGGTCCGGTTAATGAGAGGCTCCAGCAGCTTCCTGAGTGACGGGTCCTCATCAACTTCAAACCTAAGCAGGTTCAGGCCCATGTTAATTGCCAGGAATTCAAAAATCCGCTCCACCTTGGGCGTTATGGCCTTTGAATTCCGGATGGCGGTCAGTGCGGCGCTCGTCCACAAACCCTTTGTTCCAGAATTATCTTCAGTCCGCGGCTTAAACCGAACCAGCGGGCAGTCGTGAACCAAATCGTCATGCTGAAGCATAAGGATGGCGATGCTGTTTATCGCCATAACCGCAAGGAGAGGCCTGATTTTTTCCGCTGACTCCTCAACGCCGCGCGCAATCATGTTTGTCGTGAGCAGCACGTCGGCCAGCAAATCGGAGTCCCTTTCCACAGGAATCATCTTCTTTCTCTTGATGAGCCTTGATAGGAAACGGGTTGCCGCCCCGATAGTTTCGACTTTTTCCCTGAGCGTAATCTTTATGTTCTCCGCACCCTCCAGATACCTGAGCATCCCGTCGTGGTCATCAGGGTATCTGCCAAATTCGGCCATGGTGCCGCAGTGCGGGCAGAAGGAAGCCTCCAGCGGCAGGGAGTCGCTGCACCCGCCGCAAACCGCAGTGACCTCAGGGTCCGGATTTGCCGCACCGGAAGCCATCTTATCGAAATATGATGGAGGGGGAACTGAGGGGCGGTTGTTTTTTTTCCGCTCTGCCATTGCCTGCCCCTCTTTGGTCCCAGGCTCCGCTTCGGCCAGCTCAATCAATTTCCTCTCAATGGCCGATGCCAGATTCGAAGGGGTTACGCTCGCTCCGTTTACCTTGGATTTCTGTCCGTTTCTGCGCTCAAGGGTTGCCTGCACGCCTTGTAGGGAAGCGAAGGCCTGTCCGAAATGGGCGGCGAATTGCCTTCTCTTGTCAGGGTCCCTGAACTGGCCGCCCCAGAGCCTGATGGTCTGGTCTCCAGCATCCCCTTTCGGGCCCTTTAGTTCTTTCTTTCCAGGCATGGTCGGCACCGCATTACTATCGCTGAATGTGAACTAACTTTTATTGTTTGAATAAACTTTTAAACATTTTTGATTATGTTTGGTAACAATATAACGATACTATAATATTATAAGATATTCTCATCAAGCTGTTAAACTCTTTTTGGGCCGGTAGCTCAGTGGTAGAGTGCTCGGTTCGCATCCGAGAGGCCAGGGGTTCAAATCCCCTTCGGTCCATTTTTTTCTTCAGATATCGGATATGTCCACATCAATGGGCCTGGCATCTCCGAACTTTTTTTCAATTGCTGAATGCACGATCATCGCGGGCGTTGGGACATTGTTGTTCACAAAGAGCTCCGTGTGCGTCAGGCCAAGCGCTTCCAGGTACTGGCCGTCAATGAAATGCATTAGGATTTCTTTGGGCATTCCGGAGTGTGTGCTGATTATGTGATTCAGCAGCAGCTTGCGGGCCCTCGCATGCTTTCCGAATCCATGGGAGCCTGCCCTCAGCTCCCGGAGGATATTCTCATCGGGGATATCCGAATAGGCCAACTCTGCTGCGAACGCGGTCGCCTCGATATGCATACCGGCAGACGCCGTATCCTTGCTGAACTTCCCTGTAATGTAATCGATGTATCCTGATATGCCGTCGCGCAGGTGGTGCACCTCATGGGCGTGGCCGAGCTTGCGGTCGGTTTCAAACGCGAGGAATATCATTCCAACGCGGGTGTCGCAGAAGCCGCCCCACATCTGCCCCTGCCTGCTGCGGAAGATGCTCTCGAAGCCGCGGACATCCTTGACCACAACCGAATCCGCCTCTGCGGACTGGACAATCTCCACCACCTGGGCCGGCGCGAACCAGTTGTCGGTTTCCAGCTTCCAGAACGCGACCCCGTGCGGGTTGAGCAGGCGGTTTAGCTGCGCTAAGAACCTGTGCCCGGAGAGCCTGCGGCTATGGAACCTGCTATTCAAATCCTCCAGGTCCGTGCCGTTCCTCATATTCTCCGGGATAGCATCCGCAATCGCGCTGAGGCATTCGCCGGGGTCGTTTGAGCCCTTGATTATCTTCTTGACTTTCCCCATCAGCCTCCTGTCCGCCTTCACCTTGACTACTTTCAGCCTGTCCCTCACGCGGAATTTCCTCGAGAGCATCGCATACTCGATGATTCTCGGGTTCTTGTCAAAGAACTCAATCATCGCCCTTGGATTTGACGAGCGGCAAATCTTGCTGACCAGGTATTCCATGGCATTCATCACTTTCTCATAGCCAGCTTCCCATTCAGCTTCAGGCAGGCCATCCTTCAGTGAAGAAATCTCATGGCCGGTCCACCTGGACCATACATCGACAGCGCTTCCGGATATGTCGGTGGGCAGGGTTTTCAGCGCCTGTTCCATATAATTAAGCCTTTCCCGGCAGCCGCGCTCCCCCCCGGCAGGGATAAGCCCGGATGATTTTATTTCTGAAAAGAGCGGCCCTGCTGACAGGTCAATGCTAACCTCATGAACCGCTCCGCCATTATAAACAGAGCTAACAAACAATGAGTATCCCCCTATGGAAACAGTGTCCCCGTTTACCAGATGATGAATGTCGCTGGATAACTCCGATCGCCCACGGTCCTCGAAGCCGTTAATGCTTATCCCCAAATAAGAGCTGTTATCCATGATTGCCAGGATTCCATCCTCCCCGAATCCAATGGCGGCATGCTGCCTTGAGATGTGCTGCCCCGGCAGCCTGAGCACCTTCTTTCTGAAAGAGCCTCCGGAATGTTCCCATTCTTCCGGCTTCCGTCCGATGAGCAGCCGGTCGTTTTTATTGAAATCCAACTCGATGGGGTCCTCGGTAACACGATTGCCTTCCTCATCTGACACCGAGATGTGCACCAGGCGCCCCTTCATGGTCGGGATAATCAAGGCGGGCGGGTTCAGCCTCAATATGTCCAGCCTGGCAGTCCCCACCTGCAGGACATCATTTTCAAAAAGCATCACATGGCGCTCATGCGGGACTTTATGGCCGTTGAGCATAATTTCATTTTTCGCTTCCATCGCCCTGACGTACGCGATATCCCCATGGAAAACTATTTCGGCCTGCTCATCCGCAAGGCTCCTGTCATTCAGCCTCAGGTCGCACAATCCGGACTTGCCAATTATTATTCTCGGGTTTTCAAAATACGTGTCCTCGCCCAGTCTCTCAAACGGCTTTACCCAAAGATAGCTGCTTGCCCATTCGGGGGACATGAGCAGTTCAATGACCGTTGCGCCCATCTGATGGAAATACTTCTTGCCGGTCTCAACAGGCAGCTCGGTGAACCCCTCCTGCCCTTTCTCCCTGACGAACACCCTGCCGGACTCATACTTCAGTTCGGTCAGTTCAGGGGCATCTTCCGTATAAAGGATGACATCGCATTTTCCATCCCTCCCCAAAGTGATGGTGTTTCCATCCTCCACATGAAGCATCTCCGTATCTGAGTGGAGGACAGTTGTACGTATTTGAATCCCATACTCGGTTTTCGTTTTGCGTTTCACCTTGATGCCGGATTCCAGGAAGAAATCCTGCTCCGCAACCCCCCCTGTTGCCCGGGCTATTGCAGAGGCCAGTGCGGGAATGACAACTGATGGGGGCGGCGTAATCCTTCCGGTATCGGACATGGGGTCCCGCAATGGAAGTCCTGCCCGGGGCGCGGCATCTTCAGCTGGAGGCGCGGCGGCCACTTGTTCCGGAGCGGAGACCTGAACTATCCTGGAGGTTGTAACCTGCGCATCCTCCGCTTCACCGGGCTGCGCGGCGATGCCATCTCCCAGCACTCCCGCAACAGCAGCGCCAACCACCCTGTGCAATTCCATCGCCATTGGGACTGTGGAGGACGTCCCTGCATTTTGAGCCGGGGATTCATCAGCCCCCCCAATACCGTCAATTATCCGGATTTCCCCCACAATAAGATTCGGCTCATCATCAACTGGCACTGTTGAATCCCGCTTTGGCCTTTCTTTCTTTTGTTCGGGTTCGGCAGGAACGGCAGGCGCAGCCTTTGTAGGAAGAGGGGGCGGCCCGGCTTTCGGGGGCTCGGGCTCGATGGCCTTGCCGAACATGGCAGTTGCGTCAGGGAGCTTCCCATTGCTCAATCGTGTCCAGCGCGCAAGCCTGCGCGAGGCACACAATCCAATCCTCAATCCATACACCTCGAATACTATCTGTTCAGAAGCGACGAGTAGCTTATGGCGACACCGTCAGCCTTGGCATACTGCCTGTCAATAAATCCCAAAAGGGCCATCCGGACATTGCGGCTCGCACCGATGTGCTCGATAATCTGGCGGGCCGCTTTTGAGCGCTCACCATTGGGCTCGCGCGAAAGCCTGCCAATAATCAGCTCGTTGGGGATTTCTGAATAATAGTATGAAGCTGCCATCGCGGTGGATTCAAGCGCGGAGGCTGTTGAATCATCAGAGCCCCAGGATTTCCCCTCAACAGCTGCCCGGTATCCGGTCAGAGCGTCCAGGTAGCGCTGTATATGGTAGCGAAAGCCTGCGTCATGCTTTGCAGGTTTCGAGTTTTTGCCATTCATCTTTCCGTTGATGAATATTGTCCCGTGCAGTGGAAGCTGGATTCCATAATGCATCCTGCCAAGGTCGCCTGCCCTAAAGATGTTCGGAAGGCCTTCTATCGGCTCCACAATCACAGTGTCTCCCTCTCCTGGCGGGCCCGGGGAAATGTGGGTGGCCTTGCCCAGGGTGATTACATCATGGGCAAGCCATACTGCGACGCCCTTGATATTCAGCCTTATATTAAGGTGCGCAAGCGCTTCCTTCAGCCCGGCCCCGCCGCTGGCTGCCATCATGGACAGTTCCCTGCGCGAAGTGTTCTGGAGCATATGTTCCGGAATGGCCCTGATAAGGGAGTGGAGCTGCTCAGTTGCGCCAAGGCCGCTGTCCATGCAGCGCATAAGGTCAGGTAGAAAAGACCTCTCCTTCCATAGCGGCCTTACTTTCGAGAACTCCGCGACTTTGTCCGCGGGCCTTGTCAGCCTCTTTGCGGCGATTGCGATATCCAGAAGGTTCCCTCGATTTCTCAGGTATTGGAAAAACGCATTCGAGTCCTCGGCTTTCCGCCCGCGCGCGAAGAGATAGTCGATTGCCTCCATCGTTTTCTTATACTCGGATTCCTGGAACTTCCTGGGAAGGCCAGAAACCCATTTGAGATTCCCCTCAAGGATATTGGCCCAGGTTGTCAGTACCCGGATCCTCGCAAGCACCTGACCATCCGAGTCCCCAAAAGATGAATATATCCTTCTCTCCATGGAGAACAAAGTGTCCAGGAAATTTATATCGAGCTTCTGGCAGAAGCGGTTTCGCATGAACAATTCTATTGAGAAGTACCCCATGTCGGTGCCCTTGAAAGCGCCAACCCGCTTCGGAGGATTTCCGATAACGGCAGTCACAATCGCCACGCTGGACCTGCCCATGCGCAGTATGTTCTGGTCCTTGAGGGGCACTGCCTGGTTCCGGTAAAAGGCATCGTCAACTTCGCTGCCGTTGCCAAGATCACGGAAAGAGAGCGAGCCGGAATTATCGAATCCCGCTGCGGCGAGCATGTTCGTCACATCTGAATCCTTCCTGCGGAAACTGCATCCGCCCCCCCGGTCGATAAAAACCACCCTTTCATCAGACTTTGCGACTATGGCGAACTGCTTTTGAGCGGTCGCGGTGTCCCACAGGGTTATTATGACATAGGATTCCTTTGCGGATATCTGCCTCTGCGGCTCGTTGCTTCTGCCCTTGATGCAGATTACGGTCAGCCTGTTCTCCCCCACCTGGAGGATGTCATACTCGCGGAGCTCTGCTGCCTCGCCTATCTTCAGTTCCGAGCCATTGAGGATGGTTTTCGTTCCCATGCCGCGGTGTGTGATGAAAGCGCGCTTCCCATCGTCGCTGAAAGTAATCTCAGCATGTGTGGATGAGATGTTCGTGCCTGGCAGAAGGAGGCGTGACGAGTCGCTGGAAAGGTCCCCGCCAAGGGTTATCACGCTCCCGCTGCAGAACTGCGCCTTGGTGCGGGCTCTGCAGCTCATGTCTTCCCTGTGCAGGAACCCGACCACTCCGATTTTCTCGGTCGCGACAAGTTTTGGCCTAGGCATCAGTCCGGCCAGGATGGGGTCAATCCCGCGCGGGGCCTGGCAGGGCGGGGCTAATGATGGGATGGTGCCAGAATTGGCGAACCGGCTCCAGCGCGCAAGCTTACGGCTGGTGAACATGTAGCTTTTCCGGAGCATAAAGTCTGGCACTTTTTTCAAAGTCATTTCCATCGTCTCTGTAATCCCTGTTGCTCAGCCAAAATCCATTCGAGCGTTACTTTGAAGCCCTTCCGATTGGCAGGACCTTCCTCACCCTCTCCACAAGCGAACCTAATCCCGTCTTTCTTTCATTCTGCTGAACCGAGCGCTGGAAGCCCAGGAGCCCGTTGCAGCTGATGCCAAGAGCCATATTGTACTCGGAATCCGCATAGGCGAGCATTGCTGACACGCTGTCCAGGTGCTGGTTCTGGCCAATGAAGCCAAGGAGCCTGCCCGCCGCCTTCTGCACCGTTGCCGGCCCACGCCCATCTTCATTCCTGGAAAGCTTCTCGAGAGCATCAATGATTGTCGGGTTGCCCTGCCCCGCATAGTAAAGCGATGCCGCAAGCGCGACCGATTCCTGAAGGGCATCCCCATCAGGCTGCCCGGCCGCATATGAGCTGTAGCCGGTCAGGTGGTTCATGTATGAGACGAGCCTATGATAATGGCCGAGCTGCCCGTCCCCAAAGGACCGGCTCCCGCCGATTATGACAAGGCGGTCAATCTCGCCATGCGGCGACCCGTCCACCCCCGGCATATTCTTATCGAGCATATATTCCGGAACGAAAACAGGAGCGAATTCCGTATGTGGCATCGCGCCCATCCATCCGCTTGTGCTGCCAGCCTCCGGCAGCTCGCACGCAAACACGAAGTGGACCCTCTCGGATTCAATCACATGTGTCGCGCGTGAGATGATAATCTCACTGCCCTGCTCCCACAATGCTATCCCCATGTCATTTAGCAGCGGATTGAGGGTTGCCATGACATTGCGCCGGACAGGCGGGCTATCGGTCAGCTCCTCAAGGTCCCCTGCGAGCTTGATGGACTTAATCGAAAGCAGCTTCTCATCAGGCATGCTCCTTATCAGAGCTATCGCCTTGTCAAAGAACATTGTGGATACTTTGTCTGAAAGCCTCTCCTTTAGTGCTGCCAGGAAACCATCATCCAGATTCACCTCTGTGCCCTGAATGGCGCCTTCCGCAGCCTGCATCATCACGGCAAGAGCGGTGATATCAGGGGTTTTTTCAACAAGCCTGAAGAAAGCCTCGGGGCTCTCCGAAGAGCACCCCTTTTTGACCAGGTAGTCCATCACCCTCAATACGCGGGTGTATGCATGGCCCTGAGAATCCCCGGATAGCAGCCTGACCATATTAAGCTCTGCGCACGTCCGGTTCACCCAGCATTCCATGGCGACCTTGCGCGAATTTTCCGGAAGCCTGAGCAGCTGCCCTTCCATCAAATTGACAGTATACCTGAATATTTCCTTGGTCTTCACCCACTCGTTTCTGCTCAGGATGACCGGAGCTCCGAAGATTGCGCCCTTGCCGGGCTTTTCGCCCTTTTTGGAAAGCATGACAGTGATCCTGCCCTTCTTTATCTGGAGCACATCGCCATGCTTGAGCACAACTCTGGAGCGCCATTCGTTATCATTGACCCTGATGTTCAGGAAGGCATCATTGCCGCTTAGTACGAGATTCCCTTTATCATCAAATCCGATTGCCGGGGCATTGCCATCAATGCTTTTCGCCTTCAGCTTTATGGATGCCCTGCCATCGGCGGATAGGGCCTGATACACCGTATTCCCTGCATTGGGCCTTTCCATCACAAGCAGGGCAGTCCTAATTAGCGGGGCCGGCGGCGGCTCAGGCTCATCGACAAGCATGCTCTCTGGAAGCTCCTCCCCATACTTCCGCACTTCCGCATCAGTAAGCTCCCTGTCAGGCACCGTCTCAAGATCGCCATCTAGGATGAAGTCGAAATCCTCCGGAGTGGTCTCGTCCGCGCGCGTCTTTGCGGCCTCGATGATGACCTCCGGCTCTGCTGCTTCCGGCCCGGCCTGCGATTCTGCATCAGCAGCTTTCTCCGGCGCGGCCTTGAGCGGTGGAGGCGCTATCGCCGGATGTTGCGGAACGGCCAGCCCCGCGTCAGCCTGCACAGCCTCGCCTTCAGGCTCCAGCTCATCAGCCCCAAACACCTCAGAAGCATCGATAACTATCTGGTCTTCCGGCGCTGGAGTTGACCTCCTAACAGCCTCAGACCCCTCACCCTGGATTTCCACGGAAATGTCATCTTCAGAAGGCGGAGCTGGGGGGGTGGACCTTGCCCTCGAAATAACCGCATCCAGATCCTCATCTTCATCTTGCTCTGCCTCTGGCCAGTCATCTGGAATCCTCAGCTCCGGCATCCCGACAATCGTGCCCTCTGAACCGGCTTTGGCCGGATTCTCCGCTTCAGGCACTCTCAGCCTGTCAAGCGTCGGCCTTTCAAGCGCCCTGCCGAGCGCTTTTGCTATAGAGCTGCCGCGCTCAAGGAGTGCCGGGGTTAATGGCTTGTCAGGCTCCTTTTCCCCATCTGGCACCTTGTCCGGAAGGGGAACGCCATCTGCAGAAACTTCCCCCGGCCTTCTGTGGCCGACCGGCCTTGCGAGCAGCTTTTCGAACACTCCGGCCAGGCTGCTGCCACGCTCATTGAGTTGCCTTTCTGCCACCTGGCTTTCCGCCCCTTCCTCTGAAAAATCTTGCACAGGCTTTTCCCCCCAGCTCATCCAGCCATCAGGAGTTGGCTTGTTTTCCCTCTTGTTCTCCCCCACGGAAGCGGCCCTGGAAAGCTCTCCGACCTCGCTGGATTTCGGAAGCCTGGCCCATTCCCTTGCCGCTGCCATCTCCGCCTCCATCCTCTTCTCGCGCAGACCGGTTATCTGGGCGATAAGGGCTGCAATGTCTGCATTGCGCCTCTCCTTCTCCAGCTCATCGGCTGCCGCGCCGGGCGCGCCACGCCCAGTATTCTTCTTTGAACGCCCATCCATGATTGCAGCGCCCTGCGATTCAGACTGCTCATCATCTCCTTGCGGGAAAAGGATTGGAAGCTCGGGGTGCGCGCTCGCCCTTGGCGATGGGTGCTGGCTGGTTTTGCTGCCCTCACCAGCGTCAACCGCATGGATTGCTGGAGTAATTGAAAGAAGGAACCGGTCAACAGACCGGTTATCAGGAACCTTCCCGAACTCCTGGCCATCGACTTTTGAAACTATTATTATCACTCCGCCCATCAGCATCGCTGAGCCCGGAGATAGGCCGGTCTCCATGCTCAGACTTCCGCTCCTGAACCTGCCAAGGAGCTCCTTCTGCTCATCCAGGTCGCGGACGTGCGCGTCAAGCTCTGGGATATTGCCGATATAGACGACTGGCGGCTCTTCATCGAGGCCTTCCGGATATGGCTCGATGGTGAGTTCCCCATCAAGATACCTGAGGATGGCATGCCTCCTGGATACGAACGTGCTCTTGACCACCACATCGCAGGAAGGGTCCCTGCCGATGACGATGTCGCCTGGATTCTCTATTCTGACTTTCTCTAGAGTAGCTCCGGCATATACATGGATTTCTACGCTCTCCTCAGTCACTACCGGGGCAGGTTTCTGCTCTTGAGGGAGATATTCCCCGATTATTTCCTTGACATCCTCCTTCCCTTTCAGGCTGGCCTCTGCAAGCGCGTTCCATCCAGTACCGGTAGCGTGCGCCGCATCCGCCCCGGCATCAAGCAGGAGAATTGCTATGTGGGCATCTGTTGACGCGGCATATATTAGAGGGGTCCATCCCTTGTTGTCTTCCGCGTTCACGTCCGCTCCCTTTTCAATAAGGTACTGGACGGCTTCCCCTTTGCCATGCTTTGCGGCCATCATTAGCACGCTCATCCCTGAGCCAGGTTCCACGGCATTTACGTCCGCGCCCTGCTCAGCGATATCGATTATATCGTCTGGATTCCCTACGAGCGCAGCATCAAGAAGCCTCTGGTTGAGAATATCCTTGCTGAGCGGTTCTTCCGGAGCCAGGGTAGGCTCTTCCTGCCCAGCTTCTGCTGCCGGCCCTTCCATCCCCTTGGCTGGCCCGGCTTCCTCCATTTCCTCAATCTCATCACTCTCCTCGATCAGTTCCGGCTCTTCTTCCACTTCAGGCTCAGGCACCGGTTCTTCCGGCTCCGGAGCCTGGGGACTTGGAGGCTCGAGGACAAAACTGGCAAGCTCGGCCAGGGCCTCCATGCAGTCGGAATCATCCTCTTCGCATTGCGCCTCGGGCTCAGGGGCCTTTGGGGGCTTACGCTCAGGCATGCCGACCACAGTCGTGGTGGGCGGCGGAGGGGGCGGAGGCCGGATGCCATGGGCCGGCATCAGTGTCCGGACCCCCGCATCAGTAATTTCAATAAGCGCTGAAGCTCCGATTTCAGGAATTGCATCTAGTGGAAGTTGGGGCGGTTTTGGCATCCCGAGGAGAGTGGTCTTTGGCGGAGGAGGTGGCGGGACCGCAAGCTTTCCTGCCGGCTGTCCCGCAGGCAAAGGCCGCCCGCCTGGCTCATCATCCTCTATGCCAAGGCGCGCGAGAGCTGAACCCTCGAACACCGGACCATCAGTGGAGATATCCCTGGCAAGGGGGCTGGCTGGAATACCGGAGCCAGGAATGAATGGAATGCCAAACAGGCCTCTGGCTGCCGCTTCGGACAGTCTCAAATCCCTATCGGGCTTCCCCTCGGGAGGCGCCTGCGGGGGCGGGCTGGATTTCCTTCTGGTGAGCGCAACCGGCTCTGTCCTGCAATCCTCCTTCCTCGGCTCTGCGGCTAGCTTGGATGGAAGCTGGGCCTGCATCGCCTGCGGCTGCTCGAAAAGGTCCCCTAAAGCGTAGCGCCCCCTGGTGAGCCTCGCCCATTTTGCCAGTTTTCTCGAAGTAATTAATCCTTGTGAAGCACTTGTTAGCCTAGTCATTCCATCAGCTCGGGAATAATGAATCTATGAACACTAACTTCTATTACTTGTAACGTCTTTAAAATGTATCGTTTAATGGTATTTTACGGATTTTACTAAATACCCCACAATTTACCAGTCTTCCCAAAGCACTTCTCAGCCATAAGTAATTATAAAGATTTGGCACTATTGAGAAGACCATCATTCTGAAAAGGCCGCGATTTGTATGGACTTTCCTAATATTTTCAAGGGAGACTACAGGCTGCTTGCGATAGCGCCGATTATCCTGGTGGTTGTGTCACTGTTCTTCATACCACAGGTAAAGCTCGGTGTCGACTTCACCGGGGGAACACTCATTTCACTCACCCTGGACCAGCCTGTTGACGCAGATGAACTGGAGCAGAAGCTCCTAGACGAGGGGCTTGATGCCGATGTGAGGATCTTTGAGACCGCAGTCGGGTTCAAGGCGGAAGTGGAAGTTTCCCAAAGCGACAACCTTGTCCGCGCAGAAGAGCTCAAGTCAGAATTCGCTGTTCTCCTTGCCGACGCCTCTTTTCTTGAGGTGCAGGCGAATACCAATGAGAGCTCCATAGGGGAATACAACGCGAAGAAGGCTGAGACCGAGGCGGTCGCGGACGAGATGTTCTCCTTAGCGAAACTTAGCAGGTCGGACTATAACATTAGCGGCATGAACGACCTGGACCGCGCGTTTTTGGAAGCGTACCAGCAGGTGTATACCAATTATGAGGAATCCATTTCCGGGCCCATAGAGAGGCACGTGGGCTATACTTCCATTTCAGTGCAGACCGTGAGCCCGCTGCTCAGCACCCACTTCATAGAGAAGGCGTTCAATGTCGTGCTGTTCTCTGCCGCCCTCAGCGTGGTTTTCGTTTTCATCTTCTTCAGGAACCTTGTCCCGAGCATCGCGGTCATCATCGGCGCTTTCTGTGACATAATAATTGCGCTTGGGGCGATGGGGCTCTTCGGAATCCCCCTGACGCTCCCATCATTCGCGGCGCTGCTGATGCTTGTCGGATATTCGCTTGATACTGATATCCTGCTGACAATGAGGATGCTAAAGAGGAAGGGCGACCCGAGGGAGAAGGCCCACGATTCCATGAAGACCGGCCTTACGATGAGCATTACTGGGCTGATTGCCTTCACTTCGCTGTTCATTCTTTCAACTCTGACCCACATACCGACTTACTTTGAGATTTCGGCAGTTGCCCTTGCAGGGCTGATAGGAGACATGTTCGCGACATGGGGCATAAACGCCGTCCTGTTGCTGTGGCATGTTGAGAAGAAGGAGGGATTATGATGTTCTGGTACACTGACAAGAAATTCCTACTGATGGTGCTCCTGTTCGCCCTGTTTGCCGCAGGAGTTGTGTTGTATCCCTCATTCGCAGGGCTGCTGCTGATATTCTCGCTTCTGGTTTTCGGAAGCCTCTGCATGATGTGGAAGGAGTCCTACATAAAATTAGGCGGGCTCGCCCTCATTGTCATACTCTGCATTTCAAATATAGGGATGAATGGCTTGAAGTTCGGAATAGACTTCAGCGGAGGAACCAGGATTCCGATATTGCTTGAGCATGAAGTGGATGACGACACCATGAACGAGCTGGTGCAGACAATCAAGAAGAGAGTGAGCGTGCTCGGATTGACTGAAGCCAAGGTGCGGGCAATCGGTGATAGTGAAATCAACGTGGAGATGCCCAGCACTGACGAGAAGACAATCAACAATATAGAGGAAACGCTGGCCCACCAGGGCGTCTATCTGGGCGTTGTCGACGGCAGGATAGCCGTGAGCGGAGAGGACATCTTCTCCTCGTCAATCGCGCCACAGAACCCTTCGTCCCTTGCGCAGAGCGGAGCGGACTGGGGGGTTACATTCTCGGTCGACCGGACCGGCGCCGAGCGCTTTGCAAAAGCTGCTGAGGGCAAGGCGGATTATCCTGTTTACATGTACCTTGACCGGCCCACTGATGCCGCCCTGTTCTATACAAGGGCCCAGATGGCCGGCTACGTAATTCCTGATTCCAATGAAAGGGAATCGATGCACGCCCTTGAGGACGCGCTTGCATTGGAAGAAGGAGACATTCCAATTTACATCCTTGATGACCTTGAGAACATCACTCCGGCAACCGGGAAGACGGATGCCCTTGTCAGCCAGGATGTCCCAGAGGAATACAAGGCGATGCTCAGGGCCGCCGGATTTACGCTCAGGGAATTCCCTGAAGAGGAGATTGCGGCCAACTTCACAAGGACCAACAGCGGCGTCCTTATTGTGAACACCCTCCAGGCAATCGGGCTGCTCAATTCCCCGCTCCTGGCCCCGGGGCTTACAACTGGCGTGCCCAACTACAACTTCGCAGTGACAGGAAGCGCGATTGGGGCTACCAGCCAGGAGCGCGGCGAGGACGCGGCAACAAGGACAAAAAGCATAATCTCAATCCTTAAGGGAGGTTCCCTTCCGGTCCAGATTTCCCTTGGAAGCAGGACATCCTTGCCTCCATCGCTTGGCGAGGAGTTCCTCAGGCTCAGCCTGGTTGCGATCGTGGCAGCGCTCATCGCGATTTCGCTTTTGATTGGGCTAAGGTACAGGAATATCGTGGCCACGCTTCCGATTGTGGCGATTTCAGTCGCGGAATTAATCA
Organism: Microcaldota archaeon; assembly: GCA_043812915.1. GTDB lineage: Archaea > Micrarchaeota > Micrarchaeia > Anstonellales > Bilamarchaeaceae > CAYVTJ01. The sequence goes on along the minus strand of JBDRLQ010000005.1, from coordinate 38,353 downwards.
TACTCATCTCAATCCTTGGCTCGTTCACCATAGACCTTGCGGCGATGGCTGGAATCATAGCGGCAATCGGCGTGGGCGTGGACGCGCAGATAGTGATTACCGATGAGCTCCTCAAAAAGGACTCGCACAGCAGGCAGGACAAGATGGAGCACGCGTTCAGCATAATCAAGACAAACGTGATTGTCGCGACGCTTTCCATGATTCCGCTGCTCTTTTCAGGGCTCGTGGAGGTCATCGGGTTCGCGATTTCCACTATCCTAGGCTCAATGCTCGGCTACCTGCTAACCCGGCCGGCATACGCAGCGATTGTCGGCAGGATTGTCAAGAAGGAGGAATAGCATCCCGGTGTTTTCAATGGCTGATATAGATATTGTGGCCCTCGGAAAAAGCAGGCCGTTCTCTGTCGCGAAGGTGACAGTCTCCAAGGAGGGGGACGTGCATTTCATACCCATGATGAAGGGCGTGCAGTGCCATTTCTCCAGGCTGCATGACGGCAGCAGGCACATGAAGATATTCGACGGGAATGGCAAGCTGCAGGAGACGCATGAGCTTAGCCGTGGCGCCCCGGTTTCCAGATTGAGGGGCGTTGAGACCCTTCCCGCCCAGGCATTCCGTATGGAGCAGCTGGAGCCGCTTCCGAGAAAGAAGGGGCAGAAGGCTCCCGAGGGGCTTTTCAAGATTGAGATGCGCGATTATTCCAACAGCACGTTCAGCCTGCACACGTTCCTTTTTAGGGAAGAGGGCAGGGAGATGGTGCAGGACATGCTCGGAAAATACAGGAAGGTCGCCAGCTACATGTACATGGAATCTTCTCCAATGATTGCCATGCTCGCCCTTGATGCCGAAGAGCGGAAGTAGCCTATTTGTTATTTGATAAGTTAATAAATGTTTCTCCACACCATATATATTACTAATTAGCAACACGCGGGATAAGATGGGTGGAACGACTACCGGAAGCACTAGCGCCCGTTTCGGGCATTTGACTTCAAGGAAATTTGCAACCTGGGCAAGGCTCTCCAGGGGCAGGAGGCCCGGTTTTTCCGCGATGTTCTGGAAAGAGGAGCCGCTTTCAAAGGATGTCAGGGAACGGATTGAGGGCGCTAAAGAGATTCTCGGCCAGGACAGGACAGCTGGGGAGAAACTGGGGCAGCTCGAGAGGCTGCTTGGCGCAATCCCAATAAACGCCCAGAAGATGGGGATGACGCCGCTTGCCGCATGCGGGCTTAATGCAGACCCCCAGGTTGTCGGGGGCAGGCTATCATTTGAAATGCGGATGGATGATAACGTAGGTAGGCCGACCGGGACTTACCCTGTGAAAGACGGCCATGGGAGGGCAGTTTCGCTCGATGCGTCCCTGGACAGTTATCACGAAGCCGAATTCGGGTATGAAGGCAGGAGGTATCTGGCCGCAATTGCAACAGTGGAGGTTTATCCGGGGCAGACCGCATCATACATATTTTCAAAAGAGATGAGGGATTACCATCTCTCCGATTTGAGGGCGCAGGAGGGGTACGCGCCCATTATCGAAAGCCACAACATCGCCGATGCGTTCGCGGACTTGAGGGCTTCCCACGCCAAAAAAATCAGGGGTTCTGAAAAAGAGGCGACCGGGCAGCCTACAAAGATTTTCGCCCAGAGGATGGCAGAGGCCATTGAACGGGCCGCAAACATGTGCGGGCTTGGAATCTGCGTGCTCAATGAGGCTGCCAAGAAGATGGTGGCTGAGAACGGATACGGCAACACAGCATCAAGGTTCGCGCTATTCGGGCTCATTGACGCTGGGGGCAAGGTGGCCCCGCTGATAGTTGATGACTCCCATGTCCTCTGCCACAATGGAAGAATATTCATCCCGTATTCCAAAATGCCGAGCGCAGAACTGCTCCGGGAAAACATCGTGATGAAGGCCGCCCCAGAGAGCTTCTGCTGGTTTGACGAGCGGATGCAGGCGAAGGAACCGGGAGAAGAGAAAACCCCGCAGAAGAGCGAGGCGAAGGATTTGAACGGACGCCTGCTCGATTCGGTAAAGGGCGGTGATGTCGACTCGGTCCGCACCCTGCTGGAGGACGGGGCAGACCCCAACAGCCGGGACGGTAAAGGGGTGGCAGCGCTTTACCTTGCAGTCGAAAATCCCCAGATTGCGGTTCTGCTGCTTGATAGGGGCGCTGAAATTGATGCGAAGAACCTGTCCTGGCGGCATACAGCGCTGATGAGGGCCTGTGTTGGGATAATCAAGCCTGAGATGGTAAGGATTCTCCTTGATAGGGGGGCTGATCCGAACATCATATCGCACATGTCGCACGACAAGAAGCATACTGCCCTGGATATTGCCAGGGCGAATTTCCAAGGGGATAAAACTGAAATGCTTGAGAAGGTGCAGGCGATGAGCGGGGAGGAGCTTGTCAAATGGTTCAGAAGAAAAATGTTCGGATCAGATGCCATGTGGAACCCGGAGCGGATGAGGAAGCTCCTGGAGAAGGGCGCAAGCCCCAATACCACCAGGGAAGAAGACGGTGAACCCATCCTTACGGCCGCTCTGATGAACGAGGATTCTGCAGGCTCTGCCAAAGTGCTGATAGAGGGCGGAGCCAATCCGGACACGTACAGCAAGAGGCACAGGACTTATGCGCTCTGCATGGCAATTGGCTGGGCAAAGAGTCCTGAACTTGCAAGGCTCCTCATTGAGAAGCGAGCGATTGTGAATGCAGCCGGGGAAGACAAGAAAAAGCCCCTCCGGCTAGCTTTCGACAATGGGATGGATGAGATTGCGCAGCTGCTAAGGAGCAAAGGCGCACGGACCAAGCCCCAGGCAGAGCTGGATGAAGACCTGCTGATTGGGGCGCACTACCTAAATGTGGAGGAGGTAAGGGAAGCGCTGCAGGGAGGAGCCGATGCCAACGCGAGGGACAGAAGCGATGACGAAACAACGGCAATAATCCAGGTGTGCAGCAACGGCGACGGGGAAAAGAGCAGACCCGAGAGGGCCGAGATTGCCAAGATGCTAATCGATGCCGGGGCGGATGTCAATGCACAGAGCGGGAGCGGGAATACCGCCCTTAGCGAGGCCTGCTGCTTCGGTCACATTGATGCAGTAAAGCTCCTCCTTGATGCGGGGGCGGATGTAAACCTGGCCGGGAATGCCGGGTCGACCCCGCTGATGATGGCTTCGCACGGCACCATATCAGAAGGACATGAGAGCACGGAGATAGTGCAGATGCTTCTGGAAGCCGGGGCGGATGTCAATGCCGAGTGCACGCTGAACATTGAGTGCAAGACCGCGCTGATGGGCGCTGCGAGGGCAGGCGAGACCGACATCGTCAGGCTCCTTCTGGAGCATGGCGCAGACCTAGGCGTGAAGAACAGTGAGGGCATGAGCGCCTTTGACCTTGCCAAAGATGCCGGATTCGAAAGGGCGGCTCAAGTGCTGCATGCCACCACCCTCAATTCTGAACTGCTTGCTGCCGCCAGGCGCTCTGTTGGCGAAGCGGTAAGTCTTATTAGGGAAGGCGCAAGCGTTAACGCGAGGGACATGGAAGGCAATACCACTCTTATGGTGGCCTCATCGGCAGGAGATGAAAACATGGCAAGGCTGCTTCTTGATGAGGGGGCGGATGCGGAACTGAAAAACAAGGATGGCAAGAGCGCGCTCAACCTGGCCGAAGAAGCAGGGCACCAGAGGATAATTGAGCTTCTGAGGGAGCCAGCCGCTTCCGATGGATAGGAGAGTGCCGCTGAAGTGGGCTGATTACCCAAACCATCAGCACGGAGCCCGATGGAAGAAGCTTCGTCTTACAATGAAAAACCGGACGGCTTAGTTTTTTAAACTCTAATTGGGTAGTCCCTCCCATGTGCAACCTCTATATGGAAGGGGAGAGAGCGATTGTAGACCTGGCAAAATGCCCCTATGAATTCGCATCCCCTGAATTCCTGAACCTCCATCTTAAAGATTTGTCAACCACCGAGACCCCGATAAAGACCATCCGCTACGAGGAAGAAATCGTGGTTGAGCTCACGGAGGAGAAAACCAAGGTCCTCACAGAATACGCCAGCGTAATCCGGCAGATTGAAACCCTGCTCCTGCGCGATGACATCTACGGGGTAAGGCAGGACCCTGAATACGACAGCCGAAAGGCCATAATGAGGAGATTCTACGAATACATTTTCCTCAACCCGATTATGGCTGTCAGGCAGCTCGAGGAGTACAACGAGCCCACGCCTGACAAGTCCATATACATGAAGGGGTTCCAGACGTTCAAGGGATGGGTTGCCGGCATCATAAAGAGATTCACCTCGACAAGGCTATTTAGCCTGGTAAGGGAAACCGGAGACCTCAGGGCGGCTTTCCTTTCGCTGACAGGCCTCAAGTCGCTTTATTTCGTCGCTTCGCTTGTCCTTGGAGTTCCGCCCAACGCAATCCCCGTGGAGGCTCCGGATGCGCACTACCAGCTGCCCTACGGGGTGGAGGTGCAGCTCTACGAGATTCCCGGGGAGGAAGCGTACCTCTACGTGCAGAAGAATACCGCGATAGGGAACCTTTCCCCTGAACTGAACAAAATGCTAAAAGATCACATAAACGAGCAGTTCAAGGAGATATTCCAGAATGTGGATTGGGACATACTCATGAACCTTAAGACCAGGGAATACCGCCAGTACTTCATCGACAAGGCCATGATCGAGGGAGTTGCGATAACCCCGAAGCAGGCGATGGCCATGGGCAGGGAATGCGCGGCATGGGTAGTCGGCCTGGGAGCGCACATAGAGAACCTTGCGCTTGACGCTGAGAATGTCACTGATATCTATATCGACAGCGAGAACTCCCCCTTGTACATAGAGCATGCGAAATACGGACTGTGCCACACGCTGCTAAGGTACAACAGGGACCTGCTTGAGCGCGCGTTCAGGAATATCGTATTCACGCTAAAGGGAGTGAGGAAATTCGACGAGAACAGCCCGATTGTGGATGTCGTGATGAAGCGGCTCTCGATGAGGTGCCACCTCCAGAGGCCGCCAGCCACTTTCAACGAGCTTCAGGGAGCGCTAAGAATCATGAAGGAGCAGCCGTTCACGTACGCGCAGTACCTCAACTTCGATTCCATGTCACCATTCTTCGTCGGATATGATGATGTGCTTGTGGGCCTGGGCTGCAGTGAAGCCGTACTTGGGCTCAAGGGCGTAGGTAAGACCGCATTCACAGCGTCCAAGATTACCTCCATCGGAACACGAAGGAGAATAATACCAATCCAGGACATAGAGGAAATCCCGGTACGCGCATTCAGGAAGCGGGGATTCCACATCGGCGCAGCGAGGGTGCAGAGCTCTGAGAGGGAAGAGGTGATGACAAAGGAGCTCGACCTTGTGAGTATGGCCAACGCACTGCTCAGGATGGGTGACGCCGCGCTTATCATCAACGAAGTTCGGTCAAGGGTGGCAGTCCAGGGCATCATCAACCTGCTGAACACCCAGCCGGGCGTATTCCTGCTCTACAACCTGCACGCCGAATCCCTGAGGGATGTCCAGGACAGGCTTGAGCTTGTGTTCGGCCTGCCGGCGGCGAGCATGTATGCTACAGACAGGTACACGTTCCTCAAGAAAATCCGGTTCGGGAGAAGGGGAAGAATATTCAGGGTACTCGGCTTCGAGTACGAAAGCGATATCGACGAGAAGAAGTTCGTCGAGATTTTCAGGTTCAGAAGGGGGGAAAGCATCAAGGCATGCACCTGGGAGCCGAAGTTCCTGAGGAACCCCGAGGGTTCTATGAACAACTTCGATAGCATCGACATACACAGGCTTGAGAAGGACCTGGACCTCTCATTCATACCGCCGGCACTTGCAAGGCGGAGCGAGGAGACCGGAATAGCACCCGAGCAGTATGTCCTCCAGTCTTTCTGGAAAGGGAAGATGTACTGGGATATATTCAAGAGCAGCCAGGCCCTCAATGACAAGCTGCTGCTCGAGCTGGACTTCGTGCTGCACGTGAATACCGCAGCGAACAAGCTGCTCTCGTCCATGGAACAGGAGCAGGGCGCTGTGGACTTCTCGGATGCATGGAAGAGGTGGGAGCCCGAATTCAAGGAAATCATGAAGAGGGAAATCCAGAAGAGGAAGATAGGAGCGCCGCCTGAAATCCCGAGCGCTCCGCCTCCAGCGCCACCCCCGCCTTCCGCTCCGATGCCGCCCAAAGGGGGAGTTGTGACTGCCGCTTACCCATCCAAAAAAGCCGCACCGCCAAAGCCTCCACCGAAGAAGGCGCCGGCCACCAAGAAGCCGGTGAAAAAGGAGGCTGCTCCGAAAAAGCCTGAGGAGAGGATGAGCCTGAAGGATAGGCTTGCGGCAAGAAGGAAAGCCTTAGAGGAAAAGAAAAATAAGAAATAGCGGGATTCCCCCTTGCCTTTTTTGCATTCAGGAAAGGAACGTCATGCATCCTTTTTTCATTCCAATCACCGGATTCGGTGCAGTCAATGCTTCTTCATCAGCTTCTCCATCCGCTTGAACGACTCATCGAGCTGCTCAATAGATGGCAGGAACACCATCCTGAAATAGATGTCCTTTGCCTTGGGGTCGAATCCTGAACCGGGGGCGGTCACAACGCCTTGCTTGAGAAGGTCGCGCACAAATGCCCAGTCATCTTTCCATCCGCCCTTGTTCTCAACCTTCACGAATGCGTAGAATGCACCCTTTGGAGTGGCGACTGAAAGGCCGTCAATCTCCCCGATTCTTTTTACCATGAAGTCACGCCTCTCCTTCAGGGCTGCGTTGAAGGCCGCTATGTGGTCATTCGGCCCCCTGATTGCCGCAATGTAGGCGCGCTGCATCTCCCAGTTGACCGAAAGCCGCTGGTTGCAGAGCCTCTGGCAGGCGTCCTTCACCTTGTCCCAGCCCTCTCCGTGGAAAGCGAGATAGCCGACGCGGGCCCCGGGATAGATGTAGTTCTTTGAAAGGCTGTTTCCTGAAACAATCGGGACATCCTTGCAGATTTCGCGCAGGTTCACGTATTCCCCGTCGAAGACGAGCTTCTCGTACGCGTCATCGGCGATAATCGGTATCTTGTACTCGCCTGCAATATCGACAATGCCCTCCAGGATTTTGCGCGGGTACACCGCCCCCGTCGGATTGTTCGGGTTGATGACAAGGATTGCCCGCGTGTACTCGTTGATTGACTTCCTGAGGCTATCTAGGTCTGGAATGAAATTCTCATCGCAGTCATAGAAATCGACAGTACCGTAGCTCATCCTCTCTTTTGTAAGATAGAGCGGGTAGGTGGGGGTTGGGAGTGCGAAGTTACGCCCCGGATCGAGCATCGCCTGGAAAAGGAAGTCGATCCCCTCGCTGAGCCCGGCGGCGATGAACACGTCTTTCTGCGCGACGCCCTCATAGTCAGCAACCGCCTGGCGGAGCTCGGCATCTCCCTCGGAGGGCGCGTAGCCTGAATAGTTCTGCTTCAGCGCTTCCGCAGCAGCATCAAGAATGTGCTGGGGGGGCCTGAAGCCGAATGGCGCAGGGTCCCCTATATTCAGGTAAATCATTTCGGTTCCCTTCTTTTCAAGCACTTTGGCTTCCTGCACAATGTCCCTGATCGGATATGAAACTAGGTCACTTCTTGTTGAGGGCTCTATCAAATTACCACCTGAGAATTTGTTTATTCCAATTCGCAGGAAATCTTTAAAAGAAGGGGCTATTCCGCAATTGAAAACGTTATTTGTCGATATGTTCCGCCAGTTCTGTTGCCGGGTAGCCCTCCGCTTCGACCCGCATCACACTCCGATGGCAATTCCCGGGCCGAATCCCGCATGAAGGGCGTATCCCCATTCATATTTCTCCGCCTTTGGAAATCGCCTTGGATAGCCCGACAGGTGCCAGAGAAGAGGTTCGCCTGCGCGAATCCAAGGATAAGAAGACCGATGCGAACACTGGCACGAACGAGAGATAATCTCCCGACCGACCCTTAGCCAATTTTTCATCCAGTGAAGCAGGATAATCCTACTTCACCCTGATTGCGTAGCTGCCAATCGCATTCAGTTCAGCTATCTTGGCAATCTCGGAGCGCTCAGGATCCAGAATGATTATCATGCCGGCGAACTTATCGGATAATTCCCCATTGCACCTAGGACATACCTTGTCGGCGGTGTTATACGTTATATAGCGGCATTCCTTGCAGGCCTTCATTTCTTACCACCCTTCCTCTCCTTCTTATCAGGCTCCTTCTTCAGGTCCATCCATTCGGATTTCCCGAGCCCGTCGGGCCTCATCGTAAGGCCGATTTTGGTGTCCGCAGCTGATGACTTCATGCTGACGGTGGAGACCTTCACGAGTATAGTATCGCCCTTCTTCAGGGTCCTCTTAGCGGTCCTTGATGTGAGGGCCTTGCTCTTCTTGTCGTAGTGGTATTTGTCCCTCCCTATCTGCGAAACGTGCAGAAGGCCCTGGAACGGGCCGATTGAGGAGAACGCTCCGAACTCGACGACCTCCTTCACTTCGGCAAGGTAAACCTCGTTCACGAAAGGAAGGAACGTAAGAGCCTCGAAGCGGACCGTGTAATATGCGCCGCTGTCGCCCGGAATGACCATGCCTTCGGTGGTCACCTTCGGCGTGTCGATTGACAGAATCATCCCTATGTCCTTGTATATTCGCCCCTCCAACCTGTCACGGAGAATCCGCAAAACCGCATCCTCCAGCTGTGAGCCGAACATCTCGGGGGGGACACGAATCCTTTCTTCAATGGTTTTTTGGTAGTACATAACTTGTTACCTCCGTCATTCGCCTGAAGCTTTGGGCAACAGGAGAGTCTAGCCAGCAGGCCTTTTCTGGCATATGCCGGCATACCACTTATGGCTGGGCCGTTTTATAAATCTTGGGATTTGCCTTTTAGTTACATTTATAATAACATTTTCTCAGTAATTGCCCATGCAAAAAAACCCTATCCCCAGAGATGATGCTATCACCCCCGCGAAGAGGGCGGTCTTCCCTACAATGGGCACTGTGGGCGAGAGCATAATGGGGCGCAGGAATGGAAAGCAGATGCTTGTCCTATTCCGCCAATTCAGGCAGAGAGATGGCCAGGCCTGCTCCAGGATACTTATGGAAAACTTCGTTGATTCTGTATTCTGGGGAAATGGGATCCCGACAAGGGAGGACATGCTTAAGGCCAGGATGACATATTCCACCTTATTCATCGCGCATACGGCAAGGACCCACAACTACAGGGTCGTTCTGCTTGATGGTGAGGTCGCCGGGATGTGCGGATTTTTACGCGAGGGTGACCGTGCGAAGATAGTGGATGTCTCTGTTGCGATGCCCCTGCAGGGGAACGGCATCGGGGATTTCATGGTTCGGACCCTTATCGAGGAAATCAGCGCCATCGAAGGAATCAGGACGATGTGCCTTTTCTCAAGCCCGATTGCATTCGGCATCTACAGGAGGCATGGATTTGCCGCTCCGGACTACCCGGAATCCGCGCTCCTTGACAGTTTTGGCAATATTTACATGGAGAGGCCGGCCCAAAGCGGGCAAAGGCGCATGCCCGGAATGTGAATGGGACTTATTTTATAAATTCTTACTATCATACAAACATATAATAGTATAAAATTCATTAATAGGTGGCGAAATGGGAAAGATAAAATGCGCATTCGTAGGCCTTGGGAACTGCTGCTCTGGTTTATTGCAGGGCATAGAGTTCTACAGGCAGAATCCTGACAAGAAGGTTATCGGGATAATGCATGAGAACATGGGTGGATACACTATCTATGATATCGAAGCTGTAGCGGCGTTCGATGTCGGTGAGAACAAAGTCGGAAAGCCGATGAGCGAGGCACTCTATGCCAGCCCCAATATGGTCAACTGGGTTGCTATGGAGAGCATGCCGCAGAAGGATGTCGTTGTGATGGAGAGCCCGGCCCTTGACGGGGTTGGAATTTGGGTTGAGAACAAGATTAACCCGATAAAGAGCGGCAAGAGCACAGAGGAGCTGCGCAAGGAGATTATCGAGAGGATAAAGTCCAGCGGAACTGCGGTCATAATAAACTACCTGCCGGTCGGCTCGCAGAAGGCGGTTGAGTTCTGGGCAGAAGTCGCGCTCGAGTGCGGCTGTGCGTTCGTGAACTCCATGCCAGTATTCATCGCCAGCACACCCGCATGGGAAAAGAGATTCACGGATGCGAATCTTCCGGTTGTGGGGGACGACATCAAGGGTATGATAGGGGCGACAATTGTTCACCGCACACTTGCCAGGCTCTGCGATGAGCGCGGAGGCAGCGTTGACAAGACATACCAGATTAATGTCGGCGGAAACACGGACTTCTGCAACATGCTCGAGCGGGAGAGGCTCGAGAGCAAGAAGATTTCAAAGACAGAATCAGTGCAGAGCCAGCTTAGCAAAAGGCTTCCTGACGACCAGATTTACGTGGGCCCATCAGACTTCATCCCATTCCTCGGGAACACCAAGCTGATGTTCATGCGCATAGAAGGCAGGATGTGGGCCGATGTTAAGTACAACATGGAAGTGCGCCTCGAAGTGGATGACAAGGCGAATTCCGGCGGAATCGTGATTGATGCAATCAGGGCCGCAAAGATTGCCCTTGATAGAAGACTTGGCGGCGCGATAATCCCGGCCTCTGCTTACCTGATGAAGCATCCGCCAAAGCAGATGACAGACCCCGATGCAAGAAAAGCTCTGGAAGAATATATCCGGGGTTGATTCCTAATCAGAAAAATCCGGAGTGGAGGCCCGCAATCCAAGGGCCTCCAAAGCTCCGAACCCTTTTTCCCTTGTATCCGCAAGGAGAGTCTATTTCTCGGAAGGCAGGCCCATTCCCGGCCCTCTGCCCATCCCCCTTCCGTCCGGGCCCATGCCTTTGCCCGGGCCCTTTCCCATGCCGAGCAGCCCGGGAAGAATGCCCGGATCCTCGAATCCAGAGTTCATCCGGGACTGGTGCAGCCCGATTAGGGTCTCGAAGTCATCCGCATCGACTATCTCCACCAAGGCCTGGCCGTTGGGGAGCTTTAGGGCCGCTTCCACCCATGCATCGTAATCATGGTTCTCAACGGCATCCTCAATCGCAGACCTTACCGCTTGATGCTGGACCATCTCGCTGAACCTCTCCATAGTCATTCCATCAGCAGCGCTGGGATTGACCTTGGTGAGGGCATCAACGAATGCATCGTAGTCCCCGGCATCCATTGCATTCTGCACTTCAGCCTTGGCCTCCGTCCTCCCGACCATCTCGTTGAAGCGCTCCTCCGTCATGTCATCTGCCATCCCCGGATTCACTTCCGAAAGGGCATCAACGAAGTCCTGGTAGCTCCCGCTGTCAAGGGCTTCTCTTAGCTCTTCATTGTGCCCCAGAACAGGCTTCCCTCCCATTGCTTCCATCCCAAATCCCGCATATGCCGCGGCGCTGAGCGCGGTCAGGGCCGCAAGGCCTATCGCAATTCCTTTCTTCATATTTTCACCTCATGAGGAACAGGTCCTCGAAAGAGATGGCAGCAAAGCGGCTATTTAAAGAAAAAGGAGAGAAGATGTGCATTTTGCGTCCACATGCATTTTAAAAGCAGGGAAAGATTATCATGCGGATGAAACCCAGGATTTTCTTCCAGGGGCCGCCCCTGGAATTTATCGGAATTGAGCTGATATACTTCATCGCGATAGTGGCAATGAGCATGTATATCTATTTCAAGTCCAGGGAGATATATAACCTCACAAAGCACAAGGGAGTGGATTATTTCTCCAATATTTTCCTCTTCTTTTCCCTAGCATACCTGCTGAGGCTCTGGAACGTCTTCTCTTCAACTTCTGAAATGATGCTGGGGATAAACCTGTGGGAAAAGACATTCTACCTGGATTTCCTGCTGCTTGGGTATTTCAGCACCATGGCGGTGATATACCTGATTCTCACAAGCCTGCACCGCTGCATGGAGAAGAAGTTCGAGCCGCCCGAGGCGCTCATACATGCAGGGGCGATAGTATTCTCTGTGGTCATTTTCGTTACGAAATCATATGAGATAATGCTTCTGCTCCAGATTCTGCTTATGCTCGTCTCCACGGTGTTCCTGCTCCGCTCATCCAAGGGAAAAACGACATTCACGATGAACAGGATATCGCTTCTGCTGCTGTTTGCATTCTGGGCAATCAGCGCGATTGTGATAATGGTCATGCTGCCATTCATAGTCAAGATATTCCTATACCTTGTATCTGCCGCCGTATTCACGTCATTCTTCTTGAGGGTCCGCAGGAGGTTATCCTGAAAATGGCAAAGAAAAGGGACAGGCTGGAGATAATTTTCACAGTCCTCAAGATAATCCAGGACCACGGCAATACAATCAAGCCGACCCCTCTGCTGCGCTACACGAACATTTCATCGCAGAGCTTCTCTGAGTACTACAAGGAGCTTCTGGAAAAGGGGCTGATAAAGGAAGAAATTGACAAAAAAGGCAGAAAGAGTGTCGGCCTCACTGAGAAAGGATTCTCATTCCTCTCCAGATACAGGGTAATCCTGGGATTCATAGAGGAATTCGAACTCTGATGCTATTTGGAGAGCCTGGAAAGCGTTTCGGTCACAAGCCTCACGCCTATCCCCGTCGCTCCTTTATCAAGGTAAGGATGGGGGGCGGACATGGATTCGACGCCCGCGATGTCAAGGTGCGCCCATTTGGTGTCACCGATGAATTCCTTCAGGAACATCGCCGCGGTAATTGATCCTGCCTGGCCGGTTTCTGAAATGTTCTTGATATCGGCAAACTCGGCCTTTATCATCTCGCCATATTCCTTCCAGATTGGCAGGCGCCACACCCGCTCATGAGTCGCGTTGCCCGCATTCTCAAGCGCGCTATTTAGCTTGTCATCATTCGTGAAGCAGCCGATTGCGTGGCTTCCAAGGCATACCACCATGGCACCTGTGAGCGTGGCCAGATCAATCATCGCCTTGGGCTTCATCTTCGCGCCGAAAGCGAGCGCGTCAGCGAGAATCATCCTTCCTTCAGCATCGGTGTTGAGCACCTCGATTGTCTTGCCGTTGGAAGCTGCCACAATGTCCCCTGGCTTCTGGGCGCTGCCAGATGGCACGTTTTCCACGCAGGGCATAAGACCTACTAACCTGATTGGCAATTTCAGCTCGGAGACCGCCTTCATGATGCCAAGGACAACAATTGCCCCTGATTTGTCGTATTTCATCTCGTGCATGTTCTTTGACGGCTTTAGCGAAATCCCTCCGGAATCGAAGGTCACCCCCTTGCCAACAATAACGTAGAGGGGAAGCTTCCTGCCCTTGTTGTACTCGAGCATCACAAGCCTTGATGGCTCCTCGCTCCCCTGGCCGACCGCAAGAAGCGCGTTCATCCCCATCTTCTTCATTTCCTTCTCATCATATGCCTTGAAATGGAGCTTCTGCCGCTTGGCAAGCTCCTTTGCGACTTCGGCAACTTTCCTCGGGGTCATGACGTTCGCCGGCTGCTCATCGGTTTCGCGCACGAAATTCTGCGCCCCGGCCATTATCATCCCCCTTGCGATTCCCTTCCTTGCAGCGCCATCCTTCATTGAAACAAGCGTCATCCTCACCATGTTGAAGATGCCCTTCTTATCGCTCTTGTAGTTGGTGAATTTGTAATCTGCGAGGATTGCCCCCTCGGTTAGCGCCCCGGCCAGGTTCTCGACATCCTGCCCCTTGATTTCAGGGACCATTATTGACGCGCTCGCTATCTTTGCCCCTTTGCAGTAGCGGACGGCCAGGCCAGCGGCCCTCCGGAGGAAATCAGGCTCAAACTCCTTCTGCTCCCCGAGGCCGATGATAAGAACCCTTCCCGCTTTGGACTTTCCGAGGGTTGAGGTGGAATACGCCTGCATTAGTTTCCCCTCGAACTGCTCCTTCGTCAGCCCTTTTGCGAACTGCGCAACCTCCGTTGGCAGCTTCTCTTTCTGGAAAACTAGAACGGCGAGCAGCTCATCAGTAACATCCTTCAGCCTGGATTTCTTAGATTCGACTTTCATAAGCTGATTTCGAAGCATATGTTTTAAATTTTCTGCAAAGCGGGCATGTTTATAAAGTGTTATCCATAATATAGAACTGTGGATGTGATTTATTGGAAGGCAGGATTAGAACGCTAACTTTAGGCATGAACATCAGGAGTACGCCTTACGGGGCATCAAAGAGGATAAAGCCATTCCTCAGGGGATTGGCGAAATTCCACCCCTTGCGCGAAGTTGCGGCAGAAGGATTGACGCGAGATGACCTGCCAGGCTGGCAGCGCACGAAATACGAAAGCAGGCTAAACGGAGTCCGCGGCAATGAAATTGGCACGTTTATTGCATCATACAAAAAAGAGAGCATGGAGGAAAGCCGGATAACAGGTACAGAAACAGAAAAGCGCGAGGGCGAGACTGTTGTGGGGCTTCTCCAGGGAAGAGGGCGAAAAGGGATGGCAATCTCCCTTGGGAATGTCGATGTCCTGGGGGATTCTGGAAGGGGATTGGTCATCGCAATAAGCGTCCCGAAGGCATTCAACGAATGGGGCCTTGGCGACCTGAAAAATGTAGTTACAATAAGAAAAATCGGATAGTTGCCTCTGTCACTTTGAGTGCTGCAGCTCGAACATCTCGATTACTTCATCTGTAGTGCTCGCTTCTTTTACACTCTTGTCATCGCGCAGGCTTATCATCCTCGGGAACCTCAAGGCATAGCCCTTCTCGTCCTTAATCCCGCAGGTATGTGTGGGCGACTTCGTAATCTCATCAAAGGCGACCTCGACTACATACTTCGGAATCACCCAGAAATCAGGCTCAATCCGGTATTCCAGGTCTTTTGGCGGCTTGGGGGTCTTTATGCTGTGCAGCATCCCCCGAAGCAATGACATCTCATCTTCGGTGAATCCCGAGCCAATCTTCGCGACCGTCTCCAGCTTTCCGGTGTCCTGGTTGTTCACCGCGACAAGCAGACCTCCGAACTTGAATTCTGCACGCGAGCCTTTTCCCAGGAAGTATCCGACAATGACGCCATCGAGGGTGTCGACCGACTTGCCGTATGATTTCTTGAGCTTTATCCATGCGAACTTCCTTTTTCCGGCGGCATACGGCGCCTTCAGGTCCTTGGCGATGATTCCCTCGAGCCCTTCTTTGAGCGAATCCTGGAATACCTCCTCCACTTTCTTGGAGTCATCCGTAATCAGCAGCTTGCTCGGAATGAGTATCCCTCTCTTGAAGACTTTCTCCAGATGCTTCCTTCTTTTTGCATACGGCTCGTTGGTCAGGTCCTTGCCATTGAGATAGAGGATGTCGAAGCAGAAGAGGTTGAGCGGAAGCTCCTTGGACGCCTTGTCGATTCCGTGCTTCCTCCTCCTGTGCATGGTCTGCTGGAAGGAGAAGTAGCGCTTTGCCTTCTCGTTGTACGCGAGCGCCTCGGCCTCGAAGATTATGTCCTTGGCCCTGAGCTTTTTTATCGCCTCAACTACGTCCGGGAACATGTGGGTCATCACTTCGAGCTTCCTTGAATATAGCTGGACATCATCCCCTTTCCTGTGGCACTGCAGGCGGAAGCCGTCATATTTCGCTTCCACCCCGCACTTGCCGATTTTGCCGATGATCTGCTCCGGGCTGCTAAGGCGCTCTGCCAAAGCGGGCATCAGGGGCTTGAATGGCTGCACCTTAAGCTTACTGATGCTCCCAGGGTCTTCATAGAACTGCCTGGCAACAAAGCCCATGTCAGAGCAGATATCGTACGCGCGCTCAAGCTCCTCGCGCAGTGATTTGTCGCCCGCGTGGGCAACTGAGATTGAATCCAGAATGGTCGGGTCCCCGACGCCCAATCTCAGGCGGCCGAGGGCGAAGCGGACTATGAATCTCGCCTCAAGCGGGGAGGAATTGTTCAGCATTTCGGTGAGCAGCTTTATTTTACGATCCTGGCTGCCCGAGCCGGAGGAAGTGCCCACCTTGAGCAGAGAGCTAAAGACATCTTTCAGGTCCATCTCCTTGGTGGAAAGGGCCATCTGCTTCTTCTTTGAGAGCAGCTCCTCGGCGGTCAGGCCCAGGTCCCCGCTCTTCTTGTAGTGGCGCTCCACCTGGGAGCTTGGATACCCGGCAGATGCCGCGATGGCCTCAATCGCGAACTTCTCCCCAACCCCGAGTTCCACCCCTTCGTATGGGGGGGCCAGAATCCCCTGGATAAGATAGACCAGCTTGTCAACTTCGTCCGCCTCCGCTTTCTTCAGAAGCTCAGCGAGGATGTCGGTCATCTCCAGCCTGCCGGACTTCTCCTCCAGGCGCTGGAAGGTATGTGCAACCTCTGAAAAACGAAGCATGGATGAGAAACGAAGAATAGATATTTATTTCTTCTATTGCAATTCGTAATTGAAGCTCGAATTGAAGGTGACCCAAGATGACATTGAGATTCAACGAGGATGCCGTTGCATGGCTTGAGAAGCACGGATTCAGCATGGAGGAGAGGGCAAAGCTTGCAAGCGTTCTTGAGATGATTCACCGGAGGCTTGAGAAAAATGAGGGCCCGCTTGTGATTCTTCCAAAAGACACCCCTGAAAAAATCTCGGCCATGGCGTACCTGCTTGATTCGGTCACGGATGCTGAGGGCAACATGCTCTGCTTCAATGACGGGAAGCTTCTTACCATTCCTGATGAGGCCAGGGACAGGTACCAGGAGGCAATTGAGCTTGAGGAACTTGATATGCTTACCGACAGGCTAAAGAGCTCCAAATTCGCAAGGGGCCACTCGGATCCGCGTAAGAGGAGCAGCGTTCTGAAGGGCTAAAAGCGCAAGTTTTCTGAGGAAAGATCCCACAAGGCCAGAAAAAAGCAGTTATAAACATTCCTATACACTTAGAATCACCAGGACAGTGATTTTCATGGTGATGGCAAGAGCGAGAGAGGCAACGAAGACTATAGGATTCACAGAGCCGAATGCACAGCAGGGCACAGGAATCAGCATCTACAAGAGAGGACGGATATTCAGGAGGGCCTCTGCGGAATTGAACATTGCGGGTGTGAGAGTTTCCATAACAGGCAGGCATAACATATTCTCCCCATTTCCAGCCAAATATAGAGTGGAAGTTGATGGCAGGCATCTTATGGAAGGCACACCGGAAAAGCCGCGGGTTGTGAACCGGAAGGATCCGAACCTGGATGTCACGGTAAAGGAAGAGGGCAAAGGGTTCCTTTCTTTTGCCGGGGACCTTGCAGGCATTGTCCGCAAACTGGCAGAGAATGAGAGTGCCAGAGGGGCAATAGAGACTGTGGAGAGGATCTCACGCGTGCTCTTTGACAGTGTCCAGATAATAAGATAATTATCTCCTTATCTCAAAAGACCGGAACTCATTCTTCGGCTGCAGCCAGCCGAACTCGATATCGGTGACTTTTGCCTCTGCAGGGCCGTGATAGCACCAGTCAAGCAGCTCTTCCAAATCTTTGCGCTCGCCTTCCGCGATAACTTCCACGCCGCCGTCGCAGAGATTCTGGACAAAGCCTTTTACGCCAAGCCGGTCAGCCTGCTCTTTGGCATTGGCCCTGAAAAACACCCCCTGAACCTTGCCAGTGATAATGATGTGTAGCCTTTCCATTCAAGCGCACCGTGTGAAAACTAGGCGACCTGGCGGTCTGTGAGTGGCATGTCCAGCGGCTTTCTGAGCCTGTCAGATGCCTGTACCGCGCTCTGGAATCCGTAGAAGGCATCAGGAGTAAGCTTCTTTCTCTGGAAGAACGCATTCTCAACCGCGCTCTGCATCGACTGCCGGGTTGCCGCATCGGCTCCCCTTAGAAGTTTTGAGAGAAGATTCACTGCCTCTGACCTCTTGGTCACTGTGGTGGTGTCGGCATTGACAATCGAAAGGAGTTTTTCCCTCATCCTTGCCTTGCCTCCATCCCCCAGTTCGGGAAGAGTTCTCTCCATAAGCTCCCGCGCGTTCCGTCCGGTGTTTCCATGCTCTCCGAGCATGTCCGCTGCGGCAAAAGTGACTGCGCGAAGAGCCCTCTCTCCGCCCTCGCGGGTTTTGGAGACCTTGACAAAATCAGCTACGGCAGCGTTAGAGTACCTCTCTGTAAGGACTGTGCTGACAACGCCGGAAATCATTCTCCTTCCTTGAAGCGTGCCTGGATTCTTGACATCCAGTGCCCTTGACAGGGAGCCATGCCCATCCGGATTGTAAAGGTTCAGCCCGCGCCTCACCTTCGGAACCACTACCATACCTATCCCATTGGGAGCAAAAGTGCTTTTTAAACCTTATGAAAAAATGTTAAGATGCATTTTATACCCTTCCTGACAACAACCAGGCCCTCTGCTTCGGCCCCTGCTGCTTGAGGGCGGTGCGCTGCGCCTTAATCGCAAGGCCGCCCATCGTAAGAACAACCTCGTGAATATCCCGCTTAAGGCCGGTTGCCGCCATCATCTGCTCGGTGCAGGGGCTTGTAAGCCCGGCCTTAAACCTGCCAATCCTGGCCTGTTCGCTGTTGTCACCGCCATTAAGGGTCTTTCTCCTTGCGATAGTAAGCATGTCTTTTGTGAGCTTCCATAAGGGCTGCTCGGAATGGCCATTGCCATCCGAGATGCCAAGGTCTTCCCTGATGCCCATTGCCCGCACCTGGGCGCTGACTACAAGCGGAGCTACCGCGTTGAATGTCTCTGGATTGATAAGCCCCGCGGCAAGCTCCCCATCATCCCCATAAAGGGAATCAGGGTACAGAAGCGCCGAGCCGAGCATGTTGCCCGGAAGTCCGCATCCAGCGCAGGCCTCGGTAAGGCTTGCGAAGAGAGTGGTAACATTCTTCCGGATTGTCGGGGGCACCTGCGCAGGGTCGCTGTGCATGAAGGGAGCAATTAAGTTCGCAACGGCAAGGACAAGCCCTCCGACTGCGAGCTTGTGGTTTGTGTTTCCAAGAAACCTTATAGCTATTCTGCGGATATCATCATTGTGGAAATTGGGGACGGGGATTATAGGCGGGCTGTCTCCAACAACCTGGAGCCCTTGGGGATCCTCAAGCATGGAGAATCCAAGATAGGGAAGCACCGGGGGGAGCTTGAACAGCTCATAGATGCCCTGGTACATCTCTATCATCCTCTGTGTGATTAGCGCATGCCCGTTCCCGGTTTTTGCCGGAAGAGCGCTGCCGAGCGTCGTCATCCCGAACGGAATCGCCTGCGTTCCCAGAATCATCTGGACCGGCCCTTCAGTGTCACGGACCGTTGCGAGCTCTGTTGCCAGGGAGAACACCAGAAGCTCGGCGAGCCTCTCTGTCCCGTAATTGCTTTCTGTGCAGTGGGCAAGCGCTTCCAGCAGGTTATGGCCAGACATGGAATGGAGAAGCTCGGTCCACGGGTTGATTATGAGCTCGCTTTTCCCGACAATGGGCTTCTGGCCGAAAACCTCAATCCGTTTCTCGAAGAGCTCGGGCTTTATCAGCGCCTTCATCTCGAGGAATATATTCTTGAGCACGTGAAGCCCCACGACATGCATGAACATTGAGCTGGCCTGGAACTTGCCATCCCCGGAAACCGGAGAGAGGTGCTGGGATAGCTTGTGGATTGCCATATGCCCCCTTGCTGGCACCACCGACTCGTTATACGCGGTGTCTTCCTCGCCCGCCTTGATATCGCAACCGTAAAGGTTGACCTCTGTTGAATGGGTGGCGACATGCTCCAGGATCTTGAGGGCATAGATAACCCTTGCGGGATTCACCCCTCCAGGGTAATTGTAATCAGTCCCGTCAATGCGCTCGGATTCCTCTTCGTCATTGGCAATCTCAAGGAGCACTCCGGCAACATCCACGCGCCTGTCCACAAGGAGGTCGCTCTCAACTGTCGGGTGAAGGCCGAGGCTTGTCAGGACCCACCTTGAGCTTGAGAGTTGCCTGAATGTCCCTTCCGCATCTTCCTTCTCAACAAGTATGGCATTTCCATGCAGCTGCCAAAGGGGCATCCGCATAATCGCGTCAAATAGGTTGGCGTCCTTTATGATGACCTGGCCCTCTTCAGTAATCCTGACTGCCTTGTCCCATCGCTCCTTGAATTTGTTGCTTGGATTGAACCTGAAACGAAGAGAAGCTGCCGCATTCTCGAAATCCTCCTGATCCATAGGGGTGCATGTGTTTACCATGATAGCATCTCCTGATATTGAAACTTCAGTTTTCGTCGCCTGTACTTTCAATAATAACTACTTTTTACAACATAGACTTTTTATAGGTTTCCCTATGCCCGGAGAAGCTCCCCCCTGGCCTGCTCTATCTGCATTCTCGCCACATCCTGCTTCCTCCGGAATTCCGGGAGGATTGCGTTCGAGAAGCGCAATGAGAGCAAAGCGTCGTAAATCGCTTCCATCATCTCGAAGTACTGCTCCGCCTCCTCCTTCTTCCTGTGGCGGAGGCACTCGTACATCTCCCTCTTCAATTCGCCGACAGAATCCAGCAGGCCGTTGAGATATGAGATCTCTCCGACCTTCAGTTGAGCGTAACTGGGAATCTTCTTGCCCTCCACCGCCAGAAGGACGATGCGCGCCTCGGCATACTCCTGGAGCACGTGGTTTATCTGCGACGGGAAGTCGTCCTCATACGCCCTGATTTCCGACAGAAGCGCTTCCGCGTCCGTTATATGGGCTTTTGCATCCTTCATGTTGTGCGCGTGCAGCGCCTTTATCGCGTTGGAGCAGTGGCGCACGACCTGCCGATTTGATGCTAGTACTTTATCCAGCTTCTCTTCCTTTGCAGAGAGCTTTTTCTCTATGGAATCAATTCCAAGGTTAATAGTCAAGAAATCACCGGAAATAACAACAAAATAAAAGAATAAAAAGGAGGTAGTTCGGATTGCTCACTCGGAACACTCGCGGGTAATCCTCAAATCGACCCAATCATACCCATCGCTCCAGCTGCGGAAAGTGGTGACCGCTTCTGCGCCGATGCATGTTTGTGAGCCATCTTCCCTTCCGGTTGCGCCGATGCATCTGTAGGAAATCCCACCCTCGCCAGGGGGGGAAAGCTGGGTCATTTCAAGAGGCATCTGGCACTCATCATCCATCGTCTCGGTCCTGATAACAGGATGCATGATAGGCTCATCCTCGCCATCGTGAGTCCTTGGGTTCGAGCCGGTGAATCTGAAAACTGTTCTGTCCACCTGGACGAACTGCCCTGGAAGGAGCAGGGCTCCAAAGACCTCATCACAGTGGATATCCCGGGTTGTGACCTCTGATGGGCACTCATATCCACAGACCCTCCGAACTTCTAGGTGCACCTGGGCATCGTCAAAGAATGTGCCAACTTCAGCATCCTCGGGAATTTCAGAAGTGATTCTCACATCAATCTCAAGAGTGATTAGTTCTTCTGGATTCTCGGGATTCGGGATATTTATCTCGCGGATTCCCTCGCTAACTGCCTCCCTCTGCAGGTTCTCGCAGCCCTCATCCACAACACCCAGGATTACTTCCGGGCCGTCTCCATGGATTTCCACTCCTTCGAAGCGGACTGCCCGCCCCCCTCCGATTAAAAGGAACGCACCTGCAGGGATTGTCCCTGCCATATAGTCGCTGCACTCCACCATTGGAACGCTCTCTGGAAGAGAGCACACTTCGGGCTCTGGCTCAGGTTCGGGCTCTGGCTCAGGGCATATCCTCCTAACATCCAGAATGGCAACACGATGCTCATAGGCAATTATCGGAGCGGAAACCTCGAGAGTGACAAGCTCGGCAGGGTTGTCAGGATTCGGAATAGTAAACATCTGGCTCTCGCGCTCATTCAGCCTGAACTCATCTGAGAGAGGATTGCATTCTGAATCAACAAGCCTCACACGGATATTGCCGATTCCGGCATCATTTCCGATTGACACCAGCTCAACTCCGATGTTTCCCGCGGTTACGGCATGGTTCATATCCTGCCCAAGGCCCACTCCGCCGGAAGCCTCAGCATCGCATGCGAGCTCACTCTCCGGAACAAAGCATGCGGGGGCCGGGGGGGCATCATCAATTGGCCTCTCATGCCTGCCTCCGCATGCAGAGCCGAATACCGTTGAAGCGAGAAGGGATGTTGCAACAACAGCCTTTCTGAAAGCCCTTGCGACACGCCCGGGCTTCTTGCATTCCTTCTGAAATCCTTCTTCTACTTTTCCTTTTGCCAGTTTCCGTTCTTCCAAATAAGCCACCCAATACAATTATTAATAACAGAATTTATATGTTTCATTAGGTTTATAAACGTGATTAAGAGAAGTGCGCAGTTATAAAACTAATCTTCGAGTGCATATGCGAGGTTATACTATGCATGTCGTACTCTCAGTTGGCGGAAGCACCATGAGCCATAATGGAAAACCGGACATAGAGTTCCTGAAAAAGATTGCCGCAATCCTGAAGAAAAGCAAGCACACATTCGGAATTGTAACAGGAGGCGGGAATACTGCCAGGATATATGCAGATGCCGCACGGGAACTGGGGGCAAACGAGTTCGAGGCAGATGCCGTTGCCATCCTTTCCACAAAGAAGAATGCGCACATAATGAGGTATGCCCTCAAAGGGCTCGCATACCAGAATGTCCTGGATGATTTCGAAGAGGCAAGAGCAGTCGCAGAGCACCACAAGGTAGTTGTGATGGGAGGAACAATTCCTGGAATCACAACCGATACCGATTCTGTCCTTCTTGCAGAGGCCATGGAGGCCCCGCGCCTTGTCAATGTCAGCAATGTGGATGCCATTTATGACAGCGACCCTAAAGTGAACAAGAATGCGAAAAAATTCTCGAAATTAACTTATGAAGAGCTGAACATGCTTGCCGCAAAGAGCGACATGAGAAAAGCAGGGACGCATTTCGTCTTCGACATGCTTGCCTGCAAGCTGATTCAAAGGTCAGGAATAGAGACGCATTTCGTCTCTGGAAAGAACCTGAAGGATTTGGAGAAAGCAATTGACGGGAAGCCGCACGGCGGAACTATCGTGAAAGCCTAGCCGAGATACCCTTTCATAAAAAGCCTGCCCATCGTGCTGAGGCACACGCGCGTCTTGCCCCGCCCTTCATCAATATCCACAAGCTCCAGCTGAACCAGGCCATCCGACTTCTCATTGCCATGGATGTGATAGGAGGCAAGCTGCAGGGACATGCCAGTGCTCTTTGACAAATCCTCGATAGAAGCGAAGCAGCTGCTCTTCTGGAGCTCGCGAAGCATCCGGATTTTCTTCGGGGAGAGGATGGATGTGAAGGAGAGCTTGAGTATTGGCAGCATGACGATTTCCCCGTTGATTACGGCTATCGCGCGGATTCCGTTTACATGCGCCGCGTTTGTCAGGGCGCACTGGGAGATGCGGTCAGCGGTCGCGATATTGACAAGGACACGGTCCTTCTCAAGGCCTTCGAGGACCTCTGCGAACGCGACGAAGTAGTCCTCCCAGGGATTCTTGGTGGGCTGAACCCTCACGATTGTGCCCGGGATTCCAAGGACATCCAGCATCCCGACAAAACCCTCCGCCTTCACGATGCCTTCCGGGGAAGTGAGCAGGATTACCCTTTCGGTCGGGAAATCCTTAAGTGAAGCCAAAAGCACCTTTTCCTCGGACTCGTTGTTGACCGGGGCGATTACTATCCTCTTTTTCATGATTAAAACCTCTAAAAACGTATTTTTACTATTAAAACGAGATTTATTATAAAGCGGCTGGTTTGGAGTATACGGTGATTTGAATGACGCAATACAAAACAATATGCAATGGAAGCAACTGCTGCGAAGTAATGGTGAGCGAGGATGGGATAGAAACCATTCTCAGCTGCACAAGCACGTCCATCCCGAATTCCAGGATGAGCTGCTAAACCATTTCTTTGGCAAACGGGCCGAGGAGCAAATATGCTCCTTGGAGGGCGGGCATCATCTTGCATGCGCCCGGCCCGGCCAAAAAAGAAAAATTAAGCCTTGTGCTTTGTCAGGTGCTTGGCAACTTCCTTGTCGCTGAGCGTGTGGCACTTCTTGGTCCTCATTGGCACAAGAGAAATCTCGATGTTCTCAGGCTGCAGCTTCTCCTCGTTGGTCTCGCGAAGCGCTGTCACCGCGAGCTTCACCGCATCATCGAGGTCAATTGTCTCCTTGTAGTTCGCCTCGAGGATATCATCCACTTCCTTCTTGTTCGCGCCTATTGAATCTGCCTTGTAGGCAGTCATGGCGCCGCTCGGCTCGGCCTCGAAAAGCCTGGGCCGGTGGTCAGCGCCAGCGATAAGAAGCGAAACGCCGAATGGCCTTATTCCGCCGTACTGCGTGTACACCTGCATGAGGTCGCAGACGCTCCTTGCGATTGTGTCAACGGTCGGAGGCTCATTGTATGTAATCCTGTGGCGCTGCGCGTCCACCCTGGCAACCTCCACAAGCCTGCGCGCGTCGGCTATAAGCCCGCTCGCGGTTACGCAGATGTGGTGGTCCACCTCGAATATCTTCTTGAGTGAATCGGGGATTACCAGCTTCGAGTGGATGCTCTTGAAGGCGACCAGGGCGACACCGTCCTTGGCGGTCACGCCGATTGCGGTCGCTCCTCTTTTTACCGCCTCCTTGGCATACTCTACCTGGAAAAGCCTTCCGTCCGGACTGAAAACAGTGATTGCCCTATCATACGCCTGGGGGGATACTCCATACATGTTATTTTCACCTCTAGCAAAAGAATGGATTATGAATAAACAAAGAGGTATTTAAAGGCTAGTGTCCAGCCCAAGATCACATGCTCCGGAGGCGGCTCACCCGCTTGTCTATGGCAGGGTGGGTTGCCCCTAGCGAGAAAGCTTTTCTGGGGAATGGGTTGGCGATGTACAATGACGCGGTCGTGTCATTCGCGTTCTTTGTATTCATCCCGGCCTTTGAAATCTTCTCAAGCGCGCTTGCCAGCCCTTCCGGATACCTCGTCAGCTTTGCGGCCGTTGCGTCCGCAAGGTATTCCCTCTGCCTTGAGATTGCCATGTGCACGATGAAGGCGAATATGGGCGCGAGAACAAGGAACAGGAGGGCGACCACCGAAAGTATGCTGCCCCCGCGGCCCCTGCCCCTTCCGCCGCCCCAGAGGAACATCCTGGAGCCGATGTTCGCCAGAAGCCCGATTGCGCCTATGAAGACGATTGCCACCATCATGAAGCGGATATCGAAGTTCCCTATGTGTGAAATCTCATGGGCGATTACCCCTTCGAGCTCCTCCCGGCTCATCATCTCGAGAAGGCCGGTTGTGACCGCGACGGACGCGTGCGCAGGGTCCCTGCCGGTGGCAAAGGCGTTTGGGGCAGGATCCTCAACCACATACACTTTGGGCATGGGTATCTGGGAGGCCAGCGCGAGGCCCTCCACAACATTGTAAAGAAACGGATACTCCTTCTTCTGAACTTCCTTCGCGCCAGCCAACGCCAGTATCACGCGGTCGCCCGCGTAGAAGGAGATGAACGCGTAGAAGATGAGGATGAAGAATCCGAGTATCGAGGTGATGATAGGATCCATTCCTATAAGATAGGAGAATGCGAATATCGCCCCTGCGTATATGAGCGATATCAGGATTATCAGTATTACTGAGTTCCTTTTGTTCGCATCTATCGCATCAAAGAAGCTGATGCGCCTGCCGGGATCCTCCATCCGTCCTACCTTCTCTTCAGAACTTAACCTTCACGGCGGCCTTCTCGCCTTCAGGAGCCTCGAAGTAAGGCTTCGGCTTGAAGCCGAATAAGCCAGCGATGACGTTGCTCGGGAACATCTCGAGGGAGTTGTCGTACATAAGGACCGAGTCGTTGTAGGCCGTCCTGATGTAGGCAATCTTGTTCTCTGTCCCGGCAAGCTCTTCCTGGAGCATCTTGAAGTTCTCATTGGCCTTCAGGTCGGGGTAGTTCTCGGACACTGCGAACAGGCTTTTCAGGGCCTGGGTGAGCATGTTGTTCGCCTTGGCGCGGTCTTCCACGCTGCCGGTGACAAGCTGCGCACGGTACTTTGTGACATCGGTAAGGGTGTCCTTCTCGTGCTTCGCGTATCCCTTGACGGTCTCGACAAGGTTCGGGATAAGGTCGTATCTCCTCTTCAGCTGGACGTCAATCTGCGACCAGGCGTTCTCGACCCTGTTCCGGAGCTGGACCAGGCGGTTGTAGGTCATCACAACGAAGACCACGATAACAAACGCGATGCCCAGCAATATGAGTGCAATACATTCAAGCCCAATCATATAATTCACCTGCCTATGAAGATGCACAGGACATTTTTAATCCTATTCTTCAATCGCTTCGACGAAAGACGCCCATTTATCCTCGTCAATGCCAAGCTCAAGCGTCTTGTTTTTCGAGCGCATGCCAAAGAGCAGGCGCACTTCGCATTTGAGCGCCCTGGAAAGCTTCTTTATTAACTCGATATTTGCCTTGTTGCCCTCGGGCTGGCTTTTGAGGAAAATCTTAAGCTTCCCGCCTTTGCCTTTGGCAATCCTGAATGAGCCTGATCCCGGGACGACGGATACCTCAACCTTCATCCTGCACAAGCCCCAGGAGCGCCTGCATGTCCGCATAGCCCGAGTGCAGGGTGCCATCGACCACTACGCTCGGGTATTCGGTGATCCCGTATTTGGCCATTAGGGCTTCGGCGACAGGGCTCTCAATCTCCCCGTCAAATGAATAGATGCGAAGCATTGCGCCGCCATCCTCAAGGGAGTTCCTTGCATTCAGGATTTCCTCGCCCTGCTTCATGCAGCTGCCGCAGTCCTTGTTGGAATAGAAATACAGGAGAAGGTGCTCCTCATTGCCGCACAGCTCCCCGACTTTCTTGGCAAGCTCGTATGAGCCTGCCTCAAGAAGGAAGTACTGCCTCTTGAGCTCCAGGTCATATGCCTGCTTCTTCTCCTCCATGAAAGTTAGCTCATACCCTATCCTCTCGATGTCCCCGTCAATCGCCATCAGCTCTGAGCGGAAGACCGGGCAGTACGCGCTGGAATTCCCCTCCATCAGCAGGAGCAGCTGCACAGAAGTCGAGCGCTGCGAAAGGGTCGCGACACGCTCATTGAGGCCCGCAAGGGCGGAGTTGTCGAACAGCATTCCGACGAACACGCCGATTGCGAACACCGCCGCCGAGAGCAGGAACGCGGTCAGATAAAGAGGGTATGAGACTTTCCTTTTTTCCATAATCCCACTTTCATGTGCAATGTTTTTATATCTCACCAGGCGGTCTTCTCGCGCCTCAGCTCCTTCCAGAGCGTGAGCACGTTGTAGCACACCATGAAGTACCAGTAGAGAATCATGAACAGGGCGACATAGCGGGCCTTGACTTTCTCATTGCCGAAGCTTCTGACCGTGACATAGAGCCAGAAAGCCGTAACTGCCAAGACGAAGAATCCTATTATCGTGAACAGGCCGATGCTAAGCCCCAGGGACTCGATGAATATGTATCTTACATAATACGGCATGCTGACCGAATAGTAGATGAACAGGCCAAGGAGCAGGAAGAATGCGATTATCGTCATATAGTTGAGCGGGACAAAAAACATCCCGAAGTCTCCGTATTCCGGCTTGATCAGGAACCTGTATTTCCAGTAGTTGCGCAGGCCGCCCCTCTGCCAGCGGACCCTCTGGGTGAGGAACTCCCCGAAGCTGGCGGGGGGCTCAGTGTAGACCTCCGCGGTCATCGAGCTCCTTATCTTGTAGTGGTTCGCCTGCATGCGAAGGGCGATCTCCTGGTCTTCCACCAGGTTGTGCTCGTCGAATCCCCCAAGATCAAGCAGGACTTTTTTCCGGAATATGCTGAACGGGCCGGGGGTCACAGGCACGCAGTCGATGTAGCTCAGAAGCTTCCTGGAGAAAAGGATCATCAGGTATTCCACGCGCTGCACTTCCTTGAGAATGTTGCCGCTCGGCCGGATTTTCACCGCAGGTGTAACCGCTGCTACGCGCTCCTCGTCGAAGAGGGGCAGCAAATCCAGCAGCGTGTCCGGAGCTAGGTAGGAATCCGCGTCCATTGTGGCGACGAGTTCCCCCCGGGCCCGTTTGATTCCGAAATTCAGGGCCGCGCCCTTCCCCGAGTTCTCCTTGCGCACGGCAACAACGCCATCTTTTTCGAAGCTTTTGGCAATTTCAAGGGTGTTGTCCTTGGAGCCGTCATCCACCACGATTATCTCCAGCTTGTCCTTGGGGTAATTGAGGGCAAGAACGGTCTTGAGGGATTCGCGCATGTACTCCGATTCGTTATAGGCGGGGATGACGATTGACACCATCGGCCTCCAGTCCGTGTGCGCCGGGGGAAGGTTATACTCGTCCTTGTGCCGCAGGTAAAGGAGCAGGAAGAATATCACTGAGAAGAGCGAGAAAAAGGCTATGGCGTAATTGAGGTACATCGTGGGGTCTTCCATAAGACGCCACCTACATCAGGAAGAGCAGTCCGGAAAAGAACATGGCAAGGACCATGCCGAGCAGGATGAACGGGAGGAATGGCGGCAGCTTCGTGAATACCCACACATCCTCTATTTTGAGGTCCTTGAGCCTCGAAATCTCATCCTTTGTCATTAGCCTGTTGATGTTGTTCTTTTTCACAACTTCCTGGTCCATCATCTCAAGGGCCAGGACATCCTCGGCCTCCAGCTGCCCGACCGGCATTTCCTCGGCGAGCATGCGGTTGAGGTCCTGCTTGAACATCATGAAGAAGATTGTTGTGAAAAGGGCGATTGATACGAACGCGAAGTACACTATGGAAAAGAGCATTGAGTTGATGAAGACGTACGCGAAGAGGAGGTAGGGGATGAACATCAGTGCGTATTTCCAGTCCGGCTTTGCCTCGGTCTGGATGAGCTTGTAGCCCATGCTTATCATGACGTATAGCGCGAGTGCTATTCCCGAGAAGAGCCATACGGGGAAGAAGAATGGTATGTTGAACGGGATTTGCACGAAGCTTGGCTGGATCGGCAGGAGCAGCATGATTGAGGCCATCACGAAAACATCCGCGCCCCCTATCTGCCCCACCCTGTAGAACACATAGGCTATCCCGGAGATGAATAGTGCGACAGCCATTGAGAAGAGGAATAGGTCCTCCTCATAGAAAACGACGTTTATCAGGAAAGCGACAGCCAGGAAGGCGTAGAGGTAATTGTCCGGGACATTCCTCTTGTTGAAGATATCATAGTATGCAGCAACTGCAGTCCCAGCAAAAGCGATAAGGAGCCGGAAAATCTCGCCCGGCATCGTGACGGGCCCGAAAATCACTTCCTCTAACATTCAGTAACCTCAAATGAAGCAGTATTACTGAAATATCATAAGGAATTCTTTATAAAGGGCGCTTTCAGCTTTTTTCCCTCGATATTCCAAGGGAAACTATGCTGCGCAGGAGCCTGATTGCGGATGCAGGGGCCCTCCCCCTGCGCATCGCGCCTTCCATTATCCCCAGGTCCTCCTCCCGGAATGATTTGAGCGCCAGCGAGATTGCCGCGAACACGATTACGGAGACCAGGAACAGCGCCGCCAGCACGCTCAGCCTTGCGACCTTGTCAAGGTATTCAACTCCGCTAAGAGGCAGCCCGTCCACCATTGGCGAGATGAAAGGCTCAAGCAGGAACGCCGTGAGGAAGGAGAGCAGAGCCGCAATTACTATCTGCCATGTGCCCCTGTCGATTTCGAATCCGAAGTGCTTCTTGGAATACCAGATGAAAAGGGCGGTCGCGACAAGGAAGCTTACTGCCGAGGCGGCTGCCGCCCCATCGATTCCGTATGAGGGAATGAGCCCGACATTCAGGATGATGTTAACTGCCGCAGCAACGGCCGCAATCTTGATTTCTATCCGGACCAGCCTCATGCCGGCAAGGACATAGGATGGGACCATGGTCGCTGCCCGAATGAGCAGGCCGATTGCGAAGAGCGAGAGCGCAAGCGCCCCCGGCACGTATAATTCCCCATAGAACATGTTGAGAATCTGCTTTGAGAAGGTCACGAACACAAGCGCCAGGGGCACTGTGATAAAGAGCAGCCAGCGGGTTGAAGTCGCGCAGATTTTCCGCATCTCGTCCATCTTCTTCTGGCCAAAGAGCTGGGAGACCACCGGGAAGAAGATGGTCCCAATCGCGCTCGGGAACATCATGATGAGGCCCGCGAGGCTTGTCGCCATCGTATATATGGCGACCTGGGCGGCGGCGATATCTGGCGGCAGGAAATACCCGATCATCACCCTGTCAATGTAGCCGATTATTGTCCACATGGACATCGCCGCAATCATCATAAGGCCAAAGGGCAGGAGCTCCCGCAGAAGCTTGCCGTAAGAATATACGTTCTGCTCCTGCTTCCCCTCAAGGTGCTTCAGGCCCTTCCACACAAGGAAGAATGAGAACAGCACGGCAACGACATATGAGAACAGGTAGCCGATGCTGATTGTGAACACATTGGCGCCAATCACTATGAAGAGCGATATTGAGAGCACGAGCTTGGCAAGGTTCTGCAGGTTGCTGGTCAGCGCGATGGAATGGATTTTCTTCTGCCCCTGCAGGAAGACGGTGTTCAGCTGGAAGAGGATGTAGATGAGCAGATATGGGGAAAGGTAGCGGAGGGAATCCGAAAGGCCGGGATTCTGATAATACCCGGCAATCATGTCCGCCCCGAAGAAAATCACTATGAATGAGATTAGCGCGAGCACCGTGCAGATTGAGTAGCCCGCCCTCAGCATCTTCTCTATGTTCTTTCCTTCCCCCCTAGCGTTGAAGAAGGGGATGTATCTGGCGAACGACTGCGAAATTCCGAAGTCCACGAACAGCGCGAGGAGCGAGACTATGCTAAGGGCCAGGTAGAAAATGCCGATGTCATCCTGCGTGGCCATCCTCGCCAGGATTACCGTGTAGAAGAAGGATACGAGCTTGAAGGCAAGGTTGCCGGCAACACCCCAGAAGGTCCCCTTTGCGACCTCTTTTGCCGAAGTTGAAACTTCCCCTGCCATTTCCAAGCCACCAGTCATGAATAATGCTCTACAAGCTTTCCGATGCCCTCGTCCAGGGAGACTCTTGCCCGGAATCCAAGCTCGGATTCTGCCAGGGTTGTGTCCGCCTGCGTGTGCGCCACGTAGTTCTTGATTTTGTTCTCGATATACGTCGGCTCGAGGTCTTTTCCCGTCTTGCTCTTGAGGAGCATCAGCATGTCGTTTATGCTGGTTGCCGAGCCTGTCCCGACATTGTATATACCGGATGCCTTGCCCGATTTCATGGCGAGCATATTCGCCTCAACGACATCGTCGACATAGGTGAAATCCCTGGTCTGCTGGCCGTCGCCGAAAATCACCGGAGCCTCGTTTTTCTGGAGGGACCAGAGGAACTGGGTTATCAGGTTCGCGTATTTTCCCTTCGAGCCCTCGTGGGGCCCGTACACGCTGAAGTAGCGCAGGCCTATGACTTTTACCCCATAGAGCTGATGGTACAGGTTCGAGACGCGCTCCATCGCGTATCTCGCCTCCGTGTAGAAATCAGTGATTTGGATTTGCATATCCTCCCTGTGCGGAGGGGGATTCTTGTTGTACAGCGATGAGGATGAGGCGAAGACCACTTTTGTTTCATTGTCCTTTGCGTATTCAAGTATTGAGACCATCTCGTCCAGCGCCTTCGCCGTCAGATGGCGGTTCTCCTTGTACATGGGCGATGAGGAATAGACGCCCTGGTGCAGGATGACATCGTATTTCTCCCCCAAAGAGGCCACTTCGCCGGCCTCTGCTTTCACCACCCGTACCCGGTCTTTCACAGCCGCGATATTCTCATCGCTGCCGGTCATATAATTATCCAGTGCAGTTACCTCATGGCCTTCTTTGACGAGCCTTTCTGTGATATTGGAGCCGATAAACCCTAAGGCCCCGGTGACAAGTATTTTCATAGAAGTGACCTCCCAATTTGATAGAGCAACAAAATCTATAAAACAGCAGCTATTCCTTCTTTGCAAGCTCCCTTGCCTTCTGCCCGAACCTCTTGAGGAAGAGCCCCCATGTGAACTTCTTCACCACTTTCGCCTTCCCGGATTTCCCCATCGAAGCGCATCTATCAGGGTCTTTTGCGAGCAGTTCCATCTTATCGGCCATCTCCTGCTCGCTGCCGACAAGGAAGCCATCCACACTATCGTCTATGGTCTCCCTCGGGCCTCCTTCTTTCCTCGCGATGCAGGGCTTTTCCGAGGCCATCGCCTCCAGCGGGACCAGGCCGAAGTCCTCATTAATCGGGGCGTAGAGGACGGCGCTGCACCGGGCGTAGTAGTCGTTGAGCTGCTCGTTGGTGGCATTGGTGACAATCTCGACATCCTGGCCTGCTGCCGCCTTGATTTTTTTCATGTACGCAAGATGCTCGGGCCGATCTGAGAGCGAACCGACCAGAACAAGCTTCCAGCCTTTCACTTTCTTCGAGAAGCGCCTGAATGCCTCTATGGCGTACTCCTGCTCTTTTTCCGGCGCTATCCTGGATGGGTACAGGAAGAACTGCCCATAGCCCTTGTTTGAGAAGCGCTCGCATTCCACCCCCGGATAAAGAATCTCGGATTCCTGCCTGAGGTATTTCCTGATTCTCCCCTGGCTGTTGATGCTGTTGGTGAATATGTGCTCAATTTTCGGGACCGCGCTGAACTCGAAATGCTTGTATGCCTGGATTGAGGACCAGAATACCGCCTTCTGCAGGGGATTCCTCTGGCTCATCCTCCATTGATAGAGGTCGAAGGCTTCCCGGTTCGGCGAGTGACAGTACCAAATCAGGGGAGAGTTCCGATTCCGAATCCATTCCGAAGGGGTCTGGTGTGCGTTGATGACATCATAATCATCCAGCTTCAGGTTCCAGAAGTGGTTTCCCGCATCTATCGCGGTCGAGACCCTCCTCCCAAGGGGCAGCTTGGCAGCAGCTCCAGGCCCTGCGACCTCCATGTCCAGCTCCCTGAACTCCGGAAATGTCATCTCCGGGCTGTAGCGTATGCAGTGCACTCGGGCATCGAAATGCTGTGCGATTTTCAATATCACCCGCTCGAGCCCTCCCTGAGACTCTATAAACGGCGTTACCACGACAAGGCGCATATTTTAATATTGTTTCCGGCACTCTTTATAGCGCTATTTGTCGGGTGAAGAGAGGCATGAATTCTATTCTGGAAGGCAAGACAGTCCTGGTCACTGGAGGCGTTGGTTCGGTCGGAAGCGCGCTCGTCGAGCGGCTGCTGAATGAAAATGTGAAAACAGTGAGGGTGCTGGACCTTGATGAGACCAAGGAATTCGAGATGAGGCACAGGCTCAAGAACCATCCGAAGCTCAGGCTGCTTGTCGGTGACGTGCGGGACAAGGGCAGGATGGTGCATGCCATGGAAGGGGTTGACATCGTATTCCATTGCGCCGCGCTAAAGCACGTCTTATCCTGTGAGTATAATCCTTTCGAGGCCGTCAAGACCAATGTCCTCGGAACGCAGAACGTCGTCGAGGCTGCCCTTGAGAACAACGTGGAGAGGGTGATTTTCACAAGCAGCGACAAGGCGGTCAACCCCACCAACGTGATGGGTACATCCAAGCTGCTAGCTGAGAGGCTGGTCACCGCCGGCAACTACTACAAAGGGGGCAGGAAAACCGTGCTCGCATCCGTGAGATTCGGGAATGTCGTCGGCTCACGGGGCTCTGTTGTTCCGCTCTTCAAGAAGCAGATTGCAAAGGGCGGGCCTGTTACGATTACCAATCCTGACATGACAAGGTTCGTGATGACCAACGGCCAGACAATCGACCTCCTTTTCAAGGCACTGGAACTATCCCAGGGGGGAGAAGTCTTCATCCTCAAGATGCCGGTCGTGAAGGTAGATGACCTTGCGGACACCATGATTGAGACGTATGGCGCGGGCAATCCGAAGCGGGTCGAGAAGGTGAAGAAAGGCACGCTGCCAGGGGAGAAGATGCACGAAGAGCTTATGACCGAGGATGAAGGGCTGCGGGCCCTTGAGCGCGAAGACATGTTCGTGCTGCCGCCCCAGGACTCTGGCGGTTTCGATGAAGTAACGATTGGGGTGAGCATGGACAAATACAACGCGAAGAAGGCCACCATTGACAGGTATTCCTCAGGGCAGGTAAAGCCCATGGGAAAAGAGGAGATTGTGGCGATGCTCAAAATGAATGACGACGAGGAGAAGGAAGAATGAAGGTTCTTGTTACCGGCGGAGCCGGATTCCTGGGAAGATGGCTTGCAAAAAGGCTGCTCGATGAAGGGCACAAAGTCATCGCATTTGACAACCTGTCAAACGGCTCCAGAGAGAATATCTCTGAATTCTCAGGAAATGACAATTTCTCATTTATTGAAGGGGACGTGCTTGATGTTCCAAAGCTTGCAAGCGTATTTGACGGCGTTGGGCTTTGCATACACGCGGCAGCCCAGATAAACGTTCAGGAATCACTGGACCACCCTGAAAGGGCAGTCCAGAGCAATGTCATAGGGACATACAACGTCCTGGAAGAGTGCAGGAAAAGGAATGCCAAGGTCGTCCTGATTGGGACATGCATGGTCTATGACCTGGCATCAGGAGCGGCAATCAGCGAGGAATCGCCAGTTAAGCCGCTCTCCCCATATGCTGCCAGCAAGCTAGGGGCAGAGGACCTTGCGCTCTCATACTACCACGGGTACAAGCTTCCGGTTGTTGTTACAAGGCCTTTCAATATCTACGGGCCTTTCCAGAAGAGCAACATGGAAGGCGGCGTAGTGAACATATTCATCAAAAGGAACCTTGACGGGCAGGAACTTAACATCTTCGGCGATGGCACCCAGACAAGGGACCTGCTTTATGTGGAGGACTGCGCGGACTTCATAGTGAAAGCCGCATTCTCGGAGAAAGCGGTCGGGCAAATCATCAATGCGGGGACCGGCCATGACATTACAATCAATGAGCTGGCGCTTGCGATTGCAGGGGACGAATCGAAGATAAGGCACATCGAGCACCACCATCCCCAGGCGGAGATTGCCAAGCTCCTCTGTGACAGCACCAAGGCCGGGCAGATGCTTGGCTGGAAGGCCGAAACAAGCCTGGAAGAAGGAATCAGAATAACTACCGAGTGGATGAAATCAAATGAGCGAAGATAAATTCCTGCCATATGGACTGCATCATATTGATGATGACGACATTGCCGCAGTTGTAGAGGTCTTGAAAGGCAGCTGGATAACGACCGGCCCGAAAGTTGAGGAATTCGAGAAATCGCTCTGCGATTATGTTGGCGCAAAGCACGCTGTTGCTGTGAATTCCGGAACAAGCGCGCTTGATATCGCAGTCGACGCCCTGGATATTCCCCCTGGCAGCGAAATCATCACCACCCCATTCACGTTCGTAGCAAGCTCAAACTGCATCTTATACAATCAATGCAAACCTGTTTTTGCGGACATAGAGCCTGACACTTACAACATCAGCCCGCAAGAGGTTGAGAAGAAGATAACCGGCAAGACAAAGGCGATTATCTATGTCGATTATGCTGGCCAGCCCTGCAGGATAAAGGAGCTAAAGGAGATTGCAGAGAAGAATGACCTGCTGCTTATCGAGGATGCCGCTCACGCAATCGGCGCCGAGTACAAAGGGAAGAGGGTCGGCTCCTTCGCAGACATTACCGAGTTCAGCTTCCACCCGGTCAAGCACATGACAACGGGGGAAGGGGGAGCATGCACAACCGAGAGCGATGAGCTGCTGGACAGGATGCAGAAGCTTCGAAACCACGGGATGGACCGCTCGGTAAAAGAGAGGTTCGGGCCCAACGCCGGCTACGCCTACGATATCCAGATGCTCGGCCGCAATTACAGGATTACTGATTTCCAGTGCGCGCTGGGCCTAAGCCAGCTCAAGAAGGTGGATAGGTTCATCGCAAGGCGGCAGGAGATCGCCAAAAGGTATGGCGAGGAGTTCGCGAAGATGGATGATGTGGCGGTCCCGTTTGTCAGCCCGGATGTCCGCCATGCATGGCACCTCTATCCCCTCTTAGTCCCTGAGCGGGACAGGTTCTTTGCGGAGATGCGCAAGAGGGGAATAGGGGTCAATGTCCATTATGTCCCGGCCTATAAGTTCAGCTATTACCAGAGCCTTGGAATCGGAGGGCATTTCCCTGTGACCGAGGACATATCATCAAGGGAGATTTCGCTCCCCATTTTCCCGGACATGACCGAGGATGATATAACGCGCGTTGTGAACGCGGTGAGGGAGATACTCGGGTGATTCGGATGGAGGCAAAGCTCATTGAACGGGAGAAACATTCAAGGGATGATGGCTTCCTTGTGGAGCTCTTCTCCGAGAGATACAATGATTTTGAGGCCTCGCACAGCTACCTGGTTACGATGGAGCCGGGAAGCTCAAGGGCAGGGCATTACCATCGGAAGAAGACAGAGGTCATCTTCCCGGCTGCCGGGAAGGTGGCAATTACGCTCACAGATGTGGAAAACAAGGAAAGCAGGTCGGTCGAGCTCGACTGTGAGAGCGGGAGGTTCGCGGGAGTAATTGTCCCGCCAGGCGTGTGGCACCTGGTGCGGAACGAAACGGACAAGCCTGCGAGGATAGTTGTGTTCTCAGACAGCGCTGAGCTGGAGGACACGCACAGGGTGGATGGATGAAGATCGGGAACAGGAAGGTCGGGCCGGAAGAGCCCTGCCTCATGATCGCGGAGATATCGTGCAACCATCTCCAGAAGAAGGACTACGCGCTCAGGCTTATTGACGCCGCTAAAGAGGCGGATGCCGATGCGGTCAAGTTCCAGACATACACCCCGGACACGATGACCATCGACTGCGATAACGATTACTTCAAGATAAAGGGGACCGTATGGGACGGGATGAGCCTTTACCAGCTCTACAAGGAGGCCTACACCCCGTGGGACTGGTTCCCTGAATTGAAAGACCGGGCAGCGCAGGAGGGGCTGATATTCTTCTCGACCCCATTCGATCCGACTGCCGTGGATTTCCTTGAGAAAATGGATGTGCAGCTCTACAAGATTGCATCGTTCGAGGTCAACGACATCCCGCTGATAAAGCGTGTTGCCAGGACCGGGAAACCTGTGATATTCTCCACCGGCCTCGCGACCGAGGAGGACATACAGCTTGCCGTGGACACGATCCGGGGCGAGGGCAATGAGGATATTATGATAATGAAATGCACAAGCGCATACCCCGCGCCCCTTAGCGAGATGAACCTGCGGACAATCCCTGATATCGCAGAGAGGTTCGGGACGCTTGTCGGGCTCTCAGACCACAGCATGAGCGAGACCGCGGCGGTTGCGGCGTACACGCTGGGCGCCAGCGCGGTCGAGAAGCACTTCATAATAGACCGGAAAGAGGGCGGGCATGACGCCAAGTTCTCCCTGGAGCCGGAGGAGTTCAAGCGGATGGTCAAGTCCGTGCGCGAGGCGGAGGAGGCGCTGGGGGAAATAAAATATGCCAATACCGAAAGGGTAAAGGAGCACAGATTCCTCCGCAGATCCATTTTCGTTATCAAGGATATCGAAAAGGGGGAGGATTTCTCGGCTGAAAACATCAGAGTTATCAGACCAGGAAACGGCCTTCATCCAAAGCATTTCGAGGGGGTAATGGGCAAGAAGGCAAAACTTGAGATAAAGAGAGGCACGCCCCTGGACTGGACGTTGATAGAATGATTACGCTAAGGCCTGTCCGATCAGAGGACATCAGAACAATCTATGAAATCCGCAACCATCCGCAAGTGAGAAAGAATATGTTCGACTCAGATGAGATTGCCTGGGAAAAGCATAGAAGTTTCTGGGAGAAGAAGCTGAGGGAGGGGAAAAGCCTGTGTTACATGGTAACAGATGGGAAAGAGGACATTGGCCTTGCGAGGCTGGATCCAAGCGGCGACGCCTTTGAAGTAGACATTCTGGTTTCGCCAAAGGCGCAGAATAAAGGCATTGGAAGCCAAGCTCTTGCGCTCCTTTTGGAGAAGGCGCCGGTGTCCTCGAAAATCATAGCAAGAGTAAAGCCGGATAATGCACCGTCCCAAAGGATATTTGAAAAAAACGGTTTCCGGAAGAAGTATGTCGCATTTGAATACAAAAAAGAGAAATGAGGGAATATGATGAAAGTATTGGTTGTTGCAGCTCATCCGGATGATGAAACGCTCGGAGCGGGAGGGACTATCGCAAAGCATCTTGATCATGGGGACGAGGTTCATGTGATAATTCTAGGCACAGGCCTTGCCTCAAGAATGGAAGGCGAGGTCGACAAGGAAAGGATTGAGGAGCTGCGGCGGGATGGAAAGGCAGCCCTCGGGGAGCTTGGAATCAAGGAAAACATCGAATTCTTTGATTTTCCAGACAACAGCTTTGACAGCGTTCCCCTTCTGAACATTATCAAGGTCATTGAGAAGAAGGTCGAAGATTTCAGGCCAGAGGTGATTTATACCCATCATTGGGGGGATTTGAATATCGACCATGAGCTCACATTCAGGGCAGTGCTCACGGCAACCAGACCTCCGAGAACCGAATATGTAAAGAGG
>JBDRLQ010000004.1:0-120703 GCA_043812915.1 Microcaldota archaeon | reverse complement strand
CGCTTGGAAACATTGTTGAGGCAAATCCAGAGCACCCGGATTTGTTCGGAGCGCAAGAGCTGATCACCATCATTCTCGAAATTGCTGATTCGAAGAGAATGTGGAGTATCGTCGAAGATGCTGTAGTTGCGCTTGGGAAGATAAGGGCGACTACTGCAACCGATCTCCTCTTGAGGATAGCAGATGATTGCGATGGCTCGATTTCAGCAAGCGCTCTTGAGTCGCTCTGCCAGATTGCAGATGATGGGCAGATTGCAGCATCCCTGCGCGAGAAGGCAAAGGAAATCGAGGGAATCGGTGTGCGCGGGTACTATCCCATTCGCACCGCGGCATTCAATCTTCTAACCAAGCTTAGAATCCCGAAGGAGGATTTCCTCGCGCTGAGGGCATGCTGCCCGGATAGACCCCCGGAATCTGAAAAAAATGAAGCGAGGAGGCTGGTAAAGAGCCTAGTTCCTGAAGGAAGGCAGAATGAGATATGGCGAAGCTACATAGACCTTAAACCTGGTGCTCCAAAAATAAAGCCGCCTGCACGGGCTTCACTAAAGGGGGAAGATCCCAAGAAGGCAAAGCCACTTCTGAGGTGATGAAATGCGACAGAAAAAAGAGCCCAAAAAAGAGGAATCAGGAGATTCCCCTTCCAAAATGGACGGGCAAGCCAGAAAGAAAGCATTTGACCCCATAGATGAGAAGGCCAGAAAAGGGCCCGAAATGCCCGAGTTATCCCAGGCAGCAAAGCGCCTGATTGAGCAATCTAAAGAGGCGGATGAAATGACGCCGGAAGAGATTGACGCTGGTTTGCGGAAATTGTTGAAACTGAATGGGAAAAATGGACAGAATTAGGTGTATTTGCCTAATGGAAGGGATAAGTTTAAGTTTTGCTTTAGTGTGTAATTGAATGAATATGGGGAAAAAGAATGCAAAATGGAAATTAAGAAGTTTTTTTGAAAAACCAAAAGAGTCTAAGAAAGTGATGTTATGAAATTAATATTGCCATTATTGATATGTTTCATATTCATATTAGCTGGCTGCACCAGGAATTTCTCAGAATCAGAGATAGTCCAGATTAATGAAAATCTTGGATATGGATATAGCATTAAAAATCCTGATAACAATGTCGTATTTTGTTTTTTCGAGATCAGCAAATCCAAGGATTTCTATTTCAACATATCTTCCTCGGATGCCACGCCAATATCATTCGGTATTTTCGATGTAAAAAGGATAGAGATGGAAGAGGTCGGTGCGGGATTGCTCGAATTCAAGAATGCGGAGGCAGCATATGAAGATGGCTATGAATATGTTGGTTATCTACCACTTCAAGCTGGCCAATATGAATTATTGATTTCGAAATACCATGCAAGGGAAATCTCAGTATCGATCAAGTCAAGCGAAGAGCTCGTTTGTTCATAGTATTAATAGAGTTTTAGAAAAACCAAAAGAATCTAAGAATTGATGAAATGAAGTCCATACTGAAGAATCCTTACTGGAACGGAAGAGTCAGAACTTCTGATTTTCCTTTTATCTTCATTTTGTGTTAATTTATGTATTTTCACATATATTTAAATATACATCTGCTCTTAATTATATACTGTAGGTGGGGATATATGAAACAATTAACACCAAACACAAATTCCAGGCTAGATGAAAGTACTGCCAAGACCAGGGAATGCAAAAGACCAGTCATTGCATTCAGAGGATTTACCGGCGATTCGAAGAGACTTATCATGGGATCTGCAAGGGGTGATCTCTTCGAGGATGCAAAGAACGGGGAAGATCGGCCGAACGCCCCCTCAGAACTTGCTGAACAAGTCAAGGCAAGTGCAAAGATGAGAGCAAATGCAGTAGCTGCGGAGATTGAAAGGCAAAATCCAGGC
This sequence comes from Microcaldota archaeon, assembly GCA_043812915.1. Lineage (GTDB taxonomy): Archaea > Micrarchaeota > Micrarchaeia > Anstonellales > Bilamarchaeaceae > CAYVTJ01. Next base: position 118,829 of record JBDRLQ010000004.1, on the reverse strand, counting down.
ATTAAAGAGATGGATCCCGCTGCAGTTGAGGAAATGAAGGAATCGCTCAGAAAGACAGCCGTGCTGGAGATAATGGTCGGGCTATGTTGTACGATGAAATCTGAGGAAGGAAATCCACCTGCACTTATGGAGCCCATAGAGGGGGAAAAGCCACTTGCACTACTTGCAATTGATATATTGAGAGCGTTCACTGTGGGGAATGAACTTGAAGGGCTCTCAGATAGCACCAAAAGTTTCCTGTCTAGATACATGCTTAAGTAAGGAGCTTGGGAACGGGCGGATTTCTTTCTTTTCTTAAAAAATTCTCAAAGGTATAACTACCTACAAGCCAAAATTGCATTGGCTACTTACTCATCCGCCATCTAAATTTGTGTTGTGGATTTACACCAATATTAATGGTGGAAGGTAATTTAGAAATACTGAAACAGTAAACCAGTCTTTCTTTCTAGATCCCTTTTTTCATAAAAACACCATTTCAGTAAACCAGCATTGCAAAGCACTTCACGCTTTTTCCACCCATGGTTTACTTACATGATATGATTTGGGAAAACTGGAACGCGCAATCGGGCTTGCGCGGGTGATACAGTCGAAAAGATTGGAAGATCAGTGAAAAGGCCTGTTTTAGATATCGTATTGGTAAACCAAACATTTCCAGGCCGCGGAAAAAGTAGCTTTGGTTTACTGATAAGGTATTAGTACGCAACTGCATGCAAAAAGTACGGCTTTTGCAGTGTTTTTTCCGGGCATATTTTTTCCGGATAGGTTAGCCTTCAGCAATGAAAAAGGCCAAAAGAATGGATTATCGGATTTTCATCGACGTAAAGACCTACCTAGTTCTGTCTTTTTTCAGAAAGTGTGTCTATTACACTGAATCGATGCCCGCACTTTCTGCATTTTATTGTGCATTCTCCTTTGGCTGCTTTGGGAAAAGGAAAACGATTGACAGTTTTGTCATTTGTAGTAGTGCATGAAGGGCAATAAACTACTCTACGAATATTGGCATGCATTGCTCTTTCCATCATTCTTTTCATAAATATACATCAAATAATACAATTTAAAATACTCATTTCCTGCAAAGCACAAACAAGCGCCTATCATTCGAATCAATCTCCAAATTCATAAAATCTACTTAAATGACTTGTACCATCGCTCATAATCTTTGTGTTTTTTGAAACAGTGCAGAATATAGAGATCATCGCCCTCGAACTGATAAATCATCCTTGCCTGTTTTGTTACTTCATCAACATTGAATGGCATTCCGAATTTCATATGCCTTCTAGGTGGCAAGGTCATTACTTTTTCAATGTGCTTCAAGAACAATTCTCTCATCTGCTGATCCATGGAATCAAGTTCTTTCTCGGCTTTCTCTGAAAAAATAATTTGCATGAGATCACAAATCGTATTTTTCTTTAATTTGTTTGAGAGATTTCGTCTTTAGTTTTCCTGATTTGATCTCTTGCATCTCGAATTCTATCCCCTTGTTAACAAGCTTCACTTCTTCCTCTTCAATGATTCTTTCATAAAGCAAAAGAGCTTGCCTAATTACCTCTGTCTGATTGCCAGCATATTCTCTTTCGATTATTTTCTCTATTATAGATTCATATGGCACTCCAAGATTAACATTCATTACATCACCAATGTATAATAAATGACTATTCTAGTATATAAAGATTGTGCATTCAGCTATTTCCGGCAAAGCACAAACAGGTGCTGATCATTCGGATCCGTCTCCGGATTCCATGGTTTCTCAGACAAAATCTCAAAGCCAGCCTCCTTCAGGAGCTCGAGATTCTTCTCCCGGCCGAAATGGCTCCAGAACATTTTCGTTCCTAAATACTCCTGCTCGCCCTCCCATTCATCTAAACCCATGCAAATCAGCAGATATCCAGGGCTTTTCAACAATCTATAAAACTCTTTTAGAATTTCTAAATGTCTTTTTCTATCAACATGAATCAGGGCATAAAGGCAGATTATCCCATCAAAGAATTCATTTTCAAATCCGGATTCCAGAAAATCCGCTTTTTTGAAAAAACCGTTTGGAACATGCTTTTTCGCAAGCTCAATCTGTTTTGAAGAAATGTCGATTCCAAAAACCTGAAAATTCCCAGAAAGGTATTTCGCGATTGGAATTCCGGCTCCGCAGCCGGCGTCAAGTATTTTCGCGCCCGGCTTCAACTGATTCTCAAGCGCCCTGGCAAAGACAATGGTGGAATCGTCTTTTGTGAGAAGGTACTTTTCTGCAAGCTCGTCATAGCCTTTTTCCACTGTCCCGAATGCCATGTGTTCTTCTCACAGGAAAGCAATAAAAATCCAGACAGAGAGAAATGGCCCATGAAGATAGAGGAGATAGAACTGCTTGAACCGGGCGACAGGATTTCGATGCAATTCTATATGGAGGGCACCAGCAAGGGCATAGCGAACAATGTTTTCACAGTAATCAGGATAGATTATGATAGGGACGTCGAGCTGGACACCTGCAGAGGAACCAACGTCTTCGCGTCGGCCAGGAGATTCACCATTGAGCATGAGAAGACGAAGAAGAGAGTCTACCTCTACGTGCTCGAGCATGAGAACGAGAAGATGACATACATAAGGACCCTGGAGAATGAGATTGACGATTTCATCCCTGCCAAGGAGATTCAGAGGGCGGAAGAAAAGAGATAAATACTCTTTTAGAATTTCTAAATATCTATTATAATAAGGAAAATCAGGGGCGGTTTACCTCCCTACCAACTTCTGGAACGAACTGGAGGGCCTTCTCTAACCTAAGTGTAATCAGCCCGGCATCTTCCGCCGCCCTGCAGAGGCCAAGAATCAGGTTCCCATCCCGCATTGGATCTGTTCCAGGTAGCGGGCTTCCATTGAGCTTCTCTAGGAAGAAACCAAGAAGTCTAGTGTCGGTGAGCCCCGTCTTTAATTCAATATGATAGCGGTCCCTCGACATGTCGCAATACCCCTGAGCTACGCCAAAACCTGTATTCATAATGCGGCATAGCCAGGTCATTGCCTGCGAGTCATCCAGAATTTTATTCGGGAATCCATCGTCGCGACCAGGCCCCCTTGTTATTATCCGTTTTCGCATAGGATAGTCTTTTTTGCATAGTCTTTATAACAATACTGGGAGGTTACAGAAAAGAAATAAAATAGTCTTTTAGAATTTCTAATAATATCTCAGGAAAGCTCGATGACAGTGATCTCCGGAGGATTGAGCATCCTCGGGCCACCCCCAATACCACAGGAAATATAGACATGCGAATCAGGATAAGGCTCGAAGTGGCCCATATCGTAAATCCCGAACATTCCAAGCGCTTTTGGGATTGAACCGATTGGGGGCACCCGCACCTGCCCGCAATGGGTGTGCCCGGCAAGAATGAGATTCCAGTTTTGATATTCATCGTATGGGACTGCTTCCTGATTATGGGTGAGCAGAATTCCCGGGCCGGACAGATCAACGCCTTCTATCGCAGAAAAGTAGTCATCCCTGCATGCCCAGTCATCGTCGATTCCGGCAAGAGAAAAGCCTTCAAGCTCCACAACATCGTTGCGCAGCACCGAAAACCCCATGCTCTCTAGAAGTGAGGAAATCTCGTTGCCGGTTTCCTCCTGGCTTTTCGAGCAGGACGTCTCATCATACAGGTAATCATGATTGCCAAGGACAGCGAACTGGCCCTTCTTGGCTTGAAGATCCCCAAGAGGGGCGAGCCTTGAAATCTGGCTTCCACCATCGGAGTAGTCCCCTCCGAGAAATATGTAATCCGCATTCTGGGAATTGGCAGCCACCACTACTTGCCCCAAGTATTCGTCAGAAATTGTCTCAACATGAATATCGCTGATGAAGACAATCCGGATTGATTCATTTAAGCCAATATCAAGCTTGGTCTTCTTGACGACAATCTGCCCTGGCTCGAAGAAGAAGACATAGTAGGAGAATATGATGAGAGCGGCAAGGAATGCCAACCAGAAATACCGAATCTCCATATTGACTCCCCCCATTCTAATCTAATCTGAAATGCCAAGGACAGCTTAATAATGCTTAAGGGCAATCTCTGGACATGAGCGAATTCCCGATTTGCCCAAAGTGCCACAGGAAGGCAGATGTGAAGGAAGGCTTCCTGTGCCCTGGCTGCGGATTCTCCGGGACGCCCAGGAGGGTGACGATGGAGGAATATGAGCAGATTCTCAGCGGAATCAAGCCCAGGCCGAAGGGCAAGAGGAGGGGGGTCGCGCTCATGGTAATCGGGGTGTTTCTGATTCTCTTCTCAGTATTTTACGGCAGCATGGCCGCGATGGTCGCGGGCAGCGCCTTCTTCATCGCGGGGATATTGTACAACGTGCTGGCGACCGCGAGGATGCCGATCGGGATTGCCAATCTTGATGAGAAGAGACGCGTAATCGGGATGAAGGTCGCCGAGGCGAAGCTCCGCCTGGAAAGGGAAATGGGCAGGCCGGAGCCGGATGTCATGAAAATGGAAAGATTTGAGAAAGAGGTTGCTTTTTGGGAAGGGGAGCTTAAGCGCCTTTCCCAATAAAAAGCAGGATTCTAATTGCGCCCGGTGCGCTCTATGAGCTTAATTACTAGAATCCCTTTGGCAACCCCCTTGTCGGCCAATGAACGCGTCTCGTCATTTGTGATAATCATTGTTGAAAGCTTATTTTTTATCAGGGCCAGCAATATCAAATCCCGCAGCTGGTCCATGTTTGCATCTGGTGCAAGCTCAATCTTGTATCTGCTGAAGATGGATTTTCCATTGGTAATGCGCAGCTCGGAATAACCCCCATCCAGCACTGCCCTGGCAACGGCATCGAGGTATTTGAGATCGTTGAGATATTTTGGGGAAAAATCAACGGATGTGACTTCGGATATCGAGAATCTATCTTTCACCTCGTCAGATTCGATGAAATTGGCGACCTGATTATTTGAAATGAAATCGGTTGCCAGCCTCCCATCCTCCATCGCCCGGAGGACAAGCTTTTGAAACTGCTCAAAGTCAACGCCTGGAACGAGGCTCACCTTGTGTTTGACGTGCACGGTTGTTTCCTTGTATGGGGTCTCCTTTGAATATCCATATTCCAGGATATTCCTGGCTGCCAGCAGGGCCCGCTCCTTCGTCGGCTTGAGTTCGGTCTTTGCGTCAAATATCCTCTGCTTCCGGCGCCCGGCTTTGGAAGTGCCGCACTTGTTCCTGCGTGCATTTGCAGGGGATCCTGGAACCTCAAAAGCAGGCCCGGAACCCGCATGCCGCTCGCTTCTGGGCAACAAAGAGCGCATATAAAGGTCCTTCTGCCGGTGGCAGGTACCGATAAATCTGAAGCCCGACTCCCCCAGGATTGCCGAGCGCATTCTTCGGGCTCTCGAGTCTTCCCGCCCCCTATTCCGATTTTGCATCCTAATGCCTCCTTGACCTCAGGTTGAGGAAATCCCGAAACAGGACAGTCCTGCCGTCAAAGCCCATGGCGCGAATCACGATGCGACCCTCAGAAGTGGTGAACGTGCCGATATAGCCATCATCAAAGAGCTGCGTCCGAAGAACCATCGCCCCCCGGGACATCCCATAGAGCCTGAGCACCTCATCGAACGAGTATGGTCCGGTACGGTACTCATCCCCATAGTCCACAAGGACGGTGTTGTTGTCATCCATCGCGATAAGAATCATGTGGGGCTCGGTTGTGGTATTCACAGAAGCTGTAATCGCACGTATTCCGTTCAACCTAAGGAATCTTGCCCCGAAGTCGTGAATCATCGGGCACATCCCAATCCCCAGCCGCAGGTGCTCTGGAAGCCCGTTCAGGGTGAGGTGGGTATCAAGAAACCTGAGGTACGCTCCCATATAGGCCAGGCTGGTATCATAGTCCATGTTGGCTATTCTCTGCACTTCAGGGTCGAAGAACCTCATCCCGCCGATTGCCTCATTCGCTGCGTATGAATAGAGGTAGTTGGCCCGGTGCGTGATTATTCTGGCTGCCCAGATGAGCTCCTCGAATGACCTTCCGGAATACCTTCCTGAAAAATCATCCATGCTTCTCGCTCCCTGAAGGTCCTGCTCCACTTCCCTTGCCCGCTCATCAATAAAGGTGCGGTTTATGTAAGGATTGTCCGCGTCTATCTCTGCCTGGGACACTCCGCCTCCATGGAGATGCTCGAAGCCCATGCCGTTGGTCGAATTGATGTGCCTTCCCGGGAACCGGAACTCGACATTCGCAAGAGCGACAAGCTCCCACCTCCTTCCGGCAAGCCTGTCTGACCAGTTCGCAAAGCCAAGGCTCGCACCGACAGTGCCGATCATCCCTCCATTTGAGAAGAACTGCCTCTCTATTCCGACTTGGGCCCCGCTGCGGATTACATCATAGCTTCCGCTGATGTCGAGCAGCCAGTCCCTGATTGCGATTTCAATCCCGATATCAAGCGACTGGAACCTTGGCTCATAGAAGCCGACATATGCAGTCTGCGCTGCGCTGTCAGCTGCGAAGAAGAAATTCAGCGCTCCATAAACGGTAATCATTTCCCTCCAGTTCAAAGAAGCTCCAAGATTGAATTCAAGCGAAATCAGGTCGAAACGAGGGTATGCCAAAGCACCCATCGCAGTTGCCGCGCCCCGTAGTTCAAAATCTCCGGTCTTCCGCACGAATCCAAGGCCAAATCCCTGGAATGCGAACATCTCTGAATTGAGCATCGTGCCTCCTATCGCCGTGTAAGACCTTCCTATGACGCCGCTCCTCTGGAAGCCTGGAGTAATCCTGAGGGTTCCAAATGGGGCGAATCCTAATTCGCCATTAGCGATCGACGGGAACCACATGACTCCCGTGCTTATTGAGCCCCACTGGCCGTAGGCCGCGGTGACCGAAAACGATGACGCCCCGGATTCGGTCGTGTCAGTGCGGACCCCAAGGTCGAAATCATTGTTGAAGTCCGGAGCTTCCCTCTGCCCTTCCGCTGCCGGAGCGGGCTCTGCTGAAGTTTCCGGCCCATGCCCGGGTGGCGGCCTGGCAACTGTTCCGGAACCTGGCTGGCCTGGCTGCGGTGTCGGAGCTGGCTCCTCAGGAGCAGTCCTCGCCTCCTCCGCATGGGCTACATTATCTCCGATTGGATTTGTTAAAGAGGGAAGATGAGGGGTTGTGAACGTGCAGAGGGCGGTGGTTGCTGCGGCCGCTAGGAATCTCTTGAGCTTTCCCGGAGACTTTCTCTCGAATGTATCCTTGATCTCCCCTTTCTTCAGCTGCCTCTGCTTGCCCGCCATCATTATACCCTTACTGGTACTGTACCGAAGAGTATTTAAAGTGTTTTTAAATGTAAAAAGGAGATGAATAACCGCTTATTCTTTGGCGGCTCCGCTCTTGACCAAGTCCAGGAAAATGCTCCGGGGGATTACTACGGAGACATGACATCCGCACTCACTGCAGAGGAAATCCTTGCTCTCTTTCTTGTTGACTTTCCCGCAGTTGGCGCAGACCTCTACAGTATTGCCTGCCATGAAATGTTATCTCTTCCGTGTTTTTTTCTTTGTGGCTTTCCCCACGGTTTTCTTCTTCGCAGCCTTCCTGATGCTCTTCCTTGCAGCCCTCTTCGGGGCTTTCTTGGCAGCTTTCCGCTTCTTTGGAGCCTTCTTCGCGGCCTTCTTGGGCTTCATTATTGCCGCTTTCCTGGCAGCTTTTTTCGGAGCAACGATTCTGGGAGCAGGCCTCGCAGCCGGAGTTCCTATTGGCCGATGATGAATCATGTCGGGCAATTCTGATTCATCGGCAAAGCCGGATCTAGGCACGCTGGTCTTTATCGCCTGCCTTGTGAACTTGTCCTCAAGCTCGGCGACAACCCGCTCATAGTCAGAGCCGTTAACTACCATAAGATCGTTGTTTCCGCATCTAGTGCATCGGAACTCGCCGGTCCCGATGTCGAAGTCAACGCTTCTGGGCATCTTTCCGCATCTTGCACAAATTTCTATTACGTCTTCAACCATCGTAATCCCCGCTACTATTAAACTCCTGACTTTTAAAACTTTTCCGTCCGCTTTTACGTCGATGCGCCAATCAGGCGCTCACGCTAGTCACCAGGCTGCTTTTCCGCTTCGTCAGTGAGCTCTATCACGGGACCCATGAAGCCGCATTTCCGGCACCTGAACCTCGGGTCCATGCCGCCCCAAAGAACTAACAAAGAAGTCCGATAGTCCGAGGCTTCCACGGGCTTCTGGCATTTGGGGCATACTTTTATTCTCATGAACCGTTGAGCGTGGGCAAATCTATTAATCATGACCAACCGTGGGAATAGGTCATTTAAATGTTGGGGCAGAAATACATTTATGGGAAAGGAAATCAGGGTCTGCCCCCACTGCGGAAGGAAGCTATCGGGCCAGGAGTTCCTGCCGAACGTGCAGAACCTCCCTCAAATGGTCGGCATATCCTATGACCCTGTTGCCGGCAGATTCCTCTGCCCCGACTGCAATTATTCCGGCCTCCCGATTCTATTGTCTGATGAGGAGCATGGAAAGGTCGAGTTCAGCAAGGAAGAGCTTGATCCTCCGCTGAAAAGGGGAAATCCGCATTATTTCAGGATGATTATGCTTACTGTCCTGTGCGGCCTTGCAGGAACCTTCTTTTTCAGCCTCACGCCATTTGCAACCAGGCACATCTTCCTGGCAGGCTTTGCGATTCTTGAGGTTTCCCTTATTGCCTACACTTTTCTGATTGTTCCCAAGTACAAAGCAGCAGCCTGATTATTCCTATAAGAATATTTCTTTCAGCAGTTTTTATAAAGAACCCTGAGAAACTCCTCTTGTGATTAATTATGTCGTCTAAAAACTATTTGTTCAGCTCCGAGTCAGTGACAGAGGGGCACCCGGACAAGATGTGTGACCAGATTTCAGACGCGATTCTGGATGAGCTGCTCAGGCAGGACCCGAAGTCCCGTGTCGCGGCAGAGACTGCGGCTGGCGCTGGCATTGTCCTGCTCATGGGGGAGATTTCCACCAGGGGGTATGTCGAATTCCAGAAACTGGTGCGTGATGTGATCCGTGACATAGGATACAACAAGCCGGAATACCTGTTTGACCACAGGACCACCGGAGTTCTCTCATCCATCGTTGAGCAATCACCAGACATCTCCCAGGGTGTCGATTCCAATGCCCAGAAGGAGCAGGGAGCCGGAGACCAGGGAATCATGTTCGGATTCGCGACCAAGGAGACCCCGGAACTGATGCCGATGCCGATTATGCTGGCCCATAAATTGGCGAGGAGGCTTTCCCAAGTCCGGAAGGACGGGACCCTGCCTTACCTCCGGCCTGATGGCAAGACGCAGGTGTCGCTTGAATACAGGGACCACCAGCCGGCAAGGGTGCACACAGTCGTCATCGCGAACCAGCATGATGACAACGTTGAGCAGGCGAAAATCAAGGCGGATGTCATTGAGCATGTCGTGAAGCCAGTCCTTGGGGACCTGTATGATGAGAACACAATCGCGCATGTCAATGGAACCGGCAAGTTCGTCCTTGGGGGCCCGGTAGCAGATGCGGGAGTAACCGGAAGGAAGATAATCATTGATACATACGGGGGCAGGGGGCACCACGGTGGCGGGGCGTTTTCCGGAAAGGATCCTTCTAAAGTGGACAGGTCTGGAGCCTACATGGCAAGGTATGTCGCAAAGAACATAGTTGCCGCGGGCCTTGCTGACCAGTGCGAAGTCCAGATATCCTACGTTATCGGGGTGGCGAAGCCGCTTTCAGTCTTCGTGGATACCCGGGGAACATCCAAGATTCCGGTCGAGAGGATTGAGGAGCTGGTGGGGGACCACTTCTCGTTCAAGCCGGCGGATGTCATCAGGAAGCTTGATCTGCTCAGGCCGATTTACAGGAACACTGCCGCCTACGGCCACTTCGGGAGGACCGAGCCGGAATTCACCTGGGAAAAAACAGATATGGCTGAGAAACTGAGGTCTGAGGCAGGCCTTTAACTCTCTTTTTTCTTTTCTTCCTTTTCACTCTTCTTTTTAATTCTGCACTTCTTTTACATCACCAGATAGGTGATTCTATGAACAGAAAAATTATCATCGCATTGTGTTTTTTCGGACTGCTTGTAGCCTTCGGCTGCACCCAGCCACCGGAAACGCCGCCGACAGAGCAGCCTCCAGTGGAGCAGCCGCCCTCAGGTGGGGATGAAAACCCTCCGCCCGGAAGCGACAGGGATGAGCACGGATGCATCGGCTCAGCTGGATACACCTGGTGTGAATCAACACAGGAGTGCGTCCGCGAATGGGAGACCCCATGCAAGATGTCGGAGCAGGATGCCCTGATGGTCGCGCAGGGAAGCGACTGCGCCCAGGAAGGCGTTGTGAAAAGCGAGGGAGCTTTCTACAACGACAACTCCAAGACCTGGTGGTTCGAGCTTGAAATCGAAAAACCCGGATGCAGCCCGGCATGCGTGGTGCATGAGAACGGCTCTGCTGAAATCAACTGGAGATGCACCGGACTCCTGCCTGAAGAGGAGCAGGGCGAGGATGACCAAGTCTGTGAAAAGACCGGCACCCAATATGGCATGACCCTGGAAGCTGCAAAGGCATCGGCCATGAACAGCCTGTGCACGCACCAGGGCGAACTCACCAACAATGCGGTGTGCAATGAGATCACCGGAACCTGGTGGATAGACATAGACATGACTGTCCCAAGGCCTGGATGCAGCCCCGCTTGCGTCGTTGATGTCGAGACTGGATTGCCTGATGTCAACTGGAGATGCACCGGCCTGGCCCAATAATCTCCATTTTTATCTTTTTTCCTTTTCTTTATTCTGCATGACCTATATAGCAATCGCGCTAGCCGCGCTTTCACTGATGCTTGTTTTTGGATGTGCCGCTCCAGATGAGGCCCCTGAAGAAGCCCCCACGCCTCTTGATGGCGGGATGAGCGCTGCACCCGAACCGCAAGAGCCCGCAAGGGAGATTGCGGTTCTTGAGACCAGCAAGGGGAATGTTGAGATTGAGCTTTACCGCGCCTCCTCACCGGTCACGGTCGAGAATTTCGTCTCATACGTGAATTCGGGATTCTATGACGGGATGATATTCCACAGGGTAATCCCAGGATTCATGATTCAGGGCGGAGGATTCGGAGGGGATAAAGTTGAGAAGGAAACAAATCCCCCGATAAAGCTGGAATCCGACAATGGGCTCTCAAACAAGAAGGGGACAATCGCCATGGCAAGAACAAATGTGCCTGATAGCGCCACATCCCAGTTCTTCATCAATACCGTTGATAATGCCATGCTCGACTACACTCCATCGAATCCCGGATATGCCGTCTTCGGGAAAGTTGTCTCAGGGATGGATGTGGTTCTGGAAATCGAGAAAGTCGCAACCGCCAATTTCGGGATGCACCAGAACTGGCCAATCGAGAATGTCGTCATTACGAAGGCACATATGAAGTAGATTTAAACGTTCCGGCATACGGAAGAGCAACGATACCAATGCCCGCAAGGCCAGTGACATTCATTGCACACATAGACAGGGAGACCGGCACCCTCAAGGTGCCAAAGGAATCCCTGGCACTTCTTTCCTCTGGTTTGGTGAGGGTCACCATCACTTCCGCAGCGGTCGCCAACGGAAGGGGAAAAAGGAGCCTTACCGCGGAGGAGCTTATGGCCAGCAAGCGCGAAATCGTCAGGCTCCGTGATGAGGCGAACATGGAATTTGCCGATATCGCCGGAAAGCTCGGCATAAAGGAGTCCACCGCGCAGACCCATTATGCAGAAATGAAGCCGATTATGGATAATCACCCTCACTCTGTCGCGCTCTTTTTATCTCCGGGTGCCATGAAGGCGGTCCGCGCCTGGACCAGAGAGGAGCACACACATACCGATGACCTGACATCCATGATGCTGCATGACCGGGCCTGGAGGATAAAGCTGCTTTCTGTAGAAGGGATTGGCGGCGCGACAATCGGAGAGATTGAGGAATTCGCAAAGAGGAGGGGAGCGGATATTGGGGAATGTGAAAAAAGGGGGGGCCTCACAGGGCTTAGCCTGGCATCGATTGCCGCAATAGAGGTTGCTCTTGAGAAGAAGGGCCTTAAGCCCTCTGATATCAAGGCTGATGGAATATTGGTCGGGAAGCTGCCGCCCCCAGCCGCAATTGAGCTTCGGGAATTCCTTGAGCTTGAGAGGCTCGGGAAGAGAAGGTACAGGACAAAGAACGGCCTGGGATAAATTAAGGCCTTTTCTAAATTTTGATAATAAGCACAAACATAGGCAGCCCACCCTATTAAGGTGGGCTGACCAGTGGTTTGTTTTGGGGAAGTGGGACGTATGTTATATGCGCAATACTAGTATTTGAATGTTTGTTTTGGTGGGTTTTTGTTGATTTTTTACTGAAGATTTTAATATTTCCACTGAGATTGCGACTGTGTATGTTCCTGCATGTTGATATGGACTATTTCTTCGCCCAGATTGAGGAGCTTCGGCACCCGATGGACAAGGTGAAAATCATAGTTGTATGCGTCTTCAGCGGCAGGACGAGCGACTCGGGGGTTGTTAGCACGGTAAACTACGCCGGAAGGGCGCTCGGAATCCGCTCCGGCATGCCCATCGCCTTGGCAAAGAAGAGGGCGCCTCAGGCAGACACCGTTTTCCTTCCTGTTGACAGGCACCGCTATGAGCTTGTTTCGGCTGAAATCGATTACATTATCCGCAAGTACAGCAAGCAGGTTTCCAGGGCGAGCATCGATGAGTGGAATCTCGAGGTGAAGCGGATTCCCGATGAGACCGCCAGGGCAATCAGGCAGGAGGTGAGGGAGAGGACGGGCCTTACCTGCAGCGTGGGTGTTGCTCCTTCGCTCCTTGGCGCGAAGATGGCGGCCCAGAAAAGCAAGCCTGACGGGCTTCTGATTGTGAATGTGAAGGAGGAGCGGCAGCTCATTGAGGGCTCAGACGCACGGAAAGTGCCGGGAATCGGTGCAAAGACCGCTGATGCGCTCCGGAAGATGGGCGTCCAGAAAGTGAGGGATTTGGGCAAAATCGAGGCTCTCACGCTTGTCGAGGCTTTCGGGAGGAAGACCGGAGCCTGGCTGCATGACATCTCGCGGGGAAAATACGGGGATGGGCTGGAGGAGGAGAAGGGACAGGTCGAGGTCAGCCGCATTGGGACCCTGAAAACAAAGACGAGGGATTCCTACCTTGTGATGCTCACTGTCGCTGATTTGGAGAAGGAAGCCAAGGACTGGCTCAGGGAAAACAAGAAATCCTACAAGACATTGACGCTCATTTTCATAACAGATGACATGAAGACGCACACAAAATCGATTTCGTTCAGGAACCCCAAAGGCGCTGATGAGGATATAACCGGTGAGGCGATGTCGCTGGTCAATGGTTTTCTAAAAGAAAATAATCAGGAGATAAGAAGGGTCGGAATCCGCTTTGGCAACTTCATGGACATCAGCGGCCAGACGAAGCTATTCTGAACTGCCTATAAATAATTCTCGAAAACGGAAAAAAGAATAGAATCTGGCAAGAATCAGAAGGTGTTTACCTTCTCCTCTTCCTCTTGGATACCTTCCTGGCCGTCTTCTTCCTTGCCTTGCTCTTCTTTGCGCAAGTGCAGGATCCACCAAGGACCTTGCTTACAAGGGAACAAATCGCGGTTATCATGTTACTATATGTGTTCAAAAGAGTATATAAAGTTATCTTTTGTGGTCATAACTGCTCCAGATACTCCTCCTCGATGGGATGCAGCTTCGCCGGGATGATTATGGCAAAAGGCGCTTTCCCGGGATCCTTCCCCCGAAGCTCCGGGATTTTGCCATATGTAATCTTCGCGTCCGCCTCGCCAAGCCTCGAGAGAATGATTGCGGATTCGAATTCTTTTAGCATCTCCAGCGCAGTTTCCGCCCCCATCGGCTCTGGCTCGGTATCAAGCAGCACAAGGGAATGCATGTCATTCTCTAGGTTCTTCCGGATTATCCCGAGTGACGATGTTGGCTTATAATTGGGCCTGGGATTGACAAGCGAGGCGGTCTTCCCGAAGCGGTAAATCTGGAGGCCGGACATGCCGGGAGCCGCCGTGTATATCGAGGAATTGTGTATCGTCTTTACCTCAACTCCTTTCTTCCTCGCGTCCATCACAAGAGTGCTGTGGGTAGTGGCAGTAAGGGGATCCCCGGAAGCGAGCAGGCAGACATCCTTGCCATCCGCCTCTCCAACAAGGAAGCTGCTCTCCACCTTGTCCCTCTCAAGCCTTGTGATTTCCTTTCCGATTAGCTTTTCCAATGAAATTATTCTATCATCTGAAATCGGGTTCGTGTAGCGCTCAATGTAAACCGAATCCGCCTTTTTCATGGCCTCTATTGCGGACAATGTCAAGTCGAAGGATATCCCAGAGCCGATAAGTGTCAACGTCATAAAAATAACTGCTGTCGCAAGGTTTAAAAAAACACTCATTGTAACTTATTTCCACAGTTATTTATTAACACATAGAATAACTCATAGTCCTTCATTCGTGGAGGATAAACGTAAGGGGTCCAACATAACCATCCCCCTACCCCTTGCGTTTCCTTTTCCTCTTATTGTTGTAGATGGGGTTGAAAAGTATTGTTTATAAACAATTTGCAACAATACCAGAATGCGTTGATTCTTATGTCTCAGAAGCAGCATGGCAGAACAGGAAAAAGGGCAGAGGCGGCAAAGCCCAGGCTCCAGGAAAGGAACCCGGGAACTGACCGCCTGGAGAGACGCCCGGCCGAGATGCTGAATGCCATTCTTGACCTGAGGACCCATCCCGGAGTCAGAAGGGGGCTTTCAGTCAAGCTGCTTGAGATGGCCAGGGAGAATCCGGATGATGCGCAGCTTGTGAAGGGCACATTCAGGATTGCCGAGGCTGCAGTCATGCATGGTGAAGACGACAGGATAGTCAGCGGGAACTGTGTGCAGGCCCTTTTGTGCATGCAGAGCAAATCCATTCACATTCTTGCAGGGTTGATGCGCAATGGGACCAGGGAGGAAAGCATAACCGGGGTGCGGGCCATGAACATGATGGTGGCAGCGAGCGATGATGAAACCATCGCAGGCAGGATTGGGGATATCCTAGAGGTGCACCAGGAAGCATACGAAAGCAAGAAAAAGGGCATAGTCCACTGATTCTAATTCGGTATTGATTTCGCGCGGCTCTTGCCAGCAGCAATCCCGTGTTTTTCCGCAAAGCCGCGATTCACCTCAAGCACATACTGCGCCTGGGCTTTCGGGGCGTATGTCGGGCATTTGAAGGCCCCGCAGGGCTCCATGCTGATGACATCGACAACCTGCCCATCCGAAGAGAAATAAATCGCGTCGAGAGGGATGGAGGTATTGACCATCCAGAAGCTGTACGTCCCGGGAGAGCCGAAAACAAAGAGCATGCCGTCATTCTCAGGCATGGATTCCCTGAACATCAGGCCCCGCATCTTCTTCAACTGGGTATCCGCAATCTCGACATTCACAATTACTTCCGAGCCCTCGGAATTCACTATGATCATCTGCTCTCTCTTGTTCCCGGAGAACTGGAAGTAGACAATCAGGACTATGGCAACGAAAACGAAAATAAGGATAAGGAAATGGATATTTTCCATTTCACATCTCCTGTAATCTGCCCTCAAGCTTTTTCAGGACCGCCGGAAGCGTCGTGTATTCCATGTCCTCTGCTGGAAGCCTGTGCGGCTCGAACGGGCCGTGCCTCCTCATGTAGTCAGATATGTACGCGGCCTGCTTCCTCGCAGCGTCATACGCCGCATCCCTGAAGAAGTCGTGCGGCTTTCCGAGCATGCCGTCAGCCACCTGGAACCCCAGGCCCACAACCCTTGGCGGGCCGTCGAACCTGGAGGGATTGGCATCATCCATCCCGCAGGGCATGAGAGGCCCATTGTGGGAGCCCCTCATCCATCCCGATACGAGATGCGGGAAAGCCCATGGCTCAAGCGCCTCGCCGACAGCAGGAAGGCCCGACTGGCAGCGGACCATCGCGACAGGGTCGTCCTTTCCGACATATTTGCCCGCAATCTTCGATAGCTTGTCCGTGGAGATGCATGCGACCGCCTCCTCCTTCGGGGTCTTTCCGCCCCTAGGGTAGACCCTCTTGATTACATAGCGGCTCTTTCCGCCTATTAATGCGAGTAAATCATAAGTCTCTTCCGGAGTGTTGAGGATAACCCTCTTGTTTTCCATGACGTCATACACTTCGAAAGCGAATCCGGCGTGCATGGACTCATCAATCACAAGGCCTGCGGTGTTGAACGGGTCGCCGAACATCTTGTAGATGGGCAGGTTGAACGCTCCGGGCTCTGTCTTGTCCATAAGGAAAGTCAGGAGGGGTTCGCTCTTCCTCTCCTCGAACTCGATTTCAGCAGAGCCTGGCCCCATGCCCTTGACATTCCCTGAGAATGTGTCTGCGAGCAGGTCCTGTCCAGCGCCATAGAGCTTCATCTTTTTTGCGACTTCCGTGCACGCGACGAAGGTATTCCAGGCGAGCTTGTGCACGCTCTCGTCGTCCACCCCCCTGTCATGTGAAAGTATAAGGTCCAGATCATCCCCGCACTTTGCAACGAAATAATCCTTGATTTCCCCGGATTTCTTTGCTGCCTCAAGCTCCTCCCCTGCCTTCCTCATGAGCGCCGGGTGGACTGTCGCATGCCCGGGGAATCCTCCTACATCTGCCTTGATAATGCTGACTGTGGTCTTCATAATTCGTCCCTCAACCATTCTAATTGAACGTAATTGGATGGCGAAGTATAAAAAAGTTGCGCTATCCCCTGAAAAAAGGGGTAAAAAATGAAGAAAGAAGTCACTCGATTGCAAGGAATGCCGTATTTCCAAGGTTCAGGAAATTTCCTTCCTGGGAAAGGACATGCCACATGTCGCACGAGCCGATTCTCTTTATTTGCGCGTGCGGTCCTTTTGCCTGGGTCTGCTTTAACTCGACCACTACGGAAATCGAAGTGATTCCATGCTCTGGCGAGAAGAGGACGATTCCGTCGAAGTAGGTGTCAGCATAGCCCTTGACGGCCTCGGTTAGTGAATAAAGAGCTGAATACTCGGCTTTCTGCCTCCTTTCCATGGTTGCTTGTTCAGCCAACATGTTGAAGTCGACTTTTGGTCGGCCTCCGCCTTCTGACGCCCACATTATCGGACGCCTCTCGTTTTTCGCCATGTCTCTTATCAGCCCTTCCATTCTTGCCTCAAGCATGATGAAGGCCAGCTCATGGACTTCATCCACCCTCTTGATTATCGTGATTGCGGAGGTAACTGAAGCGTCGACCCCTTCCAATGTCCCGATAAGGACTTTCTTGCCTGGCCTAAACTCAAGAGTCGCGCTTGTTAGCATCCCTCCTAAAACTTCAGAGAGTTTCTCCGGATGCCCCATCTTCTCGCCCTCAAGAGGAAGCCTGGATTTCAAAGCAAGCCTGAACCTGCCGTTGAAGTCGTTTGCCCTTGGCCTTGGAAGCCTTGCTATCTGCTTCTTTTCAAGTTCCTTGTATTTTCTGGGTAAATCGATTTTCTGTGCGGACATATGGAAATAGATGCACAGAAGAATTTAAAAAAAGTGTGGGAAGGGGCTATTTAGAGGCAACAGCCTGAACCACTTCCTCTTTAGGCTTCCTTGTGTACACCGAAGGGACATCCTCGCCCTTCTCAACTTCCTCCTGCTTGGTCTCCTCTATTTTCTTCTTCTTGACCATGCTAAGGACCCCTTCGCCGCGGCTCCCGTCCCGGTAGATTGTCATTCCCTTGCATTTCAGCTTCCAGGCAAGGAGGTATGCAGCCTCCACATCCTCAACTGTTGTCTCAGGGGGCATGTTTATCGTCTTGCTGACGGCAAGGTCGGTGTTCGCCTGGAACGCGCCCTGCATGCGGACATGCGCCTGCGCGCTGATGTCATGCGCCACAACGAATACGTCCTTGATTTCCTGGGGAATCTCCTCGATGCCCTGGATGGAGCCGCCATCAATCACCTTCTGCATCAGCGAGGGCGTGTACAGGCCGCGCACTTTCAGGACGTGCTCGAAGACCTCGTTTGAGTAGTAGAGCTTGGTCCCATCCATAACCGTCTTGATGAAGGCGAGGGCGAATATCGGCTCAATGCCGCTGGAGGTGTCCGCGATCATGGAGATTGTACCTGTCGGCGCGATGGAGGTAATCGTCGCATTGCGCATTGAATCATACTTGCCTGCCCACACGCTCTCCCTGAATCCTGGGAATGAACCCCTTGCGCGCCCAAGCTCATGGCTCATCTTCCTTCCTTCCTCTGTAATGAAGCTCATGATTTCGGCCGCGACTTCAAGCGCCTGTGGGGAGTCATAGCGCACCCCTATCTTGACGAGCATCTTCGCAAAGCCCATCACCCCGAGGCCCATCCGGCGGTTGTGTTTTGTCTGCTCCTCGATCTGGGGCAATGGATAGTTGTTCAGGTCAATGACATTGTCGAGGAACTGGACTGCAAGGCGAACGACATAGCGCAGCCTGTCCCAGTCGATTTTCTTCTTCCAGTCGGTCTTTGTCCAGTCGAGGTCAACGAACATGGAGAGATTGATGCTCCCCAGGTTGCATGACTCCAAATCCGGCATTGGGACCTCACCGCAATTGTGGACAATCAATCCATTTGCGGAAAAGGAATGGGTCGATGGCTCTGTCAAATCATAGACAGGCTCTGTCCCAACCTTCTCAACCGAGGCTATCGAGGTATCGATACTATCTGCATACATCTCAGAGGGTTTCAGCTCCTCGAATTTTTCATTCTTTGCAGAAACAACAAATCCAATCTCATCCATGAACCTGAACATGCTTTCCCGGCTCAGGATGAGCTCATGCTGTGCCTTGCAGGCATACTCCTTTGGCTCCCTGTTTGAGTCAGGAAGAACCTTGGTGTGCTCCGGCCTTCTCCCCTCATATAACTTGGAGACTATTCCGAATTGGAGAAGAAGCACCTGCACCTGCTTCAGAAGCTTCGATGAATTAGAAGCGAGCCTTATGCTTATGCCTTTCTCCTTGCTGCCTTGCACAGAGCCATCTGCAGAGAATAACGCGGAAAGGAATTGTTTCATCGATTCCTTGTCCATCGAGAATACGGAGGAAGGAACTTCCTTCTCATGGGACTTCACGGGCACCACCCCTAGCTCATGGAATTTCTTTGCGATTTCAGAGGAGTATTTCAGCCTGATTTCAGTCTCATCCTCAATGGGCTGGACCTCACTGCCATTCATGGCATCAAAGTACTCCTTGAAAACAGGAAGCAGTTCCTCCTTCTCATTCTTTCCGAAGTAAAAGATGACATCATCAACGTTCTTTGTCATGTGGCCATCGCCAATCACCCAGCCAAGGGCCATTGCCATCTCCTTATCAACATGGGATTTTCCGAAATTGCCTGCTTTCTGAAGAACAAGCTTGTCCTTCGCGTCAAGCTCTTTGACTTCTTTCCACCCATTCTCTGTGAGCATCTTGTGATCCTCAGTTGCCTTGACCTCATAGCCGGCATTGGTCTTTACAAGATAAACGTCCTTCTCACCAGTCTGACCTGCCCAGGTAAGGGGATGATACTCGCCGTCCTTCCCCAATACATGGTGAGGATTGTGAACCTTGTCAATTTCAATAAGCCCTTCATTGGTTGTTACAATCGTGTCCCTGGAAACGCAGGGATTGGTCGCGTGGATGGGAAACGTGGGCGTTGGATTGTCATTGTTTATCGTGTCGATGAAGAGCACCCCCGGCTCCGCAGATTTCCATGCGCTGTATGAAATCAGCTTGAAGAGTGAACGGGCGTTGGTCTTCCTCACCGGCTCATTGTTCCTGGGGCTGAGGAGCTCGAAATCCGCATTCTCCTCAACCGCCTTCATGAAGTCATCAGTAACCGCAACGCTGACATTGAAATTCTCAAGGACTCCGGGGGATTGCTTGGCGGTGATGAACTCCTCGATGTCCGGGTGCCATACGTGCATCACGCCCATGTTTGCCCCGCGCCTCTTGCCGCCCTGCTTGATTACGTTTGTGGCATTGTCGAAAGCGCTCATGAAGGAGAGCGGGCCCGAGGCCACCCCGGCGGTGCTTTTTACGTAATCGCCCTTCGGGCGCAGGTATGAAAAGCAGAATCCGGTTCCGCCTCCAGTCTTGTGGATTATCGCCGCGTGCTTGACAGCATCGAATATCTCCCCGATATCATCCTTGACCGGGAGCACGAAGCACGCTGCCAGCTGGCCTATCTCAGTTCCGGCATTCATGAGCGTGGGCGAATTCGGAAGGAACTCGAAGTTGGTTATTATCTGGTAGAAGGCCTGCTCATAGTACTGCACGGTCTTTTCATCAGCCCCGTAGTTCGATTCATTGGAGGCGATGAATTTCGCGACACGGGCGAACATCTGGCTGGGAGTCTCAATGACCCTCCCCTCATCATCCTTAAGGAGGTATCTGCGCTCCAGCACCTGGACCGAGTTTATCGGTAGTTTCAGGTCGTCCTTGACTCCGAGAATCCGCTTCATTTCCCTCTCGACGTTCTTCCTGTGCCTGTAGATTATGTACGCCTTCGCGGTCGCCGCATGGCCGGTCTCGATTAGCGCTTTCTCCACAAGGTCCTGTATGTCCTCGACTGTGGGAACATAGCCCTCCTTGAATTTGGAAGAGGCGATTTCCACCACTTTGTCGGCTACCCTCTCGGCTTCTATCCGGTCTGAGCCGCCCACCGACTCTGCCGCCCTGAATACGGCATTCACAATTTTCTGCTTGTTAAAATCATCGACGCTCCCGTCTCGTTTTTGTATCTTGTCTATTGCCATGTGCCTCACCGCCTTTACTAGAAAGAGCTTAGTGATATCGGGGAAAAAGAATAAAAAACTGAAGTTCTCCGAGGAGAACCGTTTTGCATTCTAGACGATAATTGACAACTTTCCTTCATCTGTTCTCTGAAAGGATGGCTCCGCACATGCCGACAACGAAGTTTATTACCAGGCCGAGCGCGAGGCCGCCAAGGGCGCACAGGCTTATCCCGACGACCCAGAGGTCTTCGAAGACCAGGGGAATGCCCAGCATCTCGGGGCTAAGCTGGTAGCGAAGGACAGTATCGACCTGGAGGATGGACAGCAGCGCATCGAGGACAATCCTGAAAATGCTGGCCACCGCAAACGCCAGCGCAGCTGCAGCACCAGCTTCCCTTGTCCTGAGGCCAAGGATCCGCTTTGCCTGGAATCCGGTCCAGAGATAAAGGGACAGGAATGCCGGCAGCATCAAGGCGCTAAGGGCCATCGTGATGAGGCCGACAATGCGGCCCTCAGAACTGGAGCCAAGCAAGTGGTCGACAATCATCATGAAGCGCACTAGAAGCACGAGCCCTACACCTATTACTGTACTTTTGACTGAAGCACGGAGGATTCCTTTGAAGTTTATTGCGGCCATGGGATTCACCTGGAATCATCCTTTCAGGGAGAATAAATAAATGTTTTGCCCTCAGCAGGAGAAAATGAATTCTAGTTTTTCACCGGATTTGTCGAGCCTGCAGAACCCGAATCTCTCGAACTGGATAATGTCCCCCTCCTTAAGGCCCTTGCATGATATTTCGCTAAAGCCCTTGATTTTTTCCAAGCTCTTCGGATTGTATTCCCCTTTTTCATCGAGCAAATCGCCCGGCTTTAGCACCTCGCATTCCAGGTGTTTTTCAGGCACCCACTGCAGCTTTTTGGGGACTAGCTCATCCCCCGCGAATTCCGCCTCAAGCGTTTTGCCCTTTTTCAGCAGTTTCGCGTTGCACAGGTCCTTGAGCCTGAATATCTCGCCATCCTCGAGCGCTTCGGCATCTGTTTTGCTTATGAAAAGAGTATCCGTGACTTCTAGCTCGCGGAATCCCTTGTCCTGCTTGGGGTGGAGCTTCAGCTTCGCCTTCTGCCTTTCAAGCCCCTTGATCACAATCTTGACCGGATTCTCGACAAAGAAGTAATGGTCCGCCTGCGAATCGAGAAGCTTCCGGTTTTCAGAGAGCAGCGCTTCCCAGTCCGGCTCGCTCTCCACTTTGGACAAGCCGAACGAAAGAACGAATTTCTTTATCGCCTCCGGGAGGAGCCCCCTCCTTTTGAGCCCCGCGAGCGTGGGAAGCCTAGGGTCATCCCAGCCCATCACCTTCCCATCTTCCACCAGGGGCCTGATCAGGCGCTTGCCCACCGGCGCGTTCTTGATTGAGAGCCTGGCAAATTCAATCAGAACCGGCCTCTTGAAGTTGAGGGCGTCGAATATCGCGTAGTAGAGTTCATTGCGCAATTCATACTCCTTGGTGCGCATAGGGTGCGTGATGCCCTCCAGATGGTCCATCACAGCAACAGCAAGGTCATAGCCGGGCCAAACGCGGTACTTGGAGTTCTGCTTGTAGTGCTTCTTCTCGATTATCCTCGCCAGGGCGGGATCCCGCATGACGGTGTTCAGCGATTCCAGGTCGCCCTTGAAACGCAGGATGGCCTCCCCTTCCTTGAACGTGTTCTCAAGCATCTGGTTCCAGAGCCGCAGATGCTCGCCCCAGCCCTTCTTCCTGCACGCGCACGGCTTGCCGTCCGTCCTCCCTTGGCTCACCTGCTCCTGGGTGCAGGTACACACATACGCGTAATTGGTCTCTATCAGCCGTGCCGCGAACCTGTAGATTTCAGGCATCCGGTCCGATGTGAAAGTCTCTTCTGCCCATCCGATCCCCACCATTCCAGGCCCTCCTTGATTGCACTCACATATTCGAAAGAGGCCTTGGCGGGATTGGTGTCATCGAATCTGAGGACCATCTTCCCGCCATAGGCTTCTGCGGCGGAGTAATCCAGCCATGCCGCCTTCGCGTGACCGATGTGGGGGAAGCCGGCGGGCTCTGGGGGGAACCTTGTTACCACCTTGCCTTTTTCCGCCTCAGGCAGCTCAATCCCTTTCTTCTCTTCCTTCCTCTGGGCGTAAGTGAAGCTCTCCATCTCCTTGCCTATCTCTTCCTTCGAGAGCATGGATACTTCCCTGACGCTCTTGTTTATCTGGGCCATGGCAGACTTCATGTCCTCCTTTGCATCCGGATACTCCGCAATCACTTTTCCCGCGACAGCCCCCGGATTGGCCTTTCCGTAATCATAAGCGTTTTTCAGAACGTGCTTCCTGATGATTTCTTCAAGAGTAGGCATAATCCGTATCTTACGGGAGAGTATTTTTTATTGTATTGGAATGCCGGGCGGCGGGGCGGGCGTGCCGCGTGTCATCTTTAGTGGTTAAACATAGTTTTAAAAGGATTTTAGGACTCATCAATTTATATATCTCTCCCACGAATGTGGGATGGGGGAACCAGCGAGGAAAGCCATGCAGACTTTTGCCAAGCAAGCAGGGGAAACCATAAGGCGGGGTGGGACAAACAGGATTAGCTTGGCGGCTAAAGAACGAATTGAGCTCCTTGGCCCTTTCGCCGAAAAGACCTTCCATGAGCTTATGGACATCCTACGCGGACCTGCCCAGGCAGAGCTGAAGGCCCCGAAAGGATTCTGCCCGAGAGAGTTGAGGATTGCTGAGCGCGCAATTAAGCACAGGAAGCGGATCTCTGAGTTAAGGGAGATGTATCCTGATTTGAGATATGAGGCCTGGCACCTAAGGCACCCGCAGGGAAGGAAGGCAGCCAAGGAACTGGGCAAGAGGGAACTGGATGATGGCCAGCTCTCGGAACTGATCATCACTATGAAGATGGGTGAGAGAATGGAAGTTCGTGAGAATGCCGCATTCGCTCTGGGATTGGTTGGGGATGGCAAGGAGGTTCCAGCGCTATGTGAAACGCTGCTGAATGACCCGAGCCTTGTCGTGCGCAGGGCAGCTGCCACCGCGCTTGGGGAGATTGGGGATTTGGGGGCAGTGGGCGCCCTCGCCAAGAGCATGGACAGCTGCATGCCGGTTGCGGGGGAGCCGGAAAAACTCGCCAGGGAAGTGCGGGAGAAATCACGCCTGGCGCTTGACAAAATCCTAGGGAGCAACCATGCGCCCGCCGGCCAAGCCAGGGAAGCGAATGGGATAACCATGCTGTTTCCAGATAAGTAAACGGCGCCTTTTTATTTTTGCTTTCTCCATTTATTCAACACTTCAGAAATTTATTTGGTGTCCTGATGGCAGGTGAAGAGCGAGAACGAAGGGAAGGGCATATGGTAGTCACCCAGCTTGAGGGCGGGGACCGCATAGTTATGGAAATGACATCTGTCACCGCTCCGGACAGGTTCTATGTGGAAGGCCTCCGCTGGACAAGGGAGAGGCCTGATGGGACTGAAGAGCAGATACATCCTTTTGATTTGGATAATGACGAGCTTGTACAGGTTTTCGAAAGCCTCTATGGCTCGAACATCCCTGAATACATCCTTCATTCTGAAAGCGTGCGTGGCAATCCGGCAAGGGTTCTCCGGCAGGAATTTCAGGACAGGGGCACTCCGACCGAGGTAATCCAGGGCTCAAGGCCCGGAGTGCGGACCGAGGTTTTCGGTGAGCTTGATTTGGTTTCGGGCAGGCTCCAGAAGGCATCTCCAGAGGTGAGCCGAGAGGAGCCGCTTCTCGGGACTTACCGTGTCTATATCGAGGCCGCCCCAAATGATTTCATAATCGTTGACGCCACGGTCGGGCAGACCGAGCAGGGATTCAGGGTTGAGGATTTGCGCTGGTTCCGGGGGAATGAGTTCAGCTCCAGGCAGATTAGCGTCGAGTCTTTGACTGATGACGAGCTTGTCGGGGCGTTCGAAGGGCTCCATTCCTCGGCGATTCCGATGGAAATCCTTCAGAATGACCCGAGATACCGCACCGACTTCTCAGTGGGGCGGAACCCCCTACGGGTTCTCCAGGATGAGTATTCGGTGAGGCGCCCGCGCATGGCCACAATCGAGGTTCCGGGCTCTGATTTGAGGGCGGAGGTGTTCGGCAGCCTTTCGCTGAGGAGAGGAGAGCTGGTCACAACCACGATATCATATTTCAGGGGAAACCGACTGATGCCAAATGGGCTCTTCGAGCCGGGCTCTGACCTCAGGGCCGCGGCAACGCCTGATGAGGTGCGCGGCCTGATAAGGCAGATGGAGCGCCTTGGAAGGCAGGGGGAAATCAGCGAAACCGCCATGTGGACGCGAATCCGGCCCCTGGCCAGGATGCTCAATGAATACACTAACTGGGCGGACCCCAGCCGCACCCGGGAGCCATACGCCATTGTCGAGGCGCCTGGAACCGGCGGGGAAGAGGGCGTCAGAGTGGAGCTGTATGTTTCGCCGACCAGCCTCCAAAGGCATACTATGAGGCTGACCCATGAGGACGGCTCGCCATACCGCAATGGAATGGGAGACCTTAGCGTCGGGCAGCTGGAGGCTGTCGCGAGGGCGCTAGAGAGGGCGGAGCTTCCCCAGAGATTCCTGGATGCTCCAAGAGAATATGTGGTCGCCGAGCTTGAGCAGCGAGGGGCCGAGCCTGGCGGGCGGCTGATAGCCAGAAGGTGAGCTGCCCTCCTCGGAATCTTCCAGAGACCCGAAAATGCCCATATTTTTTAACTTATGTGCATAAATGACTAGTTATGGCTTTAGTCCAGGTTTCGAAAAAACCGGCAGCAAGGAGTGACAGCAGGCGCCAGCATGAGCTTCTTTCAGAAGGCGTCCTGAAGCGCCCGATAATCATGTGCGGCCCCCCGGATTCCAAGGCAGAGGGGGCCAACCTTGCCAGGCATGCCAAAGTCCTTCTGGACCGGGTGAATATATTCCCGGACAGTGATGATAAAGAGCGCACAGCCATCGCACTTAAACTGATAGGCATTACCGGACGCGACATTGAAAGCGCGCTTGAGGGGGCATGTATCGCAGCTGATTTGGCATCCGCACCACGAGCTCGCCTTGGGTATGATACCGAGCCGGAAAGCACGGAAACATCCGAAGACGCCCTCATCCTGAAAATCTGGAGGGCCGGGCGGGGCCCGACAATTGAAAGCGCCCTCCAGCGGCTTTTCGAGGAAGCTCTCGAAGAGAGCGCCTCGAGCCAGGAAAATGGGAATTGAGTGGGATTCTGATACAAAGCTTTAAATATATGTTAGATTTCTATATAGGTAGGAAAGCGCACAATCAGCTTTCCTCGGAAAAAGAAGAAACTAAGGAGGTGTAGGCAAATGAAAAAACTGGAAAAAATGAATGACGTTGTCATGCAGAAGCCCAGTACTATTTATTGTCATATTGGCCACACCATCTTTAGGTGGCTGTGACAAGCGCCACGTAAAGGGGAAAGGATGGGCCTTTGGCCCGTGAGATCCTGAAACTCTTTCGCTGAAACTTTTGGGAATCAGCGTTATCGCCGTGTTTCCCGGTAGCCCGGGGTATGGCAGGTGACATACGATTTCGTAGGGGGGAGCTTATGCTCTCCCCGAGGGCACAAAAAATGAGGAAAAGAAGGTGAATATGGTATGAACGCTCCAAGTGGGCCCGGTGACAGCAGGACAAGGCCTCCCCGCCGAGGGAGACCAAGGGTAGGCAGAGACGCTCAGAGCCTCGCCAAGGTCGTAGAGCTTTACTTCTGCGACAGGCTCAGCGTCAGGAAGGTCGCTTCCATGGTGGGCCTGTCCCACATGACCGTCTACCGGATGCTGAATGAGATTGACATCTCCGCCGTAGGCATGTGATCCAAGAGGGAGGTCATATCACCTGGGTGTTCCGGATTCGACCTGCGGTTGCCCTGCGGGCTTGCCGTTCACCTTTTCTTTTCCTTGTTTTTCCTGTTTCCCGCCAGATTTTGATTGCATTTTTAAATCTCATTTCCCAATTAGGACAAGAGGCGACTCCGAATGCAGAAAAAAGCAATCCGCAGAGTGCAGGCCGTGCCAGTGCATGCGTCCAATGAGAAAAAATGGGACCTGCACGAGCTTCTCGGGCATTCCATCTGCGCCCTATCCCAAGAGGATAACGTCCGCCTGAGCACAATCAGGGTAGTTGCCCAGCTCCGCCATGAGACACTGGAGGTCCGGCAGGACGCTTTCAGAAGGCTCAGAGGAACGATTGCGTGGCTCTCTGAGGTCAAGGATTGTGAGTTGTTGAGGGCTTTCAGGATTGGCCTTTCCCAGGGCTGCACGAGATGGGCAGGCACATCAGTTCCAAAAGCAGTGGAATTCTCCCATCATGCGGTAAGAAAGGTCGCAAAGGATACTGAAAGGGAAATTGAAAAGCTTGATGGGGCGGGCACCAAGGCCTGCCTGGCAAAAGCTGAACCTTTTTTTCAATTTACAGATAAGAATTTGAAAAGTAAATAGGAAAAGACTCACGCTTCATATAGAGTAATCTGGTACAAAATTTCCTTTGATTCTCGCACACTCGTATTCCATGAATATCTACAGTGTGAATGTAAATATTTGGAGGTGATCTATCCGCAGGTTCCCCTACGGATACCTTGTTACGACTTAGCCCCCCTCACGTCCTCCCGGTTCGAACTTGGCATGAACCAAGACCTCACCGAAAAAACATTTGGGTGACTTGACGGGCGGTGTGTGCAAGGAGCGGGGACACATTCACCGCGAGATAGTGACTCGCGATTACTAGCCATTCCAGTTTCATGAGGGTGAGTTGCAACCCTCAATCCAAACTTAGACCGGTTTTCGGGGATTAGCTCCGCCTCTCGGCGTCGCGGCCCATTGTGCCGACCATTGTATGCAGCGTGTAGCCCAGAAGTTTCGGACCATACTGACCTACCGTCGCCCACTCCTTCCTCCCATTTAGCACGGGCAGTCCCCTTAGAGTACACCTCTCCCGGAGGAAAAGTTAGTAACTAAGGGCATGGGTCTCGCTCGTTGCCAGACTTAACTGGACAGTTTGTGTCATGAACAGAACAGTTATTGACTGAACATGTTCACACCACGAGCTGACGATGGCCATGCAATACCTCTCGGCTCGTTAGGCAAGATCTTTAGTCTGGCCTTCATTCTGCCGTCGCTTCTGGTGATATTTCCGGCGTTGTATCCAATTAAACCGTAGCATCCACGGCTTGTGGTGCTCCCCCGCCAATTCCTTTAAGTTTAAGTCTTGCGACCGTACTCCCCAGGCGGCAGACTTAACACCTACGCTACAGCACTGCACATGATTACTCACATGCAACACCACAGTCTGCATCATTTACAGCTAGGACTACCGGGGTATCTAATCCCGTTCGCTACCCTAGCTTTCGTCCCTCACCGTCGGACACGTTTTGGGTCGGCGCCTTCGCCACTGGTAGTCCATCCAGGCTCAACGGATTTTACCCCTACCCTGGATGTACTCCGACCCTCCCCCGTTCCCGAGACTAACAGTATCTACTGCGCGCGTTAGGGTTAAGCCCCAACATTTCACAGTGGACTTGAAAATCCGGCTACGGACGCTCTAGGCCCAATATTCGTGGATACCACTTGAGGCGCTGGTGTTACCGCGGCGGCTGCCACCAGTCTTAGGCCACTCCCTAAGGACCGTTTGATAAAACACCGTCTATAAGAGATGTGTTTGCCCACACCCTTATTCTCCAAGCTATTTAGACTTGGCAAAAGATGACAGCAAAGCTGTCACCACTCAGACTCCCCCTATCACGCTTTCGCGCATTGTAGAGGTTTCGCGCCTGCTGCACCCCGTAGGGCTAGGGACCTTGTCTCAGTTCCCTTCTGGGGGCCACCACTCCCATGGCCCCTATGGATTATCGGCTTGGTAGGCCATTACCCCACCAACTACCATAATCCACCGCAGTCTCATCCTAAGGCGGACTGATTCCAATTCATCAGCCGTTTAGGTGATCAAGCATTCCAGCATAGATCGCCTATCGGGAGTTAGCCTCAATTTCTCAAGGTTATACCCGTCCTCAGGGCAGATTGACCACGTGTTACTCAGCCTTTTGCCGCCCACCCAAGTGAGTGAGCTGACTTGCATGGCTTAGTCGAAGTCTGATAGCAGTACCCTCCAGCAGGATCAACTGGAGTTATTACTCCAAATGTTCTGCTTGGTTATTTCACGAATTCAAAGTACTTTTTTTGTTCAAGGAATTGAACGTTTTTGCACTCAGATTATTGCTCTTGAAGCGTGAGTCAAATCTAAAAGCATTAGATTTCCACAATACGATTTCTCGTGATTTGAAAACGCCTCACAAAAAATGCGTAGCAGTATATACGGGAATAAGGGTTTATAAAGCTACTGCCGAGAATTGTTTTTCCGACGTAAAAAAAGAGACCGATTAAATAGTAGTGTGGTAAAAAAGGCTTATTTTCCGCCCCTGTTGGCGATTCTCAATGCTGAAATCGCTTTCATTCCATGCGCTTCCACCAGCAGGTCAAGGCGCCTCTCGGCATTTGCCATTACTGCTGCCTCCAGAACTATCGGCTGGGTTTTTTGCCCGCAGGAAAAATCTTCAATTGCTTTGGCGATGGCCGCAAGCGCTGTCAACTCCGGCAGGTTTGTATTATGGAATTCGCCGCCCTGCCGGGGGGTGATGCTGGAGGGGCAGCATGATTGTTTGGCAGTTCTTGCGCTGAGCATTCTTTTCTGCATGTGATAATCAGTGATATAAAGTATTTATAAAGCTTTTTCCCAATCTTTCTTGGACGGAGCGGAATAGCGGACGTCGCAACCACATATGATAAGACTTATAAACAAGTCCTATAATACTAACTAAGCTGTTCTTACAGAAGACGCAGCGCAAATTTTCATCGAATTGTAAAAACACCGATGAAGTTTGAAAGAATTGAGGTGAAAAAATGGCATACATAGACGTAGAAACACCAGCTGAACTTGTGCCCCAGATAGTAGAGATGCTCTCTGTCGCCAAGGATGACGGCAAGGTAAAGAAGGGAATCAACGAGACCACCAAGTCCGTTGAGAGGAAGACCGCGCAGTTCGTGGTGATGGCCGGGGATGTCAGCCCTGAAGAGATTGTGGTGCACATACCGATTCTCTGCAAGGAGAAGGGAGTGCCATACGCGTTCGTTCCGACCAAGAAGGAACTAGGAGAGAGCATTGGAATGGCTGTCGGGACTTCCGCGGTCGCGGTGGAAAACGGAGGCTCTGCAGCTGAGAAGCTGGCGGACATACTGAAGAAACTCCCGAAGCCGGGGAAAGAGGAGAAGAAAGAATAAACTGAGTGATACTCATGGTAGAGAAACAAGCCGTTCCCGCCGAAATCGTCGAGGTCCGAACAAAGACCGGCGTATATGGCGAGATTTATCAGGTCCTCTGCAAGGTGCTCGAGGGTCCCGATGCAGGGCGTGTCATCCTCAGGAACATAAAGGGTCCTGTGAAAAAAGGGATGATAATCGTCCTTCTCGACACGGACAGGGAAGCCAAGGAAATCAAGGCTAGATAGAGGGATTGAAAATGTTCAACTGTTCATTCTGTGATGACCCGATTTCGAAGGGGACCGGGCTCACCTACGCGAAAAAGGATGGTACTGTCTACCGCTTCTGTTGCAGCAAGTGCAAGAAGAATATGCTCGTGCTGAGAAGGGAAGGAAGGAGGCAGAACTGGACCACAGCCGCCAAGAAGTTCAAGGAAAGCACCAGGACGAGGGCCAAGAAAGCAGATGCCCCCACGGAGAAGACGAAGGAGAAGCCTAAAAAGAAGTGATTCTGATGGCAGAGAGAACACTTCTCCTGATTAAGCCTGATGCAATCCAGAGAGGACTTGTCGGAGAGATTACCGCAAGGTTCGAGAAGAAGGGCCTGAAGATAGTCGGCATGAAGATGCTCAGGCTAACGCCTGAAGTGTCCAAGCAGCACTACGCTCACCTTGTCGACAAGCCTTTCTACGCTGACCTTGAGAAGTTCATGACCGGAAACCCCATTATAGGGATGGTCGTTGAGGGAAAGGAAGCAGTTGAGACCGTCCGTCTCATCGTGGGCCCGACCAACGCGACGAAAGCCCCGGCAGGGACAATCCGCGGCGACTTCTCCAACAGCACCTCCAGGAACGTAATCCACGCGTCCGACTCCGTTGAGACAGCGGCGAAGGAAGTGCCAAGGTTCTTCAAGGCAAGCGAGCTCTTCGATTATAAGTTCGTCAACGGCTACTACAGGTACGCCGACGACGAATGAGTTTTCCTTTTTTTCTTCCTATTAGCTTTAAAAACTATGAACCCATTCTTTTTCTATGGACGAGCTGGCTCTGCTCTTCGCTGTTGTGCCTGGAGTGATACTTTTCCTTTACGGGATAGAGAACTTCAGCAAGGAAGTGCAGCGGGTGGCAGGAGAAAGATTCAGGAGCGCCCTTGCCAGGATTACGAAACGGCCGGTATTCGGGGCACTTCTTGGCGCCGCGATCACCGCAGTCATACAATCGAGCACTGCCACGACAACAATAACGGTCGGGCTCGTCAATTCAGGAATAATCTCATTCACGCAGAGCCTGGGAATCATACTGGGCTCCAACCTAGGGACCACAGTTACGGCGCAGCTGGTCGCGTTCAAGCTAACGAGCTTTGGTCCGCTTTTCATTGTACTGGGCTTCCTGCTCAGTGTCGTTGGCGGCAGGTACAGGTTCATCGGAAAGCCGATTTTCTACTTCGGCCTTGTATTCTTCAGCCTGACTTTCATATCCGACGCGCTGGCCCCGTTCAAGAGTGACCCGCAGGCCCTCATGATACTCACCATGTTTGACAATGTGCTGCTGGGCATCATCGCAGGATTCCTTTTCACGAACCTTGTGCAGTCGAGCTCTGTAACGACAGGCATTGTCGTGCTGCTTGCTAGCGAGGGGATGCTGACGATGGCGCAGGGAATACCTCTTATCCTTGGGGCGAACATCGGCACAACAATCACAGCGCTCCTTGCCTCGGCGAAGATGAATCTCTATGCCAGGAGAGCGGCAGCATCACACATATTATTCAACATTATCGGGGTGCTGCTGATACTCCCATTCCTGGGCCCCTTTGAGGGATTCGTGGCTTATTTGGGCGGGAACGAGGCAAGACAGATTGCTAACGCGCACCTGATATTCAACTTCGCGGCCCTTGCAGTCTTCCTCGTCGCGTTCAAGCAGTTCGAGGCAATCGTACGGCGGGTGGTGCCAGGAACAGAAAAGGAGATTCTGCTGCACACAAAGTACCTCAGCAACGGGCTCCCGGAAAGGAACGCTGAGGCATTTGCCCTAATAGAAAACGAGCTAAATTACTCGATACAGGTGACCGTTGACCTTTTTGACAATTCAATCTCCCTGATCAAGGCCTACAGTGATGAGAAGATGCAGAAGGTCTCGAAGCTTGAGGTCTTGAACGACTTTCTGGACAAGAAAATCAGCTCCGCCCTGGTCGAGCTTTCGAAACGCAGGCTCACCGAAGACGAGGCACGGAGGATTGTGCTCCTAGTCCGGATTTCCAATGTCCTTGAGCGCATCGGAGACAATGCGGAGGGGATGGCCAAAGGCTTCCAGGGAATGAATCGATCCGGATCCTACTTCTCGGAGGACGCCAAGACTGAACTTAATGATGTTTACCAGCGCTTCCGGGAAAATTTCAGGATTGCCATGAGCCCTTTCCCTGAGATAGACCAAAGACTGCTCAAGAAGCTGAAGAGGACCTCTGGCATCCTTGAGAAAAAGGTGATTGCCGCTTATGCCAGCCATATCTCAAGGCTCAAGTCCCAGAAGGCATATTCAGGAAGCGTTTTTGTGGATGCCGTCTCTACGGTGGAATCTGCAAACGGCAAGCTCATCGAGGTGGGGGACCTTGCGAAAGAGTATTCAAAAATAAAAAAGAATGGGCCTTAGCCGGAATCAGATGACCCTGCTCATCTTGATGTGATGCCCATCAAAGCCCAGCTTGCAGTAGCTCTTGTAGGCATTCTTGTTGTGCACGCTCACCACCAGGCCGATTGAGAATATCTTTCTCCTCTTCCCCCACTTCGCTATTTCAGAGAACAATTTCGTTCCTATCCCCTTTCTCCTGAATCCTGGCAGAAGGTAGATTCCGTTCATGTGGATTTCCCTGTTGTGCATGAGAATCTCGGGAAGCTTGGCTATCCCCGCATTGGCATAGCCGACAAGTTTCCCTTCATGCTCGGCGACTAGGACAAGGCTGTTCCTAGAGCGGATGCATTTCTCAGTCCATTTCGTCTGGATTGGAAGGTACCCCTCCCCATACCTGAAAAGAGGCTCATCATACCCGCACGTTTCCCTGTGGCATGAGATGAGCTCCTGCCACAATTTGATTATCTGTGGAACATCCTTGAGTTTCGCTTTCCTTATTGTCGCCCCTATGGATAGCACCTGGTGATTGTCCTTGGGAAGGGGATGACGTCCCTGATATGGGGCACATCGAGCATCCACTTCACGAACCGCTCTATCCCGAGCCCGAATCCTGAATGCGGCACGCTGCCATACTTGCGCAAATCAACATACCACTGATAGTCCTTCATGTCGAGCTTCTCCTCATTCATCCTGGCCATCAGCTCGTCATAGTCCCAGATACGCTCGGAGCCACCGATGATTTCTCCGTGGCCGGCCGGGGCCAGCAAATCATTTGCCAGCACGTGATCCGGATCGCTCGGGTCCTCCTTCATGTAGAATGACTTGATTTTCTTGGGGAATTTCTCTATGAAAAGAGGCTTGGTCAATTCTTTTGTCAGCACCGCCTCATCAGGGGTCCCGAAATCATCGCCATGCTCCATCTTGCCGCCAAGCTCGTTGACCTTGTCCACCGCGTCATTGTAGTGCATGCGCTCGAACGGGCCTTTCACTTTCGCCAGGTCCTCCGGGTTCCTTCCGCATGCCTCCAGCAGTTCAGGATGCTCTTTTACCATCTTCTGGGCGACGTATACGACCATCGCCTCCTGCAACTGCATGTTCATCTCATGGTCATAGAATGCCATCTCAGGCTCAAGGTGCCAGTACTCGGCAAGGTGCCTTATTGTCCTGGACTTCTCGGCACGGAAAGAAGGCGCCATCACGAAGACCTTTCCCAAAGAGAAAACAAAAACCTCGGCGTACATCTGCGAGCTCTGCGTAAGGTAAGCCTTTTCGCCGAAATAGTTCATCTCGAAAAGCGTGGAACCGCCTTCGCATCCAGAGCGTGTTATGATTGGGGGCGCAACCTCGTAGAACCCTTCTTCGTCGAAGAAAGCGCGAAGGTGGTTGATGATATGGTGGCGCGCTTTCATGATGTTGTTCATCTTCTGCGAGCGCAGCCATAGGTGCCTGACGTCAAGCAGGTATTCCTCGCTCAGGTCTTTGGCAATCGGGAATGGCTCGCCCCTTGAAATAAGCGTGTAGTCAGTTACCTGCAGTTCGTATCCCCCCGGCGCCCTCTCGTCCTTGACGACGCGGCCCTGCACGGTGAACGAGCTCTCGACATAGGTATCATTGGCGTCCTTCCATGCTTTCTCATCCACCTTGTCCTGTTTAACTGTCAGCTGAAGGATTCCGGTCGGGTCCCGCATGGTAACAAAGACCATCTTGCCTGCCGTCCTGTGGCGATATGCCCATCCGCGTAAAGCAACATCCTTGCCTTCTAATTTCTCAGCAAAAATAGTGCCTATGTTGGTAATCATAGCCAACAATTAGCCTCAAAAGGAATATAAACAAGTTTGCTCTAAAGTCTCGCTTGCGTATCCTCCCGGTGCGTATATGGAAAATGAAGTAGTGCTTAATCTAGAGTGGGTGCTGCTCTTTGCAATGGTAGCAGGAGTACTTTCTGTGAGGCTTCGGCTCCCGCCGGTCGCCGGACTGCTAGTAGGAGGGATGATCATTGGCCCGAACGTCCTTGGCCTAGCGAACCTTCCGACAATAGAAACCTTCGCGGAAATTGGTTCCATATTGCTACTCTTCATGATAGGGGTTCAGTTCAGCGTAACAAAGCTGCTTTCAGCGGGCTTGCGGGCGATAATCAGTAGTATGCTGCTCATGCTGATCACTTTCACGATAATGCATGAGGTTGCAATACTCATAGGCTTCGACCTTATCTCATCCCTTTTCATTGCAGCCATATTTTCCCTCAGCAGCACTGCCATAATGATGAGGATACTCCAGCAGAAGGGGATGGACAAGAAGCATGAAGTGCACGTCCTTGTCGCGATACTGATAATCGAGGACCTTATTGCGGTCTTTATGCTGACTTTCTTCTCATCCCTTAAAACAGGCACGGCGAATCTTGAAGGGATGGTAGGAGCAGCAATCATCTCTTTCGGAATACTTGGCTTCAGCTATGTAGTGCTGCTCAAGCTTTTGCGGAAATTCGCACAGACCTTCATGCGATATCAGGCTGAGGACTCGATTATTTTGTTCTCCTTCGCGCTTGGAATTGGCATGAGCATTCTCGCCTCCATACTTGGGCTGAGCCCGGCTATTGGCGCGTTCCTGGCCGGAAGCATCATGGCGGGCCTTCCGAACGGCGCTGAGTTCGAGCGCTCCATAAAGCCCTTCGGCCAGGTATTCTCTTCGTTTTTCTTCCTCTCGATAGGCATGCTTATTGACCCTGCAAGCCTGCTATCGTCCCTTGGAATGAACATACTTCTTATCTGTGCCTTTATGGTAACTGTCTTTTTTTCGACCATGTTTGCCTTCTTCCTGATTAGCGGGAGCGGACGTTCTTCTGTTTTTTCCGGCCTGGCGATGCTGCCACTCGGAGAGTTCTCGCTGCTAATTGCCAAGGAGGGAGATGGATTGTTCCAGGCCGACGTTGTAGGCCTTGCCTCAGTGGGAGTGCTACTCACTTCGGTAACGAGCTCGCTGGCGCTCGGCCGCAGCGAGGAGATATACGCATGGCTCAAGAAACACGTCCCGCAGCCAGTTCTGTCGACAATGAGGGATGGCTCCGGATACTTCAGGAATGTGATTAGCGCTTTCGAGCCGGAAGGTTTTTTCCATTCGCTCCTCATCTCGGAATTCAAGAAGGGGGCGATGGACCTGCTTTATCTGGTGAGTGTACTGCTTCTATTCATTGTAACCAGGGACCTGATAGAGCCGGAAGTGTCTGTGGCTGGAATCCGGATTGGGGAAGACGTACTGATTCTTTCGGTATTCACGGTGTTCTCCTTGCTGCCACTAAGAGGCATTTTGCTTTCCATCAAGCACCTCTTCGACGCCCTTTCTACGATTTTCTCAAGGACCACGCCCCATACTAGCCGCGCGTCGATAGTCAGGAACCTAGTCATCGGAGGCGGATTTTTCATGTTGTTCTCCAACACCTACATAATCGTGGATTCGCTCTTTCTGCCGGATATTTTCAACTGGATATCAATACCCATCGGGATTGCTTCAGCGCTATTCCTTTGGAGCGCCATTAGAGCCTCTTCCCTCTGGCTAATCCTCCGCGAGCGCAAGTTATCAAATATTATCCGGCTGCGGATAGTAAAATCCTCTGATGACCATAACAGAAGCCCGCACAAGAAAACGGGGCGAAGGACCCTGAAAAAGCATCAGAACAGCTAGAAGCGGCAGCAATGCAGGCAGAAAAAGACGGGTAGCTACGAGCGAAATGGCAGCAGGCAAGAGACGTTCCCTGATGCCTTGTATTCCCGGAAGATGACTGCAACTCCCTGAGAATGTTTAAGGGCAGTGTAATCGTCCCCTGCATCCGACAACGGTAGGACATCCCAATGCGGCCTGTGGATGAATATCGGAAAGCGCTGAAAATAAGACGAAGCCCAGAATTACCCAGGAATTGACATATAAAAAAAGGGAATAAAGAAAAGAAAAATGAAGACCTACATGGTCTTCGCTTTGACATCGAGACCGACACCGGCTGCGACCGTCTGGCCCATGTCCCTGATTGCGAACCTGCCAAGAGGCGGGAACTCGGCGAACTTCTCGATGACGACCGGCTTGAGCGGCTTGATTTTAAGCACCGCGACATCACCGGTCTTGATGAACTCCACCTTGCCAGGAACTGGCTGTCCGGTCTTCGGGTCTTTCTTCTCGACAATCTCAAGCACGCGCGCAGCGAACTGGGCCGTGTGGATGTGGAACACCGGTGTGTATCCGACTGTTATTGCTGTCGGGTGGTTGAGCACGACGACCTGCGCGGTGAATTCATCCGCGACTTTCGGCGGGCTGCTTGAGGGACCGAGCACGTCTCCCCTGTTGATGTCCTTCTTCTCGACACCCTTCAGGTTGAAACCGACGTTGTCACCACAGTTAGCTACAGTGAGTTCCTGGTGGTGCATCTCGATCTTCTTGACTTCACCCTTCGCGCCGGAAGGCATGACGATAACGCTCTCTCCAGGCTTCATTGAACCGGTCTCGACCCTTCCGACTGGAACGGTTCCGTGTCCGGTAATTGTGAAGACGTCCTGGATGGGCAGCCTGAGCGGCTTATCGACCGGCTTCGGCGGAATCTTGAAGCCGTTGATTACCTCAAGAAGCGTCGGGCCGTTGTACCAAGGCATATTGGCTGACTTCTTGGTGACATTGTCGCCCGCATATCCTGAGCAGGGTATGAAAGGCACTTCAGCAACCTTGTATCCGATGCCTGCAAGAAGCTTCTCAACTTCTCCCTTGACCTTGTTGAAGTCGTCCTGGGAGTAGTTAACAGCATCCATCTTGTTAAGGTTGACTGCAAGCTGGTTGATGCCAAGCACTTTTGCAAGGAACGCATGCTCCTTTGTCTGCGGCTGGATACCATCCTTCACTGAAACCATGAGTACTGCGGCGTCTGCCTGTGAGGCACCGGTAATCATGTTCTTGACAAAGTCCCTGTGCCCTGGCGCGTCGATAATGGTACAATAGTACTTGTCCGTCTCGAACTCCTTGTGCGCGATGTCGATTGTAACTCCGCGCTCCCTCTCTTCTTTCAGGCTGTCCATGACGAAGGCGAACTCGAATGTCGCTTTTCCTACCTTCGCCGCTTCATCCTTAAGTCTTTTTAGGACCTGCTCTGAAACCGCTCCTGTCTCGTACAGGATTCTTCCAACTGAAGTCGACTTACCAGAGTCGACGTGGCCGATAAAGACCAAGTTCAGGTGTTCCTTCTTTGCCATATTCATAACCTCCATTGTACTAGTTAAAACCTTCTAGAAAAAGGCAGAATGTTCTTAATACGAGAAATTTTTAAAGCTTTAGGGCGGCTTCTTAAACATATTATAACATTATGGCAAAGGGATTGTTATGGCTCAGACCGAAGGCAGAAGGATGCGTCCGGAAACAACGCTAAGGGAGGAAGTTCAGGCGGCAATCGACAATATATATGAGTTCGTATCTGTGAGGATTGAACTTCAGCAGTTTGAGCCAGAGGAGGCAAGCAGGATTACCTCAATTGCCCGGCAGGCCATCCATGACGCCGCGCATGGATATATCAGCGCTGTTGAGGAAGCGCATGAAGAGAGGATTCCGCCAAGCCGGCTGGAAACATATCTTCTTGGGTGGGCAACGGATATTGCAGGCATGTACCCCCAGATGGATGCCCGGGAATGGGCCGAGTTGCCCGACGGGGGCAGGCATCTTCCGGAAAGGAGTGCGCATCCAGGTTCATACACTGAGGCATCGCATATTCTCGAGAGCGCATACACTGAAAGGAACGTCTCATCATATATGAGGGAGGTCATCGAGCACGCGGATCAGTTCGCTGAAGTTGCCGTCGAAAACGCGCTTGAGAGAGGAGAAGTCCAGAGCCTGATCGGCTCCGTCGTCACTGAGGCATTAGGCAGGCTCATGGAGAGGGGCGGCATTGATTTGAATAATTCCGCGAGGCTGAGGCTGGACCTTGTCCGGGAAGCGCGTGAAGTCATATATGAGCTTCGGACAGGCGCGCTCACGCCCCAAGATTTGGGAGATATGCCCTTGCCAGACCCGGAAACGATGGAAGGCCGCTATGCCCAGTCGGACGCGATTCTGGGGGTTGTCGAGCGGAACATAAGCTCCGCATTCCTGGCAAATACCCGGGGCGGTGATTTCAGGGCAGGAGTAATAGCGATAATGGACGAAGCGGTTGTTGTCGTCGGGCGCCATATCACAGACCCTCTAATCGAGGAGAATGTCCTGGGCCTGATTGAGGATACCATCGAACAGGCAAGGAGCGAACTTAGTGAAGTTGGCACAGAGCGCGTTGAGATTGGCAATGCCAGGAGCAGGCTTATCGACAGGGCTGTCGAGTTGCTCACAACCCGCAGGGATGCGCTTATCGGGATTTTCGAGCGCGGGGGGGCGGCGGCAAGCAGGATGAGGGTGGATCCAGAGCAGTTCCAGATTGCAATCAACACCCTTTCACAGATTCGGCACGGCGGCGCGGATTTCAGGATGGCAAGGCCACGCCTCCGGTGAACTTTTTCTTTTGTTATCCCTTTTTAATTATTTGTCATTAAATGGTATAATATGTTCAGAAAACTTTTCCCCGGGCAGCCCCAGGTGAAACCAGCACCGCGCCGGAGGCTGCTCATGGCAGCGCCTGCCATCGCAGCAGCTGTGGCAGCGACCTTCCTTTTATGGAGGGGCTGCAATGATGACGGGAAAGAACTGAACCATGCCAGCGCAGCCATAGGAAGGATTGAGCCATGTGCAGAACCTATAAGGCCGCCTCTGGTGCAGAGCCGGGATGCTGAAGCCCAGCGGCATCAGCCCGAAGATAGGGAGGCGGAAAGACCCGCGGAGCAGGAGGATGCAGGACCAAGGAGCGTCCTTGAGGAAATGAGCCGGGAGTTCAGCGAAGAAAGCATCACCTGTCAGAGGACTTCCAGGACTTTTGATTTTAGCAGAATGGCATTCATGCTACATTTTGACCATAATTCGCCCGCATTATCAAATCCCCTAAGAAGCCCGGAATCCATCCCTTCACCGACAGGGCTTTTCGAGATGCTGGAATCAGAGCAGGATGAGAATGTGCTGATTGAGGTGCTGGAGATGCTCGATAGCATTGGGGTTGCCCGGGAGAGGGACAGGGCATGGAACTCCAGGGTTGAAGAATATCTGCGCGCGGTCAATGAATACCAGCCGGGGCCGTTCTATGAGGAGGGATGTGTTGCGAGGGCTGGCAACGCACTGCTCGCGGCAAGCAGAGTGATTACGATACTTATCGACAGATCTCTTGAGAGGGAAGGCAGGGGGATTGATGAGCTTGCCGACCGGATGCCCCTGAACCTTCAGGAAATCTTTTATGACAGGCTCTCAATTGCGCTCTTCGAGCATGACGCCGCATTCAACGCCAGGTTCACGAGCAGGGTGCTTGGCAGGCTGTCCGAAGACCACAAATGGGAATTCTTCGAGAGGCTCTTTGATTTCGTCTTCATCAACGCGATGGAAAACGGCTCTTTCAGGTCCACGGCAAGGGAAGTGAGGGGGACTACCAGGGACCCCACAATAAGAAGGGGAATCAGCCGCATTTTCCAGGAAGTGGAAAGGCGCGAGCAGAACCCCCTCGGGGACTGGTGAAAACCGGTTTATTAATTCTTTGTTCCAGAATGGAATCTAATGGAGAGGAAGCTGAGGGCACAATCAAAAACAGCGGAGAGAAGGCAGAGGCGCCCGGTCCGAATCCTCATTTCATCACTCATCCTTAGCGCTGCCCTCGCTTTGCCAGGATGCATCCAGAGCAATGCGACAGACGCGCAGCCGCACGGGAGCGCACAGGCCGCAAAGAGGCCTCGGAAAAAGGCGAATGCCCCTCTGAAAGCTCCTCCGCCAAGGCTCCCAGAATACGATGGGAACGCCCCGCTCCAAGAGATTGCGGAGAGGCTCTTTAGCCAGGAATCGATAACCTGCGAAAGAGGAAAGAATCCGACCACATACAAGCAGGATAGCATTATGAGATTCTTCGACCACACATCCCCCTCGCTGGATGAGCCGGATAAGCTGATTTCAAAGCTTCCGTATCCGGAGCAGGCGGCGTTATACCGCAGGATAATGGCGGAGGCGGACCAGGGCCAGTTGCTAGGCATGATTAATTACCTGGACTCAATCAAGGTCGTAGATTACGACCGGAGGAAGGTTCGGGAGTCAAAAGCAAGGAGGTACCTGAGACTGGAGAACCCGTTCATGGGAGAGCATTTCAACACAGAATGCATGGCAAGGGCGGGAATAGCGTTCAGGGCGGAGACGCTCGGCATAATGAGGCTCATCGACCTTTCGCTGGAAAGGGGAGGGGAAGGGCTGAACGAGCTGGCCGATGGCATGTCCATTTTCCAGAGCATGGTATTCTACGACCGGCTCGCGATTTCACTGCTCAGGTGGAACGAGGATTTCAATCCCAGGGCCAGCAGCAGGGCCATCCAGAAGCTGGGCCCGGAACAGCATGAGATTTTCATGCAGCACCTGTTTAGTTTTGTTTTGGCTGATTTCGGTATGCACAAGACCTACCGCTCGTGCGCTTGGGAAGTGAGGGGCGTATCTAGAGAGAGCAAAACCCGGGAAGCCATCTTCAACATGATTCGCGAGATTGAGAAGCTGGACGCGATGAGGGATTAAAATTATTTTGGCAGCATGCGCAAAAGATAGATAGCAACCGATGCCGACACTATTCCGGCGCAGATTATGGCGTACCAGATACCCTCAAGCCCCATCCCAAGCACAGTTGTAAAATAAATTGCCGCGGGAATGAAAACGATGAATACCCGGGTCGATGTGATTATCAGCCCCTCAAGCGACTTTCCGACTCCAGAGAGGGTGCGCCCGATATTCATGGCGATTGCGACCAGCGGATACACGAAAACAATCAGCCTGATGTATTGTACGCCGACGGAAATCACTTCAGGATCATCGGTGAAGATTGAAAGGGCCGGCTCTGCGAAAATGTAGAGCGGGATGCCGGCCAGAACAGAAACAACGAAGCATATGGATATCGCGTGGTAAAGAACTTTCCTAATCAGCTCATCCCTGCCAGCCCCGTGATACATGCCTGCAAGAGTGGTAAGCGCGCCGCCAACGGCCATGAATGGTATGAATATCACGAAGTCGACACGGACCCCGAGCCCGAAGCCGGCGACAGCAACAGCCCCGAAAGGCGCCACCATGAGGTTTATGAACGCCTGGCCCAGCGCCATAGTCCCCTGTGCAAGCATGGCCGGGATGCCGATTAGAGCGGCCTGCCTGAAAATGCCGGGGCTGAAGCGGAAGTCCCGCAGGTCAAGGTCTATGTACGAACCTTTCTTAGAGACAAGGAAGTATGTGTAGACCAGCGCCACGAAAAGGCTTGAGAGCACTGTCGCCCAGGCGGCCCCGGCGATGCCCCAGCCAAAGGCATAGATGAATAGCGGGTCAAGAACGATGTTGATGAAGGACGAAACCACCACCACCTTCATGGGCATGTCCATATCCCCTTCCCCGGCCAGCACAGCGCGGCCGAAGACGCCCCAGAAAAGAATCGGCAGGCTGATGAATATTATGTTAAAGTATTCCACGGACAAGTCGAGCACCCTGCCTTCCGCGCCAAGCAGCGAGAAAATAGACGGGCATAGCCACCAGCCGATGACTCCAAACCCAATACCCAGAAGCGCAGAGAGCAGCA
The DNA here is from genome assembly GCA_043812915.1 of Microcaldota archaeon. Lineage (GTDB taxonomy): Archaea > Micrarchaeota > Micrarchaeia > Anstonellales > Bilamarchaeaceae > CAYVTJ01. The sequence goes on along the minus strand of JBDRLQ010000004.1, from coordinate 76,502 downwards.
TCGCGTGCTCCGCCGCGTTGTCCGCGCGCCCCTTGTCCTTTGCGCCGATTGCCATGGCTATTGTCGCCGTGAAGCCGACGCCAAGCCCCATCGATATCGCGAACATGAAGAAGAACACGGGGAATGCGAATGTCAGCGCCGCAATCGCCTCGTAGCCAAGGCCCCCCACGAATATGGTGTCCACTACATTATAGAGCGTGGTAACGCCAAACCCGATCAGCATGGGGATGGCGAGCTTGTGCAGGGCCCCCTTGTAGTCTTTCAGGAATTCTGCTGCCCTGCTCTTTTTCTCATTAGGCATCGGGAAACACTTGAATGAATATCCTCCCGGGGGTTTAAGAACGCTCCACCGCGCATCAGTGGATTATTATCATCGTCTGCGTGTTGGAGACGCCCTCAAGGAGCTGGAGGCGGTTGAGGAGGAGCCGGTCCAGCTCATCCATGTCTTTTACCAGGATTCGTACGACAAGGTCGGTCCCGCCAGCTACAATGTCCACTTTCCGCACCCCGGATAGCTTCCGGATTTCCTCGGCCAGGTCATATTGGGTCCTGTGCCTTTCCTTAAGGTATTTGAGGTCTGCGGAGACAAGTATATATGCGCCAAGCTTCCTGCCCAGCTTCCCATGGTTTATGTCGATTGTGAATCTCCTGATTATCCCTTTTTTCTTCAGTTTCTTTATCCTGGCATGGACTGTCGTCGGCGCGAGAAGGGTCTTCTTCGCAATCTGCCTCACGGTATAATCTCCGTGCTCTTCCAGCACTTCGAGGATGGCCAAATCTTTTTCGTCGATGTCTTCACTCATATTAGAACATATGTTCCGATTTGCTTATAAATATATCACTTTTTTGATGATTTCTTCCAGTTTGGCGGGACAAATTATATATACAAGTTCAAGCACCTTCTCAAATACACCAAAGGGTGAATCATATGGAAACAGCAATAGGGCACATAACAAGACCGGAGATGGGGGATATCCTGCGCGTGCAGAGCGCAGTGCTGCGAAGCCTTCATGATTTCATGTGGAACGAGAATCTGGTCCAGCTCATGCCGGTTATGCTATCCCCGTTCACGGACCCGCTGGCCCACAAAGTGTATGAGGGCTCACTCGAGTATGAGGGGCAGAAACTTCAGCTGACAAAAAGCATGATACTACACAAGCAGCTCTCTCTGATGCGCGAGGATTTGAAAGGGATTTACATCGTTTCCCCGAACATCAGGCTGGAGCATGGAGAAACGGGCAGAAGCGGAAGGCACCTTATCGAATTCAGCCAGGTGGACATCGAGCTGAAGGGGGCCAAAGGCAGGGAGTTCCGAGGGTTGCTGGAGAGGCTCTACCTCCACATGTTCTCATATGCCAAAAGGGAATGCTCAGACTCCCTGAAGAGGCTGGGCAGGGAAGTGAAGATGCCGTACGCACCGTTCCCGGTCTATGAGAGCTCCGAGCTTGAGAGGGAGTTCGGCCCTGACTGGGAAAGGGAGATTTCGCTCAAGGAGACACAGCCGTTCTGGGTGCTAGACCATTACAGGGAATTCTATGACAAGGAGGATCCGGTAAGCAAGAAGCACATCAACTATGACCTGATGTATCCGGAGGGCCTTGGCGAGGGCTTGTCCGGGGCGGAGAGGGAGACGGATTACGATGTCATTCTGCGCAAGATGGCAGAGAGGAAGACGGATCCCTCACCATACTCCTCATACCTTGAGATAGCAAGGAGGGGCCTCCTGAAGCCGAGCGCCGGGGGAGGCTTCGGTGTCGAGAGGCTTGTGCGCTTCTTAACTGGCAGAAAAACAGTGCGGGAGGTATGCCCGTTCCCGAGGGTGCCCGGGGAGAGGATTGCTTTCTAGGACTACATCATCCCGGGCTTCTTGTTCTCGGAAACCCATTTGACAACTCTTTTTATCCTTCTTTTTCTTGTTTCCTCTTTTTTAGCGCTCTCTATCCACCACACATAATGCTTCCTGTGCGATGGGGCTAGCTTCGCGAAGATGGCTTTCGCAAGTTTGTTTTCAGAAAGGGCTTCCCCAAGGTCCTTGGGCACTATGTAGCGCTTCTTCACAACCGATTCCTTCTTCTTTTTCCGGAACAGCTCAAGGCCATACTCGGTCATCCTGCCCTCATTTATCATCTTATTCGCGCGCCGGATGTTGGACTGCGCCCAGATGCTGCGCGCCCTCCTTGGGGAATACCGCCGCATGAAGCGCTCATCATCAATGGTGCGCACCTTGCCGTCAATCCAGCCGAAGCAGATGGCTTCCTCGACCGCCTCATTATAAGAAACCGATTTCTTCTTGGTGTGCTTCTTGAAATAGATTAGCCAAATCTCTTTCTTGCTTGAATGGTTCTTCTCAAGCCAGGAGCGCCACTGCTCTCGGTCTTTCATAAACAGCGCCGTTTCCATAAAAAGCGCTTTTTCCCTTGTCAAGAGACCTGCGCACTTAACTAGTTGGTTGCGAGCCTTGTCGCGACCATTCCCATGGCCGCTTCGGGAACAGGCTTCTCCACATTCTCGAACGGCTTGTCCGAATCAATTGTGACCTTCTTGACGCGCTTGACGAATTTCTTGACCCCATCCACAAAATCGCCAAGTGGGCTTTTTTTCTCAGGAGTCTCGTTCCGGACGCTAACCAGGGGTGGAGCGACAATTGCTATGGACTGCCTTGGATCTTTGGCTAAAGAATCAGCTTTCCTGTGGGCGAGGCTGCGTACACTGCGACCCCCTTGATCAACCGCACGACCGTTCTGGGCTGCCATTTTTTCCACCTCCAATTGAGATTGGAGCAGAACTTGTTTTTATGGCTTCCTAATGTTATCGTCGATGGAAACAAGAGTTAGTCAGTATGCGTCTCGAATTCCACTGTTTGTTTTTCGCTGTTTACAACCGGAACTGACATCCTTCTCCTTCCCCGCTCCTTGGACGCGTAGAGCGCCTTGTCGCATAGAGCGACTACCGCATCCATCAGTTTCTGGACCTCGGACTTCCCGCGGCCGCCCATGATTTTCTCGCTCTCAATGGAAAGGCCGAGCTCGAGTGCTTCCTGCGCGGTTGCGAAGCTTGCCGCGCCAAAGCTTGCGGTAACTGAAATCGGGCGCCCGGCGTGGATGACAGTTGCGGCCTTGAGCGCTTGTGCGCACCTTCTTGCCGCAATAAGCGCCCCTCCCTCGTTGCTGTTTGCAAGGAGCACGGCGAATTCCTCTCCGCCATAGCGGACAGGCTTCTCTCCTTCTACCTCACCCACATGGCCATGCGCAATAGGGTCCGAGACCCTCAGGGTGCCGTACATCTTGTCCGCAGTCATCGCCAGGACCGCATCACCTGCAGAATGGCCGTAGGTATCATTGACCGACTTGAATTTGTCAATATCAAGCATTAGCAGGGTAGTGTTCTGTCCCTCTGAAAGGAACAGTTCCGCATAATGCAGGAACAGTTCCTCGAATGTCCTCCGGTTATAGAGCCCTGTCAGGTGGTCGATTTCAGCCACCATCTTCAATGAGAATAAAACCGAAAGGTCAACGCCCGCTAGCATCAGCGCCTCATGGACATCGCCAAGCCCTCCGAACGTGAGGTCTTTTCCGGTAACATCAATAAGGCCGAAGCCGTCTGAAAACGGGATGACCAGCCTTGAGCCCTCGGATTCCAGGCCCGGGAACCGCACTTCCTGGATTACAGGATTCTCCCTGTCCGCCATGAACAATTTCCTATCGTGCCTGTAGAACACCGCATTGTTCTCGAATGCCATCCTCACAACATCGTCAAGCCCTGTGTCGAGCCCTTCCCTCTGCCTTTCAACGTGCGCTTCCCCATCGCCGTTTTTAATCTTCACATGTCCCCTGAGGCGGCCTTCACTGCCCCTCTTGTAAGCGACAAGCTGCTCGGGCTCGACCATGGCCTCCATGAGAAGCCGGTATGCCCTGATGATGCTTGCCGGGTCCTTGGTTCCGACCACTCTTGTTACTCCGGATACCACCCTGGCATCCCTGAAAAACAGTTCCTTTCCAAGTTTCAGGAGCGCTGTTGCAGATTTTCCGCCAACATTCCTGATCATCTCCGGGGCTGGCATGCGCCTGGCAAGCTCGATCTGCCTTGAGACCATCTTCATCAGCTGTCTTGGGCCGACCGGTGTCCCTACCCCTGAGGGCACAACAGAATCAGTCTTCCTTCTGAGAGTAGTATGATTCGCCATGTTTGAATATAACACATAAAGTATATAATACCCACATAACTGATTTGTTATAGATTATGTAAATATTTATAAATCGAATCATCCAAATTATTATCATGAGCAGGGTCATCAGAAGCATTGTTGAGAGAGAATCGCAATCAAAGCCCGAAAAGGCAAAAAGAAAAATCCTTCGAAGGGTCGTGCCACTGGCTGCTGCCGGGCTTGTCATTGGAACAATCGGCACTTGCGAGGTTGCTGCTACAGACTTCAACCATAGGCATGGGAGCCTTCCATGCCACGAGCTCAATCTTCCTGATGTTCCCGGAGCCACAGAACTTGAAGAGGGCCTCTGCCTGTCAATTGCTGGAGAGCAGCCCCAGAGAATCGGTGTTGAGAGGACGCTGCTTCCAGGGGGGAGGTTCGCGAACACCCTCTGGCTGGAATGGAACTATGATGGCGCAACTGAATTTGCCAGGCAGCACAAGCCTGACGCAGAGCCGATTACGCTTATTACCGATTCCAGCGGCGCCCCCCTTGCCACGCAAGTTAGAAGCCACTGGATAATTGGGAGCTATGCATTCGATACGGAAGGATATGGCCGCGGTTCCGACCATGAGGAGGTATGCTCCTTCGGCCACATTAGGGTTGCCGTTACGAACGCTTTCCATACCCCGGTTGTGGCTGGTGGAAATGGAGAGGTGCTTGACCCGCAGGAAAAAGGCGGAATAAACAGGTTCATCTACAGGACTGTCTCAAGGTACGCCATGGCAGTCGGGGACTTCTTCAGGAGTTCCCTCAGACCGCTCAGGGCAACTGGGCAAAACGAGATTCCGGATGCCGAGCACCCGGCTAGAAGCCAGCCTGTTTTTCACGTTGAATAAGATGAGAAGAACGAGGGAGATGGTACACCGAATGGCTCCATCTCGCCTCCCACTCTTTTTTCGCACCAAAAGCTTGGTGCGGATGATGGATTGGAAGGGGAACATTTATATAGCTCCTTTTTCACCCCTGAGCGGTTGAACCACAGCAGTATATTTTCGGCTTCCGACCCTGCCATCGGCCTCCGTATGCCCGCCGCAGGGCAAGGCGCCGCGGAGAATTAGCGAGTTTATAAATCTTTAGTTCGTTTAGAATAGCATGGCCCCTAAGAGTGCTAAATATGCTTATAAGAAAGATGAAGGCGCAGGCAACCCGATGATAATGCTTGGGATACTCCTCGCCTTAATAATCGTCGGCGGTGTGGCAATTGTCCTGATGCTCGGCCAGAATGGCAATGAGCCGCCGCCAGGGCCAGGCGGCAACGTAACCCCGCCGCCAATGAACATTACCAACGAGACAGTAGAGATTTGCGGCGATGAATGCCTGCTTGAAAAAGCGCTTACGGAGCTGGACCTGAGCTATTGCCCTGATATTGAGAATGAAACGCTGGAGGAGGATTGCTACGAAGGGCTTTCCTTCGAGTCTCTTGACGCTTGCAGGCATGTAGGGAACGACACTCTTTTCAGGGAATGTATAGTCCACCATGCGGTCGGAAGCGGGGATGTCGCCGTGTGCGAATACCTCACCGATGGCATCCTGGACTGCAAGGGCCAGGTAGAGGATTGCTATCTCGTTTCTGATGGCGCAAGGAGGATGTGCCTCGCGCTCAAGTATGATGACGCCGAATACTGCGGCGAGGATTCAGAATGCCTCTATAATTTCAGCATGAAGAGCGGCAATGTAGAAGATTGCGATGCAATCACGGACAGCGTCCTGAAATATGCGTGCCGCTCAATCCTGCTTGACCAGGACGACTGCTATTATGCAGGAACAGCATCACAGAAAGATCTCTGCAGGCTGATCTGGGCAAAGGCAGCAAATGAGAAGCTTACCTGCACGATGATAAGCCCGGAGACATCATATGCGCTTGAATGCTACTCCCATTTCGCGATAGCAACCCACGACCCGGGATTCTGCAGGTACAACAATATCCTTCAGATAAACGACCTGTGGAACTGCCTTACGAACTATTCGCTAGCGACCGAGGACCTTGCCGGCTGCAACTCAATCGAAGCGCGCGCTCACACCTACCTCTTCCTGTGCTATTTCGAATATGCAAAGAAATTCGGCGACCCGTCTGCATGTGACCTGATAGGGGATCCGTCACACACCAACACCTGCTATGTCGGCTCCATACTGGACAACCCGAACCTGGATTACAAATACTGCGCTGACATAGTGAGGGTGAGCTGGAAGAACAAGTGCTACACCGAGTATGCCGTGCTCTCAGGGGAGGTGGCATACTGCGATTACATAACCACCACTAACGAGCAGCAGCTCTGCTATGACTCGTTCGAGTTTGAGACCTCGTAATGGCCTTTTTGGCTGTTTTGCGGTCTGGTGGTTATTTCTTGTTCAACGTGTATATTTTTAAACTTTTTTTAGCATATATTGATAGATAAAGAGGGGACTTTATTCATGGAAACTGAATGGGGCGATGGCGGATACAGGAATCCCGTGCTTTTCGAGGCTAACATCCACCACTTGTGCTGGTTCTGCGATGTGACAGAGAAAAACAGGGACGCGAGCCTGGTCTCCACGATGTCTTCTGTCGATGAGGGCACAATCACCAACCTGGTCCAGCTGACTTCCCCATTTCCAAGGAAGGACATCGAATTCATCAGGAACCACAGGCTCGTCAAAAGTGTTGAGGTGCTGATGCTTCAGCCGGGCAGCGCGCTTCTGCGGGTGGTATCGAGCTATGAGGCAATGACCTACAAAATTCTCCATCAGACGAAGGTTACGCTTCTTGAGTCGCCGGTAACTTCGGATGGCATCGACTCGGAGATTCTTCTGGCCGAATCCCACAAAGCCATGGATGAGCTTCTGAGCAAGTGGAAGGAGCAGAAGGACTATGAAGTCAAGCTCAAGAAGAAAAGGTACCTTGATGTCAAAGAGGCCGAAGGCCTCAATACGTTTGGCGCCAGCGGGTTCTTTGATTTGAAGGCCGCCAAGCAGCTGCTTAGCAACAAGCAGCTTGAGATGTTCCGGCTCGCCTGCGACTATGGGTATTACGAAATGCCCAAGAAAATTAGCATTGATGGGCTTGCCGAGAAGACAGGGATTTCGCCCTCCACTTTGGCAGAGCACCTGCGGAAAGCGGAGATGAAATTGCTTCCGATTCTAGGGAAAATCCTCAGGAAGATCTAGTTTTATACCAGCCGCTCCAGAGCGGCACTTCCGATATATATCACTATAAAATACATTTTATCATGGATGGGGAGGTTTACGCATCGCTGGACAAAGGTTGGAAGGCAGCCTGCAGGGTGCTCTTTGGACAGGAACTCGGGGATTTGAAGGAATACGATGGATGGCTCAGTGAATACTATCCGATGCCAAGCGCGAGGAAATCATGCGTCTCCGGAAAAGATGTCTTTATTGATTCTGATTTTTACGGTAGAACTGCCAAGTTCGTATCAAGCGAGGAGGCGCAGGCCAATCCAGAAGCGCTCACAATCAATGAAATCAAGGATATAGATTCGATTATGCAGGCGGTTTCCGAGAAATGGAGATACACTGGAAACAAGATTCTGGGGAACTCGGCATTTGTGAGCAACTCAGACCTAATCATGGATTCGCAGAACGTCCTGGATTCCGCGAACATCTACCGCTCATCTTATGTGCACAAGGGAAACAGCGTGCGCAAGGGGGCAAAGTACGTTTTTAGCGGCGGGTATATGGGAATCAGCGAATTCGTCATGAGAGCTTTTGCTGTGATTAATTCGAAAAGGATATTCGAAAGCTCATACGCCCTTGATTGCAGTGATACATACTTATCGCACAATGTCTCCGGCTGCAGCGACACCATATTCTGCTTCTTCGTCAAGAGGAAGAGGAACTGTATCGGGAATAAGGAACTGCCGCGGCAGCAATACCTCGAGCTCAAGAAGAAGCTTCTTGCCGAAATCGGCGATGAGCTCAAAAAGAATAAGCGCTTTCCCTCACTCTTCGAGCTTTATTCCCAAGGCTCTCCAAATGAATATGATTTCAAAATTCCTGAGCGGCAGAAGCCGGATGGCCCGGAGAAGATTGAGAAGGCATTCGCAACTACGTGCAGGATGCTGCTTGGAAGGGAGATTTCAGGCCTGGAAAAGCACGCGAAATGGCTCTGCAGGAACAGGGCAGAGACCAGGGATGAGATATCATGCCTTGGGAGGGAAGTGATTGTCCCGACCGGGCAGATATACGACTTCTTCAACCCCATTCCGAGGAAAAGGCTGGTGACCTATGAGGAAGGCCTGGCATTTGGAACTGAGATGATTGATGGGAAGGTCCCTGGTTCTATTAGAGGCGTTGTTGATGCCACCTCTGGATTCGCGGTCTTCACTCCGGAAGTCTTTGATGGGAGGCTCAGGAACATCATCAAGACTCCAATAGGATACAACACCATCGATTCCTACAAGGACATTGACGCGACATACTCTGAGAACACCGCATTCACCACGATGAGCGGCAACAACAAGAATGTCTTTGGAAGCGGATGGTTCACAGAATCCGAGTTCTGCATCAACTGCTACAACTCAATCAACCTGAGCAGGTGCTTCGAGATGGACACTTCAGAAAAATGCTCGGACGCTTACTTCTGCCACAATTCAGAGGGCCTGGTTGACGCGATGTTCTGCTTCAACGCAAAGGGGAAGAGGAACGCGATTGGGAATCTTTCGCTTGATTCGGCTAAGTATCTTGAGACGAAAAAGGCTCTGCTTCATCAGTTCGCGGACGAGCTGGAGGAAAAAGGCGAGCTTTCAATTGACATCTTCAGCATGGGCGGCAAAGGAGGAAAGGGGCTATGGCATCCGAAACTTACGCGGAGCTGAACAAGGCCTGGAAGGCCACATGCAGGATGATCTTCAAGGAAGAGGTCGGGGAGCTTGGGGAGTTCGAGAATTACCTGAAGGAGGCCGTAATCGGCAAGGATGTAGCTTCAGTTTCCGGAAAGCCGCTCTGGGTCACATCCGAGCATTACTGCGGCAATGCGAAGTTCATCGAGTTCGGAAAAGACGCGGTGCCCAATGCCAAACCCCTTGATATAAACAGCATCAAGGACATCGATTCCCTCCTGGAAGGAATCAGCGAGAACGTAATATACAGCGGCAACAAAATCCTTGGAAACTCGAAACTTGTCGAGCACTCTGACGCAATTGTTGATGGCACATTCATCCTCAACTCATCAAGCATCCAGAAAGGCAAGTGCGAGGCGTATGTATACATGATTCATGATGGCGAATTCGCCTTCGGCTCCACGTCAAGCGGGGATTCGTCGCACATCATCAGGTGCTTCTACAACAACAGCATGAGAAGGTGCTTCGAGTGCAGCACCTGCGTAGGGGTTTCCGATGGCTATTACTGCTACAACACCATGAACTGCACGGACCTGATGTTCTGTTTCCATTTGAGGGCAAAACACAATATGATAGGAAATGTCCAGCTGGAGAAAGAGAAGTATCAGGAACTCAAGGAGAAGCTCGTAGCGGAGCTGTGTGATGAGATGAAAAGGAAAAAGAGGGCCGATTTCTCGATAATCAACGTGTTCAACGGTGATGTGGATGGGTGAAGAGCTTGAGAGGGCATTCTCATCAACGTGCAGGCTGTTGCTTGGAAAGGAGCTTGCCGGGCTGGAGCAGTACGGTGGATGGCTTGGAAAAGCGGTGCCGCTGCCCCGGGAGACCAAATCCGCCCTCAGCGGGAAGGAAGTGTGGATTCCGCCTTCAGACATCTACCTCAAGAAGCAGTTCAACCTCAAGAACGCGATTTCGGCCGATGAGATAGACCAGGCGAATACCCCTCCAATGGGGGCGGGAGAACTGGAAGGGGCCTCCGTGAAAGACATACTAGGCATGATAAAGCCAATCAGCCATTACTGCGGAAACTTCAGGTACTGGACCTACACGAACGCCGAGAAATCCAGCGGCACAGGAGATGGGCGGAACATGCTGATGTGCGATGACGTCTACCTCAAGGTGAAGAATGTCGCATATGGCAATTACGTGCTATACTCCGAAAACCTGTTCGGATGCCATGGGATAATGCATTCTGGATTCTCCATTCATGCCCATTATTGCACCAAGATAACCCGCTGCTTTGAGGTGGATGCGTGCACAAATTCAAGCGACCTGCTCTTCTGCCACAACTGCGAGAACGTCCATGATTCCATGTTCTGCTTCAATGCGAAGAATCTGCGCAACGCAATCGGTAACGTGCCTGTAGCACCGGATGAGTACAGGAGAATCAAGGAACTTGTCCAGCAGGAGATTGTCAAGGAATTGGGAGAAAAGAAGAGCTTTAGGTATGATATATTCAATGTTGGCTGCCCTTAGGCTCTGGCCCGAGCTCCCTTTTCCGGAGGCCTCTCTTTTCCCTTGTTACCAAAAGGTCGCCTTTTTCCGAAACTCCCTTTATCACAGGCACTCCTGCTCCGATTCCGCTTCCGTCATTTTCAAGTATCGGGTCCGGCAGCTTAGTCTTGAGCTGTTGCTCTACCGGCACTTTCTCCTTCTGCCCCTCATCCGGGGGCTGCCCTTCGGATTCGCCTGGCTCGTCAGGGGGCCTGTAGGCATTCTCCTTGAGCCCCCATTTCTTGATGTCGACCATGCGGAGCTTCATGGGAAGGAGATACTTCACCCCGTCGAATAGCCTCACTATGCATTCCCTCTGGTGGAGGCGCACGAACATCTCCTTCTTTGATTCCTCAAGCTCGGTCTGGCCGCGGCTCTTCTTGAAGTATTCCTCCACCTTGATTTCCATTATTGAGCTTAGCATGGCAGCGTCCTGCCGGTTCACCTTGAACGAGATTATGTTCCTTACATTCGAGACTATCGAGTCCAGCACTTCCTTGCTCAGTTGCCCAAGGTATTGGCATGAGAGGTAGGCATACAGGTTGAACTTCCTCGTCTCTGAGAGTATGTCCCGAGTAACCCTCGTTTCCACCCTTGGGAATTCGTCGACTACAAGCACTGTCGGCTTGTCCATCAGCTTGCCAGTGATTGCCATTATATACATCTGGTTGATGATTGCCCCTGCAAGGAAGCTTATCATTCTCCTTCCGAAGAAGTGAGGGTTGAATGAAATTACGGTAATCCTGTTCTTCTTTATCATCTCAAGGAGATTCGCTCTCTTCTTCTCTTTCCCCAGGTAAAGCTGGTACTCCCCGATGAAGTTCAGGATTGGCAGTATCGCAGTGTTGAAGTGGTGGATATAGATGTCATTGAACTCCTCATCGAAGAACCTCTTCACTTCGGCATTTTCCGACATGCTGACATACTCTGCTTTCACTGAGGAATCAGTGAGCAGCTTGCTGATTTCCCCAAGCTCAAGCTTGTCAAGCGATACCAAGAGGTGGATGGCGTAGAAGAGCACCCTCTCTGAATATTTATTCTCCTTGCCTATTGCTGACGATATAAGCTGCGCTATCAATTGGGTGAGCATCGGCGATTTCTCCTGCCCGACATCCAGGGGCTCCACATAGTTCTTTATGAAGTCGATGATTCCTGAGTGCGGCATCATGTGGGCGAACTCGCCATGAGGATCTATTATGACAGTCCGGGTGTTGTCCCTGAACCTGGCCTCTATCGCTTTTAGCAGGATGTACAGTCCCTTGCTCTTTCCGGCTCCCGAAGTTCCGACTATAAGGCTGTGCTGGAGCGGGTCGTAGTTGTCAGTGCCGAGGCTCATCCCGGTTTCCTCGAATACCGGGTATTTTGAGCTCATGTGCATCTTCTTGGGCAACGGCTCCAGGAGCTCAACATAGATGGAAGGGTTCTTCTCAAGGTCAATCCTGAAGAACTTCTGAGGGCTGAAGATTATCGTAATGCCCTTCTTTCCATTTGTATTCGTGACGCTGCCGATTCCGATGAACCTTCCCAGTACTTTGGTTATCCCGATTGAAATCTCCTCAATATCCGCCTTGAGGATGAAATCAAGGGCATCGTGCCTCCCGCCTCCTATGAAATAGAATTTCGGGAACGGGAAGAACGAGCCTGCCGACCTTTCAAGTCTAGTTGCCTCGCACATCCTGAACGGGAATATCAAGGCTGACAGATTTTTGAGGCACGGCTTATCTTTGACAAAAATCTTGAGTGTGTTCTCCTTCCGCTTCAGGACCAGGCCAAGGGCATTTGGCGAGAATATATCTGAGAATGATATGAAGCCCAGTATCGGAAACTTGGCTTTCACTACCAGATTGAAGAAGTTCTTTATGTCCTCATCCCCCACTTTCGCAGAGTAGAGGTGCATCTCTCGCACATCCATCTCGCACACCCATAAACTTGCAGGGCGCTTATCCCCCCGCTCTAGCTGCCCCGAATACTCTTTGTCACATTATTATATCGGTTGGAACACGTATATATCGATAGAGCCGTTCTGGAGCGGTGATTCTCACAATTTTACATAAATATTACCATAAAGGTACATTTTTAAGGACAATTATACAATATTATGCCGGGGTACATGAGAAGGTTAGCTGTAGGCAAGACACGCTGCGCAATAAGCCATGAGCTGTGCGGAAGATACGGGCGCGCCAGGGTCTTTGTAAAGGATGAGAGCAGGAACCAGTCCGGAACAGTAAAGGCCAGAAGGTGTGCTGCCTTGCTTGAAGCCCATGCCTCCAAGGAAAAGGTGCTTTTTGTCCATATAACATCAGGAAACTCAGGATACAGCCTGGCGAAGCTTGCTGCCGACTGGCAGGAGGAGACCGGCAAGGAGAGAACAGTTGTAAATATAGTTTCAAAAAAGCTGGCAACGCCCATAAAGAGGAGGCTCAGGAAGTGCTCAATCGTCCGTGAGATGAATCTGGATAAGGAACAGATTGGCGAGGACGAACTAATTGACATAGCGAAAACGGCCGCTGCATTCGATGGCCCGGACAGTGATATTGTCGTTGTGGAGTCATCCGGGCTCGGAAACGGGTATGAGGAGATTATCCGCGAGATTCATGCGGAGGGCATCAAGCCCAGGCATATTTTTGTGCCTGTGGGAGGGGGAGAACTCGCAGTCGACCTTGCGCGCGGCGTGGAGGAAGTGTGGTCAAAGGAAGAGCAACTGGCAGATGGCAGGGAGGCCTGGGGATTCGAATACGGCTCCACTGCACCAGGATTTGGCCTGGAGGAGGCCATCTGGGGGGATTACTACCCGAAAATTATCGGGGTCACAATACCCGGCAACCCCATAGTCCAAAAAAAGGCATTCGTCAGGAAGCCCAAGGAGAGCATTGCCGACAAGCTGGTAACTGCATATTCGAAATTCAAGGCGATTATTGAGAGCCTGGTAAAGGAAAGAAAGATGATTATGATTACCGTCAATGAGTTTGAGATTGCCAAGGAATACGAGCATGTTTCAGAACTCATGGCTCTCGAGCCTTCAGCGGCAGTAGCATTCGCAGGCGCAAAGAGGTGCAATCTCAATCCTGATGAGCCAATTGTCATAGTGAATACGGGGCAGGGGATTTACGATCGGCATGCGGTCAGGAAGATGTGGAGGAGATTCATCTGGAAGAGCGCCAGGTGGGCCGCCGTTGCATTTATTGCTACTGTTGCCATACTCGGAATCCGCACATATGACTTGAGCATAAAGCGGGACAGATTGATGCTTGAAGCTGAAAACCATACCCTTTCAATCAGCGCGAAGATGCATGCGAATGACGCCGAATTGTTCAGGCTGCAGAAACTGCGGGCGCAGGTAATGGAAATTGCCGATGGAAACGGCAATGGCAGGCTGAACGAAGATGAGATTGCTAGAATCTGCGGGAAGATTCCTGGGAGAAGGGCCGGAAGGTGCAGGACTGGGAATGCAGAGGGGCGCCTCCACCTAGATGATTTTACTGAGGCAGAACTCAATTTCTACGTTCGTTTGGCAAATCAGGAGAGAACAGGCATGGGGCAGTTCAGCATCATGTGGGCAGATGACATGCGCAGGGAATTCCGTGCCAGCCCAGACAGTTTCGGTAGGCCGGTTCTCTTAAGGAGAATCGCCGAGGGCATATATGATAAGCGTAGGAGTGTCGCATCTGCTGCAAGGGAGGTGAATGCGAGATGAGGCTAAAAGTTGGCATGACACCTCTGCAAAAGAGCATCGAGATGTGCGGGCGCTGCAACGGGGCTACTGTGCTGGTCAAGCACGAGAGCATGAATCCTTTCAAGACATTCAAGGACAGGCGGTGCTCGGCAATTCTCGATAGGGAAATGAGGAAGCTAGCTGCGAAGGCCGGGGCATGCGGGGGGAAATCAGATGGCCTGCTGTTTGTCCATATCACCTCGGGGAATTCAGGATTCAGCCTGGGGCATATGGCAAAGGAAAGAGTAAAGGAAACCGGATTGGAAATCCAGGTGGTCAACATAGTCCCCAAAGGGATTTCAAGGGAAGTGCGGGAGGCCCTTGAGGGCTGCTCAATAGTTGTTGAGCTGGGCCTTGGAAAGCGGATAATCACGCAGGATGAGATGAAGGAGATTGCCAGAAAAGCAACTGGCTTTGATGGTCCGGAAGAGAATATTGTCGGCGTTGAGGATTACGGGCTTGCCAACGGCTACCGTACTATCGTTCGTGAGATTTTCGATACGGGCGTTAAGCCTGACTACATATTCTGCCCTGTCGGGGAAGGGGAGCTTGCAGTCGAGCTTGCAGAAGGCGCGAATGAAATCTGGGGAGATGAAGCGCCGATGGTTGTCGGAGTCACCATTGCCCAGAACACTATCGTGAAGGCCGAGGAGTTCCTCAAAAGGCCTGGAAAGAGCATTGCAGACAAGCTTGTCAATGGATATTCGAAATTCAAGGAATTGCTTCTCAACTTAGTCAAGAACGGGAGGGTGGAGCTGGTAGATGCAATCAGCGAAAGAGAGATTGCAAAGGAATACAAGTACCTCAACAAAATCGGGATTGCTGTCGAGCCATCCGCAGCGGTTGCATTCTGCGGTGCAGAGAAATTCGACCTTGGGCCCAGCGACACGGTCGTCATAGTGAATACCGGAAAGGGCAACTATGACCAAAAGGCAGTTGACAAGCTCTGGAGGAGAAGGGCCTTGCGGGCGGTGAAATTCGTCGCGGCAGTCGCGCTTGGAATAGCGATGGCCTATGGCGTTTCTCTATACAGGAACTATATAGAGAGCCAGAACCGGTTCCTGGAGCTCCAGAGGCAGGAGCTTGTCCAGCAGGTGGAATATGAGATGCTTGATAGGGTGGTTGCAGAGGCAACTCACATGGCAGACAGGGACAACGACGGCAGGGTTGACTCCGGGGAGTTCGTGCGTATGCTGAGGATGTTGCCTGGAAGAGACGGCTCACGCCCAGAAAACCCGGGCGGCATCTATGTCGGCGATATTCTGGATCTCACCCAGGAAGAGCTCGAATATTTCACTGAGGTCTCCCGCCATGAGAGGCATGAGGAGCTTGAGGCAAGATTCAGGAAAAGCTATTTGTCTGGAGAGTTCCAGGGGCTTCCCAGCGTGATGGAACGGAGATTGAGGCTGGAGCGCGCCATCGCAGGTGCAAGGCAGGCAGCCGACGAGGATGAGGATGGAGAAATAAGCGCTGAGGAGTTCTCCCGGATGCTAAAGGCCATTCCAAGCAGGGAGATATTCGAGGTTGGCAGCCCTCCCGAAAAACAAGTGCGGAGCATTGAGGAGCTCACCCAGGAGGAGCTCGAGCTCTTTGCAGAGATTTCCCGGCTCTCAAGATATGGAGGCAATATAGAGATGAGCATGAGATACGCGGCTGAGAGGAGATTCAGGAAAAGGCTTGCAATCGGAGAAATCCAGAAGTTGCCAAGCGTAATGGAGCGGAGAATGAGAATCTCGAAACTGAGAAATATCTGCCATAAAACAGAAGGCGGTGGAATCCAGAGCACATTCAGGGAGTTCGATGTTGACAATCCAATGGATCCGCGGGATGAAAATATCTGCGACTGGTAAAAATGAAAAAAAGGGAAAAGGAGATTACTCCTTTTTCTCTTCTGAAGCGTCTTCTTTTGCCAGCTTCCCTTCCTTTGCGGCCTCTTTCTTCTCTTCGGCCTTCTTTTCCGGCTTCTCTTCTTTCTTCGGCTTCTCCTTGGACTCCTTCTCGTCCTTGGCCACCTTGAGGGCTTCCTCGGCCTTCTTCTCCTCTTCCTTGTCCTTTGCGGCCTTTTCTTCCTTCTCGGCTTCCTCTTTTGCTGCCTCTTCCTTTGCGGCTTCAACAGCTTCCTCAGCCTTCGCCTCCTCCTTCTTTTCAGGAGGCGGCTGCTCGAAGTGGTGGACCTCGAATGGGAATTCTGAGTAGTCCTTTATCTTGCCCTGGGAAAGCATAAGCTCCCTGGCAAGGATGTAGAAGGTCAGTGCCAGCGAGCGCTTGCCCTTGTTGTTGATGGGCACAATCAGGTCGATGAACTTTGTCTCGTTGTCAGTGTCGCAGAGCGCGATTACAGGAACGCCGTTCTTGGCGCTCTCGAGGATTGCTTCCCTCTCCCCCTTCGGATCGCAGACCATGACAAGCTTGGGCTCCTTGAAGCTCGCGCACATCATGTTGGTCATGGTGCCTGGGACAAACCTCCCCTTGACAAGGGGTATGGAAGTCAGCTGTGAGAACTTGGTTGCAGGGTTGCTTGAGTACACACGCGATGCGACTACAAGCACATCCTCTGGCCTGAACTGGGAGATCATCTTCGCTGCCGACATGAGCCGCTCAGCGCTCTTCCGAAGGTCCAGAATGAACAGCCCGTCATCCCTTCTCTTGAAGACGAAATCCCTCATATCATTCGTACGAATCTTCGTACCTATATGCATACCCGCCTCAAGGAACATTTCCTGCTTGACAGGCATGCCACTCTTCTCTTCATCCACTTTTTCAGTTTCTTCTTCTGCCATTCGTTTTCACCTTTTCGCCTGAAACAAAAATGGGGCCGCCGAGATTTATTCCGTCCGGCCGCAGGCGTTGATAACCGGAGGATTGAATTCCTGAAACCCCACAGCAATAAAGCTGAGAGATTTTCTCAGATAACGTCCACCCCAAGGACGCAGGATACCAGGTTACCTTACGGCCCCAATGGTATCTAAAGAGATTTTATCGGTAGAAGGATTTATATACCCTCTATGCGGTCGCTTCAGAGGCACATCGTCCTTGCGATATCACTAAAATCAACAGGTTCTGCACCACGAGCGGGACCGGAGATGAACATCCCCTGCCCGGGCCTGGCTGACTATGCGGTTTGAATCCGCCTTAGTAAGAGGTTTCCGCACATTTGCTTCCGCGGGGTTTGCGAACATGTCATTTTCAGTCTTGCCATGACATCAGTCCTGCATTTCACAATGCAGGAATCAATATAACACTAATATATATTAACTACAACTTATTAAAAGAGGCCATTCCCAGATGTTAATGAGAATCAAAAATGAGAAAAACTGGAGTAAAAGAAAAAGAGAAAAGGCAAAAATGCCTCTATACTCTCGGGTACCGCAGGATTGTATCCACGGTGTCCACATGGGCGACGAACATCTTCCTGCAGCAGTAGCGGTGGATGCCGAGGCTGTCCAGGGCTCCCTCCGCAGACGTTGTATTGAGCATTTCCTTGTACTGCTCATACAGCTGCCCGATAACGTTTCCGCACGTAAAGCATCTTACTGGAAATTCCAATACATCACCGGTACGATTTCTGATATCTGGCTCTTGCCTTCGGTCCGCAGTCTTTCTTGCTCTCCACACGTCTCGTGTCCTCAATCATGAGGGACCTGTCTATGGAGATGAATTTCTCTTTAAGCTTGAGCTCCTCGAAGTACATGGCCAGAGCCTTGGCAATGGCAGTCCTTGACGCCTGCGCCTGGCCCATAAGACCCCCGCCATAGACGTTTACGGAAATGTCCACAGTGTCCACTTCGGGCCCTACATACCTGAGCGGCTCGCGTATTATTTCCCGGACGTACTTGTTGTTCATTGCAGAAAGGGATATGCTGTTAATCCGTACAATGCCCCTCCCGGCTTTTATTGTTGCCCTGGCAACGCTCTCCTTCCTTTTTCCTCTTACCACAAAGACCTTAGGTGCCTTCTTTTTGGCTCTCTTTTTCTTCTTTGAGGATTTTTTTTCAGGCATCGCCTCCACGGGCTCGGGAGTTAAGGGATTAGGTTGCTCGGGGGAAGGCCCCTCAGGAACCGATTTCTCTTCCTTCTTCGGCTCTTGGATTGTCTCCTTTTTCTTGGCTGCCTTGGTAGTCTTCTTCTTTGCGGCCTTCTTCGTTTTCTCTTCAGGGGCCTCTTTTTCCGCTTTCTTCTCTTTTTCTGTCATAAACATCAACCTGTGTATCCAAGGCTCTTGCACAACCCCAGAATGGTTATGTGCTTGGTCACGCCATCATACTCAGCCTTCGCAAGCTTCGCGTTTCCCTCAAGGTTCTTTGGGTTTCCGGCATATACCATCAGCCTCTTCATGGCTTCCCTGCCTCTCATGGTCTTCCTCGGGAGCATACCCCTCACCATCCTCTTGACGAGCATGTGGGGAACCCTCGGCCATCTGGGCGAGTGCTCCGGAGTACCCTTGTTCTGCAGCCTCCTCTTCTGTTTGTATCTATCAGAAATCTGTGTAGGATTGCCGCACACCACCATCTGCTCTGCATTTATGAGGTGGACTTCCTCACCGTTGAGGGCCTGCTTTGCCGCATGGCTTGCGACTCTTCCGAAAATCAGGTTTTTGCAATCAATGACTATCATGAGCATCACCTTTATTTGAGTATCCTCACATCCCGTCCTTCCGGATTCGCCTTGTGGAGCGCCTCGATTGAGATTATCCTTCCGCCGGCAGCCGTAATGAGCTTCTTTGCGCTGTCGGAGAAAGAGAACGCCGCTACAGTGAGCTTCTTGCTAATCTCGCCCGCACCAAGAACCTTCCCGGGGACCAGCACAGTGCCATTGTCGGCTCCGTAGGCCTGAAGCTTGCTGAGGTTGACCTCAACCCTATTCCTTCTGGGCCTGTCCAGTTCTTTCCTAACTTTTTTCCAGATTGGTTTCTTATCTCTGCTCAGCAAATCCATGAGCGAAACAAGAAGCTGGTTATCTTTTACTCTTGCCATATCCTCGCCACCTTAGGCTCGCCCCCCTAGAAGAGGAACTGCTAGTCATAAGTTACATGTTATGATTGAGGAAGGTTTAAATATAGTAATGTCAGGCGATTGTGCCTCATGGATACGGCATTTTTTCCGGATGGCAAGCTTACCACACCTGAATTGCCATCATTTTTATAGAGAAGAAGTTGTGTCGGCGATTGGTTATTAAAGGGTCTCAGACAATGGTTTTGTGGATAATTATGGGCCAGAGAAAAACCTTGAGCGTAGATGATATCCGACATCGGGCTGTGGTGATGGGCAGATCGACAATTATGGAGGGCAGCGCGCAGAATTTCTCGATTACAAAGTGGGATATCGAACGGCTGATTGCTGAGCTTGGGCACAAAGATGTCAAAAATCGCATAGTTATTATTATGGAGCTTGGCCGAAGAAAGGACGTTTCCGCTATCGAGGGGCTCACAAAACTGGTTTTGAATGACCTGAATTCAGAAATCAGGGGGCATGCGATTCTCGCGATGGGAAAAATCGCCTTGGGGGCCCTCCGAAAAGACCTGGAGAAAGATATCGGGATAAGCTCTGATACAATGAGCATGCTAGGAAACATGTATTCCACTTTCGAACTTGTGATGGCCCCACTCAAATCACTACTATACGAAGGGGAGGATGTGTGCATCATTCATACTCCAATTTCAGATAGTATAAGGATAGTCAAGGAAGAGATCAATCAGGCCCTAAGAGAGGCAAAAACAGGGTGATTTTCCCTTGCTTTGAATGAACTCAATCCAACCCGTTCGGGGGAGTTATAGATCATTACGACTACTTCTTATCGGGGAACATGAAAGGACAACTATCGGCAGAGATGCTTATGGCAACGATAATCCTGGCAATATTCTTTTTCAAAGATAAGTAGGTGCACCTTGTGAGCCCGAAGAGACAACAGGCATAAGGGTTACCCCGAATGTCCCCGCAAAGCAAGGGAGAAAATCTTCCAAAACGCATTGCGCTTATCTACAACGGGTCTGCTCAGGTGCAGGGCATCCTAAAAGCCCGGATGCGAGCATGGTAGAGCCGCTTTTTAGGGCGACCCACTAAAGCCCGAAAACCGCAAAGACATTCCATATCCTTCGAGTCAGCCACCTACGGGACGAGCCCTCAGGGGGAAAGGTCCGCAGTCAGGATGGTTTTAACCCGACCGAATGCCAACGCAGCTACACCCGGAAAGCCCGGATGCCCGGAGTATATAACGCATCCTGAGTATTTAAATGTTATTAGAAATAGTTAGACGGGTGTCTAATATTAGACAGACGCCTAAGTTTTATTGTTCTTCATAGCCCCTCAAGCAGGAAGATGAATAGCATACAGACCAGGCCCGCCATCACCAGCTTTATTCCGGTAAAGAACAGTGACTCTTTTGATATCCTCCCTAGGAACATCCCAAGAAGGAAAAAGACCACAAGGGCAAGGCACATGGATACCTGATAAGCCAGATGCACGTCTGCCACGCTAAAGAAGAAGAATGGAAGGAGGATGAACATTGAGGCAAGCAAAGGGGAAATGCCATCGACAAGGGCTATGAGCGTGCTTGCCGTGTCATAGGCGGCCTTCATCTCGGTATTGTCAAGTTTCCGGTGTAGCGCATCTTCCATCGCCCTGATTTCACGCTTCCTCTCCGCGCGCTCTGCGAACATGGCGCCAGTAAGGCCGGAAATCCCAACTGCGATAGAAGTGGCAATACCTATCTTGAGCACAAAAACCGGATTGTCGATATCCGCGATGAAGCTCCCGAGCAGAACTCCGAGTATGGTGAGGGCGCCGTCGAAGGCATTCATAACGAAGTATCTTCTAAGTATTTCGCTCATCCCGGTTATGGAGTCGTAATACTTGAACTTCTCTCTCTGCTTCTGGATAAAGGTCCCTAACAAAACATACTACCCGGTAAGCCGCTTGCCGCATGTCACACGGTCAATGCTCTGTAAGGAACTGCCAGTTGATTCAATGAGCTCCCTGATTTTTTCGAAGTCTAAATCTTCCCCCTCAATCGTAATCTTGGCAGTCTCAACCTTCCTCTCCACTTCCTGGATGAGGACATCCACTGCCTCAATGCCTTTGATAAGCGCAATCCTTTTTGTCAAATCCGGTGTCGGAAAATTGATAGGAATCAATACGTCCAGAACCAGCCTCTTGATACCTGCCATTAGCCTATGTTAGAAATGAAATGTTAATTAAGATATGTTAGGAAAGCCGAGGAATAGAATAAGCCGGGCAAGGGAGTTGAACCCCTCTATGCCGCTTTATGCCATTCACAGACCAAAAGTCTCAGAAAAGCGAATAACTGCAGGCGGCCGCATAGCCGATCTGCCAGCCCGGCTTGTTCTTTTGATAAACGGGGAAGACATTTTAAATTGTTTCATCGGTTATCTGTTCTCTCAGCGTTTTTTGGGCCTATAGCTCAGCTTGGTAGAGCGACGGACTTTTAATCCGCAGGTCGAGGGTTCAAATCCCTCTAGGCCCGCTTGAGCTCATTCTAGATTGCACATCTCCTCGCAGACCATGAAGTCCGCAGGGTCCTCTGAAATGTCCATGCAGTCCCTGAAGCAGGAGATGCATTCGGTGAATTCCGGCTGTAGAGTTGTTGTGCAGGAATCATTCTCAATCTTGCAGCTTATTAGTGAAAGGCAGGCGTCGCCGAGCCTGTATTCCTCGGTGCATGCTATCGGCTCCGTACTTTCGATGCAGGATGGAAGGAATTCCGCATTGTCATAATCGGAAAGCGAGATATGACAGGGGCGCACGCACATCATCTGAGGCTCTGGTCCGGGCCCGGCAGGAGGCGTTGGCCAGGTGCAGCCGGCAAAGACGAGCAGTCCAATTGCGAAAAGAACGAATGCGGATTTCATGAAAACGCATTCGTTACTGTGATTAATAAATGCATGAGCTGCCGCAATAGGAAAAAATCAGGAAAGGCCCGCGCGGGCCAGTTTACTGAATCATTGCATGCACTTGTTGTCCCCATGCCCCCAGTTCTTGAAGAATCCTCCGATGAATCCTAGCATGGCGCCGATTTCAACAAGGTTCGGGTTGTACACCCCGAATACGGAACTGAATCCGTGCTTGACGGCTTCCCCCAGGAATGGAGTCAAATCAACCAGCCATCCTGCGATTGCTCCCATAACCGCCCCGAGAATCGCGAAAACGAAAATCGCGAGAATCCCGACCAGGACAACGAGGAATCCGGTCATGACCCCCAATCCGAACGCTGCGAATGAAAATGGTTTGATATCCATAACAATTACCCAGCGCAAAGATAGATGTGAACATATTTATCTGTTTTGCCGGTAGAATTTTTCTGCCATTTCTGCCCGCAATTCAGAACATTAGTTTTATAAATTCTTCATTGATGAAATACCAGTATGGCACACACTCCCATTCAAAAGAAGAGAGGCATTTTCTCAAAAAATGCTAGAAACAGTGGCACGAATGGAACCGCGCCCTTCGGCAAAGAGATGGAGCCGGACAAGCATTCAAAGCCAGGAAACGGAGGCCCCTCCAGAAAAGTAATCGAGCTCAGCGCGGTTGCCGCGCTTATGATGTTCGATGCCGATAGTTCGGACCTTGCTGGGCTGAAGGGAGAAATCGGCGGTATCGCGGTTGTTATCGAGGACCCGAACAAATCGAAGTCCCATTTCATAACCGAAGGGAATGCGAGGAAGCATGAGCCTGAGGAATTAAGGAAATAAAAACCTTCCCGCAATACTGATTCTCTGATGATAATTCTTGGAAAGAATGGAAGGCCAAGGTGGAATGACCATCCGAAAATGGAAGCGCGGATTTCAAGGAAAAACAGATTCATTGAAAGGGCCGGCGCCAAGGTCTTTTATAGGTACAGGGGACCGACATTATGGGAATTCAAAGACAGGCCAAAGGACAGCGGCACACTTGTTCTGCAGGGGGGATATACCACGCACCCGGCAGCCTGGATGGGGCAGATAAAGGAGTTCAAGAAAAGGCATGGGGTAATCACCAAGGAGAACCGGGGGCACTGGGGGACCGAACTTGGGGAGAGCACTCCGAAAACATATCTTGATGACATGGCACTTGACCTAAAGGCCGTCATGGACAGGGAGCAAATCCCTAGAGCAATAATCTGCGGCCACTCCATGTGGGGCGGAAACGCGATGCGCTTCTACCATATGTTCCCGGAGAGGGTTTCCGGCCTTGTGCTCGTCGCGCCAGCGTACCGGAACCCTTTGGAGCTGGGCTTCCTTCGGGAGTATCAAAAACTGCATCCGCTGATTGATTTCCTGGCCCGGAACGCGGAAAGGCTGGAGC
Source organism: Microcaldota archaeon (assembly GCA_043812915.1). Classification (GTDB taxonomy): domain Archaea; phylum Micrarchaeota; class Micrarchaeia; order Anstonellales; family Bilamarchaeaceae; genus CAYVTJ01. Next base: position 52,958 of record JBDRLQ010000004.1, on the reverse strand, counting down.
CGCTGGACGCATTCAAGCGGGAGAGCCTTGGTGAGAGCAGGATTGCCTGGGAGCTGCTCCACAAGGCACTGCTGATGACGTACATGAAGAAGGCCCAGAACCCCACGCACGCACTGAAGATGGTCAAGAACGCCCTTAGGGCGAACCTGAGCGCGATGGCAGTTTCCATGCAGGCGATGTTCCTGATGGATGATATGCTCTGGGAAAGGGCCCCGGAGATAAGCGTTCCGACCTACCTGATTGCAGGAAGCGATGACCCGCTCGTTTCGGCCGATGCGGTAAAAAGGCTCGCAGAGCGCATCCCCGGCGCCTTGTACGAGGAATTCCCCGACTGCGCACATTTCCCCATGCTCTCGTACCCCGAACGATTCAACGAGTCTGTGGACATCCTGATGCGCTCCGTCGCCTAATACTTCTCCAGGTAATTCTCGATTTCCCAGGGTGTGACCTGCAGCCGGTAGGAATCCCATTCCTTCGTTTTGGCTGCCAGATATCTCTCATAAGTATGGGTCCCCAGGGCTTCCTGCACCACCTTATCCTCCCTGAGCGCGCACAGGGCCTGCCACAGCGAGTATGGCAGCATATCTATCTTCCTCTCCTTCAGCTTCCGGTCGTCGAAATGGTATAGGTCCTCCTCCACCGGCTCAGGAGGCTCGAGCCCGCTTTTTATCCCTTCAAGGCCGGTCTTCAGCATCACGGCGAAGGCAAGATAGAGGTTGCAGCTGGGGTCCGGGCAGCGGAGCTCGCACCTTGTGGAACTGGTTCTGCCTTCGGAATACCTGGGTATCCTGATTAGTGCCGAGCGGTTAACGCCCGCCCAGCTTATGTAGGCTGGCGCCTCATATCCAGGGACAAGCCGCTTGTAGGAGTTGACCGTTGGCGAGAGTATGGCTGACATCCCTTTGGCGTGGGCCAGCTGCCCGGCGATGAAGCTATATGCGGTATTTGAGAGCCTGTACCTGTCCGACCCGTCGTAAAACACGTTCTTGCCATCTTTGAAAAGGCTCTGGTGGACATGCATGCCGGAGCCGTTTATGCCGGTTATGGGCTTGGGCATGAACGTTGCGTGCAGCCCGTGCTGCTGCGCAACCGCTTTCAGCACGAATCGCATGGTAGTCCCGGAGTCCGCAGTGGAAAGCGCGTCCGCATATCGGAAGTCAATCTCATGCTGGCCAAGCGCGACCTCGTGATGGCTCGCCTCCACATTGATTCCGAACTGCTCCAGGGCGGTGCTCATGTCCCTCCTAATTTCATATGCCTGGTCAGTTGTCAAATCGAAGTAATTCCCATTGTCATGGGGAAGAGGCAGAAGCTTCCCATTTTCCCTCCTGAAAAGGAAGAATTCCAGCTCGGGCCCGACATTGTACTCGAAACCCATCGCCTTCGCCTCTGCCATCGCCTTCTTGAGGATTGCCCGGGGATCTCCCCCGAAGGGAGCTCCGTCCGGCTTGTGCACGTCGCATATGAAGCGGGCGGTGTTGCCGTCATTGGAATTGTGCCATGGCAGTAGGGCATAAGTATCCTGATCCGGCTTCAGGTACATGTCGCTCTCGTGTATCCTGGCAAAGCCCTCGACCGAGGAGCCATCGAACCAGGTCCCGTGCGTCAGCGAGTCGCCAAGGTGCTTTGCCGGGATGGTAATCGATTTCACGATTCCGAATATGTCCGTGAACTGTAGGCTCACGAATCTCACCTTGTCCTTTTCTATCCTTTCGAAAATTTCTTCTTTTTCCATGGTACCGCCTTCCATTTGTTCTTTGGATAGCTTGGTTTCGACCTTTTTATATTGTTTATCCTTATTTTCCAAAACAAAAATTCGATATTTATATAAATATTGCTTACAAATGTTTAGCTTATGATGGTGAAAATGAATGAAAACCAAACATTTGGGGCTAGATTCGACAGACAGGCAGATCCTTCTGGAACTCAGACGAAACTGCAGGCGTTCATACCGGGAGATAGCTGCGAGTGTGGGGATGAGCCCGGCTGCGCTCATAGAGAGGATGAACCGCCTGGAGAAGGGAGGAATAATTGCCGGCTACTCAGCGAATTTTGACTACCTTGCCCTCGGATTCGATTTCATGGCAGTACTCCAGATAAGCATATCCGGGGACATCCTCAAGGTGCAGGAGAAGATTGCGAAGCTCCAGGGAGTCGCCGCGGTATATGACACGACTGGCCAGTACGACTCAATCGCCATCGTGATGTGCAAGAGCCGCCAGGAATTCTCGGCCCTGGTCAAGGGCATACTCGGGATTCCGGGCGTGGACAAGACGAATACAAGCGTTGTCCTCAATGTAATGAAAAAAATGAGCGAGTTCTCGCAGGTCTAAAGCCTACTTGCAGTTGCCGTTGCGCTTTTGGAAGAGGCCCGGGACAGCCTGCCTCGCCTTCTTGAGGGCTCTCTGCCCAGCTTCTGTGGCCGCTGACGCCACATCGAACATCGCGCCTACAAGGTGGCCGCTGCCTTCGCTGTGCCTAACCTCAAGCTTTCTGACATCCCCGAGCTTGTCGGTGAGCCTGAGGGGCGGCGTAAGCGCGAGCCCGTTTAGGAAGTCATCTATGTCAGCCTCCGCGAGCGCGTCAGCGACCGAGGCGTGCTCAGGGAGCACGACTTCCTTGGTCTTGCATTTGCCGTTTATTTCGACGACCTGGACATTTATCGTCCGGATTACGCCTGCAGAGCCATTGCCATTTCCGCCGCGCGCTATCGCCTCGAGGACATTCCTGTAGTTCCTCTGTGCCCTTCTTGCAAGCGGGCCTCCCCCTTTGTAGAGTGCGTGGGCCGCGCTTCCGGTCTTGGAGTTCCCATGCATCGTGCTGTTCTCTACGTGGATTTCAAGGTTGGCAAAGTTGTCTGCATCAACGAACCTCATATCCCCGTGGAGGGACTGGTAGCCGTTAGGCTTCGGGCTTGATATGTAATCCCTGTAGAGGCCTTCTTCAAGAGAACCGTCCTTTCCAATGCGCTTCCTCATGAGCGCCTCCTTGTCCAAGATGCCCATTATGAGCTTTTCCGGGTCGACGTCCCTGAGCTCTGTTATGCTGTTTATGGCAGTCATTGCCACAAGAAGAACTTCGTCGAAGCGCTCCATGTCCTTCTGCCCGACAGTCTTGCCATCATACTTCTTGACTTCAATGGTAAATGCGACCCGGTCATTGAGGTCCATAACCTCATCGAGAACGGCGCCCGGCGTTGCGCACATGCCTTTCTCGCGGAGCTTCTTCTCGACCTTGCCCATCGCCTTTCCGAGGTTCTTGTCTTCCCTCACGTGGAATTCCACATCATAGCCCAGGCGACGAAGCTCCTCCTCGATTATCGGCTTTGCTTTCTGATATACTGCGAGGGTATTGTCAGCCATGAACGTGGTTAGCTCGAAGGCCTGCTCGACATAGTCGTGGAGCTCCCTGTTGAGGTGGAAATATGCCATCTTCATGAGGTCTCCTGAAAGCTCACGGTAATCGAGGGCATCGGCAAGCTGTGAATAGACGTTTAATGCCTGCCTTGCAAGCTTCCGGTATTCCATGCTGCCCTCGCCTACACCATGGGTGTGGAACACGTGCGGATCGAGGTTGCCAAGCTCCTTCTTCGCTATTCCTGCTTCTGCCTCATAGCACTGTGTGAGGTCGGCCATCCAGACTAGGAGACCAAGCGACGGATTCTCAAGAAGGGCTGAAGTTATTGCGCTGCTCTGGGTTCCAAGGTCATTGTCACGGAGGGCGCAGAGGACATCATGCCCGTCTACGACGTGCTTGTGCTTGGAGAAAATGGATGGTGGGAGGATTCCCTTGGAAACCGCGGATTCCTTGAAGCTGTGCATTGCCGCAAGATAGCCCAGCTTGAGGTTGAGGGATTTTGGGTCTGCCTTCCTGTCGCCTATCTTATCAGGCTCGAGAATGTTATAATGGATAAGCCTGTCAACAAGCCTCTTGGCGTGGGGCACAGCCTGAGCGCCTCCGGGGAACTGCTCCATAGTGCCGAAAATCTTTTTCATTCCCCTCGCAAGCTGCCCGGGGTACTGGGAGTAAGGCCCGTCAGGGGCTTCTATGGTCCTCCGTCTGGGGGGGAGCTTGCTTCTGGCCATATGTTATTTATACCTCTTGTTGTATTTAAACATATGTTTTTCCACCAAAAACCACTATGACGATGCCGTGGGAGGTCTACCCGGTGGAAACATATGGTGTTAATTAGGTCTAAAACTATGTTGGAAAGCTTAAAAAGGGATGTCACAAAAAAGCGGGAATCGGATCGGGATGGAAAACGCTCAGCTTGTGAGCAGTTTGGCATTACCAAGCTCATTGTAATTGCTGCTTCCTGTCAGGAAAGCGGCCACTTTCATCTGTTTTCCCCATAAGGAGAGCTCCTCAGCAAGATTATTCTCCTTGTACGCCTTCAGGAACGGGAATGCCGCCCCTGCCATGTCCGCGCCGAGGGCAATCGCCTTGGCCGCATCAACCCCGCTCCGGAGCCCTCCGCTGGCGATGAGGGGAAGTATCCCCCTGCACATCCTGATGCTCTCGACTGTCGGTATCCCCCACTCCTCGAAACCCGGGATTGTGCCCCTGCGCATGTACTCCACCTTGCTCCAGGAGGTTCCTCCTGAGCCGGCCACATCTATCCAGGCGACGCCGGCATCCCTGAGCTTCTCAGCGACGTCCCGGCTTATCCCGGCGCCAGTCTCTTTCACAATGACCGGGACATCAATCTTGTCGCACAGCTTTGAAATCGCATCCAAAGCGCCTGAGAAATCATGGTCCCCCTCAGGCTGGATGATCTCCTGCAACGCATTCAAATGCACCGCGAGGGCATCGGCATCAACGGATGAGACAAGCTTACCGATTTCAGGAACAGGATAATGATTCAGCTGGACGGCCCCGATGTTCGCGATAAGGGGGATGTCCGGGGCGACTTTCCGAATCTGGAAGGTCTCCGTCAAACCAGGATTCTCAAGCATGGCCCTCTGCGAGCCAAGGCCCATTGCCACGCCGGCTTCCTGCGCTGCTTTGGCCAGGGCGCGGTTAATCCCCCCGGCTTCTGGATATCCTCCGGTCATAGCCTCGATGATGAGGGGGAATTTCATGCTCTTTCCGAGGAACTCGCATGAAAGGTCGACTTTCGCCAGGTCCAGCTCGGGCAATGCGTTGTGAAGGAAACGAACAGAGTCAAAGCCGGCGCTGGATGAGTACTGGACGTCCTTTCCGAGGACTACGTCGATGTGGTCCTTCTTGCGTGACTGGGTCTTTGAATTCAAAAGATCTCACCTTGAAAGCGGGTATTTCTCCATATACATCATCGTCTGCAGTATCACAAGGAGCGGCAGGATGAAGAACGAATTCACCAGCATCACGAAGAACTGCGAGAACGGGCTGGAGAAGATCAGCAGGCCGATTAGTTCGGTCGCTGAAACCATCACCAGCCCTGTGATTGCCCATAGAAGGACATAAACCGGCTTCTCCATTGCCATGCGGGCCGAGCGCCTCATGGCGGTGGGCGTGTCCGAATGGTCGATGACGATTGCTGGAGCAACGAAGAATAGCAGGAATGAAAGCGCAAGCACGAAGAGCGGATACAGCCAGGACTGCAGCGGGTTGTCATAGGTTATCAGCTGGAAAACGAACATCAGCAGGAGCATGATCGTGTAGATGAAGAATATCCTCATTGCATATGTTCCGATTCCGGTTATAACGCTCTTCTTGATTTCAGTGAGCGTCCGCCTGGATTTCACGATTAGGTTCACATTGACTATAGTGTCCGAAATCAGGAACACCGTGAAGAAATATGCCGCCGCAGTCATCAGGGCATCGAGAATAGAAAGCTCGGGGATGCTTCCTGTCCTAAGGAAAACCCCTCCGAGGGCAAGATAGGTGGGCGCTGCCACAAGCACAGGTATTATGAGGGCCAGGAGGAATGGCACTGAGAAGACCAGTATCAGCTTCAGCCGGCTCAGGTAGAATCTCCAGGCTTGCTGGAATACATGTTGGAAATTATCTGCCATGTAGGGATTTAGGGTGTGTGTTTTTTAACCTTATCTTAGACTTCTTTAGAGGTTATCCATACAAGCGGAAAGTGGGTTAATGGACATTCTTAGATACAGGGTAACATCCGTTGAGAAGCAGGCAAAGGACATCAGGATTATCCGCATGGAAGCCGAGGGCGAACCCCTGGAATACCTCCCGGGGCATTTCGTGATGCTCCACGCCCTGGACAAGGACGGGAATGAAATGGTCAAAAGGCCATATTCCCTTGCTTCCTCGCCTACCCAGCCATACCTAGAGTTCTGCATCAAGATGATTGACGGGCAGATGACATCCATAATGAAGAAGGCCAAGGAAGGCGATGTCTACGGAGTCTCCGGCCCGATGGGGCATTTCATCTACGAGAAGCAGGAGAAGTGCGCGTTCATTGCTGGAGGAACGGGCATTGCACCCTTCATGAGCATGCTCAGGTACATCCGTGATGAGAAAATCAAGGGGCAGTTCACGCTATTCTTCAGCGCGAGGAAAAGGAGCCTGATTCTATACGCAAGGGAGCTGGAAGAGCTTGCAAGGAGCAAATCCGTGGATGTGGTGATCACCCTCACGCGCGAGGAGCCCAAGAGCTGGGAGGGCGAATGCGGGAGGATAAACGAGGCAATGCTCCTCAAATACGCAGGACCCCTCGATGAGCGCCAGTGGTTCCTCTGCGGCCCGCTGAAGATGACTATGACGATGAGGGATTTGCTCATAAAAGAGGGAGTCGACCAATCAGCAGTCAAGTTCGAGGGCTGGGGATAATCTGTTGGAATGTGTGTTAATACTTGTTTTTAAAGATATCCAAGCAATATAAGTATGGATGAAAAATAGGAAGCTTGTTTCCACCTGCCTGAAGAAGGAAGCCAGGCGGGAGAAGGTCGGGAAAGTTGCCAGAAGGATTGTCGCTCCGTTAGCGGCAGGGCTATTGCTGCTCCCCGCCTGCGCGGGCACCCCCAGAGGGACCAGGGCGGCGCCAGATCCTGTGGAAGTGCGAAGAACAGTATCCGAGGAGAACGACTGGTTCCGGGCGGCGAACATCATCGAGGCGTCGGATTTCAGGATATGGGAGCCGATTGCCCGTGAGATTTCTGGGCGCGAGCCGATACCAAGTGAGCGGGTGAGCCTTGTTTCAGACGAGGAGCTTCGGGCAATATGCAGTAATGAGGCAGGAGGATGCTTCCGGCCCGGGCCAAGGGACATATTCATCGGGGAGGGAATGTTCCGGGAGGGGATAAGCCAGCAAGCAGGCATCAGATACAGGGACCACTGCAGGGTTATGCCAGGCTCAATTATCGAGGCGAATTCTAGGCTGGAGGTATGGGCCCATGAGCAGGGCCATTCCTTCGACGGATACCTTGGGCACAACGCCAATGACAAATGGGCCAATGAGATTGAGGCGGAGGCATTCGTGATGTATCTTGGGGAGCATATCGCCAGGCACTATGATGCGAGGATTGGAATCAGCCTTATCCACAACGCCCTGGTGCGGACTGGTGATCCTGCAGTTGCAGAAGACGCATTCAGGGAACTTGTTTCCAGGCAGGCAAGCTCTGCAAGGGATACCACCCTGGGAAATATTTCAGTTAGCGCGCTTATGGGAACCGGTTTCCAATCATTCGGGGAAATGTGGTATTATGTCCATGGGCACAGGCACTCAGAAGTCTTGGCGAGGGTGCGGGCAAATATAGGGAGGATAGATGAAGGTTTCGATAGGGAAGATGAGATAATGCGCAGCCTTGCAGGCGTTGAGAGGGAATATCCGGGTTCCTTTGACATGTCTCCTTTCAGTGAATTCGCCCTTTCAGAACATAGCACCAGCTACCGCCATCCAAGATGGGAAGAAACTTCGATTGACAACGGAATTCAATGGGTTAACGAAGCTGGATGGACAACCGCTCGGTATCGGGAAGAGGACGGGAACCGGACGCTGGAGATAAGCACCAGGCGCGGTGTGGGGCGCGGGGCTTCGGCGCGCCAAGAATTCATCAACCGCATCCGGGGCTTTAGCGGTTCTTCCATCTTCAGGCTGACAATGCGCAGGAGTGCCTCAGGAGTTGTTAGCCTTGAGTTTGTCGGCCCGGACAGAGTGGACCCAATCAATGTTCTTGGCATACCTGATACTTCCGCGAGCCGCGCCATGCTGGTGACCAATTCCAATCCCCTCAACCTCAGCTTCTGTTTCAGCAGCAGCCGGGAGATTGAAGTTAATCCGCAGGAATATGTGGCAACCGCAAGGCACGTGCTTTCAGTGTTGAGAGGAAATCTGGAGCAGGGGGAAGGGGAAGATGCGCAATGGCTGCTAGACTTCCTGGAACGGAAAGAGCGCCTGATTTTTGGGGAATGACTGCTGGAAGCGGGCAGTCCTTAAGGTATTTTAACTTATTGTGTATAATAATTACAAAATATGAGTGCAAGTCAGAGAGGGAGAGTTTTAGCGCATTCTTCAGCAGTAGCCAGGGAAGCTGCCGCAACGCCCCCAGGGCGCAGGAAGAACGGGGAACCATATGCCTGGAGCCCCAACAGGCTGGCCCTGCTCAGCGAAATGCTGAAAGATGGCCATGACCCTGCGGATTTTGCCGGCCTGGCCAGGATTCTGAATGGGGCATACCCTGCCGGCCGGGCTGCCGCGGAGGACATCGCGGATAAAGTGGCTCAGATCGTCCCTCGAAAAAATGAATGGGATAGATTTCTTCAGAGCGACATCAACCGGGAATTTGAGGCCGTGCTGGCGCGGGCAAGGGCAATTGCCAGAGAATTGGGCAAAGGGAAACAGCATAACTGGACGGATGGTGAAACCGACTACCTTATTTCCCAGCGGCGCAGGAACCCGAACTGGAACTGCTGGAGGCTGGCACTGTCCCTAAGCACGAAGTTTGCAAGCGCCTCGGATATAACCCCGGAAAAGGTCAGGAGGAAAATCCAGCACCTTTCAGGAGAGCATCCAGAGTTGAGATTCGAATATGACTGGTCCGCCCCAGGAAGGGAAGACCTTGCGCTAAGGCTCAGGGAGGAAGGCTTTACCTACAGAGAGGTTGCGGAGGCCGTCAATGACGTTTTTCCAGGGGAGCCGCGCGCCACAGCGAACATGGTTGACACGCTTTTCCAGAGGATGGAGAGGGAAGGCAAAAAGGCTCCGAAAAGGAGGAAGCTGAGCCAGAGGTATCTGTGGGATGATGCGAAGGGAGAATTCGCCCTGTCCCTTGCCAGGGAGGGCAAAAGTTCCATGGAGATAGCAAAAAGGCTTAATGGCCAATTCGATGAGGGCCAGGCAATTAAGGCAAGGCCATCGACAGTCCGTAATTTCCTGAAGAAGCATCTTCCAAGAGAGCAGAGGCCCCGCTCAGCATATGATTGGACAGGTGGCAGGAGAGATTACCTGATTTCGATAAAAAAGGAGAATCCGTCCAGGACCTGCCAGGAGCTTGCCAGGATGATGAATCAGAAGTTTCCAGGCGCAAGGAAAGCTGATGATAAGACAATCCGCAGGATGCTTCGGGAGCTTCTGAAAGCGAGGCCGGATGAGGCAGATGCGCTCAGGCCTATTGCAATGGAGAATAGCAGATATCCCTGGGATGACGAGAAGGATGAATTCCTGATAACCCTTATGTACAGGATGCCCGGGCTTGGGCACGCCCTGATTGCGCGGATGCTCGAGCGGAGGTTTGATACAAAAGTGAAGCCGGATATCAATACAGTCCGGAACAGGCTCGGCCGCCTGGCAAAGCAGGAGCCGGACCTAAAGCCGATAGTCCTCCAGCATTCAACCAAAGGCTCTTCATACGGATGGACCGCTAGGAAAGAGGCATTCATGAGGGAATTGCTTGAAGCTGAGCCGAGACCGAGCTTCTATGTTGTGGCGGACAGGCTGAATGAACGATTCCCAGGTGGAAAAGCCGCCAACTACTGGACAATCAAGACCAAGGCAAAATCGCTTTCTTAGGCCGCACTGAATATGTTTATAAAACAAACCTCGGAATACTGCTCATAACACTAACCTAAGTGATTAGCATGGAAAAGACATTAGACGTCATAGTCGAAGGCGGAAAGGCAACTGCGGGCCCGCCCCTGGCACCCGCGCTCGCTCCTATGGGAGTGAACATTGGGCAGGTGGTCGCGAAAATCAATGAGGCGACCAAGGCATTCAGCGGGATGAAGGTCCCGGTGAAGGTAGTGGTTAACACTGACACGAAGAGCTTCACTGTTGAAGTCGGAAGCCCGCCGACGGCGGAGCTTATCAAGAAGGAAGCCGGAATCGAGAAGGGGGCAGGCAACAGGGAAGCTCCCGCTGGCGATATCGCGATGGCAAAGCTCATCGGCATCGCAAAGGCGAGGGGCAACTCGCTTGGAAAAGGCACAAAGGAAGCGCTCAAGGAAGTCATCGGCACATGCGTGAGCATGGGAGTTACCGTTGACGGGAAAAAGGGACGAGACGCAATCAGGGAAATTGACGAGGGAAAGCACGATTCTCAACTCTCGTGATTCCTATGCGGCGCCTTCTCTTTCTCCTTGCACTTTTTTCCGTTTCTTTCTCTTCCCTCGTGTGGGAGACCAGCACGGACGGCGCGGTGACGACCAAGCCGCTTGTCATTGACAGCAAGGTTGTTGTAGGCTCAGCCGACGGCAACCTGTACGCGCTCAACCCTTCGAATGGGGGGGTTGACTGGAAGACGGAAATCGGCGGGACATTCACAGACCTCCTGGCTTTTGATGGTGCAATAGGAGCATCCACAGCCGGGGGCAAGGTCGTCAAAATCAGCAAGAGCGGCACCCTGATGTGGGAGGTGGACCTTTCCGACATCGAGTTCAACGCAAGCTATGTTTACGGGCTCGCGTATTCGGGCAACCAGCTTTTCGCGACAACCGACAAAGGAGTCTTCGTAATGAACCGGACAGCGACAGGCGCGGGCTTAATCTACAAGGCTGAAGGGACTCTTTCCCCTCCGGCAAGCGGGGAGAATTACATTATTTTCGGCGTGTGGGACACGCTCGTGAAGATGAAGGCTTCCGGGAGCGTGGAATGGAAAGCCAAGTTGAATGACGGTTATTTCTGGCTCTCAAGGCCTGTGGTAGACGGCACATCGGTGTATGTGGGCGCGCTGGACAACAGGGTGCACGCATATCAGCTCCAGGGCGGCTACAACAGGTGGGACACCCTGACCCGCAACTGGGTGCTCAGTACTCCTGTTGTCAAAGGAGGAGTAGTCTATGCCGGGAGCAATGACGGCTCCGTGTATGCCATCTATGACGGCAGCGGGGAGATAAAATGGATTTCAGACACGCGGCTTGCGGTGGAGAGCACCCCTGAGCCAGGCTTCATGGGAGGCCACGAGGTGGTGTTCGTTGGAAGCACCGACAAGAACATTTATGCGATGGAAACCAGCGGCGGTGAAATCGTATGGAAGGGCTCTGCAACAGACTGGGCAGGGAGTCCGCTCTTCCACCAGAACATGGTAATTTTCGGCTCTTATGACGGCTCTGTCTACGCCTACAGCACAGAGAGGGCCTGCTCGATTACATACCCGAAGGAGGCGGATGTGGTCGGCAGGAAGGAAGTCGTCGTCACGGGAAAATATGTCTCTGAATCAGGAGGCGCGAAAGTGTATGTCAGCCTGAACAACGGGATATACGACGCCGCGGAGGCGAGCGTTGATGGAGGCTGGACATATATAGTCACCCCTGAGGATGACCTCAGGTCAGGGCTGAATGTCATATCCTGCAAGGTTGTTGACGCTGCTGGGGAGGAGACCGGGGCTAAGTATACCTCTGTCGGAATATCCTATGATTCCAGCATCCCGCCCAGTGACATGTATGTGACGCTCTCGCCTTCCCGCATGGAGGAGGAGCCGTTCAGCATATACGTCAATGACGGCGATGACGGCTCTCAGGTGAACCAGTTCAAGCTCACAATCGGGGGCGAGGAGCACATCGGAGACGGAAGCGTGAACCTCACTCTTCCAGCTGGCACCTACCAATTCAGCGTGGAGAAGACCGGCTTTAAAAAATACAGCTCGAGTGTCGAGGTCTTCGCCACAGGAATAAACCCGCTCTATCTTGGCGGCGGGATTCTGCTGATACTGGCCATCATCTGGTTCATGTGGACGCGGCTGATTAAGCCTTTCAGGAGAAAAAGGTGATTTCTTTTTTTATTCCACAGTAACCGATTTTGCCAGATTGCGCGGGCGGTCTGGATTAATTCCTTTTAATACGCTGACATGATAGGCTAAGAGCTGCAATGGAATCATCATGGCAAAAGGATAGAGGTCCTTGTCGATTTCCGGAAGCTCGATAGAGAAATCAGATTCGCCCTTTATCCCCTCATCGTTTGTGAGAGATATTATCATCGCGCCCCTTGTTTTCGCCTCTTTCAGGTTCCCGAAGAGCTTGGTTAGCGTCTCATCCTTGGGGGCAAGGACGACAACGGGGACACCATCCTCTATTAAGCTCAGGGTCCCATGCTTCAGCTCGCCGCCAGGATACGCTTCCGAGTGGATGTAGGAAATCTCCTTGAGTTTCAGCGAGCCCTCGTACGCCACGGGAACTGAGAGGCCCCGGCCGATGAAGAACATGCTCTGCTTGTCCTTGATTGCCGCAGCTATTTCCTTGATGTCGTTCTCTTTACCGAGCATCTGCAAGAACAATGCGGATAGCCCGTCAACCTTCGCCTTCCCGTAGATGAGCTTGTAGATTATCGCCAATTGCGCGGTGAAGGTCTTTGTCGCCGCAACGCCGATTTCCGGGCCGGAGTTCAGGAAAATCACCTCATCGGCAAGGTTGGTGACAGTCGAGCCGACGACATTCGTAATCGCAAGAATCCGGCAGCCCTTCCCTTTGGCGTATCGTAAAGCCTGAAGCACATCCGCAGTCTCCCCGCTTTGGGTGATTGTGACTATCAGGGTCTTGCCGCTCGGCTTCACAATATAGGGATAATCGCTGGCTATGAACGCCTGCGAGTTCTTTCCCTGCGCCTGCAGTAGATAGCTTAGCATCAGGCCCGCGTGATATGAAGTTCCGCATGCGACAATGTCTATCCGCTCATGGGAACCAATCAGCGCTTTGGCCGCAGTGACATCGGAAGTGATTGTGTCGTTGATGAAATGCCTCTGGTCGTTTATCTCCTTGAGCATGAAATGAGGATAACCGCCTTTCTGGGCCATCTTGACATCCCAGTCCACGGTGATTGGCTCCCTTTCCACATGGTTGCTGTCCGAATCATATATCCTGTAGCCGTTTTCAGAGAGCACAGCCACATCGCCATCCTCAAGAGGCACGAATGTCTTTGTGTATTTGAGCATCGCCGGGATGTCCGAAGCGCAGAACATCTCCCCTTTCCCGATTCCCAGGATAAGCGGGCTGTGGCGCCTTGCCGCGAACAGGCGCTCCTCCTTGTCCTTGGAGAGCATGGCGACGATGGCATAAGAGCCTTCCAGCTCCTTGACGGTTTTCATGAACGCCTGCGTGGCGTGCATCGTCTTCGCATTCTCCTCAATCTGATGGGCGATGACCTCTGAATCGGTTTCTGACTCGAATTTATGGCCCTTCCCAGCAAGCGCTTTCTTGAGTGAGGCGAAATTCTCAATAACTCCATTGTGCGCCAGCACAACCTCATTATGGCAACTCGAGTGGGGATGCGCATTCAGCCTGCACGGGGCGCCGTGGGTCGCCCACCTTGTGTGGCCTATCCCTATCCCGCCGTCCAGGGAGACGAAGTCGAGGGCATTGGAGACATGCTCCACCATGCCCTTCTCCTTTTTCATTTCCACATTGCCTTCCTTGGCAACTGCTATGCCCACAGAATCGTATCCACGGTATTCAAGGCGCTTCAGACCCTCGGTAAGAACCTCCGAGGCCTTCCTGCTGCCCACATATCCGATTATCCCGCACATTAGCATCACTGAATGAGAAAAATTAATGGGAGAAATTCTTTATATAACCATTAGGACATATTCTAACTCAAAAAAAGTGTTGGAATAAGTTATTAACATTTATTTATAAACACTTTTGCCCACAATTAATATATAGTGCAGAGTGCTTCCCATGGCAAATGACAACGGCAACCGGCTCAAGCTCGCATTCACGGTAAAGGAGAGCCCCGGCTTCGATAGGATACGCGCCATAAAGGAATCCAAGCAAAGGCGCAGGGAGCTCCTGGACAAGATGTGGGCGGCGCTAAAGAGCAGGAAGCCGCAGGAGAGCCCGCTGGCCAAGCAGTTCGAGGAGCTGACCGGGCAGAAGCTCACCGTGGAGGCGCTCACTGTAGAGCAGGCAGCCCTGGAAGGGGAGCTCAAAGGCAATTTCTACTACTATTACAACCTTTTCAGCCAGTTCATGGCAGACCATGAAATCGAAGTCCACCCGGACATCCTGCCGCTTATCGTGGACGGGGTGCTGGAGCACACAACCACGGAGGGCTCCCTGCTCATGCTCGATTCCCTGCTGAGGGGGAACGATGTTGACTGCAGCAGGCTGCTGGACAACGAGGAGATTGAAATCCCTTACGGAAAGGCGCCATACAGCCTGAATATACTGAGCTCCACAATAAAGGTCGCCCTCGCCTCCCAGTCCCTGGACAACTGCTGCCAGATTCTTGGCAATGTGCTTGGAACTGAGATGGAGCATGGCCTGCCTGAGGAGGTATACATAACGCTCTTCGACTGCGGCTGCATGGACGAGGTCAACTATCTTGGGGGAAGGAAGATGGGGGACTTGAAGCTCGCTTATTTCTACAAGGAATTCACTGATGAGCTGCGCAAGACTCTCTGGGGGAGCGATGACGCTTATCTTGCGGCCTCCATGGTCGGAAGCAGGGGAAGCGGCGAGCTGATTACGGTCAGCTTCGGGGCAAAGGCCCTCGGGCCGGTCATGTACGAGGCAGAGAAAACGATGCTCTCGAGGGTTAGGGGATTCCTCAAGACATTCAGGTTCCCGGATGGGAGCAAAATTGATGATACAACGGCAAGCCACCTGATGGAGAACTTCTTCTCGGTAAGGGAGCACTCATCCTTCGTTGGAATCAGGGGGAAGGCGCCGCAGGAGATTGCAAATGCCCTAAAGGGGGCAATAAGGGAATGCAGGGAAGGGATCGAATCCGCCTCATTCCACATACCGATTGAGAATGGAGGGAACGGATGGGGGGAAGCGCTCTCATCGCTTACCCGGGAGAAAGAGCAGCAGTTCCATGAGACCGAGGCTGCGCTCTCCTATGGGATGAGTCCGGTAAAAGACAGATACCTCCTTGTCGTCAAGCATGTCTATGAGATTGGGGGCGATATGCAGAGGATATTCATCAACAGGGCCCATGAAAGGGGCAAGTGGATGGTCTCGGGGCAGATTGGGGTTGTACGGCTGCGAGCCCTCCGGCTCCTCTGCGACCACAAGGCAGTCAACGGATTCGTATACTTATTCCTCAGCGCGCCAGGCAACAACAGAGGATTTGTCAGGCTAGGCTCATCCGGAGCCATCTTCAGGTACCTTAGCAGGGAGAGGATGATGGAGGATGTGCGGCGCCTGAGCGAAAGGGCAAAGGAAATCGAGCAGGACCTAAAGAGCGTGTCGACAGGAACTATCAGGCCCCTGTTCATCGCATGCCCAGTCCGGAGCGAAACAGCAGCAGATGTTGGCGATGACATTGATGAGGCCATTCACTCAATCCAGATGCCGAATCTCCTTCCGGTCCTTTATGGCGGTGACGCCAAGAGGGATGGGAACCTTATACTCGTTACAAGAAAATCAATCTCCCAAGTGGCGCCCGCGGTCAGGATTCTTTTGTCGAGGGTTTCAAACTTCGCGCACAGGGCAGGCGGGCTTGGGAGGAGCAGGAATCCGCTCTTGCAGAGGAACCTCGGAGCAAGGGAAGCTCCGGCGAATCCGATGATTGAGGAATTCTCAAGGAGCATGCTTGAGGGGCATCCGGACATCCTTCAAGAGCTCGAAGGGAGGGGAAGGCCCAAAGACCCATATGCCGAGGCGAAGCTCATCGCAGAGCTCGTATATGGCGAGGGTGCAACTTCCATAGTCACGCTATTTGAAGCGGAGAGGGCAAAGAACGGGCAGGTGCGAGGGAACAATATCTTCGTGCCCGAAGTTGCCGACTCTGTAGTGGCTGAATTCGTTGCAAAGACAAAGGGGGCAATCGGGCTTGATTTAGTGGAGATTCTGAAGCAGGTCCCTTCAAACCACGACCCCTACGAGGTAGTTGCTCTCATCAGAAGATTCGGATTAAAGAGATACGGCGGGGCCATGGAGACTTTCATGAAGCTCTTCGAAACCATGCTGATTAAGACTGCAAAAAGGCATTTGGTTGACTTAACTAAAAGCAGAAGGAACTAGGCGCTCATTGCCTGCCTGTAGTCGCCAACTTCTTTTACAAGCCTTGTAAGTGCAGCTGCAGGGTTCTCTGAGCATTCTACTTCGTCCCCGAGCGCAGTGACAGCCTCAGGAGTGACAATAAGGACATTCTTAGGGGCGAATCCAGGCGCTTTTGTCCTGATTCCCCCGGAGTATTCAGTTCTGACTGCGCTGTCCATGAGCATGAATGCGTCATCTCCGCAGCCTTCAATTAGCGCGATAGTTGCTGACATCTCGCTTACTGTGGCGCCGCTAGCCTTCATGCCAGTTGCAAGAGCCTCTTTAGCAGTATCAACATTTGGCTTTCCAAGTGCCTTGAGCATGTTCCCGGTGACCAGATTCGCGGCCTGGGTTTTCATGGTCTCGACAAGGTCTTGGCGCTCCTCGGTGCTCATTGCCCTCCATTTCTTGAGCTCGTCAGCCCTTGGATGGTTTTCCAGCACTCTTTTGAGAAGCTCTCCGGCTGCTGGGTGAGTGAATCTCCTGTCCCTGAGATTCCTCTGGGAGGATAGATTAGACCTGTGCAGAGTTAGTTTTGTGCCTTCTGCACATACCTTCCCGCTGCCCCGGCTGCCACTTCCCACCTCAAATGCCTGTGCCATGCACTAATTAGCGCGTTTTCTGTTTTTAAACCTATTGTTATGGGTGGAAAAAGAGGATAAAAAAGGGAAAAAGAGTTTTAGATAGTGTTTGGGGATTGCATGCCGGAGCCAAGAAGCGAAAGCCTCCCGGAATCGAGATCATACCTGAGCCTGCTGACTGTCAGCCGCCCGTCATCAATCCTCTTGGCGAGTTCAGGCTCCACCCTCAAATCAGATTCCCATTTCATGAATAGCCTGGAAACCTCCGGCTCATCCTCTTTTGCGCCAGGGGCGATGAAGGCGATGTGGTTCTGGCCCATGTGGGTTGCCGCATAAAAGTCCGAGGCGATGTCCATCATATCCAACCCGTGCTTAGAGCCGGTCGTCACGAACACTTCATTCTGCTTTGAAGCGACAATCGAGGGCACGCCCATCGGCAGGTCATCAGCGGCAACAATCATAACATGAGGAGTCTGCTTTGCCAGCTTTTCCGTCAGCTGCCCCCCCGCATTAGCCGAAGCGTGATTCTTGATTGCGACATCTATGATATGCCTTACGGGTTCAGGAACATCTTCCGAGAGGGAGCTCATCCCGTTTTCGGTCGTCCAGTCATAATGAAGCGCCACCGCTTTGCGCCCGCCAAGGTCCAGCACGGATGATGCCCTCTCGACCTGCGCAAGGGCGTTCTCCTCCGGGGTATCCCCTGCGATTGCCTTAAGGAGGTAATCAAGGCTTTCACTCCCGGTGCTGCTTGATTTGTCCCATTTAACGTATTCCGTAATGGCCCCGCAGTGGACATGCGAAGCTACCACCAAAACCCCGTCCGGCTTCAGAAGCGATACCGCATCCTGGATTTCCTCGAGCGAGGCCCCGGAGTCGGGCATTGAGTTTCCGGCTACCCTGATGTGTATGAAGATTTCTGGATTCCGTGCATTGTCCATCCCCACCATCCTTGCATCCGAGCAATAGAGAATGACCGCATCGACCTGGCCATTTCTCGCGGCTTCGAGCCTCTGCCTAGGGGTTATTCCCGAGTCCTCCACTTCCCTTACATGCTCCTCGTTGCCCAGAAAAATCACCATAAGCGAATTCTCGGGCGTGAGCCTGCCGCCAATCATGGAGCGCCTTAGCTCCTCAATTCCGGGACTGCCGGACTTCTCAAAATTTTTTCCTGCCCTTGGAGCGCTCTCTTGAGGGCTCCCGGTTTTACTGCGGATAACTGTGCCTGACATAGTGATATTGGTTGCTGAAAGTGTTTTTAAATATTGCAGAATAATGGATTGTGACCAGTTAGTCGACAATCAGTGCGCAGAAAAAAACTTGGAGAGTGGGTGATATCTTTTGCCGCGAGGGACAGACCATAAGCTATTCGAATACGCCAACATGCTAAGCCACCCGCTTGCGGACATGAGGGCATATGGCGCGCGCATGCTGTGCCCCTTCGGGGCGGACGCGGTCCCGGCCCTTGAAAAGGCACTTTCTGATTACGAGATTGCGGTCCGGCTGGCGGCGGTCGACTCACTCCTGGACATCAGCCTGCCAAGGGCCCAGATGGCGGTTTTCAGGAGGCTTATTGAGGACAAGGAGTTGCGGGAGCTCGCCGCAGATGAGATGTCCCCCCGGATTGAGGCCGCGGCAGTGCTGATAATCGAAAGGGGAACCCCTGAAGAAAGGAAAGGGGCCGCGGAATTGCTGTTCGACAGGAAACTGACCACTTCGCTTGATGGCAAGAACGGGATGGAATCGATACCGATTCTTGAGAAGGCTCTGGACCTAAATACTCCGGAGACGAGGCTGGCAGCCCTGGAGAGCCTGCTCAACATGCAGGATATCAGGGCGGAAAAGGCGGTTGTGCGCGCATTGCAGAGGGACCCGGAATTCTGCAAGGAGGCAATCGGGAGATTCTCCCCGAGGGTGGAAAGGGCTGCCGCGCGCGTTATGCAATGGGGCTCAAGCGATGAGAAGTGCGATGCTGCAGAGTTCCTGTTTTCAATAAAGACAATAACTTCCAAGAGCGCACTCTCCAGGGCGATAACAACTGATGAGATAATCCGGGCGATATTCATCATGAGGATGGGCGAGAAGAAAGAGGAGAGAGCCAAGACCACGCTCATCAATTGCCTGAAGGATGAGAGCCCGGAAGTTAGATTCTTCGCGGCAGAGGCCCTGAAGGCCTTCGGGAAAGGAGCGGGCCCTGAAGTTGAGGATGCACTGGGGGAGCGGATTGAGAATGAAAGCGACCCGCAGGTGCTTAACATGGTGATAGCCGCCCTTGAGAAAATGGGGTGTCCGATTCCGCCGAAAGTGGATGAGAGGAGGATGGATTTCATGGGGGCCAGCACACGGGAGAGCAGAATAACATGGCTGCTCTCACGGAGAATCAAAAGGGAGATGGATGGGATGGATAAAAAAGAGACTCCAGCGAATCTTCGGAGGGCCAGGACCCTGCCGCTGCACGCGACGCCCATAAACCCGGTGCGGGCGAGGGCAAAATAGCCACCCACCACTTATTATTTTAAACCTTCATTGGATATTTCCACCATACTTCTGGGTGAATGCTATGAATGCAGAAGAGGCAATGAATAAACTGAATGAGAGGAACAGAAGATACATGTCAGGAAAGCTTGCGGAAAAAGACGTCGGCTCTGCAAGGGAATCCACAAAAAACGTACAGAAGCCGTTCGTGACAATCCTTACCTGCTCGGACTCGAGAGTTGTGCCCGAACTGATATTCGATGCCAATGTAGGCGAGATATTCGTAATAAGGAATGCCGGCAATGTGGTCGATGAAGTTGTGCTTGGCAGCATAGAGTATGGCACCGAGCATCTGCATACTCCTTTGCTGGTGGTGATGGGCCATGAGAAGTGCGGCGCGGTGACCGCGGCGTGCCAGGGCGGGCAGTGCCCTCCGAACATACAGTCGATTATGGACAAGATAGAATCCTCGAAAGAGAAGTGCGGCTGCGATGTCGAGAGCACCGTGGACGAGAATGTCAAGTGCATGATTGAAACCATCAGGCAGAAGAGCGAAATAGTCTCCGGCCTTGAGGCGGATGGGAAGCTAAGGATTGTCGGCATGAGGTATTTCTTTGAGGACGGGCGGGTAGAGCCTGTCCAGTGATTCTTTTATGGCAGAGAAAAGCGAGAAGCTCTATGAGCTGCGGAAGGCGCTGAAAAAGCTTGCGAATTTCAGGGGCAGCGGAACGCAGCTGATTTCTGTCTATATACCCGCAGGCTCTGCAGTCCATGAAATGACCGGGAAGCTCAGGGAGGAGATGAGCCAGGCCAGCAACATCAAGTCCAAGCAGACAAAAACCAATGTCACTGGCGCTCTGGAGAGGATAATCAACCATCTGAAGATTTTCAGGAAGGCCCCTGAGAATGGAATTGTGGTTTTCGCAGGGAACATCTCTGACAATCCGGCCAAGACGGATATTGAGCTTTTCTCGCTTGAGCCGCCGGAGCCGCTCAAGATTGGCACTTACCGCTGTGACAGCAGGTTCTTCCTTGAGCCGCTTGAGGGAATGCTCGAGTCGAAGGACAAATACGGCATCTTAGTGCTTGATGGACGCGACGCCACGCTCGCGACGGTGCATGGAACGCAGCTGCACATAATAAAGAAACTGCACTCAACCGCGCATGCCAAAGTGCGCAAGGGAGGGCAGTCGCAGAGGAGGTACCAGCGCCTTGTGGAGGAGCAGATAGAGAAGTATTATCAGCGCGTGGGACTGGCTATGGATGACGCGTTCCTGAACAAGGTGAAGGGAATAATGGTTGGCGGCCCGGGCCCGACAAAGGAGTTCTTCCTGAAGGCCAGGATGTTCAACTACCAGCACAAGATTCTCGGCTGCGTGGATACCGGCTATACGGATGAGTACGGCATTCGCGAAGTGCTGGCCAAGAGCGACACCATTCTTGCCGAGCAGGAGGCGGTCAAGGAGAAGATTATTGTGGAGAGATTCATCAAGGAAGTAGTTTCCGACGGACTTGGGACCTATGGTGAGAAGCAGGTGCGGAACGCCATACTAAGCAAGCAGGCGGAAAAGGTGCTGCTCTCCGAAGGACTGACGCACGTGAAGGGCAAGTACAAGTGCCCGGCCTGCGAGACCGAAGAGGAAAAGGTTTTCAGGGACAGAGCGGATGAGAAAATCCAGTGCCCCAACTGCCGCGCCCAGATGAGGCTGCAGGAGGATGAGAGCCTTGTCGATGAGCTATCAGATTTGGCCAGGAAGATGGAGATTCCGGTCGAGATTATTTCTACTAATACCACTGAAGGCGCCCAGTTCCTGACAGGTTTCGGCGGGATAGGCGCATTCCTAAGATACAAGTAAGCAAGGATTCAGGTGCCCGCATTCTTCATTTATGGCTGATTGCCGAGGATGTCGGATACCTGGGCATCCAGGTATTCCAGTGCCTCCCTCGCCTCATCAGAATCGATTCTCTCGAAGACCGTGCGAAGGCGCCTCAGCATATTCGTGAAGATGTTAAGATAGCGGGACGGATTCACATCCACCTCGAGGTGCTCTAACGCGCAGAATGTTAGCTCCAGCGGGTTCGAGCCTGCAGTAATGAGGCCGCGATTCCTGGAGAGATCAGGTATTTCAAGGCTCTGAGACACCTCGCCAGCCGCGTTGTCATAGAATCGGAGCGTGGCACCTTCCCCATCCCTCTCTAGATAGATATCGTATCTTGAGAGGGGAGTCCTGGAAGGAGCGTAGTTATCGCGTATTCTCAGCCTCCACATTTCATATCCTGTGGCTGTATTGGAGAAGTGCCTGAAATGGACTCCTGCCACCCCATTCGACCAGATGAAGCCATCGACCCGCAATTCCTCATCGGTATAATGATATGGCGGCTCATGGAGCTCCCCCGCCCCATACCCGCCCAGATCCAGATTTGTAAGATATTCCGCATCGAAGCTATCCGATACCTGCATGTGGGCGCCAATTAGCTCCTGCTGCAGCCGCTCTGCAACCTCCAGGCCCTCCCCCATATTCAGGAGGTTTTGGCGGACCTTCCGCATGACCTGCCCGTGCGAATTGGCATGGACATAGTACCATAGGCTTCCGAAAGAATCGAATTCCCCGGAGCCTAGCAGGGCGATAATCGAGAGCCTCCCGAGGGTCGTGTCCCTATGGGAGTTCCTCTCCCCATTGCGGTAATCATCAATCAACTCCTGCGCAAGCTCAGCCGCTTCCTCCTGCGTTGAGATGCCCTCCCCGTAGAGCTGCCCTGAGAACTTGACATGTATCAAATCGATTCCCAGCCTGCGGTCGTAGTGCAAGGCCAGGTGCTCGCCGAAATAGAGCACGAACGCCTCGGCCTCAATCTCGTTGGGCCAGCGGTCCATCAAGCGGGTCCCAAGATAATCATCGAAATGGTGGCCTTGCTCGTGGGCCCACACATCCAGCCTGTTGTCATCCCTTAGGGAAGGGCGTTCCTGGATCTTGCAATGGGCCGTCCCGTACTGGTTTTCGTCCTGGCCGGGAGTGAAGTACCCCTCTCCGATATATATGTCTTGCTGGGAACGCCGGTAGCAACCTCCAGCATCAGGGCTGCAGATCCTCTCAAGTTCCTCGTTTGTCACCAGATAAACCCTCTCAGCCGGGACCGGCAGCATCCCGCCAATCTCCTGAAGAATTCCCTCGAAAGGTCGGAATTCTGAAGAGTCATTAATGTTCGATCCTAGAGCATACCAGTCGCGCTCCTCATTATGGACAACCCGGACCTGGCTCGGGGTTGGAGCGACAGGCCGCCTGCCCTGCAGGGAGCAGCATGGAAGAAGAGCCAGGGGCGCAGTTAGCAGCGCGGCTGCCGCTTTTGCCCAATTATGACTGGATGGCCTTTCCTTTGGCAGCTCTTTGTGATTTAGCAGCTTTCTCTCCATTATATGGAATTTATAACAATAGAATTATAAACACATATTAACACTAAAAATCAAAAAAAGAATCAGCCGATCGGCTCGATGTTGCACAGGCCGACAATGTAATCATGCTGCACTCCCACCGCCATCGCGTCCGTGTGGAAGGTGGTCTCGGTTCCCTTGTGGATGTAGAGGTTGAGCCCGCCTTTCATCGCGCTGTAACAGAATTCAGCCGGATGCCTCCCATCCTCGGCGACGCAGCCATCATCATCTATCGAGAGGTAATGCACCCTCTTTGTCACAAGCCCGCGGCTTCCGGCAAAATCGACGCCGCACTGGAGGACCGCCCACCGATCATTTGGATCCTCAATGTCGCGGATGTCCATAACTATGTTGACATCTGCCGCCTCCTCAAGGATGTGGGTGAATGTCTCCTGGTTGACTTCCACGCCCGGCTTGTATTCCTCTGGAGGGAACAGATAGACAAATGCGAGCGTGCCCGCGGCTACCAGCAGCAGGAAAGTCACGATTACCTTCACCATTTCTACGCCTTTCATTTGTTTGACCTCAGTTGAACAGGGCCGTTAGCGGGCACGAATCATAGTATGCCGTATTGCCGCTGATTTCAGCCTTGTTGAAATATATTGTCGAGAAGTGGGGTTCCTCCACCACATTTGAGTAGTTCAGCACGAACATGGAGCCCATGCCGGACGCCTCGTCCATACAGGAGTAGATGCCCATCGGATATGCGGTATCGCCAAACACCCTCTTATCGCACGTGCCGGCACGCAATTCATACACGGTAACGGACTTGTTCTGGCTGCTGAATGTCGATGCCAGGGAGTTCGCGCAGTCAATCATCGGGTTCTCATTGAATGTGACGCTGCGCATGTCGATTACAAGGGCGGTGGAATCCCGGCTCTCGAAATCGACAAGATATTCCTCAACCGAGGAATCTGAGCAGGTCTTCTCCATGTAAGTGAAGAGCAGCCCTGAGAAGAGCACAAGGATGCCCATTCCGCCGACAAAGGCGGCCATCAGGACATAGCGCTTCCTTGAAAGGTGCAGTCTCTTGAAGACCAGCACTGAAAGGAAGGCGATAAGCATTATCGCCCCGAAAGAAAGGAGCACCAACAGGGAGAATCCCCCGAAGGCCAGGTACTTGTTGTCAGGGACCTCGGCCGGAGTGGCAAGATCAGTGGCGGTTACGAAGTCCGCGATTCCAACATTCATCTTGCGCGCGAATCCCCTGAAAAGTAGGAACGCGTTGTACACAGGGCTCTCCTCCTGGTCCTGCAGGAGGGTGGTTGCCCTTGAGCTCACATTCCGGTATTCGTCTGCAAGAGCCCCCCACTCATCAGCGGTAAGGCCCTCCCTGAACTTCGCGTCCAAATCAAAAGAGTCATTCTTGAGCTTGTCCAGCTCGGTTGCGGAGAACGGGTCGAGTTCCCTGGTCTCAAGGACCAGCAGGAGCGTGTCCGCGTTGTTCTTCTCTTCAAGCGTATTATTGTAAACAGAAAGCGATGATGCCGAAAGGCTCTGGACCTCCCCTGTGAGTCTGGCATAGTCCTCAAGGTCTGATGCCATCGCGCTGAATTCACGGGAATCTATGTTGGCGGGGATTGTAGCTTCAAGGGATTCGAGCGTGTCGAGCTTTGATGCGAGCGTTGGGTTCGTGGTGTGGCTCACCGCGCGCCTTCCGAGTGCGATTGCATTCTGCCCGGCTACCTGTAGCGCTGCGAACTGCTCGCCATAGGTCCCTGCGGAGCGCTCGCCTGCCGCGAACGCAATCCGGTCAGCGGTGTTGTTGCCAAGTTCCCCGGATACTCCGCGGTAGTTGGCGAAGGGGCCCATCTTGTCCATCAGGTCCGAAGCCTTATCCTCAACATCCTCAAGTATGCTGTCGTTCAGGTCCAGATCGGGGCACATGCACCAGTGGGTGCTGTCGCAGGATTTCTCAGGAGTCCAGCCGAACATGTTGGTCTCCATCACCTCGATGTGCTCCTCCAGATCAGGGATAGCGCCATGGATATAGGATAGCGCATCGTACATCCTGCCGCGGTCATCCTCGGCCGAATCCAGCTTTGAGAAGGCGGTTTCAAAAATGACATCCGCGCTATGGCTTGAGAGGCCGAATTCCTTTATGGGCTCATAAAGGTCCTCCCAGGATGCCACAGGCGGGACCCCGGTTACGGAGGTGAGGTACTGCCACATGAGCTTTCCGGCATACTGGCAGAGCAGGTCATCCGCTTCTGTCCTGCACACAATCGGCTCTGTGCCATACTTCACCCTTCCGTCAATGAAGAGCACTCCCCTGCAGGTGTACTCTTCCCTTCCTATGAACTTCTGGCCGTCATTCCTGCTGCGGTTATAATCCTCAAGAAGCCTCCTCATTTCAGCGACTTCGGAGTCGCTCGGATAATAAGTGTCAAGATAATATTCGTAGATGACATCCTCAACCTCCGCCGAATCCGCCATTATTTCGCCATTCCTGAGCAGGAAAATATCTTCTCCTGCAAGGCTGACTATGCGGTAATTGTTACCAAGATAGGTGAAATCCTCATAGGATACCGAATCGACCGTCTCATCATCATACAGGTAGTCACTAATATCGAAAGAGGCCAGGGCAAGCCCGAACATGAAAAGCAGGGCGAGCACGGATTTTGAGGGGGACAACATGAAGAAGAATTGTATACGGGACTATTTAAATATTTTGGCGGTTTTACGAGGTTGTGTGTGCTTCTGGAAGGAAAAGAGTTGGTGCTACTTCTCCCTCAGCACAACGAAATCAGCCACCGCGAGCATGGCATTTTTAGCCTCTGAACCTGGGAGGGCTTCCAGCTCCTTCTTGGCCTCTTCAACAAGCTTTTTCGCGACGCTGCTTGCATAGTCGGTTGAGCCGTGCTTCTTGAGGAGCTCAATCACGTGCCTTATGTCCTCCTCGCTCTTGGAGTGGGTTGAGAGGACCCTAGCTACCTTCTTCCGCTCCTCGTCCGATGCGCGGGAGAGGAAATGCACGATAATCAGCGAGCGCTTGCCCTCGGAGATGTCGCCCCCGATTTCCTTCTGGTATTTATTGAAATCTCCGACTATGTTGAGCACGTCATCATGAATCTGGAATGCGGTCCCGATTTTCTCGCCGAAATTCCATAGCGCCTGCAAAATATTCTCATCTGCCCCTGCCATGAATCCCCCCAGCTGGCATGAAAGGCCAATCAAGGCGGCGGTCTTCCTGTTAATCATCTCGAAGTAGTCCTTCTCGGTGACATCGAAGCTGTTCCTGCGGTACCAGTCCAGCTCCATCCCCTGGCCTTCGACCACGAGCTTGAATGTGTCTGCGTAAAGCGCCTGGAGGGACAGCAGCCTTTCAGGCTCAATCTCCATGCTAACGATGTTCTTCCAGACGATAGTATAGAGCGCGTCCCCGGAATTGAGCGCTATCGGAATGCCATAGGTCACGTGGAGAGTATGCTCCCCGCGCCTGAACTGCGAATCATCGGCGATATCATCATGGATTAGGGTGAAGTTGTGGAAAAGCTCCACCGCGGCCGCGGGCCTGATGACGCTCCGCACGTCCCCGCCGACAGCCTCGCACGCCAGGATTGCAAGAAGCGGCCTTATCCTCTTTCCGCCTCTTTGGATGAACGGGTAGAGCATGCCGTAGACATCTTCACGCTCACCCTCGAGCATCTCCTTCATCTGCCCTTCCACCAGTTCCAGCTGGGGCCTGGAGCGTTCATAGAATTCCATACGGAGCGTATAGGAAAAGAAATATTTTAAATTAGAGCCGCTTGGAGTGGCCGCACTGGCATTTTACCCTAAGGCAGTTGTTCTTTTTGTCGAAGGATATCGTTGCCGTCTTCCCCGGATACCACATCAGGCGGCACTTCCTGCAGAAGCTGTTGCGCAGTTCGGAAGGAAGCCGGGCCTTGTGCTTTTTCACGAGGTCCATCGCCATCTGCACATACCTCTTTGAGCGGTCCTTCTTTCCTGCCTTGTATGCATTTCCCGCTTCCGTGATGAGCTTTTTGATGGAGTCGCGCACGCTCGACTTTATAATCTTTTTCGGCTTCTTACTCATGCAGTTGGTTCGATGGAAAACTTTATTAACGATTACTTTATTGCCCCCATCTGGGATCATAGCGGCTATAACATTGTGAATACCCTCACGTACGCCGCAATCGCGATTTTAGCAGTATTTCTCATCTTCCGGATTCTTAGGAGCAGGATAAAGATTGACGGGATGTTCATCAGGAGCGTCCTGTGCTTCGTCCTCCTGGGCTCCACCATGAGAGTGGTGACGGACTCCATCGACACCGGGGCTTTCAAGGCAGTAAGCCAGGTGCACCAGCTGGTCCTGGACAGCCATATCTATGATTACGGCTATCTCACCACTTCGCCGGGAATTTACCTGGTCACCGCATTCCTGCTGTTCGTCTCCATGTCCATTCTCTACAGAATCAGGCGCATGGAGCTCCTTGGCCATGTCGGCCTGGCGCTTTGGCTGCCCAATTTCCTGCTGCTCCTCCCCCTGATGGAATACGCGGTATGGGCATTGCCGATACTTGTCCTTGCCGCGATACCCGCCTACCTTGTCCACAGATACCTGAAAGACGGGATACTTGCCGGCATTGTCGCCGGGCACGCGCTTGACGGGGCCGCCACATTCTTCGTTATCGACTTTTTCTCGGGGATTAGCGGCATCAGGTACGGGGAGCAGCACGTATTCTCGGCGGGCGTTGGGGAGATTTTCGACACTTTCTTCACATTCTACCTTCTCAAGGTGGCGATTGCCTCGGCAGCCGCATACCTGCTCATGAAGGAGAAGATGGAAGTTGATGAAAGGAACTTTATTGCCCTGGTGCTCATGATAATCGGATTCGCTCCCGGAATCAGGGATGTGCTGAGGATGGTGGTTGGCGGATGAAGAAACATATGAGGCTGGCCATTGAGAAGGCGATAGACGGGGTGAGGAACGGCGAGTCCCCGTTCGGCTCCTGCATCGTTAAGGGCGGCAAGGTCATTTCCGTGGAGCATAACACCGTGCTCTCAAGGAACGATCCTACCGACCATGCGGAAATCAGCGCCATCCGGGCAGCCTGCAGGGAGCTCAAGACGCATGACCTTAGCGGCTGCACAATATATTCCACCACCGAGCCCTGCCCGATGTGCTTCTCCGCAATCCACTGGGCGAAGATGAATCATATAGTCTTTGGCACAAGGATAAAGGATGTCCAGGACCTTGGCTTTTCTGAGCTTACGATAGACAACAATGATATGAAGAAGAGGGGCGGCTCAAAATTGAAGATTACCGGGGATTTCCTGCGGGAAGAGTGCCTGGAGCTCCTCATCGCCTGGAAGAACGGTGGCGGGAAGACTTACTGATTCTATAGTTTTGAAAGCACTGCCAGTATTACCAGTATTGCAAGAAGCGCGCCAAGCGCTATTAGAGGCGCGGTGATTTTCCCTACCGCGACGATTGAATTCACAGTGGATACCAGCTCGATAGACTGCTTGGCTCCGAGCACGTTTATGTCGAACCATCTCTTGTCCCCGAAGAACTGGGCATCCTGCATGTCATTTCTGGCGTCCATGACCCCTTTCTTTATGTCATCGATAATGCTCTCCTCTTCCTTGAGCGGGTTGAGGACGCCTTTTACGATATTGGTCTGGTGCGTATCTGTCGTGAACACACCGACGGCCCATTCCTCGCCCTTTGATTTCCCGAGTTCAATTATATTGTCCTCGATAGTTTTCCTGAACTTCGGGGTGACACCGTTGCAGTCCAGCACAATCATGACATACGGCGGGTCGCTTGAGATTATCGCAGTCTTGATTCCCCCTTTTCCAAGGACCTGGGAATCGGATGCCGTATAGGAGGCGCCGACCTGCAGCTTCTTCCTGTTCGGCTTTGCCTCCATCGAATTGCGCACGGCGCGCAGGTAGCTGTAGCCGACCGGCTCCCCCGGCTCGAAGCTTGTGATTTCACCCGTCTCGGCATTGTGCTGGTCAACCAGCATGACATTCTTCGCATAGCGCTCCGCACTGTACATCATGGACAGGCCCAGCCCGAAGTTGATGTCCTCCGTCACCAGTGGGGCGCGGCTTACTCCGACGAACGCGCTATCGCCGATGACGAGCGTTTCCGCCCGGCATTCATCCTCCTGGCCGATCTGAAGCGATACATCCGTCGGCTTGTATTTGGCATCCGTGATTATGCCGTCGATAGTCTTCATGATTTTGGTGATTTCCGATGAGGCGACCGGATTGAGGTCATGCGTCACTGTCCCATGGAACACAAAGGTCTTTGAATTGTACTTGATGTCCATCTTCTTTGCGATAAGGTAGGAGAACTCGCTGCCGCCAAGGTTCCCGAAGGGACCGTAGTGGACATATGGAGTGACGAAGAATACCGTGTCATTCTTCCTCTTGAATCCCATGACTGATACCAGGGTCTTCACCTTCTGGCCGACAGAGGCGAACGCCCGCTCCAGGTCCTTGTTGCTGTAGAGCCACTGGTTGATGAAGTATGTGGCGGCATCTGTGCTGCTGAAGCCGAAGCTCTTCTTCATGGGCGCGTTGATTATCTGGAAGAATATCATGAGGGCCGCAAGAAGAACGAAGGATGAGAGGCCCATCTTGAGCGCAAGCTCCTGCAGCGGCTCGTCGGTGAAGTACATCGCCTGGTTCCCGAAGAAGAACACCAGGTAGAAGAGCAGCTGTATTATTGCGAAAAGTATCGAGCGGTATTTCAGGATGAACACCAGCCGGGCAATCGCATACCAGAACACGAATACCACCGCGGCGCCGATAAGAAGCACCAGCTCTGCCATGAAAATGTTGACATCCATGATTAGCAGGCTCAATGAATACGCCGTGGCATATACGAATTCCCCGCCCAGCGCGGTTGCGAGAATCCTCCTGGCCGGCATCTTCCTTATGAGCAGCTTAATTACAAGTGCCGATAGCAGCACCGGGGCAATCAGAAGGGTCGTGCCGTCGATTATGGCATGCATGAGATAGTCTGCCGCGCCGTATTTCCCGAAATCTATGAACAGCCCAAAGACTATTCCAATGCCGATTATTCCGAGCAGAAGAAGATGGGCTGGCGGCAATGAGAAGAAATAACTCGTGAGACTGACCGCACTCTTGATGTTCTTGGCACTCATTAGTTTTTTATATCGATGTCTAACCTATATAAAGCATGCTAATATGTCCCAAGTGCGGGAAGACGGATGACGCGGTCAAGTTCATCGAATCGTTCTGCGTTGACTGTTACCCGGTAAATGTCAAGGTCCCGGAAAAGAAAATAACCGTGCAGATATGCAAGCACTGCAACAAGATGTTCCTCAAGGGCGAGTGGATGCGCCATAGCGACAAAAAAATCAGGGAGCAGGTGGTGAGCAAGTGCAGGGGGGATTTCAAATCGGCTGAGTATGACCTTGAGAACGGGATTGTCAATTTCATTATCGAGAAGCGGGGCTCGGAGATAAAGGTCGGCAGAAAGTATGCCATTGAGAGTGTTACCGTCACCTGCCCGACCTGCTCTAGGGTAAGCGGCGGATACTTCGAGGCCATCGTTCAGTTGCGCGGAAAGGATGAGAAGGTGGAGAAAAACCGGAAGCTCTTTGAGGGCAGGCTCTCCAAGAGGACGTTCATAACGAAGGAGACGCCGCAGAAAGGCGGGATTGACCTGTATGTCGGCAACAGCAAGGCGGTGCTCGAGCTTGTGCGGGAGCTTGGGCTGAATGCCAAGATAACCACAAAGCTCGTCGGGGTCAAGGAGGGCGGCCGGAAAGCCTACCGCACGTCATTTGCAATTCGGTTGTAGTTGGTCTTATGGAAATCACAGTTGTCACCACGACCTGGTCGGACACCAAGAAGATTGAGAAGGAGCTCCATTTCGCTGTTTCAGAGCTGGGGCTCAGAGCGAGCATCGCGTTTGTCATGGGGGAGAGGACCATGGAGGCGTGCATGGCGCACGCGCCGGCGATAATAGTGAATGGCAAGGTGCTCTGCGAGGACGGGATTCCTGATTCTGACAAGCTGAAGGAACTTCTCCGGAAAGCTTCTGGGAAATGAATATTTCCAGGATGAGTTGTTATGTTATAAACATTTTCATGGATATGTAATTGCATGCGGCAGAGAAGGAGGGAGACATCGCGCGCAACCAAGGTTCTTGTTGGCCTAATGACCGCCACGTCTTTTACCCTCGCAGGCCTTGCGGCGTGGCAGCTTGGCCCGGACATGCCAAACTGCAATGGGGCGCCGTCTTCCGATTCTACGCATGATTCCCCAACTGGCCCAAGCGGCAGCTACCGGCGCGCAGTCATCGGCGGCTCATTGGGCAGACCTATAAGGAGCAAAAGAGGAGAGATACTGCGACTAATGCCTGGCTCTCCGAAAAGCGCGGTGGTTTCCGTCACCGTGGCAATAAAAGGCGATGGAAGCGCGGAGATATCCAGCGCTACCGCAAAGACAGGAAAGGGCGGCCTTGGAAGGACTGACATAACCGAAACAATCAGGGAATTTGTGCCTCTTAGGAACGTGAAGTTCCCGCCGGGCAAGAGCAGAATAGAGAGATATGAGATTGAGATTTCAAGATAGCTAGCTCTTCAGCCTGAAGACCCTGGGCCTGAGCATGCCCTCGGCTTCAAGCTCCTCTGACTCTATCAATTCCTTCTTCTCAAGACGCTCCAGATAATTCCTTATCTGCCTCTTTGTCTTCGGAATCTTCTTCTTGAACTTATCATAAAGGTCAGATGAGCGCATCTGGCCATTCTTGAGGAGCCCGACAATCAGCTGCTCTTCAGGGGAGAGATTCAGTTCCTGTAGCCTGAGCGAGGATTCCTCCTCGGCAATGACGTCCTCCAGGTCCTGGATTGTAATCTTCTTCTGGCTGCGGTTCTCGGCCTTCTTTGCCGCCTTCCAGAGCTGGTGCAGCGCAACGCGGGCAGAGCCGTCTTTTGCCCCCCTTGCAATCTTCCGGAGCAGCTTCTCATCCCAGCTGCCAGGGACCAGGCCCGCCTCAGCCCTGCTCCTCAAAATCCCGAATATCTGGTCCTCCGAATAAGGCTTGAATTCCCGCTCAGAAAAGCGGAGAGAGCCCCTCACCCTGGCATCAAGGCCGGCAAGAAGGGCGCTGTTGTTCGTAATCGCGATTATGCCAAACAGGATTCCGGGTTTCTCATTCGCCCTTGAAACGGCGTAAAGGAGCTCCGGGTGCCTGAGGCCGTCCAGCTCATCCAGGATAAGCAGGACGGGCTTGCTGTAGTTCTTGACATACTGCAGTATCCTGTCGAATATCTCATCTGTCGCCATCCCCCTGCGCGGCAATGGGAGCCTCATATCCTCGATTATCCGGTTGTAGACCGCAAGCTGGGTGTAGTTCTCCCAGCAGTTGACATAAACAGGAAGGACATTATCCGAGTGCTCGGTAAGCTGCCTCATTATATATTTCACGCACGAGGTCTTGCCAGTCCCGGACTTTCCATGGATGAAAAGATTGTCCGGGTAGCGCTTCTTGAATAGGGGCTTTACCGCGTCAGCAGTCGCCTGCAGCTCAGCGTCGCGGTAGAGCATCTCGTCGGGCAGGTGGCTGGTCATCAGCACTTCCTCCTTGGCAATTATCGCCGGCTCATCGCGCCTGAACCCGAAATAATCAGTCATTTTCACTACCCTTAGATTGAAACGCTGCTAACGCTTATATATCCTGCGGAAATCAGGTTTTTCCGCGGAAAAAACCGCCGCTTTAAACCACAGAAATATGGATTTATAAACATTTCTTAACATATGAAGTAACATGTCAAGCGCGACCAGAGACATTACTCCCAAAAGAGGGGATAAGGCCGAACCTGCCAAGACAAAGGGAAAATTTGCGTGGGCTGGCGAGAAGGGGATGATAAAGCTCAGGTTCCTTGATTTGACCGGCACTGTCGGCAGATGGAATGAGAGCGTCTCGGAGAGGCTGCTGCGGGATATTGAGCTCTATATGCTGACCTCGTTCCACAATGGCAGGGGGATTGCCGGGTATGAGGCCGCAAAGGCATTCAGGAGCGAAATCGTAGGCGAGGCAATCGAGAGGATGGCGGGAGTTAGCGACCCGCTCATCCTGGAAATCCTGGAGGATATGGATGTCACGATGCTTCGGAACATTGAGCTTCTCCACCACATGGTTGACTGTAACAGGGAGTTTTTCGACAACTCCAAGCTGGTAAATGGAAGGGCAAGGTTCGAGGTTGACGGCCTTCCCGACGCAGCGGATGTCGGCGGATATGTCGGCAGGGGGCTGAGAGTATCCGATATCACCAGCACCACAGCCTCACTTGAATGGAATGACGAGAAAGGAATGGGATTCACCACGCTCGCCCTTGGAAAGGAGGAGTGGGTCAGGGGAACCTGGATCAAGCTTGTGAAAGTAAAAGAGAGTGGATAGTTGCCTACAGGCCGACATCAGCAATCCAGAGCCGGCCCGAGTTTTCCCAGTTCTTTGCTACTCCGGTTTTAGGGGACTGGATGCATATTGTGGCATCCGGAAGGGCCGCGTTTTCATCCCTTTCCCCCGTGTCTGCATCCATCCCGGTTGGAACATCTATCGATATCTTGAAGGCTTCTGAGGAATTGAACAGCTGGCAGGCTTCTTTTATCGGAGAGCGCAGCCCTCCTTTTGCCCCTATTCCAAGGAGGGCATCCACAGCAATCTCGGCGCTTTCCAGGATAGGCCCGGCATTCTTGAATGGAACGAATTTGACTGGCGTGCCTTTTGCCTTCTCAAGATTCTCCTTTGCCGCATCAGTCTTGGGCTCAATCGGAAGGACAAGGCTGACATCATTGTTTTCAGAAAGATATCTGGCGCACACCAGCCCATCCCCCCCGTTGTTCCCGGGCCCGCATAAGATAACTATCTTTTTGCCAGGGCCGGCTTTTTCTACAATCAGGCGCGCGCATTCCCTGCCCGCTTTCTCCATGAGCTCAAGGACAGTTGTGCCTGAAGAGAATGCCTTCTCCTCCATTCCGCGCATCTCCCCGACTGAAACCGGCTTTGCTTCCATCCTCACACCTTTTTCGGGCGCTCGTGAGGGCGGAAGGCGATGTCCTTCCCGTCGATTTCGACATGCTCCAGGTTATCCAGCGTGAACCTGAATGTGCAGGATGCCTTTGGGATTTTCCTCTCCTTGCCATCCTTGCCCTCGATTACAAGAAGGTTCTTGGTCTCATCAATGACAATCCCCGTAAGGCCTACGAGCCCCTGCTGGCTCGAATTGGATATCTCCACCTTAAGCCCTATGAAAGTTGAATACTTGATATTTTCCTTGTTTCTCATAAAGAAACTACCCAAGGAAGATACTGCTCAGAATGTATTTAAGCCCTTGGAGAGAAATGAAAAATATGGCAGAGAGGTATATCCCGATATACAAGCCGGTGATGAGCCAGGAGATGCTGGCCGCCGCGCAGGGCGCGCTATTGAATGAGCGGCTCATACTCGGTGAGAGCGTGTACAAGTTCGAGGAGGAATTCGCCAGGTTCTGCGGCACAAAATACGCAGTCTCCACCAATTCCGGGACAAGCGCACTTTTTTTCTCCCTCCTTGCAACAGGGATGAGAAGGGGACAGGAAGCCATCACGACCGACATGAGCTTCATCGCCAGCGCCAACTGTGTTTTCCACGCCGAGGGGAAGCCGGTGCTCTGCGATGTGCAGAAGGACGGGAACATAGACCCGTCAAAAATAGGGAAGCTCGCCAACGGGAAGACCCACGCCCTGATACCGGTGCACCTGCACGGGAATCCCGCCGAGATGGATGAGATATGCGAGATTGCCAAGGAGAAAGGCGTCTTTGTGATTGAGGATGCCTGCCAGGCGCATGGCGCGGAATACGGTGGGAAGCTGGTTGGCAGCATTGGCGATGCGGGCTGCTTCTCATTCAACCCGATGAAGAACATGACCGTCGGCGGAGATGGGGGCATGGTCGTAACGGATGACCAGGAGCTCGCGCAGAAAGTAAGGGTGCTTGCGGATACAGGGCGCAAGTCCTGCTATGACCATGAGCACACCTGCATCGGGTATACTGGCAGGCTGAACACGGTCAATGCGGCAATCGGGCGCGTGCAGCTGCGGAAGCTCAGGGAATGGAACGAGGACCGGAGATTTGTCGCTTCGGAATACTTTAAGGGGCTCGGGGGAATCGACGGGATAGAATTGCCCGAAGAGCAGAAGGGCAGGAAATCGGCCTACAACAAGTTCGTGATAACGGTGAAGGAAGGGCGGGACAGGCTGAAAGACCATTTGTGGGGTCTTGGAATCGCGACAGACGCCCATTTCAGGGTGCCAATCCACATGCACCCGATTTACAAGGAGCTTGGATACGGGAAGAAGAAGTATCCGGGAGCCGAAGAATACGCGAGGACCACGCTTTCTCTGCCGACCTACCCTTTCATGGACCTGAATGATTTGGACTTCGTGTGCAGCAGCATAAGGCAGTTCTTCAATAAATAACTCTTTTTTTTACATTTAAAACAACTTTAAAAACTCTTCCCTGCAAACCAGTTATTAGTAAGAGAGCTTGAGGGCAAATCATGGCGATTTTCAAAAAGGCAGGGGAATTTATCAAGACAAATGCCAGCAGCGGCATTGCCAGGGCCAGATTTGAAATGGCAAGAAGAAAGATAGAAAGAAAATTCGCGCCTTCCGGAGAGGGCATCTACGGGATTGTCGCAAGAAAGAAGCCGAAGCTCTCGGGCTGGAGAGATATTGCGCTCAAAACCGTCCTCTTTGCATCCAACGGAGATGATCCGAAGATACGCGAGAATGGCCTGAAGAAACTGCATGGGATTATGCATGCAATCGATCCGGACCATAACCCGCACGCCACAATAACAAACCTGGTCGCATTTCGCATGTTCATAATGGCTCACTTGCCAGTTGGAGATAAGATTGAAGGCCAGGAGCTGGCAACATTCCTGCCTGGCATAGAAGGAAAGCTGTCCAATTGCCTCGGACACAGGAATGAAGAGATGCGAATTGCAGCTGCAGAAGCAATGGCCGCAATTCCGGCTGTCGGGATTGGAAACAGTAGAATGGTAGAGTACGCAGAGAAGCTGATGAATGGAGATGAGTGGCAGAGGCATGGGGGAGTACTTGCAATTGAAAAACTGTTCCATAGCGACTCTGGCCCGAAGCTCGCAGCCCTTCTGAATGATGAGAACGGAATGGTCCGAACAAGGACTTTCGAGGCCCTGGCGATGTTTATCGAGGAACATCATCCGAACAATCTCGGCATATGGTTCGGAAAGACATTCATTTCGCCGCTATCAGATGCGATGGAAGCTGCAGAGGATGCCGAATGCAAGGCAGTCATTGTAAGGCTGCTTGGATATACCCATGACTATCGGGCCGCCACACCTCTGTCAAAGGCGCTTGCAGACCCGGAAGAGATTGTCAGGCACATGGCCGAGAAGGCGCTCCTGATTATCCTTGAGCACAACTATTATGATGAGATGATGAGAGGCTTCCATTCGCATATGGAGCTTGGAGCAAAGGAATGGAAAGGAACCTGCAATGGAACGGAAGCCGAGGCAGAGTTAAGACTGGGTAGAGTAAAGCATGCGATAGAGATGAAAGTTGGCAAAATCGGAGATGTCGAAGGGCCTTACAGATAAAAAATGAGAAAATGAGGCCTAGCAGACCTCGATGCTCTCCTCAGGATATCCCATCGCCTTCAGGATGGGCGGAATCTTGTTCTTGTGCGTCCCCTGCAGGATGATTACGCCCTCTTTGGCGCTCCCGCCGCAGGCGAGCTTGTTCTTGAGAGCCTTCGCGGTATCGTTGAGGCGCTTCTTATCTATGCCTTCAACGATGGTCACAAGTTTCTTGAACTTTTTCCGTGTTGTGTAAATCTTTATTTTCTGAGCCTGTTGTTTGTCAAGAATCTCGCAAACGCAGAGATCCATGAGCATTCCGCATTTCGGGCATTTATCCATCATTTTTGTCCAGTCACCTTTTTTGTTTCAGGTTTTGCTGAAATATTGGGCGCAGAGCCTGTATTTAAAGATTGTGCAGAGCCCAGGCGCGTCTTCAGTGAGGCGATGGCCTTGCGAAGAGGCCTTGCCTTATCCCTCTTGCCCTCGCCCTGGAACTCCAGGATGAGCCTCTCGAGTTCTAAGACTTTGGCTTCCATCTCCTTCCTGCTCATCTTCTCAAAATCACTCTTCCTGATTGCAGCCATCAAAATCACCTTCTGGGCGGGCCCCTTTTAGGGCCTCCGAAGCCGCCCGGGCCTCCGAAGCCGCCCCTTCTGGGCGGGCCTCTCTTGAATCCGCCAGGACCACGCCCTCCGGGCGGTCCCCTGCGCTCGCCGCCAGCCCTTCCGGCGCCTTCTTCACCTTCACGCCTGCCGCCGAACGAGCGGGCAGCCTCGATGACTTTCGGAAGAACGACCGCGGATGTCACCTTGTCCGGGAACACTGTTCCTGGAGGGACGAGCCTGACCAGAACGCCGATTACCCCGGAGCGAGTGTTGGCATTGATGTGCGCGACCCTAAGGAGCCTTGCCGGCTCTCCAGCCTTGGGGATGTATCCGGCGGACACACGAAGCCTCTTTCCACGGGCTCCTTTGGCGCCGATTTTTCCTGAGGCGACTATCTCTGCTCCCAAAGCTCCTGAGCGGATGATTTCCCTGAGCATGTAGTGCAGCACCGCGCGCACCTTCTTCCCCATCTCGATGTACTTCGCGGCGCGCTTTGCGACCATGCGCGGCTCGAGGAACGGCTCGCGCACTTCGATAACGCTGACCTGAGGGTTCTCGATGCTGAATTCCTTCTTGATGGTGTCGGTGAGCTCGTTGATGAGCCTTCCCCGCTTCCCGATAATCCTTGCCGGGTTGGTAACCTCAAGGGTAATCCTAGTTACCAGCGGAGTCCTCTGGATTTCCACGCTAGCCAGGCCGGCGCGGTCCAGTTTCTTCTCGAGGTACTTCATTATCTTGTATCTTCCGAGTTGTTCTTCAATCAGTTTTTCTTGATAAAGCATCATAACACCTCTGTATTATTCCTTTTTTATCTCCGTCTTCCTGGCCTGCCCGTGGTCGTGCTCCATCTTCGGGTGCTCGTGGTGGACCGCATTCTCCTCGGAATGCTTGTGCTGCTGCTCCTTGAGGCCCTCCTTCTTCAGGGCATCGTGCGGAGGATCTTCCTTCTCCTCGGCCTTTTTCTCTTCGGGCTTAGGGGCCTCTTTCTTCGGAGCGGGCTTCTCTTCCCTCTTCGGGACCTTCGCTTCCGCCTTCTTCTCCACAGGCTTTGCGTCCGGCTTCTTGGGGGCCCTCACCTCAACGCCCTTGGGGGCGGCATCGGTCGGCTTGAGCACTATCTCAACCCTTGAGGTCACAAGGAATGAGCGCGCCTGCCTTCCCTTGGGGGCCATCCTCGGATAAGTGCGCTTCTTGTTGGCTGTTGCATGCACAATGACGAATCCCTCGCCAAGGCCCTTGACCGTGCCGTTTGCCATCGCGCTTTTGACGACCTTCAGGACGATTGCCGCGGACTTCTTGGGGTACCTGCCCTTCTTTCCGCCAAGCTCTTTCCTGTGGCCGAGCCTCTTGTTGTGCCTGCGGAAGAACACCGGCACTTCGCCTGCCGCCGCCTTCGTCAGGAAGTCGACTGCCCAATCGGCCTTCTTGTTCCTGATTACTCCGCACACTTCCGTCAGGTCCTTGTAGGATGCGTTCACATCCTCAATCCTGGCAGAAGCGAAATCCTGTTCTGAAAAATCACAAGAGTATCCTTTCATGGTCATCACTTGAGCGGCACGAACTTGGAGCCTCTTGTGGCACCGACACCCGGACCAGAATGCAGAACCCTGGTGGTGCTGTGCGAGAAGTCGCCTAGCCTTTTGCCAATTTTCTTGATGGATATCTCCACCTTCCTGTACTCCTTTCCATTGTATACGCCGAACATGAGGCCGAGCCATTCAGGCATGATGACCGCGTCCCGGATATGGGTCTTGATCATCTTCCCCTTTCCGCTCTCCCTGGCCTTCCGAACCTTGTCCATAAACCTCTTGAGTTTAGGGTTGTTCTTCAGCCTGGCAAGAGTCCTCCTGTTCCTGGAGGTTGTCAGCCTGAGGAAATCCTCGTGGCTTATTCCCTTAATCGTTTCATCGTCGTATCCTTTCCAGGTATCTTTCCTGACCATGATTTTCACCTTTTACCTGCCTTGCCCTTGTCGGCAACCCTCTTACCTTTCTTCCTTCCGGTCGTCCTTGCAGCAATGTGCCCGACCTTCGAGCCTGGCGGTGCGCCCCTGGCAATCGTTGTGGGCTTACCAACATGGTGCTGCTTTCCGCCGTGCGGGTGGTCGTATGCGGACATGTGCACACCACGTACCTTGGGCCAAAGCCTGTGCTTGGCCTTGTGCTTGTAGTGCGCAGTGCCAGCCTTCAGAAGAGGTTTTTCAAGCCTTCCCCCTCCGCAGACCACTCCGAGCTGGGCCCTGCACTCGCTGGATAGGACCAGCGTTGCCTTGCTGGGCAGCTTAACGTAAGCGATTTTTCCCTCCTTGGATATGATGGTGGCGTAAGAGCCCGGTGAGCGCACCAGCTTTCCGCCGTCCCCCGGATTCCTCTCGAGGTTGAAGATGTACGCGCCATCCGGAATGAGATAGAGCGGAAGAACGGAGCCAAGAAGGAGCTTTCCCTGCGCGCCGATTTCAAGGGAGTCGCCCACGGCGATGCCCTCAGGGGCGAGCAGATACCCGGTCTCGTCATTGTCATACCTCACTTTCATGAGGATTGCGTCATGCCCCGGATCGTCCAGGAAAGAGACGACGGTGGCGTTGAGCACGCCCGTTTTCTCAATGTCGTCATAGTTCCTGTATACCAGGTTGACCTTCGATCTTCTAGTTGGTGCCCTGTACTTCGGGGAGCCCCCACCTCTTTTCTGCTGCTTTAATCTCTTACCCATAAGTGTTCACCTTGTTACGCGACAATCTTCAGCTTGGTGGCCACATCATCTGCCTTGAATCCCTTCTCAAGGCGCACGACTGCCCTCTTATTGCCCTTTGAGGTTATGAACGTCCGGACCGAGGCAACCTTGACCTCGAAGAGGCGCTCAACTTCCTCCTGAACCTGCTTCTTGGTAGACCGAAGCGCCACTTCGAAAGTGAGCGCATTGTCATTGTCTATCATCAATATTGCTTTTTCCGTCTTGACGGGTCCTATCAGTATCATTGTTTTCCCTCCGTAAACCTTCCGGCGATTTCGCCAAGGGCCTTCTCAGTAAAGAGAGTGAGCCTACCCGGGTGTGTTCCCGGCGCAAGGTGCCTAACCTGAAGCTCCTTGGCGCTGACCGCGTCAACGCCCGCAAGGTTCGCCGCCGCCTTTATCACGCTGCTTCCGGATGAAGCAACTACGAGCGGGGCTTTTGCCCCGGTGCGCTTTGACTTCTCAACGAACTTAAGAAGGTTCAGTGCCTCGAAGACCTTGGATACTTCCGCGGTCTTCTTGAGCGCTTCGAATGAGTCTTCCATTACAACGGGTATAGATACGCCTATGTCCGCGTTGCTCCTTCCGCATACGGCCTTCCTCTGGGCGGCGAATGCGAGCGCACTCTCAAGCGCGCGGAGATATTCCTTCTTGTTGATATTCTCGACGATTTTCTTCTCCACTTTCGGAGGGTGTGCCCTGCGCCCGTGCATGGCATGGGGAACGCGCTTGACCTTACCAAGCTGCCCGCCCGGCTGCACTTCGTGAGGCAGGTGCGAGATGCCCTTGTTCTTACCAGAGCCGAAGTCTTCCTTCCTTCCGCGGTATCTAGCGGATGTCTCAAGGCCCGCCCATTTATAGCTTCCCTTGGGCTGGTAATTCTTGCTCTCCTCGGAGAGGACAGCCCTCTTGACAAGGTCATCCCTTGCCGCTGCCTCGAACTGAGATGGCAAATCAATCTCCTTAACGGCCTTCCCTTCAACAGAGTAAACGGTTGCTTTCATGATTATCACCTACTTGGGGTCGAGGGAGATTTCGATCAGCTGCGGCTCCTCTCCCGCTTTTCCACGGCTTGCTAGCCTCAGCTTCACCATCCTCTTGACAGGCCCTGGTATCGAGCCCTTCACTACCACGTAGTCGGTTTTTACGAATCCGTAGTTCGGGAATCCTGCC
This sequence comes from Microcaldota archaeon, assembly GCA_043812915.1. Classification (GTDB taxonomy): domain Archaea; phylum Micrarchaeota; class Micrarchaeia; order Anstonellales; family Bilamarchaeaceae; genus CAYVTJ01. The sequence goes on along the minus strand of JBDRLQ010000004.1, from coordinate 12,011 downwards.
GAGGGGTTAACCTCCTCAACCTTGTCACTTACTTTGAGTATCTCCTTGTTGAGCTCTGTCCGTGTGTGGTATCCGGTCTGCCCGGCCTGCGGCACCGTATATAATACATATGCAGGGTGGAACGGACCGAGAGTACCCACGTGCCTCCTCTTTCCGGTGGCTTTCCTTCTCTGGCAGTTCACCCCGAATCTCTTGACCGGGCCCTGCCATCCCTTGCCTCTTGTGACCGCGATTATATCCACCTTCTCCCCGGGCTTGAAAACCTCGGAGATTTTGAGCTCTTTGCCGAGCATGCCCTTCGCATACTCAAGCTTGGCATTAGCGTCAGCTCCGCCGATGCCGATTTCCATCCGCTCGCACTTCTTCTTGCCTATCCCGGTCATCGCCGGCTGTGTGTGCACGAGCAGGCGGACGTTCTTAAGCTCGCCCTCTTTGGACGCCTTCGGGCTTTTCGCCTTCGTGATGCCTGCATTCTCGAGCACCTTCGCGTCAGTGGTAAAGATGTCGTAGAGCGAGCGGGCGCCATCATAGCACCTCAGCCCGTAAACAATCATCGGAGGGATTTCTATTATGGTCGCGGAGTTGACCACTTCCTGCCCCTTTGATGGAGATTCTGTCTTGTCCACCATGGAAACATGAGTCATCCCTGCCTTGAATCCCGCAATCCCCATAACTCTCTGCTCTTCGTGGGGCTGCCAGTATGTCCTCGCATTCTGACTTCTTGCCCTTTTCCTTGGCCTGTATGCCATTGAGCCCTTTCTAGGTTTCTGTATGTCCATCTTATCGCACCTGCTTATCGCGGAGCCCATTGGGAACCGAAACGGTTCCAATAGCGTTTCTCCAGAGGTTGACACCTCGTTGGAAGCGCTAATATAACACAGAGAGAGAATCCCTCCCCGGTTGGATACATTGGGACCGACAAGAGCTTGCGCCCTCGTGGTGTGGGTACGAACCCACCGCGCCGGAATTAATAAGTAAAGGAGAAGTATGAAAAGAAATGTTTATAAACGGTTTCCTGACGGGGAGGGGAGAGGGAGTTTCCTTCAATAGCCCGGAAAGTTGTTATCGACAGCGCCTTTTTAAGGGGACTGTTGATGGAGACATTCTGCCACCGAAAATGAATATAAACAACAAAATTTCCCATTACCTGAAGGGTGACTAGATGGAGGCGAAATTGGATCACATAGACATTGAGATATTATGCCGCCTGAGGAGGAATTCCAAAGCTCAGATTAAGAATATGGCAAATGAGCTTGACGTCCACCAGAATACCCTGCTCAAAAGGGTGAAGAGACTGGAGGGGCTGGGGATAATCCGCAGCCACAGGATTGACATTGATTTCGAGCGGCTAGGCTATGAGACGCAGGCGATAGTAACGATAAAAATAGACGAGAGCCCGGAGAACGGCGATTTGATGTCGGAAATCAAGAAAATCCCATGTGTGGAAGCGCTATATGAGATTACCGGGAAGAGTGATGCGCAAATAATGGTTAGGGCAAGGGACAAGGATGAGTTATTGAGGGTTATTAAGGCGGTGAGGCATATGCGGGGGGTTGTCGGCACGATAAGCAATCACATACTGACTACGCACAAGCACCCCGCAGAATTCAACCCGCTGGAAAAAGAATAGGGGAAAAAGAAAAAATTACCTCGCCCTTGCGGCGAGGTTATATACCGCCTTCAGCGCCACGACGAACGCGGCCGGAGAGACGAAAGCAACAAGCGCTCCGAAGAATCCCTGCATCCAGGCGACCAGTGCCAAGCCGAGGTCGGCCGTGACTGGGGTTGCCTGCAATACAGTTGTCAGTATCGCCGTGACGGGCTGCCACGAGCTCGCAACTGCAATGAGTGCTATTGTTGCTATCAGGAAGGAGTTGATCTCCTTTTCCCGGATGTTCAGCAGTCCGACCACAAGACCAAGGAGCACAAGCACCGCATAGACGTATGTGATGACTTCGCTTCCCAGGCTGCTTGAGAACAGACCGATAATTACGGCAAGAAGCACACCAAGAAGGAATGCCCATTCTCCGTATTTTTCTGTCATATCCATATCACCTCAATTGGGAAATATTGCTCTCTAAAGAAGAAGGTAAGATTAATAAAGGTTGCAGAAAGACGGCAGATGTTTCGACATTAGTCGTCATGGTGTTAACTAAAGTAAGGAAGCGAGCAGGAGGCCAATTAATCCGAGGAAAAGGAAGGCAAGGCTCTGCTTCCTCGCGTCTTTGAGGGCTTTGCCCCGGTTTCTCTTATTCATGGTCAGAAGCCTGAATGCTACAATGAGTATCCCCGCGTCCGCAGCCAGAATGATGATTGCTGGGATTATGGCGATTTTCATCCCGAAGGCGATTGGAGCGGCGGTTAGCGCTATGAATATTAGGTATAGGAGAGCCGCGATTATCAGTGCCGGCCGCTCTCCGATTATGACCGGCAGGGTCCTTGAAGCCCTTGCCTTGATATCGCCTTCCATATCCTCCACGGATTTCACAATCTCCCTGGCAAGGCCGGCAACGAATCCGAGAAGTGCCAGGATGACCGCCATCACGGAAAGCTGCGGGGAAACCACGTAGTTCCCGAATATGAATGGGATTGCCATCGTGGTGCCGATGTAAATGTTGCCAAGAAGCGGGAGGTCCTTCAGTTTCCAGTTGTAGAGGACGGCCAGCACATTGAAGGCGAGCGCAATCACGAAGGCATATGGATTGATGAAGAGCGCGATTATTGTGGAGCCTAGCAGGCAGACTATTGAGAACTGCAGGGCGAAGCGCGGTGATAGAGTCCCCTTCACAAGCGGGCGCCCGCCCATCCGGTTTGCCTTGTCAGCCTCTATGTCAAGGTAATCATTGAGGGCGAATGAGCCCATCTCGCTGAATATGGGGACCAGAAGCACCAGGAGAATGCAGGGGCAGGATGGGAGGCCGCCCTGGACAATCACAATCGCGATAAGCACCGCGATAGCGAGCATGAGGGCATGCTCGAATCTTGTCAGTGTATAGAGCTCCTTGAGGAATCCCATGCTCTGCATAAGCGTGAGGGAATTTAAAAAAACTATCTGGAGCGGCGGGCGACATTATTATTTTAAACAATGGCTTGGATAGAACGCCATGGCAGAAAAATATGGAGTGGAGCTGATTTCTCCGGAAAAGAAGGAGAAGCTGATGCACCGGATTTATTCATCCTCGCTTTTTGAGATGAAAGCGAATATCCACGGGACTTGCGTTAAGTTCTTCACGGATTCCAGTGAGTTCAAGGAGATGTGGGAGGACAACTTCGAATCGATGCCGGATTCCATTAGGCCGCACGCCAGGCTCTTTGCGGTCTGCGGAAACGGGAGGAAGCTCAGGGTTCTCTATGAGCCATCTTCAAAGACCGTGATTGTACATAATTGCGATTACTACGGGTGGGTGAAGTCCATCGCCCTTGCGCTTGTCGCCGATTTCTTCGAGGATTTCACTTCAGAGCACAGGAGATACTCGATTCACGGCTCCTTCGTAGATTTCGGCGGGAGGGGGGTTGCCATCGCGGGGCCCTCGAAGAGCGGGAAGACAACGCTCACCTATGGCCTGCTCCTTGACAGGAGGTACAATTTCCTGACGGATGACTGGTTCTTCGTCCGATTGACCGATGGAGACATACTAGTGCATTCGTCCGAGAAGAATTCCTACATCCGCGATGACCTTGCGGAGAGCTGGCCCGCGCTCGCCAAGAAGCTCAAGGGGCTCAGGATGGACAACAATCAGCGCGCAATCGTGGATGTCAAGAAGTTCTTCGGGGGCGGGAGGATTAGGCAGAACTCCACGCTTACCGTCTTCGTGATACTCGCCAGGGAGAAAGGGAAGCCTGCGCTCAAGAAGCTGACGGCGGCTGACGCGGTCAGATACATGGTGAAGACAGATTTCTGCAACCCGCACCAGCTGATACGGACCAGGGCAAAGAAAGCAAAAAGGGTGGCTTTCTTCAGGGAGCTCTTCAGCCGCGTCCCGGTCTACCTGCTGAATACAATTGAGACCCCGGCAAAAAGCCTCGCAAGGCTCAAGAAGCTCACGCAGGGCTGATTGGATGGGGCATCCTACAGAAAAGAGGAACAGGCAAATTCTTGCAGAAAGGAAAAAAGGCGCCACCTATGCCCAGCTCGGGCGGGACTTCAAGGTTAGCGCCATGAGGGCCAAGGAGATTGTCGAACGGGAAACGGAATACGGGAAGATGAGGGTCATTCCGGGGATGGATGTGAGGCTCTTCAATATTCTTCGGCAGGCCCTGAAGATGGAGCATCCGAGCCTGGTTGACTTCAAAAGATTCATAGATGCCAATTCTGACTGGCGCAAACTCCTGCGCTCCAGGTCCAAATCCCCATGCGGCCCGAAGACGATTGAAAGGTTTGAGGAATTCGCCAGGGAAAACGGCCTGGTCGGGTAATCTGGGTGCAATAAAAAGATTCGCTGCGCATATCTAATTATGACATTCACCGGCACCAGCTCAAAAAAGGCATTCATGGGTTTCCAGCACGAACCAGCTGACAGCAGGGCAGTAGTGCTTCAGGTTCCTTATGAAGGGACAGTCTCATACATGGAAGGCACCGCGAAAGGCCCTGGCGCGATAATCAGCGCAAGCAACCAGGTTGAGTTATATGACATCGAGCTGGACAAGGAACCAGCTCTTGAATTCGGGATACGTACCGCCGAGCCCCTCGAGCCTGAAAAAACATCTGAGAAGACGATGATGAAGGTGCGCGATGCCATTGGGGGGATTGTCAGGGATGGCAAATTCCCGATTGTCTTTGGGGGCGAGCACAGCATAAGCACAGGGCCGGTCCTCGCGCTGAAGGAGAAATACTCTGATTTGTCCGTCCTGCAGATTGACGCTCACGCGGATTTGCGGGAGGAATATCATGGGGATAATCACAGCCACGCCTGCGTGATGGCAAGGATAAGGGAGCAGGTGGACAGGGCGGTGCAGGTCGGAATAAGGAGCATGGAACGCGAGGAGATGGCCAGGATAAAGCGGAGCAGGCTGGAGGAGTTCGTGCACGGGCCGGACTTCGAGGCCGATAAGGTCGTTGGGCAGCTCTCTGAAAATGTCTATGTCACAATCGACCTGGACGGCTTCGACCCCTCCGAAGTCCCGGGGGTTGGCACTCCAGAGCCCGGGGGGATTCACTGGAAGCAGGGGATTGAGCTCCTAAGAAAGGTCGCGGAGAAAAAAAACGTTGTTGGGTTTGACATTGTAGAACTAATACCGATCCCAGGTTCTGTCCAGTCCGAATTCTTCGCAGCGAAACTCGCCTACAAGATGCTCGGATACTCGCTGCTGCGCCAAGTCAGCGGAGAGCCAGATTCTTTGTGAAGTCCCTGTGCTTGAGCCCCTTCTCAAGAGGGATGCCCATCACAAACTCGCAGGTTCCGCCGGCATATGAGAGCGTGTGCTCATCAAGGATTGTCCTTATGTTCGTGGCCTTGGCAATCTCTGCGCTATCCGCCATGCGCTCATCACCCCGCATCCCATACGTTCCCAGAAGCGTCACTGAGCCGCCCTTGTAAAGGCGCACCCTGAAGCGGACCTCCGTCGCCCTGCTGCCAAGGATTTCCCTGAGCTTGGAGAGCGAGGGCTCTATCCCCTTCCTATACGCCATCCAGCCCAGCCATGAGAAGCCGCTCTGCTGGAAACCTGTTCCGCCACATTGGGCTTCGGCGGCTTTGTCCAATGCGGCAGGCCGGGCCGCCTTCCCGCCAGCAGGTGCCGTTTCCCTTATCTGCGCGAGCTGCTTTCCGGAAGCGAAATGCGATATGAAGCCGTCCCTGTCCAGGACCATCTTCGCAGCCGGGACCACATCTGCCTCAGCCTCGTCCCTTGTCCTGGGGTCGATGTGGGATTCATCCTGCATTCTCCCGTCAGGCGCCTGGCCGGACGGAAGGTCCACGAAACCCTTCTCAGTAATTGGAACCAGCTTGCCCTGCACGAACCCGAAGCGCCTGCTATCCGCAGGAACGCTCTCTGCTTTCCTGCGCGGAGGGAGCGAGCGGACCTTCTCCGGGGCGCCCGCAATCACCTTGGCTGAGGACTCGTCAATCCGGGGTATGATTTCAGAAAGGGATATTATGCATCCGCCAGGCGGGACATTTTCAGAGGGGAATGCCAGTGAGTCCACCCGGCTTCCTGTCCAGGCGGGCAGAGACGGCTGCTTGGAGCATTCCATGCCGGACGTGCCGCAGATGGAAGTGACCGTTGCCTCTCGGAGCTTGGCTCTGCCCCTCCCATCAACATAAATGAATGTAGCCATCTCCATGTGCTGGTCAAGCGCCGAGCCCGCAAGCCGCCGTATCTTCGAGAAGTCGGCGTATGACTTGACCGCGGACTCGAACCTTGTTGCTGCAATCTTCCCCGCCTCGCTGAAAGAGACCGAGGTTGGGCAGGTCTGCGCGCGCAGCATTCCGGGCATCATCAGGCCCGCTGCAAGAACCGCTGCTGCTGCGATATTCCTTATTCTGCCGGTGGCCCGGCCATTTGGGCATGCCGAACCCTCGCTCTTGATGCTTCTGCTCTTAAGTGTCCTGTTCATCCTCCCACCGGATAATAGTTGATGGTAGCCTGAGTGTGTCCTAGTGTTTATAAATAGTCCCATCAGGAGAGAAAAAATACATCAGAAAGAATCAAAGGCCTAGATGCTCATTGAAATAGTCAATCACATGCTCCTGCATCTGGCGGTTGGATTCGAAGCCGAATTCCTTGTGCAGCTGCAGGAGGTATGGGTGAGGCGAGAAATGCGGAACAGTTACCGCGTATCCCTCGATGTCTATGGACGCCGCTTTCGCCCGCGCGCCCCCGAACCTCTGGTACACCTGCTTGAACCTGTCGGACTGGACGACCTGCTCCTTGCTGACAATCCGGTTCATCACGGACTGGTTCACGAAGTTGAACTTAACGCTCTTCATCTCCGGCTTTCCGGTTGCGAGATTCAGCATGGGCTTCTTTACATCCGCGCTTATCCAGAGCTTGTCCCCATCCACCTTGTGGGAGAATTCCCCGGGCCCAAGGTGCAGCAATACGTATGAGGTGAAGAATTCCCTGCCTTCCCGATGGTTCACCTGCTTGGAGAGGGCGACGAGGTTCCCCCCGACGAAAAAAATGGACCTCATGGCGCCATGCGCGAAGGCGACCCCGAGCTTCTCGCCGTCAAGGTAGATGTTCTGGTAATAGTTCTGCGGGACCGCGTATATCGCCCTTGCCTCGAACATTGGCTCGTGGAACTTGACAGGCCATTGCATGGAGCTGTAGAGCGCGCTCTGGAGAAGCCTTATCCCATTGGAGAGCCCCACCGCGAAATCCATGCGCTCGAGGTCTTCCTTGTACATCTTTGCTATCAGGGCATCGTAAGCCGGAACGGCCTTTGCTTTCTCATCGAAGATTGACATCTGCAGCACCTTGGAATCCAATAGATACGACGTGCCTAAGCAATTAAAGGTTTTTGTTCAGTATCTATACTGCTTTTTTCTTAATGCGGAAGGATGTTCATGGACAAACAGGACAAGATAAAGATTCTGGCACTCGTAGGTGTGATTGTGATGTTCGGGAGCATGGTTGCCCCCCAGATGCTTGGCAACCTCGGCTCCACAACGAAAGCAAGCGGGACTGGCATGTATGGGCTTGCCGTGATAAACGGCACCATACGGACCTACGACCCGGTGCTGATAGCATCGCTTGATTACAACGAGTCATCCTTCGATTCGGTACGTGATGATGAGGGATTCAGGGAACTTACCCAGCTGCCTGACGGCTGGCTCCTTGAGACCACCACCAGGGATGATGTCTATCCGCTGGCGCAGATGCTAAGGGAAGCGAACGTCACCACAGTGACAATCGCCAACATCGCGCTTCCAGGAACTGTGGAGCTCATGCTTGAGAACGGCTCCACCATCGATGCCCAGAGCAGGGGCGGGATAGTCAGGGTGATAATGGAGCCATTCCTTGAGGAGGACAGCCAGGTATCCGTGCAGTTCGTGGGGCTGGCGTATGACAATGTGCTGGTAAACACCACCAACGCCGCCATCCTTGCGGATGAGCTGGAGGAGGAAGTGGACGCAATTGTTGAGAAGCTGAATTTCATATCATATTCATACAGCATCCCATGGTCCGAGAGGAACAGCCTGGACACTTCCAACCTCACAGGCTATGAATTCTCCATCACGCAGAACGACATTGTCTATTTCAGCAGGAGCCTCACGGTTGACGAGGTAATGCGGTTCCGGGAGCTTTCCTATGTGGAGTATATAGACCAGTACAGCGCAGGAGTTTCTCCTGATTTCGTGGACAATGAGAGCCTTGAGGCGGACTTCGGTGAAATCGGCTATGAGCTGCCTGACTCCACGCTAAGAGTGCTCAGCAATGAAACGCTCGAGCTTCCGTACGATGGGGTTTCCATGAGGAGCTACAGCATAACGCTTCCCCAGACAGCCGGGATATATGCCCTGGAGGACCGGGAATTCGAAATAGAAACAGACGCATCATATGATGCAGGGGATGTCATCCCTGTTGTTGTTAAGGGGAAGGCAATCGGAAGCACTGTTGTCTCGATAGCCTCAGTGGGAGCAAGGCCGCCTGGGTAGCCTCAGACCACCCATCCTGGCTATCTTTTTCATTCTTTCTTCTGCCCTGATGTCTGTGAGGTACTCGATGGTCTTGGCCGGGATGTGCTTCTGCCATTCCGGATTCCCCTCTGCCATCAGGGTCCGAAGATAAGTGCCCTCATTCCCTTCCCTCTCGAGCATCTTCGTGGGATTCACGAGGATTCCGACCTGGGAGAAAAGCATCTTCACTAGCATGTTGTTTGAGTATACTTCCGTGAAGGGCGGGACATAGGAAACCACATGGTCAATCCATACCCGGTTATCATTGATATCACGGACTGGGACGATTATCAGCCTGCTCCGGTCGCCCTTGCTGAACGAGGCGCGAATCATGTCCATGCGCTCGCCAGTGGTGAACGGGTTCGGCCCGGTGAAGGAATCCTCTGCGCTGCCGATAACCACTATCACTTCATCATGCTTCTTGAGAAGATCGCCGATTGCATTCTGGTGCCCCTTATGAAACGGCTGGAAGCGACCGATGAATAATGCTCTACCTTTCTTTTTTGCCATGAAAATCACATACCCGCGAGAGTTATAAAAGTTATAGTCTGCACATATTATATTATACGCAAACATATATAAATACTAACACATACTTTAACAAATGTTTTAATAAGCAGATAAAAGAGTTCTTGAAACGACTTAAAACCTAGGAACAAGTGATACTTTGCGCTTTCAACGGAAACCAGCGAAAACAAGTGACTGCAAGCCAGGAAAAATGCAAGTGCAAGCCTCCAGAAGCCCTGGAAGGCGCTTATCCCGCGCCGCCGTTGCCGCCGCGGCAGTTTTCATGCTATCCTGCGGCTCGGCAATCAGCGATAGGCTAGGAGGCATGCCAGGGGAGGATATAGTTTATTGCGACATGTGCGGGCTGCAGGAAGTGTTCGACTCCCAAAGGGAGGTATTTGAGAGAATAGGGGGGGTTTCCGATGTCGAGATGGACATCGGCGCGCAGGTGCAGCGCGGAACCTTCAGGTTCAGGATTACTGGAATATCGACCTTCCTGGAAGTGCTCGGCAGAAGCTATGACCTGCCGGGGGAGATGTCCTTGGCGACATCAATCATCGTGACTGCCAGGATATCCCAGCCGTTCAACGGGTCCGGGGCTTCGCCATTCCAGGATGACGGCAGGCGGATAGAGATTGTGCCCCTTGACCAGGAGAAGCCCGTAATAATTCAATACACCGTGGATGGGGAGACAAGGGAAACCTCGGTTGAAGTGGGGCGCTGCCTTAACGACCTTTTCTTCGGCCATGGCACCTATACTGAGAGAAGATGGAGGATAGGGAGAGAGGGAAGCGCGGACCCCTCCGGGTTCTGTGAGCGGTACTAGCGGTTTTCCATGGCCGCTTCAGCTTCACGCCAACCAGTTTTGATGCCCCGGCAACCTTCGCGACACCAAGGACGGTATCCGCATTCGCCATTATGGTGTCATTGTGCGATACCATTATCACCTGGCTGTCCTTGGAGATGTTCTTTGCCATGTCGGCAAGGTTCCTGCTGTTCGGCTTGTCCAGCGCCGCATCCACTTCGTCAAGGATATAGAATGGCGAGGGCTTGTAGAACTGCAGCGCGAATATGAACATCAGCGCCACTATCGTGGTTTCCCCGCCAGAAAGGGAATTCAGTGAGTGCTCGTGGTTGTTCCTCTTTATCTTGATGTGCATCCCGCTCTCGAAGGGCTCGTTCGGCTTGTCCAGGTACAGGTAGCCATCCCCGATCTGCACGTATTCGAACATCTTCTTGAAGTTCTCTGAAACCGCGTAGAAGGTCTCGAAGAAGGCCTCTTTCTTGTGCTCCTCGATTTCGGATATCATCTGGAAGATTGCCCGGCGCTCATCGGCGAGCTTGCCAATCCTCTCGTGGATTTCCTCCATCTCGGCCTTCTTCTTGTCATACATCTCTATGGCGGCCATATTGACATTGCCCATCTCGGAGAGCATCCTCTCGCAGCTGGCGATGTCCCGCCGAAGGTCCTCATCATTCGGCTCTTCAAGATAAGTGAAATCATTGTATGATGAAAATTCCGCCCTGAGGTCCTCGAGCCTCGTGGAGTTGGTGGCCTTCCTTATGCTCAGCTGGTTGAAGTCCTTGGAGAGGCGCTCGAGCCCTATGCGGCTTTCGCCCATCTCCTTGCCCAGGACCTGCAATTCGTCCTCATAGGATTTCATCCTCTCGAATATCTTCTCGATTGCCTTGCTGGCGCTTGCAATCTTCTCCTCAAGCCCGGCAAGCTCCTGCCGCTCGGCCGCTATCAGCCTTTTAGCCTCGGTAATCCGGTCCAGCGCGTCCTTCTGCCCGGCATCCACCTGCTTCAGGCGCTCCTCCTTCTGCCGAAGTTCCTTCTTTCGGAGCTCCTGCTCGTTCAGGCGGCCCTGCGCGGTCGCGCGCAGCGATGAGACCGCCCCTGCCAGCTCCTCCCTCTTTTTCGCCTCGACCGCGTTCTCCGCGCGGAATGCGTCTTCCTCTTTTTCGAGCATCAGGGTTGCGGATTCGACCTTCTTACGCGCAGATTCTATGCCTGCCTTCAGCTCTTCGTATTCCCTAGCCCTCTGGATGAGCACCTCGCCTAGCGAGTTCACTTCGGAAATCAATTGCGCCTTCCTTTTCCGGAGTTCCTCATTCTCCCTGGCGGATTCCTCGATTGCCCGCCTCTCCAGGTCAAGGGCCTTCATCCGCACTTCCTGCTGTGACTTGTGGGAGCGGAGCCTTGACTCGTCCTCCCGAATTGAATACAATTCCTGGATAAGGCCGTCCTTGTGCGCCTTAACCTTCGCCAGATTGTCCTCAATTTTCTTGAGCTGGTTGCCCATCAGTATGCTGCTGGCGTTCCTCCCCCCGCTGACGATTCCCGAGCGCTCGAAGATTTCACCGTCGAGCGTCACCATGCGCATCTTTCCGGTGCCCGCCGCCTTCGCATCCGCAACAGAATCCACAAGCAGGGTGTCCGCGAAGATATACTCCATCGCAGGGCGCACTTCCTCGGGGAAGTTTATCACGTCAAGCACTGATGAAAAGCCATTCATCTGTGCGGGCCTTGCAGCGCGGACGCCAAGGACCGGAATGAATGTCGCCCGGCCGCTTTTGGTCCTCTTGAGCCGCTCAATCACATCGGTTGCGGTATCCACATGGTCAACGACCACGTAGAGCAGGCGCGCGCCGGCGGCAGCTTCCACCGCGTGGGCGAATTTGGCGTCGAACTGGATAAGGTCCGCGACGGTTCCGAAGATGCTCTTGCCATCCTTCTGCTTCAGGTCATTGACAAGCTGCAGAGCGGGATTGGCAAGATGGGGCGATGAGCGGACCTTGAATATCGATGCCTTTTCCTTGAGCTCAAGGAGCTCGCGGTCAATTTCCGCAATCTCCTGGTTTATCTCTTTTGTCCTCTTG
>JBDRLQ010000003.1:0-256101 GCA_043812915.1 Microcaldota archaeon | reverse complement strand
CCTGGTTTATCTCTTTTGTCCTCTTGAAAGAATCGTCAATCTCTGTCTCGAGCCTATCGACTTCCTTCTGCAGGTGCTCGTATTCCGAAGCGAAATTGCCCTGCCCGGGCTCTTTTTCTGAAATCCTGGAAGTCTCCTGCTTCTTTGCCTCTATTATCTCCTTCTTGGATGCGATATCTGCCTCAACTGCGACCAGCCGCTCGCGGAGCTCCTGCAGCGATTCTTCTGCTCCCCCAAGGGAAGCCCGGAGGGATTCGATCTTGCCGCTCTTTGGTATCGCGCCCTGCTGCTCAGCCTTTGCCTCCGCCGCTTTTAGGTCGCTGCGAAGCCTCTCAAGCTCATCACTCAGGGAGGTGAGCTGTGCCTGCTCGTTCTCGATTTCCTTGGACAGGCCCAGGTGCTCCCCCTTAAGTTTGGAGAGAGCCCCTTCCTTGTCCTCAATAAGCTGCGTCTTCGAGCCTAAGGATGCCTTGAGCTCCTCTATCCTCCGGATTAACGCGTTGGTCTTCTGCTTTGCCTGCAGCTCCTGGCTGAGGGCTGAGCGCTTGGCATCGATGCCATCGATTTTCCCGCGCAGCTCCTCCTGCTCCTGCTCTTTGGCTTTCCTGTTGAATTCGATTTTCTCCTCCAGGTCCTGAAGCTTCGCGCCCTCTGTTTCGAGCCTCTCCAGTTCCTTCTGGAGCAATGTGCCCTTGCTGTTTCGGAGCGTGTCGCGCGCCTCTGTGAATTTGAGCGCCGCCTCTTTCTCCCTTTTGAGCTCCTCAAGGAAAGCGGCCCTCTCCCCAAGAACAAGGTTGGCGTCCTTTATCCTGCTCTCGACAGTCTCCAGCTCGCGCATGGCTTCCTTCTTCTTCTGCTCGAAGTCGGCGATTCCAGCGACGCTGTCGATAATCATCCTCCTCTCCTTTCCGCCCATGTTCAGGAGGCGCTGGACCTCCCCCTGTGCGATGACGTTCCTGCTGGATTCGTCAAGATTGTGCCTCTTGAGGGTCTCCAGTATCGCCCTGCGCGTGGTATTCTTCCCGTTCAGCCGATAAAGAATCTTCCCATCCTCGCGGATTACCCTCTTGACCTCTATTTCCTCGTCTCCCTTGAAGTTCAGGGTGACCTCCGCGGTCTTTGAGCCTGTATGTATTAGGTCGCGGACTGCCCTTGCCCTGAGTGATTTCAGGCTCGTTTCCCCGAGGGCGAACCTTATCGCGTCGCCCACGTTGCTCTTGCCGGAGCCGTTGGGCCCGGCCAGGCAGAGAAGGGTCTGGGGCAGTTCAACATTAAGCACTTTGAAGGATTTGAAATTCCGCAGTCTGATGCGGGAGATGTAAAGCATGGCTGGATATCTCAAATCAGCTATAAAAGCGTTTGCTCAGAAGTGTGCGTTCCCCGAGTGCGGGCCGATTGATTTAAACTTTAAATTGCCATAATTAACAACGTTTATAATTGCTTTCCGACAATATATGAAGGCACGGCAGGGTTCACAAACGGAGGGATGAAATGGCAGCAAAGAACGAAAAGAAGCGAGCGATTGTGCCTGTCAAAGGCGGCAGGCTGCAGAAGCTCAAGGAAGTGGCCGGACTGCCCGTATCAGATGCCATAGCAAATGCCTTCAGAAAAGTGAGTGAAGGGACCATGCGCGCGGCAAAAAAGAATATTGCTTGCCCTGATAGCGGAAAGCGATTTAGGGCCATCGCGTTTCTCGGGATTGCCGGGGCTGAAGAGCATATCGCCCTGCTGAGCAAGAGCATTGATGATGCGGAAAGGGAGTGTGGCAGGGAAGCTGTCATTGCACTGGGAAGGATTGATTCCCCTCTGGCCCTCCCGCCGCTTAGAGCCGCGCTTTCGCATAGGGATTCGGGCATCCGTTCCCTGGCGGCATTGGAACTTGGGGAAAAGAAGGATGAGGAATCGATTGATTTGCTAATATGCCTCATAGAGAAGGACCCGCACTCGCCAGCCGTGCCAAACGCGGTCGACGCCCTTGGGAAAATCGGGGGCTTGGGAGCGGTTCCGGCACTCATCAGCCTGTTCGCAACCGAAAATGAGAGGGGAGAGATTGCAAAGCAGATTGCGCAGGGCATATTTCCTGATTTGGAGGTCATTCCCAAAGTCGTCGCCTCGGATTTATGGAGAAGTGCTGATGTGGAATCCAGGGCGCAGGATGCCCTCATGAAAATTTTGGATAGCTGCATGGGCGATTTGCCGGCCCTCGTTGAATTTGAGAGGCTGATGAATACAGGTCTGAAAAAGGAGCGCGAATTCCCAGGAAGCCTTGGAGGGATGCTTCCCGACGCATCCAAAGAGACCAAGAAGGCCATTGAAAAAATATCTGGAAGGATAAGGAGGGAAATAGAGGAGTTTCCCATTCCGGGTGATGGCCCCTATAGGAGCGCAGGAGATTGCAGGCGCTGATTTAAATCCCTTTTTTACATTAATAATAACATTTATAAACATTTTTGCTTTCATTATATATGTTATCAATTATACTATTTTGTGATTATTATGGCTGGTACACCGCACACCCTTGCCGGAGGAAAGAGACGGGGAATCCTGGTGCCCATCACATGCAGATGCGCAAGGGCTGTTGGCGCAGAGGCCGCTCTTATAAGGTTCCTCCGGAAAAGAGAGGCCATCCGGGAAGATATCCAGACGGCAAAGGGCAGGAGCTCCGAGGCAATCCGCATGGAGATGGGCCGCATCCTAAGGCCGAGAACAGACAGCCAGTACGGAAAGACTGTGGCAAAGGTCGCGGGAAAAATTGAGATTGTAGCCAGCAACCCGGCAATTCTTACGGATTCATTCAGGACGAGGTTTCCGGAGATTGCGGCGGCGGTGGACAGGATAAAAATCATAAATCCTGGAGACTGCGCTTCATACGCCGAGGAGATTGTAGTCCAGGCGACCAGGATTGTAGATACCAGAAATGCCAGGAGAAAGGCTGACAAACTGGCGAGCAGGCATGCTTGCAAGCAGAGCGTGGCAACGGGCGCCCGGGCTTGAAAAATAGAAAAAAGAGGGGATTATTCCTTCTTCGCAGCCTTCTTTTTGGCAGGTTTCCTTGCCTTCTTTGGTTTTTCCTTAGGTTCCTTTTTGGAAGCAGCCGGTGCAACCTCATCCTTCGGCTCGGCAGCGAGCTCTTCGCCAAGAGCCTTTTCCACTGCCGCATCTGCCTCGGATTCATTGGCAGCCGCTTTCTCGATTCCCCTGGATTCCTGCTCAGGCTCTTCCCCGCCAGGCGCATATGATTCCAGTTCCTTGTTGGCACCGATTACCTGCTGCCCTTTTTCAGGCAAATCCTTTGCAGGAGGCTTCTCCTCCACTGGAGGGGCCCTAACGGGCTTCTTCCTATTCCCTCCCCAGAAAACTCTGTATATGAACCACAGGACGAGGATGATTATCAAAGATGCCCCAAGCACAATGGCGAATTCCATCGAGGGCGCCCCGGGCTGGGCAGAACCGGAGCCAGGCTGGCCAACGGCAACGTCGGCCGCCTGGAAACCATTGTCAGGCCACCCGACCTGAATATCATCAGTGAGCATATCGAAAGAGCAGAGTCCCAATCCTGAAAATGCCAGCAAAAAGGCAAGAAAATGCAGGTTTCTCATCATTTGCACCTGGTAAATGTGCGGAGATGAACTTTATAAAAGTGATGTGGGGGAAGATTCATTCCTCCTCACATCTTCCCGAATCGCAGACATACCCTTCAGGGCATTTTACCAGGGCACTGTCCACATCATCGCCATAGCAGTAATACTCCCTTATCCGTACATCATCAAGGCACTCATCATGATACTCTTCTTCATGCGCTTCCGAGACCCCCCGCTCAAACAGGTTGTAGCCCCCATCATCCTCGCTGCAGTCGCTCCTCAGGCACCTTCCAACGAAGCACTTCAGCCCGCTGCCGCAGAGCAGCTCCTGGGTGAATGCGCTCCCGTTCCCAAGGCACATGTGCTCCAGCACCCTGCCATCATCCACGCACTCGTCCATCTCGTTGAAGCCGGTGTATATCCCCTTGGCGACCGTGGTCCTTCCCCGGTTGAGCGTATCGTTTCCGCCATCGGTCTCAATGCATGTGTACGGCACGAACTCGCATTTCCCGAGCATGCACCCGTATCCGGGCTCGCACTCGTTGTTTATGGTGAACGGCTCGCCGTCCTTGCAGTAGTAGTCCTTGACGAGCTGGTAATCCACGCACACGTCTGAGAATTCAACCCCGTTGTAAGTGATTGTTTCCATGACATATTCGTCGGGCTCGGTTGGACCGTGGCAGCCGACTGACGGGATGGCCACAGTTTCATTATCCTCGGGCTCGGTCTCGTTGGGTGCGCTCTCATCGATTACGCACCTTCCCCGCTCGCACTTCTTCCCCTGGGCGCACGTAAGAGTGCTGTTGGCGATTGCGCCACCATCGCATGAGTATTCGACAAGAATGGAGGCATCTATGCAGAAGTCAGAGCTAGCCAGCTCACCGACAGAAGCGGTGCCGTAAGCCTCCGCATCCTCCCCGCCATCAGTATCAGTGCATTCCGGGATGCACATGCCCAGATAGGCAGACTGCACCCCGGCGTCAAGAGCCGCGCAGTCAGAAGGATAGGTATTGCCATCGGTTCCGCAGACCGAGCCGCTGCAAACTGCCGGATACTGAGTCCCGGTAGTGTTGGTGGGGTTCACAGGTGTTACATCCACCTTTGATAAGTCAACGCAGCCAGCAATAAGCAAGGCTGAGACCAGAAATAGGAATACAATGCCTCTCATGGCTTATTCGTTGGCTGAAAATATTATTAAATCCAGCATAAAACCGGAAAACAGGTCATTTCACCCTAACTGAAACGAGCGATTCCTTGAATTCGTCTGCGAGCTCCAGGCAGAAGGTGTCGGTTATCTTCCGCAAGTCTGAATCCGGCATCACCCTGAAAACCACCATGAACTCGCTGGCGCCTTCTGAAACCGAGGACACGAAGACCTTGGGCAGGTATTCGTTGGGAGTCTCCTTGAGGCCCATCGTAATCTTGCTGGAAATCGATGAAATCCGCTCCTTTATCTTTCCCGCAGGGCGCCCTTTTACTGTCGCCAGGAGCGTGAGCCTGTTCCCATCTTCCTGCTCAATCTCGAATATCTGGCTGAAGAAGGCGGAATTCGGGACGACGGCGGTTTCGCCGTCCATTGTGCGCAGGACGGTTGACCTCCCATGGATGCTCTCAACGAAGCCCGCCTTGCCATCAATCCGGATTAGCCTTCCATACTCCACATAATAGTCCCCCAGCTGAAGGCCGGAAACGATGCTTTTCATCTGGTCGAAGCTTGCGACGAACACCAGCACGATAATGAAGAGCAGTATCGCAGTAACGACCAGGCCAAGCTCCGCGCTAAGTACATTCACCGAGAGAATGAAGGCGAACAGGTAAAGCACCAGGCCGAGCGTGCCCTTGAGAAGGCCGACGGAGCGGAAAATGCCTGAGCGATCCTTTATCTGCCGGTAGTGGGTGTCGAGGCCGGTCAGCACAACCCTGAGGGCGATGTTAGCGAATGAGAATATCAGCAGAATCTGCCATACCTTGAAGAACTCATTTGCCAGCAAATCCCGGTTCACGAAGAGCACGGCAAAATACACGCTAAGAAGGAAGAAAACGAATGAGACGGACAATATCAACTCCTTTAGCGTCCTCGGGATGAAAAAGAACTTGGACTTGCCGAATATCGTGAACAGGGCGCGTATAAAGACTGACCAGAGGGCCAGAAGGACAACAAAGGAAACGACAAGCACTGTGCCCCCCAGAATGAGGGAATTGATTGAGAAATCCAGCATTTCTGCCATGCTTTGCTAACCAGTTTAAGGTTTAAAAAAGAGATTGTAGGCGCCTCGCTTCCTTCCAAAAAGAATCGATGACCCCCATTTTTCACGGGTAGCAGTAATGCTTAAATAAAGGTTAGTTTATATTAAATTATAGAAAGAGTATATTGATGGTTATAGAAATGGCAAAACAAATTAGTCCGGAGGTAAAGGGCAGGGCTATGGAAATGGAACTGCAGAATCCGTTTCGGAGGGGACGTCTCCTCCCGCTCAGAGAGGCAAGGCAGATTGCAAAGGTGCATCCGCAACTTCTGGTTAGTAGAGTAAGTGATTACAACAGCCCTAGAGATGGCTTCCCGGAGGAATACCCGGGGAAAAGACCGGCAGCATCTTATATGTATCTGAAGAGGCCCGGGAAAGAACCCATGGTCCATATCATGGCTTTCGAGGGGAACGACCCGTATTCGGCCAGGATTCTCCTTGACGGGAGATTCGTTAAGGTCAGCAAGATTCTCAGGGAGATGGGCGCCGAACCCATGCAGGAGCATTTCCTCCTTATAGGATATGGCTCCAACCCGTGCCCGGGCCAGGTCAGGGCGAAGATTGACCAGGGCAGGCAACTGGGGGTGGAAGGCATCAAGGATGTGATGCTCGTCTTCAGGGGCCTTGTGCATGGATATGTTCCGGTAACCGAATCATTCTTTGAGGCAGGATACCCTTACGCGGGCATCCTTAGGGATAGCAGAACAATTAACGCCAAGGCCGAAGTTTGGGGAACTCTCCTTACCCCGCCGATGCTCAAGGCAATCAACATTTCAGAGAAGGTCGTTGACCCGAAAAGACCCGACCAAGAGCGACAAGGATGCCCAGTATGCAGTCGCAGACGGATACCCGTTCCAGCCGGATGGGCTTACGAAGGCAATGGTGCCGCCAAGGCTCCTTGGAAACGAACTGGAATTCGAGCCGGACTCGATGGACGGGTACGACCCCCTCCTTGTTAACACCGCAGGATACACCGGCATTGCAAACATATACACCCCAACAATCACGCTTCCAAGCAGGGAGGAGTACACCGGGCCGGTGGCATTCGACACCATACCCACAATCGACTGCCCATTCCCGGTGACGAATGTGCCCAGCGTCTTTGGCATGGTGCTAGCCAACATGGCAAGGGAAGATTCGCGGTTTGAGCTTGACAGGCTGCTGCAGGAGAGGGGGATTGGAGTTGCTGAGATTGTAAGGCTCACCCATAAAAGCATCGCTTCCGGAGTGGAAGCCGGAGATGAAGTGAAGGCCCTGGCTCTTATGAGATGGATGAACGCCAGGTGGAAAATCATAGAGAACCGGGAGAGGCCATACACTGATATGGGATTAACAAGCGCAATCCGCGCCCATATGGGTCAGGGGAAGAACAGCCTCTCGCGTGACATGGTCGCGGAGAAGCTCAAGGACGGGACCGTTTTCTCAAGGGAGGAAGCCGACCTGCCGCAGAGGGTTAGGTTTGGCAATATCCTTTGATTTTTTTCCCTTTTCAAAAAAACTAGTCCCTGAACTTGGAGAAGAACTTCGGCATCGAGGGGGCCTCTTTCGAGAGCCTGTCGGCGTAGTAGAGCGCGATATGGTTCAGCATATCCTCGGGGATTTCCTCCTCCAGGCTGTAGCCGTTCTTTTTGACCATCTCCAGGATCTCATCGGACATTGTCCGCTTCTCATCAAGCATCTTCCTCAGTTTCCTGAAGTTCCTGGACTTGCCATGTTTCGATATCTTGCAGACGAGGTCGAATAGCGCCTTGCAGTAATTGTAGACTTCGGGGCTCTCCAGGCCCCGCACAACGCTCTGCCTCTCCAGGTACTTGAGAGTGGAGTGCGGCGGCACGTAAATCTTGTTGCCCTCCAGAACGAACGGCTCGGAAATACCGATGTCCGAAGGCCTCACCCGGTATTCGTTCTTCTCGATTGCCTCTAAAGCGTACTTGAACAGGCTGGAGAGCGAGAACAGGTACTCCGGGAAGTTCATGTCAGGCCCGCGGTATTCCATTGTCCCTATCTTGTTGACCCGGAGCGGCCCCCACATGAACTTGAGCGTGGGGACGCTCGCAATCTCGTTGGTCGGGAAATCGCTCTGCTCCAGAATCTTGAGATAATATGTCTTCTTCTGCTCGGCCATCACCCGCAGGTCCTGCAGCGTGAATTCATAATCAGGCAGTGCCCCGAACTCAGGAAGGTAATAGTGAATCCCGGTCAGGGTCTGCCCGGCCTGCTGCGCCCTCATGTCCCGGTAGACAAGCACGCGGCAGTCTTTTCCGAAATGGACCCCGTTCCAGATCGGGGAGGATTGGGCGAAGGCGAGCGCAGCCGGGTCGGCTGCGACCATGAAATTATACTGCTGCAGGAACACCTGCCTGGCCTCGGAGCGCTCTATGCTCTTAATCATGCTGGTTTTCCTGCCGACGATTCCTTCAGGAAGGGTAAAATGATAGTGGAATCCGCTGATTTTTCCTTCGCTCTTGGCGCCGTCTGTACCTATTACCTGCTCTATCGCGTCATACCAGGTGGACCTCTGCAGGGAAGGGAAGAATCTTGTGGGGTGGTCGCCGAGGGGAAGCAGCAGGTATCCGGCCTTCTCGGCAGCCTCAACAAGGTCCGCCAGATTCTCAGTGAATTCAACCGCGCAGTCCCGGATGCTAGGATACGCCTCGGCTGTAAGCTCAATCATCCCCTTGGAGAGCTCTGGCTTGACATATTTGGCGAGCTTGCCGGTTAGGGTCTTGAGGATGTCATCCGCGCCGTTGGCCAGCTTTCCTTCCGGAGTAATCACAAACATCTCATTCTCAAGGCCGAGCATTGATGTTCGTTTGATGGTCATGTTTTGTACTTCCTTAGATAAACAATAAAAGGCTTCATTTCATCTTGCCGTTCTTCTTGGCATTGTCATTGCCAATCTTCTTTGGATTTCCATTGCCGCCATTATTCTTCGTGACGCGCGCATATATCATCACTCCACCTATTGATATGAGTGTGGTCACGATTATCAGGAGCACGATTATGTCTGTCAGCATCGGCACGCCCACCCCCTCCTGGGCAGGGACGAATGCCAGCACCGCTGCGACGTAGCCTCTGGGAATCATGATGGAAATCAGCGTGCGGTATTTGGCGATTTCCTTGTCCATTGCGCCAAGGACGCTCGTTGCCAGGAACCTGGAGACGATAATCAGCATTACCAGGCCGCCTATCAGCACAACCGGGATTACACCAAGAAGGGCCGGATTGAAGGTCACTCCCAAAAGCACGAAAAAGAATGATTTCATGAAGAAAGAAAAGTCCGTCTGGACAGAGCGGATTGAGCGCAGCACGGACTGGAAATCGCTCATCTCCGCGTTCTTCGGGCTGATGAAGTCATATATCTTGTAGTAATTGCCCAGAAACAGACTGAATGCGAAGATTGAAACGATGGAATTGCCCCCAAGCAGCGCTGCCACATAGTAGAGGACGAAGCATACCCCGATTGTGGAGGCATAGTTGAGCTTGCGCTCAAGGTTGATATGCTCAAGGACGTATCTCCAGGCCAGGGCAACAATAAGGCCGATGAGGACCCCGACGGATAGCTCTGAGAATATCGTCCTTGCTGCAAACTCGAGGCTGAAGCTGCTGAACTTGATGGACTCGACAATTATGAATGTCCCCAAGATGAGCGTGAAGTCATTCATTATCGTCTCGAGGAAAACCAGCCTTCGGATTTTGTTGGGCACATTCAAAGATCCGAAAAGCGACATTGCCGTGATTGTGGTTGTGCCGCTGCTGATTAGCCCAAGGAGCGCCGCATGGGCAGGGTCCCAGCCATAGTAAAAAGTGAGGAATGCCGTGATTAGGGCGGTGGTGGTTATTGCTATTAGTATTGTTTGCAGCGCCGCCTTGCCAAAAGAGCCCATTATCCTGAAGATGTCAAAGCCGATTCCGGATTCCACAAGGATTGTGACCATGGCGGCGACAGACACTATTGGAACGAATTCAAGTAATGCCTCTCCGGGGACAAGCCCGGTCGCCGGCCCTAGGATAAGCCCGAAAAGTATCAGGAAAAGCGAATCAGGGATGTTTGTCCTCTGCCGGATAAGATTTCCAATGAACCCTATGAGAATGACCGCTCCGACCAGTAGAAAAAAGTTTTCCAATGCCATCATATGACTCGCTCCTTCAGTATCTCTGCTTTTTCCGGCTAGTGTCCCAGACTCTGGCTGGAGAGGATAGATAGGACAATGTTTATATTCTTAGTCGAGGTTCAGCACTTCGCCTGCTCACTGATTGTCGCCCGGGCCCTGGCAGACTGGATGATTATCCCGGCGATTATTAGCGCCAGCCCGATTACGGATGGGGGCAGTATCCCTCCAAGAAGCAGGAGGATGGGAATCATGGACAAAACGGGGGTGAGGAAGGCTATGTTCGACATCTTCGCAGTATCCCCATCCTTAAGCGCGAGGAACCGGCAGAGGTACCCGATTCCGCTAGAGAAAATTCCTATCCACAAAAGGCCGGCGATTTCTCCGGGGGCCAGTTGGAGGATTTCAGAAAGGGACAGAACTGTGATGAGAGTGAACAGAAAGCAGAAGCCGCAGTAGAGCCATGGGGGGTTATGCGGTCATAATCCTGCTTCTTTCCTAGGACCGAGAAAAGGCCACAGCACACGGCGCCTGCAATCGCGAACATGCCGCCCTCCGAACTGAGTATGGAAAAGCCCAAAACATCGCCTTTTATGACAACGTAGGCGACTCCGGTAAAGCCGAGCACGGTCCCCATGATTTTCTCTGGGCACAAACCCTCATGCAGAAGCGGGATTGCGAATATCACCACCCATATCGGCCAGGTGTAATTCACTACGAAGGCCTCTTGGGCCGGAGCCGTGGCAAGGCCCGCATACAGGAACACGTAATACAGGAAGATTCCAATGAATCCCATGTACGCAAAGCGCAGGAAATCCTTCGCCGCGTATTTCCTGATGATTTTAGTTTTGTTCTGGAGCAGGGCGACCGCAAAAAGGGTGATGGTGGCAAAGAGGGACGTGAAGAGCAGCACCTGGATGACAACCATTGTCGAAAGCAGCAGTTTCGCGACCGCCGCGGTTGTGGACCAGAACAGCACTGCCAACAATGCAAACATGTATGGCTTCACAGCGGGCTTTCCTGCTATTAAGCCGGAATTGGAAGCGCACATATAAATCCTTTATTCCCAGAATAGCACCATGGCCAAAGGAAGGAGAAGAATCGCCAAGAGCGATAGTAGCCCGGCCGACAGCATGCGAATCAAGATGGGGGAGCTGAAAATCATGAGAAACCCCCATCAGGCGACGGAAACGAAGATGTACCCCCAGGACAGGCTGAAGCATCTGGTAGCCGACCTTCGCAGCGGCGAGCCCCGGAGGGAAGTGGAAGCGTCTGTCGAATTCATCACCAATTATGATGCCATCACCATTGCCATAAACGCAACCCCGGACCTTACCAAGACCGAGGTCCTTGAGAAGGTGATTGAGGACATAATCAAGGACAGGCAGATGTTCTTCGAGAAGCTTGTTGGGGAGGGCCGCAAGAAGGAGCTGGACTTCCTGGCAAAATCCAAGGCCATCCCGATAGAGATACAGGAGCAGGCAAAGACACTGCTGACGAATATGGATGCGAATTTCGCCGCGCAGCAGGGAAAGGCAAAGGAGGCAAAAGGAGCCAGCGTGGAAAGAAGCATCAGCATACAGCCGGTGAGCGCGATTGAACTGCATGGCCTGCTCCTGGCAGTCAAAGCGCCGGCAACAGCCAAGGCGGTCAAGGCCACTATTGAGTTCCTATCAAACTACCAGGGATATGCGAATGCCGTCAACAATACCCCGAATCTCACAGTAACCGAAGTGAACAAGGCGGTTGCAGAGGTGCTCAAGAGGCGAGGGCCAATAGTCATCCAGCAGCTGGAGATGGCGCAGAATGTGACTGCACTCAGCTTCCTCTCCAGCTTCTTCGCAGCCCCCATAGAGGTGCGGGAGAAAGCCAAGCTCATTGTACAGAAGATTGAAGGCGCAAAGAAGCACAGGGAGGTCTCAGAAGTGGTTGCGATACCCGTGAAAGTGCAGGAGTATTCCTCCAAGGAAGCGCAGGACCTTTTCGGGAGGCTTGGCAACAAGCAGGGCATTGTCGCGGTTGCCGCGGCAATAGAGTTCATTAGCAACTACGACCTGGTTGCTGAGGCGCTTATGAAGACGCCCATGCTCAATGTGACGGACATGACAAAGAAGGCGCTGAATGTAATCACTGCAAAAAGCGAAATGGTATTCAGTACACTTGAGAGCACGAAAAACCTGGCGGCTTTGAAATTCGTCGCTACTTCCAGCAATATCCCCAAGGCGATAAGCGAGCAGGCACAGGCCTTGTTCCGGAAGCTGGCGCCTAAGGAAGGGGAGAAGCACAAGGAAGAGAAGAAAAAGAAGGCATTAGACCGGATTGTCATAAGAGGGACTCCTGGGGGCGAGGGGGGCGAAGAAGAGCAGGAAGAGGAATCCAAGGATGGGGAAGAGGAGGAAAAGGAAGAAGAAAGGGGGGATTGGACAAAGTTTAAATAATCATATCTCTAAAGTAAGCAACACCTTTTTTGGGCAGGTAGATCAGTCCGGTAGATCGCCTCCTTGGCAAAAGCTCGTATTCATGAGCTTCCGATATGGAGGAGGCCGGGGGTTCAAATCCCCTTCTGTCCACTTTTTTATAAGGCTTACGCTGGGCCAGTTGAAAAGGAAAAAGGAGGGTCCCGCAAAGGACCTGATTTCTAATTAATCAGAAAATCTATGAAGGAGAGATAAACGTTACGGAGTCCCCGCGCACGAGCACTGTGCCCACGCCGCGCTTGACTTCGCCGTTCACAATCTGCTCGGCCTTCTCAAGCACGAGGTTCATGTGCACATCATATGCGACCATCACGCCCCTAAATTCATATCCGCCTTTCATTCCAATAATAACGGTGTTGTTCAAAGAACCGTTCAAGACATCAAAGGGTCTTCTTTCTGCCATTTTTTATTTCACCTCAAAAAACAAACTAAAAAGCATCTACTTCATTTTGCGAAGATAATTAAAACATGTTGCTCAGTCGGCCTCGTTGTCCATGTGCCTCACTTTCTTGCCCCTGCCGAATATCAGCACCTTGTCAGCGGTGTTGCGAAGTGCCGCGCTGAAGCCGAATTCCGTCCCGATAATCATGGTGCCCTTCCCCCTCGCCTTAGCCTTGACAAGGACCGGCCGGTAGTCTGTATCGCGGGTCATCAGTGCGATGATATCAATGTTCGGGTCAAGGGCGTATTCCATCGCCTCGATCGCCATGGTGACATCAACATCGCCGGTGGTAATCTCAGTATCGAAGCCCTGGTTAATCATGGCCTCTATGAGCTTGTCTGAGGCATACTGGTCAAGATAGATTTTGGAGACCCTTATGTTGCCGTATTTCCGGATTTCCTTCTTTATCTGGACAAGGTCGACTGAAAAGTCCTTCCTGATGATATTGGGTCCATCGACAAGCATCGCTATATCGGGCCTGCTTTTCTTCAGGAGCCCTTTGAAAAGTCCAAACATGCAACTACCTCCTGGGGCCCTTTACGCCGAAGAACCTCAGGGAGTTCTCAGCCGTCTTCTTTGCAACAATGTCAAAATCGAGGGATTTTACCTCACAGATGTAATCAACGGCATCCTTCACTGCTTCCGGAGTCCTGCCGACGTACGGGGCATCGGTCTCTACGACCATATGTTCAAGGTCAAGAGATTTTATAATAGTTCTTCTGCTCTTGGAGTGGAGCGGGGTAATCGAGATGAGCCCCCCCATCCCAACTGCCCTCTGCGCTTCGGCAAGAGTGCCGGAGAAGAAGTGCATCATGAACGGCTTCTCCTCCTGCCTTAGCTGCAGGAAGTCGAGCACATCGTGCGTCGCCTTCCTGGCGTGGATTACCACCGGCTTCTGAAGCTCATCGGCAAGCGAGAGCATCCTCCGGAAGACCGCCTTCTCATTCTCGATGTGCTGCTCGTTCTCCGCCCAGTGGTAGTCCAGGCCGATTTCGCCGACAGCATTGGGCGGGTTCTTCCTGATGAAGTCCACCCATTCGTCGAGGCTCCCCAGGCCGGATTTCATCGCAGTCTGGGGGGCGATTCCAAGGACGAAGGGAATTCCAAGCTCTTTTGCAATGGCAACGGTCTTGACATTCGTGCTGTGGGAATAGCCCACCGTGACAGGTAGGACGCCTTCAGTAGGCTTATAGCCCTTCTTCATGTTCACCAGATGGCAGTGAGAATCGACTAAACGCATAATCCACATTTAAAAAACCTAAGGTTTTAATTATTTTCCCGAATACGGCGAATTATAGCTTATGCTCTAATGGGTGTATAATATGGTCGAGAAAGTTTTTGCAGTAGCAAAAGAACTCAAAGAAGGAAAATATGTACTCGTTGACGACATTCCCTGCCGCATAGTCCAGATTGAATCTTCCAAGCCCGGAAAGCACGGGTCTGCGAAGATGAGGATTACGGCAATCGGAATATTCAACGGTCAGAAGAAGACGCTCCTCACCCCGGGAGACGCGGATGTCGAAGTCCCCATCATAGAGAGGAAAACTGCGCTCATAATGTCGGTGAGCGGCAACAGTGCGCAGGTGATGGACACCAAGACAAACGAAATGTTCGATGTTGAGATCCCAGAGGAGATGAAGGGGGATGCGGACTCCGGAAAGGAGGTCGATATCCTCGAGGCTATGGGAATGAAAAGGATTGAAAGGATTAGGTGATGATTATGGAGACAGAAATCAAGAATTCCAGTGACAACCCGCTCCTTGGACGGAAGGAGATTAAGGCGATTGTAAGTTTCGACGGCGCAACGCCCAACCGGAAAGAGCTGAAGGAAGCCATCTGCGGCAAAGCCGCCGCGAACCCTGATCTGACAGTGCTCAGGGAAGTGAACAATGAGTTCGGTCTCAAGAGGGTGACATGTGTCGTGCATGTTTACGAGAACAAGGAAACGCTCGCAAGGGTTGAGCCGGAACACATGAGAAAGAGGGAGGGCATCGGCCAGGAAAAGAAGGACGAGAAGGCAGAGGGCGCTCCTGCAGAAGAGAAAAAGGAGTAGGTGAATAATCATGGCAGACAAGAAGAAAGAAAAGGCAAAGCCGGCGCCGAAGAAGAAGGAAAAGAAGCTCGTGCCCTTCAAGGCAGGAAAGAGCTGTCCTAAGTGCGGCGCAGGAGTGAGGCTCGCTGAGCACAACAACAGGCGCGCCTGCGGAAAATGCGGCTATTTCGAAAAGAAGTCGTAATCATGAGAAGATTCTTCGCTTTTCTTTTTGGCCTTTCGGTCATTTCATTTTTTGCACTCATTCTCTTTTTCCAGGAAAATTACCTTTATTCGGCATCACTGCACCTGGGGATGTTTTCCCTTGCCATGTTCTTCCTGTGGAAGAAGGACTGGAAGACCACGCTGGAGGGCATCGGCATCCCGGGAAACCTCAAGGCCAACATAATTTTCACTGTGGGCGGCTTCGTAGGGCTTGTCTGCATGCTGATCGGGCTGTTCGTGCTTGCCCCGATCATCGGGCTCGAGAACGACAGCGCAGAAGTAGGAAAGATAATACGCGGGCTTCCATTCTATGTCCCGCTTCTGGCGATAATCATCGCGCCAATCAGCGAGGAACTCCTGTTCCGGGCATTCCTGGTCCCAAGGATAGGGATAGCCCCGGCCGCAATAGCGTTTGCGGTATCGCATCTTAGCTACGGCTCAGCCATGGAGATTGCTGGCGCCCTTGTTGTCGGGATATTGTTCGGCCTGCTCTACAGAGCCTCCAAGAGCGTAATCCCATGCATGGCAGTGCATTTTGCTTACAATCTTTTGTCAATTCTCGCGATTATGGTGATGGCCGCATGATGACCCTTGGCATAGAGAGCACCGCCCACACTCTTTCCATAGGGATTACGAAAAACGGGGAGGTGCTCTCCAACGTAATCGACATGTTCCGGGTCGGCAAGGATGGCATGATTCCCAGGGAGCTTGCGGATCACCACTCAAACGTTTTCTCAAAGGTGCTCAGGGAGAGCCTGGAGAAGGCGGGGACGGGCATGGATGATGTTGATTTAATCGCATTCTCGCAGGGGCCTGGAATCGGCTCCCCGCTGGCGGTCGGGACAGCTGCCGCAAAATACCTGGCAGCGCGCTACGGAAAGAAGATAATCGGCGTGAACCACTGCTACGCGCACGTGAAAATCAGTGAGCATCTGACAGGCATGAAAAGCCCGCTCATACTCTACCTCTCTGGGGGAAACAGCCAGATTCTTGCTCCGGACGGGGATTTCTACAAGGTCCTTGGGGAGACACTTGATGTAGGCATGGGAAACGTGTTCGACACCTTCGCAAGGAGCATCGGGATGAAGCACGCGCACGGCTCTGAGCTCGAGAAACTGGCAACGGGCGGGCGGTATGTTGAGCTGCCTTATACGGTCAAGGGGATGAACCTGGTCTTTTCCGGCCTGATGACGCATGCCGAGAGGCTTGCCAATGAGAAGGCCGCCAGCAAAAAAGACCTGGCATTCTCGCTTATGGAGACGGCATTCGCCATGACCTGTGAGGTCGCCGAAAGGGCGCTTTTCCTGACAAAGAAGAAGAGCTTCATCGTCTGCGGGGGGGTCGCGCAGAACCGCAGGCTGCAGTCCATGCTGCGCACGATGTGCAGGGAGGATGGCGTGAAGTTCGGGGTTGCCCCTGACGAGTACAACCGGGACAACGGAGCCATGATTGCGTATGCCGGAGAGGTACAGTTCAAAAAGTTCGGCGCCAGGCCGGTCGGATCATGGATGCACATCACCAATTACAGGATTGACCGCATGAAGGAAGTTCTGGGTTAGGGGCAGCATATAAAAAACTATTTTTAGATACTCCACTTGCGATCATAATGTCAAGGAGCAAACGCACAGTTCCTTCCAAGAAGCCCGCGCGCGCAGCGAATCCGGCACGGAAGAAACCGGCGAAGAAGGCGCACGGGGTCAAGAAGAGCAAAATCACGAAATTCCTTCTCGTTCTGGGCACCCTTGCCGTATTTCTGATGTTCATGCTCAACAAATACGGGTTCGAGCAGGGCCTGGAGATAACGCTGCTTGTCTGGACATTCTTCGTGCTTTGCACCCCGCTTGCTGCCGCGGACCTCCTCCTGGACGTGCCGCTCAGGCTGCTTAGCGAGACGCGGATGATTTACTCGCATGCAATCGTGTGGTTCGTTGCCCTTGCGATAAACCTGGGTGCGATGCATTTCGCGCCCGGGTTGTATGAGGCAACCCCAATCCTCTCGCTTTTATACCATATACTAACGAATCCGGTCCCATACTGGGGTCTTGTCGGGCTCTGCCTTATCGGGACATTCCTTTCACTGGAAGTGGCTGATGAAGTGGTTGATGAGGTTGAGGATAAGATGGAGGCCCGGCATCACAGGCACCACTCAATGCTCCATTTCTTCATATTGGCAGCGCTTATAGCCGGGGTACTGATAATATATGATAGCCTGCTGGGCGAGATGGGAATGGAAGCCGCAAATGTGTTCTAGAGGAATTCTTCCAGTTTCTTGCCGATAAGACCCGCGCTCTTCCAGGATATGCCGAAGCTCTTCTCATTCTCCTTGAATACGGAGAGTGGCAGGAACAGCCATGGCTGGCGGTTCCTGCGCCATGCCACAAAGCAGTTGATGCCCGAATTGTTCTCCCATTTGGCAAGGTTGGTGAACTGCTCCCGGTCGATATTGAGATTCTCCTTCTCCCAGGCTTTGGCCTCAATCCCTATCTGGATGCCCCGCCTGAAGGCGAGGATATCCGGGCTAAGAGAGTTCACTCCGCTGCCGGCAGCGCGGATAACGCAGAATCCATTCTGTGAGAAATAGGCGATAAGTTCCCTTTCCGCGCGCGAGCCTTTCCTGTATGTCAGCACCATTATTTCACATCTTCAGTGAGGGGATTTTCTTGCCTTTGGACTCTTCAGGGTGCTTGTGCGATTTCTTTTCCACCCTGCCATGCTCCTGGGATGGGATTCCCATATCCTGCGCGGTTATTCCTAGCGTTTCATGGTAGCCCATGATCATGTAGACGACAATCTTAATCAGCTTGGTCAGGATCATTATGACTATCAGCAGGATTATTGCGGCCAGCAAGGTCAGGAAGTCGGCAGGCACATCGGCATACACCATAGCCATGATTACATAGATTGTGACATTTAGAGGGGGGGCTGAGAAAAGGAAGAATGCCACGCGCTCAGGAATCTTGTGAAAATAAGTAATCAGCATCAGCAGGAAGCTGGCCCCGGCAAGCCCGAGGGAGAGAAAAAGATGGAAGGGATTTGCGAGAAATCCGTCGATTGTGCTTATTCCGGCGTCATAATACATCTCCTTGATCAGGTTCAGCGCCACGAAAAGGAAGACCATTGTGTTGCCAAAAGCAGTGTTCCATCCGAGAGACTCCTGCTTGTACCTGCCGAAGTACATGGTCATGAATATGAGCGCGATAATGAGCGGAACAATAGACCAGAGCATTTCAGGCCGGTCGGCAGGAATAAGGACCATGTCAATGAATCTTTGCCAGGCCTGATTGAGAATAACGATTACTTCTTCCTGGGTCACCATGCGCAGTATCTTGCAACTGAGGTTTATAACCTTTTTCAAAATCCGCAGTTAACTATATATTCTACCGGTTGCTGGAGCTCTCATGGAAGTTTATCTGGTGCAGCACGGAAAGGCAAAAAGCGAGGAAGAGGACCCCGAAAGGCCGCTCAGCGAAGTCGGGGAGGCGGATGTGGAGAAGGTGGCATCAAAAGCGGCGGCCCTTGGCCTCAGATGCCGGGTTTTCCATTCGCCCAAGCTGAGGGCAAAGCAGACCGCAGACATCTTCGCATCCCGTTTAAAGAGCGGAGCAAAAGAGGTGGAAGGGCTAAAGCCAATGGATGAGCCTAACACCGCGCTTGATTTCATCCAGTCGCAGGATGACAGTTTGATGCTTGTTGGCCATCTTCCCCACATGAGCAAGCTCGCATCCTTATTGGTTGCAGGGAATGAGAATGCCGATATTGTCGCTTTCAGGATGGGCGCTGTCGTGTGCCTGGAAAAAGGCGAGAAATGGAGGATAAAGTGGATACTCACTCCTGAACTTGCCTGATTAGCCCCTTTTCTCCATCCACTTCAATCGAATCCCCGTCTTTAAGGGAAGCAAAAGGATCGGCTTCGGGCTGGTCGACCATCGGTATCCCGGAGATTATCGCACCGACAGCGATTATCGGCTCTGCATTCACATTGATTATCGCCGCAGGGGCTTTCCCGCTCTTTTTGAGCTGGAGCATCGTATATGAGCCCACAGTGCTCCCCTTCCCATGCGGGAAAACCAGGATTTTTCCGGCGACGTTCCTGCCTTCAATAGCGTGCCCCTTCTCTATGACATCGCCTGTTGCAGGATCAACCCCGCCAAGGAATGATATTGGCTCACGGCTCAGCAATACTTTGCCAGAAGCGATTCCTTTTGAGATTGAACGGCATCTGATTTCCATAAAGCATCACCTGTAAAGGATATCCTCCAGCTTCCCGAACGCAACGCGCTGCTTGCAGAGGTTCGGGAGATACTTCGCGGCTTTCCCGGAGTTAGTGCCGGTGATAGTGTATCCCATCCTCTCAAGCGGGCATACCACCATGCAGGTATCCGCAACGACCCGCCCCCCAGCTTCCTCAATTGTTCTTGAATAACCGAGAGCGTCTGATTCCTCCTTGATTTTCCTGGCTGTGCACACCCAGAACTCGCAGGTGGGCTTTCTCTTTTCGACCATCAGGGCAACCTGCCTAATCTCTTCCAGGGAGGCATGCGGGCAGCCAAGCGTGACCAGCTGCGGCTTCCCGCCGCTGTCAAGCTCTGACTTGGCAGCCTTGAGTTCATCATCCGTAAACGTGATTTTCTCGGCATCCTCAGCCACGTTGTATTCAGGAGTGACGTTCTTGATGAAGAAGAGAGGCACGGAGCCGGATGCCGCCATGGAGGCCCCCAGGACCTTAAGATGCTCTTCCCTGGCTGATTTTATTCCGCTGAAAGCGGGGTATTTCCTATTGGCGAGCTTCCCGACCGCATGGCCAAGGGCACCGAAATCGCTGACATTCTCAAGCTTGCACTGTATATGCACATCAACGCTTGCAACCCGGTTCTCATCAAGATGCAGGCCATAGTTGGGGGTTACACCGCAGATCGCTGCTGCAAGGGCGGATGGACCCCCTTCCCGGTTGGTCCTGGCCCCAAGAACTGAATTCGCAAAAGCGACCGCGCTGGACTCGGCCCAGGCTATATGCTCCCCTTTTTTCGGCCTCAGGCCGATGAAATAGGGGGTGCAGGTGCATGTCTTCATTATCCCCATCCTGGAATACGCATCAAGAATATCTATCTGCTTCTTCGCAAAATCCCCGGGGATTCCCATCTCCTTCCATTGGAAGATGTCCATTCCGGCAGGATTCAGGAAAGTGGGGATTTTAGTCCTGGCTCCCTTGGAGGCCAAATCCTGCAGATATTCCAGGCCGGCATCCCCTATCGTCTTGTAGGAAACTCCTGAGACCTGGGCGCTGGAGACTGGAATCATGCCCTCTGCCTTGAATATCTTCGCAAGGGCGACAAGGATTTCCATGGACTGGGCAGTTGCCTCACCCATCTCCCCATCAAGCATCTTCTGCTCAATATCCTTTAGATTCACCATTGGCGTACCTCTTGCGGAATGCATCAAAGATAGTCTTCGGCCTTCACTTTCTTCCATTCGGCCTTGTCGAAGTGCTCCGGATTGGCGTTGACGGGCTTTGTGGCATCCAGGCCCATCTTGCTTGTGGCCCGGGTGTTCTGGTCTGCGCTAGGGTCAAGCGAGCTGCCCTTCTCATCCTCCTTTACGATGAGGTCCTGCTTTGCCTGGAACCTTGTCGCTATTGCCCATTCCACGTCAAGCGGGTCGTCAATGTCGATATCATCATCAACAATGACCACATGCTTGAGCGATTTGTGGCCCCTGAACGCGGCTTCAATCGCCAGTTTCCCATCCTCCTCACTATTCTTTTTTATTGAGACGACAGCGTGAAGCCAGGAGCATCCTCCAGGAGTGAGGTTGACCGCCCTGCATTCTGCGACCTTATCGACTTCAGTGAATATCGTCGGCTCTCGCGGCATCCCCATAAGCACCTTGTGCTCAAGGCCTCCAGGCAGAAGGGCGTGCCAAATGGGATTCTTCCTGTGATACATTTTTGTAAGATGCATCACTGGCTGCTTGCGAACAATATCATATGTCCCTGTGAGGTCGATGAATGGCCCCTCATCAGCCATCTCAGGAGTGATTCTGCCCTCAAATGCGAACTCCACATCCGCGGGCACTTCAATGCCGTTTGATAGGCGCACGGTCTTGACTGGGGAAATGGCGCTTGCGTATTCCAGCTCATCCTGCCCCTCTCTTGAAGATATGGCGGCAGAGAGAAGGACATTGATTGGAGCGCCGACGATTACGGCAACATCAAGGGTTCCGCCCGCGCGCTCGAGGAACTTGCTAAGGTGCCTTGGAAGAATCCTCATGGACAGCCGGTCCTTTCCGATGACCATCATCCTGTGGAAAGACAGGTTCCTCCCGAGCTCCTTGTCATGCGCAATCACAATCGCTGATGAAAGGTAGGGCCCGCCGTCCATCTCCGCGTGGAAAGGGATAGGAAGCCTCTCGAGATTTACACCCCCTTCAACCTCCAGAACAGGACCGCTCTCAACGAGCTCCGGCTTGACCGGATTGTTCATTGCGTCAATCAGCCTCGGAACGAGCTCGTTCCTCATGATTCCAAGATAATCGCAAACGAGCTGCCTTGTCGAGAAGATGTTGCCCACGACAGGTATTTTTGAATGCGCCACCTTGTTGAACATCACGGGCCTGCCGTCGAATGCGAGCAGGACCCCCGCAAGCTCAAGGTTCTTCGAGACTTCCTTATTGATTGCTACAAGCTTCTTATCGCTTCTAAGTGTTTCTACAAAATCGCGCAATGAGTTCATTTAGCCCACCGTTTTGAGATAGAATGTTCAACTCCCAGCTGGTCCAAGATTCTTGCGACCACGAAGTCTATCAGGTCTTCAACCTTTTTAGGCTTTCCATAGAAGCCAGGGGTGGCAGGAAGGACCACCGCTCCGGCCAAAGTGACAAGTTCCATGTTCTTTATCGTTATCAGGGAGTAAGGAGTGTCCCTCACTACTAGTATCAGCTTCCTGCGTTCCTTCAGCGCGACCTCGGATGCCCTGCTTATCAGGTTGCTGCCCACGCCGTTGGCAATCTCCCCAAGTGATTTCAGGGAGCATGGAACAACCACGACCGCATCAGGGGGATTCGAGCCCGAGGCGTATGGGCAGGAGAAGTCGAACTCGCCATAGTCGGCCTTTGGCAGCTTTGTGCCCTCGGCTTCAGCCACTTTTTCAGCGCCGGAGCTGGAGACTATCGAAACCTCAACGCCCTTGCTCTTCTTCAGTATCTGGATGAGCCTGCGGGCATACTCAAGCCCCGATGCCCCAGTTACCGCTACCAGGATACGCATAAACGTATATGGCATTTTCGTGTTTAAAAAATAATCGAAAGGGGCAATTTCCAAAAGACTTTATGGGCGGGGGCAATGGCGCCCCGAAAATAGGCGTCTGACTGGCACGCAGGGCCAGCCGATGGACTGGGTATCCAGGATGCTGCAATGGCCAGGTCGATTACTGCTTCGGAGCTTGAAGCAGAAATCGGAGGGGATTCAAAAACTTCCCGTGCAATCACTTCCAATGCGGCTGCGATTGTCACCGGGCGCTTCGAAGAGCAGTAGGGGGAAAGCCAACCGAGACACACCTGAAAGAAGCAGGAAAAAAGGAAAAAGATGGCTCTAATCAAGGGCCACCTCATTCACTTCTCCTAAATCCCCAAGGCCATTCATCTTCACCTTCATGTCCGAAATGGTGTAGAGCACATCATCCATGTAGAGGGAGCGCTTGACCGAATACTCTGAATCAAAGTAGTACCCGCTCTTCTCGAACGCATCCTCACCATCAAGGTGGGTTACCTTTCCTCTGAGGGAAAATCCCTCTTCGGGACTGACACCGAACACATAGGCCCCCTGGTAGGTGTAATCCCCAGATGCATACGGGGGGAGGCCCTCGGGATACTGCTCCTCATGTATCTCCGCAAGGAGGACCGGAATCACAAGGAGGTTCTTCTCCCTGTCGAACAGGAATGCCCGGTGGTCATGCAGCGCATAGGATTCTGTTCCCCGGTCGCCGATGCTGACCACTGATATCTCCTTTGGGTGCTCCACGTCGCTCACATCGAACAATGAGAGCTTCACTCCCTGGTACCAAGAGAAGTCCCCTTCATCGGCCGGAATTGCGTCCTTGCCAAGGCCGATGATGTGGTTCTCATCATAAGGATGGAGATAGTCAGAGTATCCGGGGATTTTCAGTTTCCCGAGAACTTCCGGATTCTCAGGATCCTCCAGGTCAATTACGAAAAGCGGGTCGA
Source organism: Microcaldota archaeon (assembly GCA_043812915.1). Lineage (GTDB taxonomy): Archaea > Micrarchaeota > Micrarchaeia > Anstonellales > Bilamarchaeaceae > CAYVTJ01. Next base: position 232,769 of record JBDRLQ010000003.1, on the reverse strand, counting down.
CCTTCCTGAAAGTGACCACATACGCGCGCTTTCCCATGAACCTTGCTGAATAAATCTTCTCACCAGGGGCAAGGTCTTCCAGCGCCCCGACAAGCCCCATATCCGTATCAAGGATATAGAGGTTGTTCACCGAAGTCGCCTGGTCGGCGTTTCTTGCCACATTGCCCACAGTTGTGGCAATCCGGAAGCTGCCATCATACTCGTCCATCGAGAACTGGTTGAGCACATGGCCCGGTACCGCTCCCTTGCCGATGTATCCAACGTCCCCCGCATCGATTGAAAGCTTGTGGATGATGGTGCTCTCACCGGCTTCTTTCCATATCCTAACCCCGGTTGCCGCAGCCACGGCGAGCTCTGAGGGCCCAGGCTCATAGCCGTAAGTTGTGTGCACCAGGTATATGTTGTCCTGCGAGACATACATGCCCTCGGCCGAGCCGGTCACGAAAACCTCATTTGAGACATCGCCGCTTTCAAGATCTATCGAAACCACGGAAGTGAAGCTTTCCACTTGCGGCATGTCATCGAAATACTGCACCTCGCTGCATCCGCAGCTATCGACAACATCGTCCATGATAAGGCCATCTTTCTTCACCTCTGGCAGGGGCTTGCCACCCTCAAGCCAGTAATAGACCGGCTCGCTGGCAATCAGGTAGACATAATCGCCAATCATGCGTGAATTCACATAGTAGCCATCCACGACGAGGTCTTCTTCCAGCTCCGGGTTCTGCCTGTCGCTGATATCATATATCTTTACACCGACGCTCTGGTAATCCTCATTGGCGAAAATCACCAGCTTGTCCCCATTTACGAAAAACTCCGCTGAATATGATCCTGTCTCGATTTCAGATAGCTTTTTCGCTTCGAGAGCAGGATATGCGTCAACTATCACCACCCTGCCTCTTGAGAATATGTACAGGTATTCCCCATCGCTTTTGACGATGTCTGCCTCATCCACGCCTTCAACCTGCACATTGGTGCCCGAATAATCAGAGGCGCCGGTCTTCTGCCCTCCGCCCTCTGCCGAAGGTGCCGGGGCAGAAACCGCATCCATTGCCATCTCGAGCATAAATCCGTTCCTTCCCCAATAGCCGTAGCCGCCCGAAGCTGCATTCTCCTTCACATAATCCCTGAGTTCACCGCATGAGGAAAATGTATTCAGTGATGTGTTCACCTTGGGCTGGTCCTCCGCATGCAGCCCGGGCGTTGTCAGCGCAACCGCTCCAAAAACCAAAAGAATAACCGCGCCTAGTCCGAATATTTTCGTTAAGTCCATGTAGGATTACTGATTGAACAGAAATAAGTCCCTAACAATTTATTACGGCGAAAACCGTAATTCCATCCTTGCGCAATCAACGTTTATAAGCGCTATTGCGCCATTGAGTATCATGAAAGTGCTAAAGATTGGGGGAAGCTTCATCACCGAAAAATCAGGATATAAGAAAGCTCTTCCGAAGCGCATAAAGGAGATGGCGAAGGTGGTCGCTGACGTCAGGAAGAAAGGCATTACAGACCTGGTAATCATCCATGGCGCAGGCTCATTCGGGCATGCGCTTGTATTGAAGCACGGAATAAACGAGGGCGTGAACAATGATGAGCAGAAGCTCGGCTTCGCGGACACCCATGCGGCCTGTTCAGAACTGTCGCTGCACCTTGTCAGGGCCCTTATTGAGGAAGGCGTTCCGGCAGTCTCAATACCCCCTGCCGCCGTGATCAGGCAGTCCAGGAAGAGGATAATGGAATTCAATGACGGGATAGTGAAGGAATATCTCTCGATGGGCTATGTGCCGGTCCTCTATGGGGATATGACTCCGGATTCAGAGCTCGGAGGCTCGGTGTGCTCAGGGGACCAGATTATGGCGTGGTTCGGCAAGGAGGCCGAGTTCCTGGTATTTGCGACCAATGTGGATGGGGTGCTGGATGAAAATGGGGAGATAATCCCCGAGATATCCCCGGATAATTTCAAGGATGTGTCAAAGCACCTGAAGGAGACGAAGAACGACGTCACCGGGGCGATGAAGGGAAAGATCGGGGAGTTGCTTGCGCTTGATACCGTTTCTTACATAGTGAATGGCGGAAGGCCTGATATGCTAGAGGCAATCATTTTGGGGAAGGAAGCGCCATGCACAAAGATAAGCCCGAAGAGCTGAGCCGCACCCTAAAGGCGATGCTCAGGGAGGCCAGGAAAAGGGAGGCTCCGGTATTCCAGGTCTCAAATGTCGCATCCACCCCTTTCCGCGCGCTTGTTTTCACAATCCTTTCTGCGAGGACCAAGGATGCCACCACGATAAGGGCCTCAGGAAAGCTGCTTGCCAAGGCCCCCACGGCAAAGAAGCTGGCGGGGATGAGAATTTCTGATATTGAGAAGGCTGTATACGGCACCGGATTCTACAGGCAGAAGGCGAAGAACCTGAAGAAGACTGCAAGGCTCATTTCTGACAATGGCGGCAAGGTGCCGGACACCCTCGAGGAGCTGGTGAAGCTTCCGGGAGTGGGGAGAAAGACTGCCAACATCATCCTGACGCACTGCTTCGGGAAGGATGCGATAGCCGTCGATACTCACGTCCACCGGATATGCAACAGGCTGGGGCTTGTGAGGACAAAAACCCCGGAGAAGACCGAGCAGGCCCTTATGAAAAAGGTCCCGAAAAGGCTGTGGAAGGAGATGAACCTTGCCATGGTATCATACGGGCAGACGGTCTGCACGCCCCTAAAGCCAAAATGCGGGGAGTGCAGGATAAGAAAAATCTGCCCGAGGATTGGCGTGGGCTAGCGCAGAAGGTCCGGGAAGAAGAGCATCATAAGGCCCAGCAGAACCAAAATCACTCCGCCGAGAATCTTGCTAATCCCCACATATTTCTCCCCCGTCGAGAGCTTGCTCACGGTCATGGCAGCCAGGCTGAATATAATTATGTCATCGAGCATGAAGAAGAGCACGTAGAGCAGGATGTAACCGTAATATTCTATCGCGGAGAGTTCAGCAAGGGACAATACCTGTGTGAATACCGCAGGAAGGGCAGCTGAACAGACGAATTCTATCGAATTGACCGCGAAGGCGAGCGCGATGATGCTGCCGATTGTGAAAACGGTCAGTTCCGCGTTTACCACCTTCTTCATGCTCTCAGCGGTCTTCTGCTTCTCGTTGGCGTCGCCCACCTTGCAAACCAGCGCGCCTTTCGTGTCATGGTACTCCTTGAGGTTCAGGATTCCAAAGCCCAGGGCCGCGCAGCCCACAATTACAGTGATAATCCTTATATAGCCAAGGAACAGGAAAACGTTCAGCCAGGCAGTCATGAACAGGAAGTACAGTATGCCTGAGGAAGCCAGGAAAATTCCTACGATGAGCCACATCCGCCTCGGGTCCTTAAGCTCCAGAAGAAGCGCAATCATGTAGACCAGCACCCACATGGCGCAGGGATTGAATCCGTCAATCAGGCCAAGGAGCATTGCAAGGACCGGCAGCGAAAAGCCTGCCAGGTCAATTGTGCCGATTATTGGCAGGGAGATCATGAATTCCTCATCGGCCATCTCCTGCACTCCGCTGGCGGCCTCCACCCTGCCCTCAAGGATATCCTGCGGGTCCGGGCAGCCTTCATCCACGCAGGCCTCTATATGCCCGCGGATTATCTCTCCGGTGGTTTCTGCAGAATTGAATCCTAGAACGTAATTATTCCCGATGAAAGTCAGGGGGACGCTACGCCTGGAGCCGCCGATTTCATAAGCCTCGTAATAGTCCTCGAGCAATCTGAATTCGCTCTCATCCACAATGTTATGCGATATGAATTCCAGGTTAGGATATCTCTCCATCAGCTGCTCATGGAAGACCTTCTGTTCCGCGCAGTGAGGGCATCCAGTCATGTGGAAGAACTGGACCCTTATTGTAGAGCCATCGGCCCCGTTGCCGCCATTCTCTGGCATTAATGAGAACGCAGTAATTCCTGCAAGTATTAGCGCCACGAAAAGGTAGCGGTTGAACGCATGGCTGAAGAATTCCTGTATCATTTCCTTAGGCACGCTTTTCCACCCTCGAATAGAATGATTTGAAGCCCTCTTTCTCCAGGGCCATTCTTATTCCAAGAGCCGCGGCCTCGTCCCTGGCAAGAGCGATGCAGCATCCTCCACCTCCGCCTCCTGTGAGTTTCGCGCCCAAAGCTCCCGCATTGAGGGCAAGCTCGCATATGCGGTCATTCTCCTCGGTTGAGACTCCAAGCTCTGATAGCAGGGACTGGTTCTGGTTCATCAGGTTGCCAAGGACATCCAATTTGCCCTTTTCAAGAGCCTTCCGGCCTTCTGCCGCAAGGTCGGTGTATTCGTCCATGAGCTGGGCGAATTCATCCTCGTCCTGCTCCTTGAAGGATTTCACCGCATCCACCATCTTCACGGTGTTGCTGAACTTCCCTGTGAATGATACCACCAGGTGCAGGGGGACTCCAGTATTCAGGAACTCGAACTCGTTCTCCTTGCCCCCGCTGCCCCTGCGGAAGAGGATTGCGCCCCGGTAGGTCGCCACCAGGTTGTCAATGCCCGAAGGGTTCCCGTGGAAGGCCATCTCGCCATCATAGGCGTGCTTATTCACATCTTCATCATTGAGGCCCCGGCCAGTCTCCTCTGAAAGGGCCCGCACAAGGCCGACGCAGAACGCGGCTGAGGAGCCAAGGCCGCCATAGGTGGGCAAATCGCCACCCAGATAGACCTGGTACTTCTTCTTAATGCCCATGCTGTCCAGCACGCCCTGGATGCCCTTGCGGCTTATTTCAGGGACCACCGTGTGCTCTGTCACTATATCATTCTCCCGCGCTTCCATGACTTCCACGATGGAGGTCTTGTCAAGGCCGACTGCCAGTGCAGGTGCCCCATGGACCACGAAATGCTCCCCGAAAAGAATCACTTTTCCGTATCCTACTCCTCTTCCCATAAAAACACCTTTATCCCTTGGGCGCCCGGCCCTTTGGCTTTTTCGGCTTGACATCCGGATGCGCCTTGACAAGCATGAACAGCGAGGCGTATGGATGATAGCCCAGTTCCGTAAATAGCTTGTTTACAACATAGGCATCCTCAAGCTCATTGCCCGAAAGCCTGCCTTTAAGCTTTTCAAGGGCCGCTAGCAGGTTGCCGAAGGATTTCCTTCCGCCAATTAGCTCGGAAACCAGCTTGTCATTCTTCTGCGCCCCGGAGAAATCAAATGCCTTAATCAGTATGGTATTGTTGATTCCGCTGAGGATTGCGGATACTTCCCAGTCCTCAACCTTCTCAAGAGAAAGCTTTTTTACCGCCATCCATTTTCCGAACCTTCCGACAAACATAATCTGGTCGTCGCTATCCTCGCTCTCAGCCTTCAACGAAGAGACTCCTGGCGGCTTGAATGCCACTCCGGCCTTAGTCAGCAGCCTGTTGAACAGGAAGCTCTCCGCCGCAGGCAAAAGGTTTGCGTCCGGGCATGCCGAGAGCAGCTCCTTCTTGATAGCGGACTGGGGATTCTTCTGCAGGAAGGATAATACCGCTTCCAGCCCCTTTCCAGATGGGTTGGCAAAGGCGTCAATCTTCTTGGTATCTATATCCGAGAACTGGTATGCCGCCGGCTCAAGCTTCCCGCTAAGACCCGATAAAAGGCAGGCAACATCCTTTTCGCTGGAACCAGATACGTCGTACCGGACACCCAATTTGAAACCTTTGTAAGCGCCGCAAAAGATTACTTCATCTCCGCCAATCATGATAACACCGGAATAACCTGAAAGCTTATTCTTTTTAAACTTTTCAAATAAACAACACTGATAACTTAAGCCTCTGTAGCTCAGCGGTAGAGCGCGTGCTTGGTAAGCACGAGGCCGCGAGTTCAAGCACTACAGATACCAGAAATGGCACCTGTAATGGAACATTTCTCGCCGGAGGCTTACTCTTTCTTTTCTTTTCCAGAAGGTTCAAAGCCACCCCTGGCGCGCCTGCTGTAGAAAAACGCGGCAAGAGCTGCCAGAAGCAGGAAAAGGAAGGCCACCGCCATAAACTCGGAGGGAAACCACCTGAACATGCTCGTTCCGTCATTTGAGCCTCCACTCGGAACGAGCGCGGTGACGTTTTTTAGAGGAAGGGCCTCCCCATCTATACGCAGCGCCAGTTCATAAACGCCGCCCTGGCTAGGAAGGAACGCAAATCCCCCGTCCATGCCTGAGAGCACCTCAGACGCAGTGCCATCAGGGGCCGTAATCACAACGGTAGCCTCCGGAAACCGATTGCCGTTGCGGAGCGCGAGCCCCTGGTGGCTGTTTCCGATAATCGTAGTTTCATTTGCCAGTATGTCATAGTCGAATATCAGGCTGGCAGGCTCCTGGAAACTGATTGGCTCAGGCTCTGGCAACACGAGAGCTATGCACTCGTGGCCCACGCAGGCCCCATCAGGGCAGTCTTCTGATACGCAGCACTCAAATTCAACCCATGCCAGGTCGTCCCAGAAACCGCAGTCAGAAAGCGGTCCGGGCACATCTTCAGGGCAAAGCGCAGGTACCTCCAAGAGAGCCTCAGCCCGGCTGCACTCCCAGCAGGTGCCGACAACCAGGATTTCTCCTGCTCCGCGCGCAGTGAACGCGCTCACGCCATCAGCGCCAGTCATTCCAACGTCGATAGCGCCGGCGGGATATTCAAGGGAAACACGAACGCCTGATACTGGTGCGCCTCCAGAGGATGCATCCACCAGTATCACATTGCCAGGGCAAAATAAGCTGGCAGAGAGTGAAAGCGGCATTGACGGCTCGGCGCCATCACCGGGGCCATTCTGCTGTGCGCTCAAGAGACCAGAGAAAAAGACAATAAAAATAATGAAAATCGTTTTGTTCATAGAATCACTTAAAAAAATAAAGAAAAGAAGAAAATTAAAACTGCTCGAAAACGCCTAGTTGGGCTTTTTCTTTTTTGCTGCAACGGAAACGAAGGCCTCGCCTTTCCTCCTCTTGTAGAGTATGTAGAAGAGGGCAATCACCGCAAGCAGGATTATCGCCACAGGGCATACGGTCTCCAGCTCGCCTAGGAACGCGAATGGCAGGTAATCCTGCTGCACGGAGGGCTTGCTGAGAGATCCTACCTCGGCGCTGTCAACAACGGCATTCTCGAAGAGAAGCCGCACCTCGTATTCTCCTTCTACTTCGAGCGGAAGCACCACGCGGCCATCGCCCTCAGCAGCGCGCTCATACTCCTGGCCGTCAGGGGTGATTATTACCACGGTGCCACTGAAGGGCTCGCCGTTCCTGTACACCCTTATCGTGTGGTCGTCACCTACGAATCCCTGCTCGTCAGTCTCTATGGTGAACTCTTCTTGCAGGATGCAGATATTCTCGCGGCAGACGAAGCCCTCGGTGCAGTCGCCGTCCTCGCAGCACTCATAGTCGAACCAGGCGTGGTCGGATACATAGCCGCATGCCCCTCTTGGGACGGGCCTGCAGCTTCCTGAGTCACAGTATTCGGTGCTCGCGCAGTCGCCATTCTCATCGCATGGCTCGCCCAGGTCGGACTCGGGTATCGGGACGCAGGCGTGCTCGGTGCATATATAGCCATCGTCGCAATCGTTGTCCTGGCAGCACTCATATTCCACAAAGGTATGATTCGCGACATAACCGCAGGCGCCGGGAATGACCGCCACGCAGGAATTGCCTGAGCAGGTCTCATTGTTTGCGCAGCCCTCATCGCTGACGCATTCCAGAACAAGCTCATAGATTGCCTGGTACGGGTTATTGAAGCTGTATCTGCCATCATAAACATAGATCCTGTAGGTTCCAGGACCTGGCAGGTCGAATATCGCTTCCCCATCACTGTCCGTGCCCTCATCCCCTACGAAGCCGAATGTGGGCACATACATGTAGAGCTCCACCGTCGCGCCTTCGATGCCATCGCCCCCATAGGTGACGGTTACTGTCAGCTCGCCCTCATCTGATACTTCTGTTCCGACAGAGCCTCTTGGCCTCTCTTCGTTAGAGCCTCCTCCGGAGGGAGGTGGTGGGGGGCGCAGGAACATCAACAGTGAATGTTGCGTTGGCGAAGTTCGTATTCCCGGCAGTGTCGCTCGCCCCGACAGACATGTTGTAGAAGCCGTTTGCGAGCACCACTGTCATGTTCAGGCAGCCGGGAATCGCGACCTGTCCTGCGCCGGCATCATACCAGCAGGCGACCGCATCTGCGGAGACCGTCAGGTTGATTGGGATTACATTGGTGACATTGTATGTGATGTTCTCCGGGGCCCCCAGCACCAGGGTTGGCGGCGTAAGGTCCACAGTTAAGTTCCTCCCCACCGAAGTGTTGGAGTTGTTGGCCGCGTCTCTGCAGTTTATGCTCCAGTTCCAGCTTCCCTCGCCGACTGACGCAAGAATGTTGGTCAGCGTATTATTGGGGGCAAGTACGCTTGTGTTATACGTGCCGTTGAGCAGCAGGCTGCAGTTCATCGCGGTCGCGTGATCATCAATGGCGGTGAAATTGAAGTTTATGCTGGTGGCATTTGTCAGAAGGCCATCGGCAGGCCCGTTAAGCGCAATCTGGGGAGCGTTGGTGTCGTTGAGCTGAAGGATGCCATACTGGCTTGCAGGGTTGAGGCCAAGCGCCATCAGGCTGTTTCCTGCAGTATCGGGCGTGTCATTCAGAAGCGCCCAGCCGGAAGCGTTGTACTCCCAGAGCCCGAAGACGCTCTCATTGTACCCGGTAAGCTCGGAATCCAGCCAGTGCCATGTGACAGTATCCAATGACAGTCCGCCAGCGACATCAGTTATGTCAGCGAACTTGCCCCTGAAGGACCAGTAGTCTGTCAGGAATGCCGCTGGCTGGCTTGTCCAGCTGATTGAGTACTCCGCAGTTGCATCCACAGTGTCATTCATGCTCATGTTGGTGTAGTTGACGAGAGTGCCTGCAGGATTGAGGAACAAGGTCCTCGACATGCTTAAGCCGTAGGTAGTTCCAAGGGTGTTTTCAACATAGAGGTCAGCACTGTTGTTGTAGAGCGTTGTGTCGTAGAGGAGATTGTCCTCCGCGCTCCTCATGTGCATTCCATACTGCAGGTTGCTGTAAGCGCTGTTGTTAGTGAGGTTGTTTTCATCTGCGAAATTTAGGTAGAAGCCGTCTATGCCGTTTCCGTAAGCGATGTTGTTGTCCATGTTGTGGAAGCTGAGCCCCAGCTCATACCCATATCTGCCATTCTCATATGCGAGGTTGTTCGATATGTTGTTGCGGTTGGTGTATATGAATATCCCGGTCCATGAGTTGTTGTAAGCGATGTTGCCAGAGATTATGTTATAGAAGGAAAGCGAATAGGCGCCTGTCCATAAGTAAAGGCCGTAGGAGTTGTTATACACGGTATTGTTCGTGAAGTTGCACCCCCTGCTCGAGAGCAGGTCGATTCCGTGGTTGTTTCCGTATGCGATATTGTCCTTCAAAGTAGTATTCCCGCTGCTCGAGACATAGATTCCGTTGCTGCCGGAGTATTCGGCGGTGTTGTTCGTGAGGTTGTTGAGAATCGCATTTGTCCTAATCCAGAATCCATGAGTGCTTGAGCCGCTGGCAACGCTCCTGGTAATCGTATTGTTGTCCGAGTTTGTCCATATGTGGAATCCATACACATTGTTGAAAGCGCTGACATTGTCAATGAAGCCATTGTCGGTATTGTAGTACTCGAGCCCATAGCTGTAGTCGGCCAGGCGCGGGCAGTTCCTCACAGAGACGTTTGTCAGGCCCGAAAGCGCGATTATTGCCCTTGTTGTTCCGCCAGTGCCGTTGTTCGTGATATTGTATCCGTTGCAGTCGAAGAGAACGTTTGATGAAGTTATCTTGATGCACGCGGTCCCGCCCTGGGGAGCCGCTGAAATCGGTGCCCCTGTGAGGTTGTTGTTGAGCCTGTAATCTCCAGGGGACGAAATTATCTCACACTCGGAGATGTTGTTCTCCACGATTCCGAAGTCGCTTGCCGGGTTGAAGTTATTAAGCGTGAGCGTGTTCGCGCCGGTATTGAGCGTAGCGCCCGCATCCGTGTATGTCGAGCCGTCGTGTTTCCATATCTCGAAGAGAGTCTCATCAAAGCCTGCAGATTCTGAGTTCAGCCAGTTCCACACGATTGTGTCTATGGAGGTTACGCCCTCCGCATTGGTTATGTTCACCCATTTCTGCGCAAGGGACCTCGCAGTTGCCGGAAGGGCTGCGGGAAGCGATGCCCATTTGACAAGGAATGCAGTATTCACATTAATAGTATCTGTGATGTCCAGGCTTGTGTAGTTCACCATTGTGCCAAATGGATTGTCAACTGTGACGTTTATGAGCAGGATATCCTCGGTTGCCGCAGTCGCGCGCGCGTAGAGTGCGCCCAAAGTATTATTGAAAAGGTGAATGTGTGAGACGTTGACGTTGGTGGAGCGGTTCAGTACAATCCCATACGCTCCATTGCCATAGGCCTTGTTCATCGTGAAGTTATCATCATCAGTGCTGTACCAGTCAAAGCCGCACTCACCGTTGTTGAAAGCCAGGTTATCTTCCAGCTCATCATACTGGGAAGACTCCGAGTAAAATCCGCTAAGTGTATTGTCAAATGCAGAATTATTCAGAAGATAGATGTTTTCTGAGCTATCTATGAAGAATCCATGATCGGAGTTGTTGTACGCCACATTCTCGAAAAAGTTGTTGTCGGCATCCATCCCCTCGAAGTAGAATCCGGAGGCGAAGTTGTTGTAGAAGGTATTGTTGCTGATGTTGTTGTACTGTCCATAGTACCAGTGCATCCCGTTGTTTGTGCTGTTGAAGATTTCGTTGCCGCTGGCATTGTTCCGGTTACAGTCATTGAGGTAAACTCCGTAATCCGAGTTGTTCCAAGCCCTGTTGAAAGTGAAATTGCTGTCTTGGACATAAGTGCCGAAGAAGCCATCCCCATCATTGTCATAGGCAGTATTATTGATGAAATTGGCAAAGCTTCCACGAATCTGGAAACCCCTTAGCCGGTCGTTGAGGTAAGCGATGTTGTTGCTCACTTCGCAGTAGTCACACCGGACATACATTCCCATGTCAGTGTTGTTGTACCCGACATTGCCGGAGATTGTGGCATTGGCAGTGCGGTCGATATAGATACCGGTATCAGTGTTATTAAACGCTGAGGAATTCGTAAGGGTCGCATTGTATGATCGGTAAATCATGATGCCAGTCTCATAACTGTTGACCCCAAGGCAGTTCTGGATTGTAACATTCAGATAATCAAAAGTCGTTGAACCATTAATGATGATTCCGGTCGCATCCGCAGTGCCATCATTGGCAATGGTGAATCCCGCGCAGTCGAAAACGACGTCTGGCGCAGCAATCTTGATGCATGTCCAGTTGATGCCAAATGGCTCGTCGGCTTCAATAGGCGCACCTGATACGTCATTGGCAAGAGCGTAAGTCCCAGAGTCATCTATGAGGGCGCAGTCTGTCAGGGTTGTATTGAACTGCATTATCCCATAAATACTTCCGGGGACCATGTTCGTGAGGGAGAGTGTGTTGGCACCAGCATCAAGCGTGGCTCCCAAATCCGTCCAGCTCCCGTTGTTCCTCCATAGCCCAAACAGATTCTCGTTATACCCGCCCAATTCAGAGTCGGACCATCTCCATGCGATGGAATCGATCGCGGTTGCGGTATAATTGCGGATGTCGACGAACTTGTCCTCGAATGAGAGATACCCTGTCGGGTCCGAGGAGGACCAGTTGGTCCAGTTGATGATGTATGCCTCGCCGACCATCGTATCGGTTATATCAAGGCTGGTGTAATTGCGCATGTCCCCGAACGGGTTGTCGAAGGTCATATTCGTGATCGTGTAATTGATGTCCTGGCCTGAGAATGAATAGGCGTAGAAGTCGACGCTGTTGTTGAAAAGATGCACATCCCTTGCCGAGACATTGGCTCCCCAGTACAGCCAGAATGCCCAGTTGCCGTTATTCGCCGAGGCATTGGTCAGGAACGTCTGCGTTGCACCGAAATAATAACCCGCCTCGCTGGCGTTTATGGACATCGTGTTGTTGACTGTGTTGTTCCTCGAAGGGGAATTGAAGGCAAAACCATAGTTGTTGAGGCCGTAGCCGATGACATCGGAGATGTGGTTGTGGGAGCTGTTGTACACCAGAAGAGTGACGTTGCCGTTGAAGCTGGTCACGTTGCTTACGTTGGCATAATTGTTCTTGTGCAAATAGACCGAGTATACGTAGCCGACGATGTTGGGGCAGTTCTTGATTGTGACATTGGTGTAGTCCTGGAACTCGGAGGCGTTGATGACGATTCCCGCAGTCATGTTGGAGCCGTTGTTTGGAGTCATGCCGTTGAAATTCATATCAAAGCCGTTGCAGTCGATAACGACATCGGATGAGGCCACCTTGATGCACGCCCAGTCAATGTTCCAGACCTCGGATGCGGTGACATTGGCATCCACAAGGTTGCCCGTGAACTGGTAGTAATCAGGTGAGTTGACAAGCTGGCATCCAGCGATATTCGTTAGGGAAAAACCAAAATCTGCAAGCAGAAGGAGCAGAAGTGCTACGACGATGACTCTCATGGGGAGAGTAACGGAAATAACATTTATAAACCCTGATATGCTCAGAAGCGCGGTCTCAGACGTTTGAAGACTGCAGTCGTCACTGCTTTTTCTTCGCAGTGACCGACCGGAACTTCTCGCCTTTCCTCCTCTTGTAGAGTATGTAGAAGAGGGCAATCGCCGCAAGCAGGATTATCGCGACCGGGCATACAACGGCCAAATCACCAAGGAAAGCGAATGGCTTGTCTTCCTCCTGGACAGTGGGCTTGCTCAGGGAGCCGACTGCAGCGCTGTCGACAACCGCATTCTCAAAGAGCAGGCGCACCTCGTATTCTCCCTCGACCTCAAGCGGCAGGATCACACGGCCATTGCCATCTGCACTCCTTCTGAATTCCTGGCCGTCTGGAGTGACGATTACCACTTCCCCATTGCTGAAGGGCTGCCCGTCCCTGTAGACAATTATTGTGTGCTGGTCCCCGATGAAGCCTTCCTCATCAGTTTCTATGTGGAAGTCCTGGCCAGGTATGCAGGCGTGCTCACGGCACACCTCGTCCGACTCGCAGTCCTCATCCGCGCAGCACTCGTAATGGTTCCATATGTGATTTGCCGCATAGCCGCAGTCTCCAGGAACGGGCCTGCACCTTCCTGACTCGCAGTATTCCGTCCCGCCGCAGTCATTGTCGTTGCTGCAGGAGCCTTCCACATGCGGCCCGGAGGTGCACTGGTGCCCAGAGCACAGCTGATTGCCCGGGCAATCATCATCTTCGCAACAATCATAGCCTATCCAGGTATGGTTCGCGATGTACCCGCAGCCGGCAGTTGATACCGCCTGGCAGCTGCCCTGGGCGCAGCTCTCATTGTCCAGGCACTGTGCATTCTCGGTGCAGCCCATCTCAATCTCGAATAGTGCCTGGTAAGGGTTGTTGAAGCTATAGCTGCTCTCGTAAACGTAAATCCTGTATGTGCCCGGGCCAGGAAGCTGGAAAAATGCCTCGCCATCCCCATCTGTAGCTCCGCTCTCAACGAACCCGAAGCTAGGCTGGTACTGATACAGCTCTACCGTCGCCCCTTCGATTCCGATTCCCTTGTATGTGACCGTGACAGTAAGCCAGCCACCCTCGGATACGTCGGTGCCCACAGAACCCTTGGATTTCTCCTCACTGCCGCCCCCTCCGGAAGGAGGGGTGGCTGCATTCACAGTGAATGATGTGTTGGTGGAATTGATGTTCCCGGCATTGTCCTGCACATACAGGATGAAATCGTAATAGCCGTTGCCAGGGCTGAATGTGGTGTTCGCACAGCCGGCGATTCCAACCGGGGCGCCGCCATTTAGGGTATACCAGCAGGCCCCAACTCCGGAGAAGTCATCAGTGGCGATGAAATTGAGCGGAACAGCCGCAACGGCATATGTGGTGTTCGTCGGGTCGGTCATATTAACGAATGGGATTGTCAAATCAATAGTGAAGTTCCTGCCCGCCGATGTGTTCGAGTTGTTAGCGGAATCCAGGCAGTTGATGGACCAGTTCCAAACGCCCTCCCCGACTGACGCCACGATATTGGTGAGTGTGTTGTTCAGCGCCAGCAAACTGTCATTGTACGTGCCGTTTATGAGCAGGGAGCAATTCATTGAAGGTGCATGATCATCAGTTGCCGTGAAGTTGAAATTGATGGTGGTGCTGTTGGTCATGTAGTCATTGATAGGCTCACCCAAAGCAACCTGCGGGCCGTTGCTGTCATTTAGCTGCAGTATCGCGAAGGTGCTCGCAGGGTTAATGTTCGTTTGGACAAAATCATTTGCGGCAGTATCCGGGGTGTTGTTGAGGGTTGTCCATCCTGAGGCGTTGAAGACCAGCAGCTCGAATACAGACTCATTGTACCCAGGAAGCTCCAGGTCAAGCCAGTTGAAGGATATGGAATCTATTGAAACCACTCCCGCAGTTGCAGTGATGTCAAGGTACTTCTCCGCAAAGGAGACATAGTCAGCTGGCAGGGCGGCCGGCTGGGAACTCCAGTTCAGGTAGTATGCGGTGCCGACTTCCACAATGTCGCTCAAATCCACGTTAGTGTAATTCTGATAGATTCCCTGCGGATTGTCGAAAGTGGCATTAGTCAGGGTTATATTGGATGTGGAGGCGACCGATTCAACGAAGAAGCTCGTTGCCGCGCTGCCAAAGAAGTGGGCATCTGTAAAGGACAGGTTCGAGTCCGTAATGCTGACTCCCCCCTGTATTGCGTTGTTGGATACCTTGGTGCCGGAAAATGTCAGGTTATCCGAACCGCCGATGTCCAGGCCGGCATTGGTGTTTCCGATGACAATATTGTCTGCAAAAGTGCTGTTATGGGCCAGATTGATGCCAAAACCAATCCCATTCGCCGATACGGTATTGTTATAGAACCTGTGACCCATGCCCGGAGGGAAGCCGAAAAGATCGAGATATGAGAAACCGATTGCGCAATCGTAGGCAGTGTTGTTGATATATGTGTGGTTGTCCCCATCGCTAAGATAGAAGCAGTTGCCCGCCCCGCCCCCATCTGCGGTATTGTTGATGAATGTCAGGTTGGATGGGGCGGGGGACGCCCACATTGAAACCCAGAAATTCGTATCTGTGTTGTCATAGGCAGTATTGTTCTCGAAGTGATGGTACGTGCCCTCAATCTCGAAGCCGTAGGTATTGTCATGGGCGATATTGTTCGTATACGTGTTCTGGGGAGCGCTCTCAAGCATTCTGAACCCTGAATTCGCGCAGTTCCTGGCAGTATTGTTATCGAAAGTATTGAAGCTGGTTCCTGAGTGGAGGACATAGAAGCCGCTCTCGGCATTATCCACAAGGCAGTCGGAGATGTTGTTGTAGCCCGAGCCCATCATCATTTGGATACCATAGAACCACAGGTCGTATGCCCGCATGCCCGTGATACTGCTGTAATTGGAGCTGTAGAGCACCACGCCGTCCGAGGCAGATTGGCCCTCGGCATCAATGGTCACGTTGCTGACGGTGTTCCAGTTGCTGTATTCGAATGTGATTCCGCCGTCATATTCGGAGATGTTGGGGCAGTTCCGGATGGTTATGTTATTGTAGATTTTGTCTTCGGTTCCATTGACAAAAATCGCAAAATCGTTGTCATAAACGACGTGCTCGTTGGTGATGTTGTATCCGTTGCAGTCGAAGATGACATCATCTGAGGAAATCAATATGCACGCATACTCGGTATTGTAGTCGCTTATGCTGTAGCCCTCGCCCTCGGCATTCCCGGGCAGCAAATAGGTGCCCGAGGCATTGATGTATGAGCAGTTCCTGTCCCTCACGCCTTCCAATATGGCGTAATCGCTGTTCGGATTTAGCCAGTAGTAATACAGGAAGTTCTTGAGCTCCCCCAAAGCTGCATTCTTGTATGCCCATCCGGATGCGTTGTATTCCCAGAGCTCAAAAGTCATCTCATTGTATCCTGCTGTCTCAGACTCCGGCCATCTGAAGTATATGTCCTCGAGGACTGCCGTATCAGGTGTTGCTGTGATGTCTACAATCTTCTGCTCGAATGAGCCCCTGCCGGCAGGGAGCGCGGATGCGTTGGTGTCCCACTTGATTGTCGTCGTCTCCCCATTGTAAATCCGATCGTCAATATCCAAGGTGGTATAATTCTGGAACCCCCCATAGGGGTTGTCTATCGTCAGGTTGTAAATCTTGAACCTGATTAGCGTTGTGCTCACAAAGCTGAGTTCGGCAACGGTGTTGTTGTATAATATATTGTGCGAAGCGTTCTCTGTCCATGGGCGGTTGCTCCACCACCCGCTAAGCCCGTTCCCGAAGGCCTTGTTGTAATGGAAGAGCAGATAATAGGGCGTATCGATATAGAACCCGTCCCAGCCATTGTCATAGGCCGAGTTGTTGCTCATGTTCATCCAGAAGGTGCTACCCAGATAGAATCCGCGCTCGGCATTCCCATAAGCAACTGAGTCATTGATGTTGATGTAATGCTGGCTTGTGCCACCGATGTAATAGCCGCTGTTCACATGGCCATAGGAGGATGTGTTGAGCAGATACGCATAGTCGCAGTCGGTATTGAAATAGAAGCCGTAATCCTGCGTTGCCGCGGTATCATAGGCAGTGCAGTTCTCGAAGCGGTTATACTTGGCGTAGTAGAGCTCGAAGCCCCTGATGGCGTTATTGAATGAGATGCTATTGCTAACGTTGTTGGAGTCTGAGTTCCAAATGAGGAAGCCGCGGTTGTTGTTGCTGTGGGCAGTGCAGTTTGAGATGCTGTTGTTGTGAGACTCATCCAGGTAAAAACCGTTCTGCGTGTTGCCGTAGGAAGTGACGTTCCTGATTGTGCTGTTTCCCGTATAGTCGACATAGACGCCTGAATTCGTATAGACTGAGATGTTCGGGCAGTTCATTATCGTGATGTTGTTGTATGAGGTCGCTGTAACCCCATCGACCTGGATGCCGCTTGCGAAGGCGGCGCCGTTGTTTGTTATGCTGTAGCCGTCGCAGTCGATTGTGACGTCGTTGGCTGCCACCCTCAGGCATGCCCGCTGCCCGCCTCCATAGACGGTGATGTTGGCGCCAAGCAGGTCATTGTTCAGGATATAATAGTCGGATGATGTGATATTCATGCATCCGACGACGTTCGTCAGAGAAAAGGAGACGCCTGATAGAAACAACAAACCCAGTAAAAATATAACAATAATCCTCATATGCAGACTTCTGAAAAAACATTTATAAACTATGGCGTGGCTTACTGTTCATGGTCAGACGTTCCGCTACGGACAGGCCTCGCTATCAGACAGCCCTTGGGAGATATGTGCGCGAGGTTCTGGAGAAGCACGCTATAGCTTCCGCTTTCCAATACAGGCACAACATCCCGCCTGCCGGCATGGCGCTCCCAAAAGCGGTCAGCTTCAGGCTGCTTGGAGACCGGTGCACAAGAGGCTGCGCATTCTGCGGGGTGCCGCACTCGCGGAGGCCGCCAAGGCCTGATACGCGGGAGCCGGTGAAAATAGCGCATGCGGTGGACGAGCTGGCCCTTGACAACGTGATTTTGACTTCCGTCCACAGGGATGACTTGAAGGACGGTGGCGCGGGGCATTTCGCAAGGACGGTTTCTGAAATCAAGAAAAGGCGGCCTTGGGCTATTGTCGAGGCCTCCATCCCGGACTTCAGGGCAGAGCGAGGGACTGTCGAAAGGCTGGTCGCCTCCAGCCCGGATGTGATAAGCCACAATATGGGCGGGGTCAGGAAGCAGCTCCAATCAGGGAGAAATGAGCGCCTTGGATTCAGGCGCTCGCTGAATGTGCTGGAAAGAATTAGGGAGAGCAATCCTGATATCACCACCTGCTCATCCATGCTCGTCGGAATGGGCGAGAGCTGGGGGGAAGTCCTTGGCGCCATGAGGCTCGTTCGCAGGGCGGGCGTCGAAGAGCTGAAACTGCTGCAATATTTCAGGCCCAGCGCGAAGCACCCGCCAGTCTCGGAGTATGTGGATGCAGAGCGTTTCGAATTCTATGGGAGGGCCGCATACCAGCTGGGATTCAGAAGAGTGTCATGCGGAGTGCCTGGAAGGACACGCTAGCGCTTTTTCATATTTCTTCCGTCTTTTATCCCCAGCCGGAACACTTCCAGGTTCATCTCCAGGAATTTCTTGGGCATCAGGGCGCGCATCGCATCCTCGAATTTGCTTTCTTTAAGTGGCAGCAATCCCATTGAAACCGCCATGCCCGCAAGGTAGATGTTAGCGGTAACTTCCGGGGCGCCGATCGTCTTTGCCCTTTCCGCGGCATCGGCTGTATAGATATGCCTGGAGAACCGCTTTGCCTGCGCAACTACCCTCCCCACAGGTGGATATGGAATGTTCTTCCTGTACAGGATAGTCGGCACCGCCTCCCTCGTCCCCATCAGGATTGCAGTATCCTTGCCCACGTATTTCAGCGTGTGCAGCACCTCCAGGCGCTCAAGGCCAAGCAGCAAATCAGCGCCAGCTTCCGTGACAAGCGGGGAGTGGATGTCCTTTCCGAACCTTATGTGCGTGCTTAAGGGGCCGAACCTCTGGGCAAGCCCGTGCAGTTCCGCCACCTTCACATCATAGCCGGATAGCAGAACGGCCTCCCCAATAACGGCGGCCAGCGTGAGGACCCCCTGCCCGCCGATTCCTGATAGGATGAGATTGAAGTTTTTCATCCCTCCACCTCCTTGCCGCCGGTCCTGATTTTAACCTTGATGGCTCCTTTCGGGCATACCTGCGCGCACACCCCGCAGCCCCAGCAGAAATCGCCGTCTATGTAGTATTTCCCCTTCCCGTCCCTGTGGATGGCCGGGCAGCCAAAAGCCATTATGCAATCCCCGCACTCCTGGCATTTCTCAGGGTCGATTTCGAATACCGGCAGATTCACGCCATTCTTCCGCATCCTCCTGCGGTAGAGCAGCCTGCACTCCCCTTTGGAGATAAGCACCTTCACGCCCTTCTTCTTCAGCAGATCCCTGGCCGCCTTTTCCGTCTGGCTTACATTGAAGGAATTTGTGACCACGACCTCATCCGCCTGGCATGCTTTTACGACATCCTCAATCGAGATTTCCTTTGTCTTTTCGCCCATGCCGGTTCGCCCCATGCCCGGATTCGGCTGGTGGCCAGTCATCGCGGTTATGCGGTTGTCAAGGATTACCACCAATGGGGAGGACTTGTTGAACACCATGTTCGCAATGCCCGGAAAGCCTGCGTGGAAGAACGTGCTATCCCCAAGAAAGCTTATTACCGGCTGTTTCGTCACCTTGGAGAGCCCATGGCAGATTCCATTGGTCGCGCCCATGCTTATCACGAAGTCCTGAGTCTCGTGCGGCTCGAAAATGCCGAGGATGTAACAGCCGATGTCCCCTCCGAAAACAGTATTCTTAGGGGCCGCCTTCCTAACCGCGTAGAACGTGGAGCGGTGGGGGCAGCCGGGGCAGAAGACCGGCTGCCGGGGCGGCGGCTTCAGTTTCGCGAACTTTTTCATGTGATTGGCCAGCTCGGAAAGCCTCCTGCCTTTGAGCTTCGCAAGCGCGAGCATCAGCATGCCCGGATTCAGCTCCCCATTGGTCGGCAGAACGTCCTTCCCATGGATCTTCAGCTTTGGATTTGTGTCCTTTGCCAGCCCTGTGATTTCCCGCTCAAGAATGGGCTCAAGCTCCTCTACGACAAACACTTCTTTGAGGGGCTTGATGAAAGCGCGGATTTCCTTTTCTGGGACTGGCCAGCTCATCCCGATTTTGAGGAGCTGGGCATTTATGCCAAGGGCATGTAGAGCCTCCTGGGCATGCTCGGCCGCGACCCCGCTAGAGATTATTCCGAACGGGCCGAGTTTCTTTCCAATTAGCTTTGTGAATTTCCCTCCATCCGTAGCCGCAAGCCTTGAGAGCTTCCGGTTGAGCTCTTCATGCACCTGCAAAATTTTCGGGGGCATATTCCTCCATTTGCTCCCTGCAGCATACCCTTTTGGGAAATCTCCTTTTGTTTTCCCTTTCTTCACTTTTCCGAGCCTGACCACATTTCTTGTGTGGGTGACCCGAGTAGTTAGCCTGATAAGGACGGGAATTCCAATTTTCTCGGAAAGCTCCAATGCCGCCTTCGTGAAATCCTTGCATTCCTGTGAATTGGAAGGCTCAAGCATGGGCATGTGCGCGATTTTCGCGTAATCCCTGGAATCCTGCTCGCTCTGGCCCGAGCTCCAGCACTGCGGGTCATCGGAGAAAGCAATCACCATGCCGCCGCGAACCCCATGATACGCGAGCGGAAAGACGCTGTCTGTGGCGACATTCAGCCCGAAGTGCTTGTAGCTCACAATGCTCCTCAGCCCGGCAAATGCCGCAGCCGCCGCGACCTCCGTCGCGACTTTCTCATTGGTGCAGTATTCGAAATAGATGCCCGCCCTCTTGGCCAATGCAGCGAAGGTATCGCCGATTTCAGATGCTGGGGTTCCTGGATATGTGGAGGCCAGACCTACGCCGGCCTCCAGAGCGCCCCTGACAACGGCCTCGTTCCCCAGAAGGAGCAGCTTCTGGCCTGGTTTTCCAGTAAGGATTCTTTCCATATTACCACCGATGAACGGAAACAGAGGGAATAACACGGGAAGGTTGAAAAAGATACCGTCGTAGTGGCTGTTATAAAGGATGAAAAATGATGGTTAGCTATTTATAAACCTTTCTGCGCATATAATATCCTATATAAACCCACACCAGAGACCCCGAAAATGATAGCGAAAAATAAGATATCCAGTGGAACAAATGAGCGGGCCGCTACGGCACGCCCCCAGGCTGTTTCTCGTGGAAAAGAATCCCCGCTAATCGAGTTGCCCCAGTGGGAGGTCTGCGACCCGACAGGAAGGGGAGGGCGGACGTCCGCGATGGCGCTTGCCGAGGCAGAGGGGCGCATCAGGCAGTATGCCGAAATCTATGGGAAGATATACATTAATCTTGGTGAGTCGGATAAGTGCAAGCTCACAGCGCTCAACAACTTCCAGGGAAGGGACGGAGGCGGGGAAGCCTGCCTTGCAGGGCATCACCAGCACGTGCCTGCAGTAATCATGGCAATGAACGGCGAAGGAATCCATATGGTGCGCCTGGTGCGCCAGCAGCAGTCGGATGAATCGCGCATAGTGATGGCATCGCCAGTCTCAAGGGGAATCACCGAAAAGGCCATGAGGAAGAAATACTGCGAGCTGGGATATAAGATTGACCGCTCGAAGCTCAGATATACTATTGAAGTTGAGAATGAGGATGGATCCACCAGGGAGATTGAACAGAATCTCCAGAAGTTCGGGAACGTCCTGCGCCACTGGCAGCTCACGCTAGCCTGGCACCTTTCGCTTACCGATGAACTTGTAGTTGATGCAAACATGCCCGAAGGCTATGTGCAGCAGCAGCTGCGCAGCCTTGAGATGGCGAAGATAGAAAGGGAGCTTGGGGACAGGCCAGGCTGTTTCAGGATTAATGATATACCGGATGGGATGATCACACCTTTCGGTTTCAGCGACCTAAACATGGGGGCGGTGAGCATCAGCGGGAACCTTTTCCAGATGAAGATAGCAACTGATAAACCGGCGGACACATGGGCGCTCAGGAAGTATCTTCCAAAGACAAGGAAGGGGTGGGCAGGTGTGCTGACAGGGGTGCTTGGGCAGTCAGATGGCAACACGTTCATGGGCAACCCGGCAAACGACAGGATTCTCCGCGCGACTGCCGATACGTTCTGGAATGTGGGCCAGAGGCTGGGCGCAAAAGGGCAGTTCCGCCCGGTTGCCGGGCACACGACCTACAGGACAAACAGCACTGGCGACGTGTGGGATATCGCGCTTGAGCTAAAAAAGGAGGCGATGAAGCATCTGCCGCCCGGGCTGAGGGCGGTCATCGGAGTGGTGGGTGTGAAAGACGCATCAATAGACAGGGCAAAGGCCTTGCTGGAGCTGCAGTGGATGGGGGCTCCGTACCTTGACCCGGCGCTTCTGCCCCATATGGATAGGGTGCTCAACATCATAGAGTACCTGAGCGATGATGCCATCGGGGAGATAAAGGCAAGGCTCAAGGCGATGCATGCGCCCGACGGCTCAAAGGTCGTTGACAGGAATGACCTGGAGAAATTCAATCTCATTGCACAGATTTGCAGCCTGAGGAGGACTGTCAGGAATACTGCTGACTTCAAGGCCATAATAGATTATGATAGGGAAATCGGGGATGTGGTGCGGCTCTCATATGCAGGGAGAAAAGAGCTGTGGACCTGGCTCTGTACTTTCGCGCAGAGAAACGGAAAAAGAGTGAAGAGAGCGCTCGACGAGTGCATCGAGCACTCCTGATTATGAAGGCTGCTGCCTTCCAACGGTGACTTCTGCCTGGGACTGCTGGACCACCGCCTCGAACTGCGGGATTTCAACATTCACCCTGGCGGCGTGCTCGCACAGAAGCCCGTGCACATGATCATAAAGCTCTCTTGCAGGAGCCAGGTAGCTGTTCCTGGTGCCCTCGGCCTCATGCTCATCGTCCGAATAAGACACTTCATGCAGCTTGGCCTGCCTTTCATTCTGCAGCAGCACACCCGCAGCAGTATTGCACTCACCCATAACTTCAAGCGCGAGGCACATCTCAGCCTCGGAAGCTTGCACACCCATCTCTGCAGCTTTATCCCCCTTATCCTTTGCGCGCCTCCAGGTAGTGCTGATTCCTGATGCGAGCTCAGTGACAACGTTTGCCCTGCAAAGCTCGGCGGCAAGGTTTGAACCGTCAAGCGTGCCCTCCTCGAAGCGATTCCATGCGCCTTCCTTGAATGCCATAGCCTTGACAACAAGCGCTTCCAGCTTGGGCTGTTGTAGTTCCCCATTCTTTGCCCTTACCTTGAAGAGATCCAGCCTGGCGGCAGGATCCATCTTCCGGACCAAATCGGCCAGCCCGCTTCTCGCATCGGTCCTGAAATCCCTTAGCCCCCCGGGCCTGCCATCCTGCGCTCCCCCATGCGCGCAGAAGATAAGTCTTCGTGATTGCTCTCCTAGTCCCATGATTTTCTCCTCCCATCAAATAACTCTAAGAGTAACTTTAAACCAATATATTAATAAAGGATATATCAAGAAATCCATAGAAATACATTAAAATTAACAGATATTAATCTGTTAATAACATTTACTACAACTTAATCCGGTGGTTGCTACAAAAAATCAGTAGAAAGCGCTAATCCTCCCCATACTTTTCATAGGAGAGGTCATTGAACGCATAGTCAACAGGGTCTTTGGCGAACAGGGCGCCAACATCATCTCCTGCGAGCAATGAGCCGCTCTCAGGAACGAAAACGTAGTCCTTGCCTTCCCAAGGGAACACAACATAGGTATTTCCGCTTTTGGTGACCTTGACCAGCACAGTGTCCGAGCCGAAAGAGCGAAGCAGGGCGGCAAGAAGCAGCGCCTTGTCCATCACGCCGCCAAGTTTCAATTTGTCCATCTCATCGAAGCCAAGCCAGAAGGTTATCAGGAACTGGCATGTCTTGATTTCTCGCAGATAGTTGATTGCGCGCTGCGCCACTGTGATGAAGTGCTTCTCATGCGAGAACGGCGCAAGGTCGGAAGTGAATCGCGCGCTCAGCTTCTTGATAATCTCGGAATAGGGCGAAACCCTCTGCCTTATCTCAGAAACTGAACGGGTTTCGTTCTCATTGATAAGATCCTTATAGCGGCTTACCATCAGCATGTAGAGCTTAAGTTTTGTTTCAGAATCAATTTCTTCGGACATTAATTATTAGCTGGTATGAAGAAGTTATTTAATCATTCCCATCAAAACAGTTCTTCATGGATTTTAGTTTTTATATTATACTGGTTGCAGTGGCAGCCATTGTATATGCAGGAATTTCCAGATATCTCCAGAACACCCTGGTGGACAGGAGCAAGATGGAGGAGCTACAGAAGGAGTCCAAGGCTCTTAATGCCGAATACAAAAAGGCGACAGATGCCAAAGACCAGGCCAAGATGGAGGCCATCATGAAGAAGCAGATGGAACTGTTCCCGAAGATGAACAAGGTGATGATGCAGCAGTTCAAGCCCATGATTATCATTATCGCTATTTTCTTCGCTTTCAGTTTCGGGGTGAACAGCATCAACCCGTTTGTGGAGGATGACATCCATTTCGTGCTGTTCGATGATGGCGGGGATTGCGATAAGCTTCCGGATGATGGGGTTTATACCGCCTGCGTTGAGCTGAACAATGAGAACTTCGGCAAGTGGACCGCGACCGCCAAGGCGAAAAATGGCGGAAGCGAGTTAGGGGTGAACGAGACATATTTCCTGTACAATGTCAAGAGCCATGACGAGATTTATGTGGAGCATGGGACCGGGCAGCAGATGCTGATAAGCCCGGAGAGGGAGACGTACTATCCCGGGGAGACCGCGATAATAAACGTGATTCCGCCCTCCGAAACCCATGAGGTGGAATTGAGCATCTCCAACGGAACGTTCTTCTATGTCGACCTTCCATTCAAAATCCCGATTCTGGATGTGCAGAGGATATACCAGCCCCACTGGTGGTTCATCTTCGTGTCACTGATTTCAGGGATACTCATATCGTTCCTGATTAAGAGGATGGTGAAGAAAAAATGATAATCGCGGTATCAGGATTTACCGGAAGCGGGAAGAATACGCTCGGGGAGCTTCTGGCAAAGGAGCTTGGATACCGGCTTGTGTGCCCGACCTTCAAGGACCTGGCCAGGAGAGAGGGCGTCCCCCTGATGGAATACCACAAGAAGGCAGAGAAGGACCCGGACATCGACAAGAAGTTCGATGCGCTCCTGAAAGAAGAGGCCGCGAATGGCGATTGTGTGGTGACGACCTGGCTCGGCCCATGGATGGTCGAGGCAGATGTCCGCATAAGGGTGTTCGCGCCCGACAATACCAGGGCAGAGAGGATTTCCAAGCGCGATTCCATGGGGGATGAAGAGGCCCTTGAGCATCTTCTTGAGAGGGACGAGCGCAACCGGAAGCGCTATAAGAAACTATATGGAATTGATATTGACAATGATGATATCTTTGATGCGTGCCTCAACAGCGGCATATACCGGCCGGAACAGCTGCTGGGCATCGCACTTGCGATTATCGAGCAGAAGAGAGGGTGAATTTATATGGCAGCAATAGACGCGGGAAGCAATGGCATATTGAGGAAGGGCCGCAGGGCAGGCGAGGAAGTGGAAATATTGGCATTGGATGGGAAATTCGCCACCATCAAAACCAAGAAGGGCAAGGAGAGGAAAGTAGCGGTCACCCAGCTTGACCCTGCATAAGGTTAGCCTTTCATGGAACTTGAAAAGCTCATCGGCAACGGCGTGATAGTGATAGACAAGCCGTGCGGACAGTCCAGCCATGAGATAACTACTTTTGTGAAGAAGATAGTCGGCGTCAGCAGGAGCGGGCATGCCGGGACCCTTGACCCAAAGGTATCCGGGGTCCTGCCGGTCGCTCTTGGCCGTGCCACCAAGCTCCTGAGGTACATCGCAGGCACCAATAAGACCTATGTCGGCATCATAAAATTCAGGGAGCCGCAGCCCGGAAAGAGGATTGAGGAGCTTTTTGCGCAGTTTACTGGAGAGATAGTGCAGATGCCCCCGAAAATGAGCGCGGTTCGCAGGAGGCACCGGAAACGTGTCATCCATCACCTTAACCTGCTTGAGTCAAACGGGCGTTTTGGGCTCTTTGAGACGAAAGTCGATGCGGGCACATATATCAGGACCCTTTGCGTTGACATCGGTAAGAAATGCGGCGGCGCGCGGATGGAGGAGTTGCGCAGGACCGCTGTCGGGGGCATTTCCGAAAAGCAGGCATTCACCATGCAGGAGCTTATTGATGCCGTGCACGCTTGGAAGGAGGAGAATGATTCTTCTTCGCTTGAGAAGATGATACACGCGCCGGAAGAGTTCATTGACCTGCCAAAGGCTTTCATCAAGGAAAGCGCGGTGCAATCGGTTTTCACAGGCGCGCAGGTGATGGTGCCAGCTCTCGAGAAATTCGAAAATGAAGTGAAGGGAGGGGAGCGCGTTGCCCTGTATTCCGGCAAGCAATTCATAGGGGTGGGCATTGCCCAGATTTCTGCTTCTGAACTTGAAGAAAGGAACCATGGGCTCGCGGTGAAGCTTGAGCGGGTCCATAAGCCGGATTAGTTCAGATTTCGATTATCTTTATATCCTTAAGCGTCTTTTCGATAACTTCATCGATTTTAATTTCTTCCTCGGCTTTCTTCGCAGCTTCAAGCCGCACCTTCGTATTCGGGTGCTTCTGGGCCACCAGCGAGCAGCAGTCCTTGTATTCCTCTATCGATATTTCGTAGGTCCCAAGTCTCTTTGCAAGGTTGATAATCTCCTGCTTGTCAAAGGAGACTAGGGGCCTGTAGACCGGGCATGTGGCCGCCTCGGTCGTTGCCCTGAGGTTTTCCAGGGTCTGAGAAGCCACTTGCCCTACGCTATCCCCAGTTACCAGGCCGAGGTGGCCATGCTCTTCAGCAAGCCGGCTTCCAAGGCGCAGGATGAACCTCCTGAAAAGGACAAGCTCAATCCTAGGGGGCAAATCGAAGGATTTCTTGTAGAATTCCGAATATGGGGCAATGAACATGCGCATCGGCCCGTCCGAATAGAGGCGCAGCTGCTTTGCCAGCCTCCCCATCTTGGATTTTTCGGCCTCGGCGTTCTTGGCGAACGAATGGAAATGCAGGAAATCCACGCTGCAGCCCCTCTTCATCATAAGATATGAGGCGACCGGGGAATCAATTCCTCCGGATAGCAGTGAAAGCAATTTCCCGCTGCTCCCAACGGGCAATCCCCCCGGGCCGCGCCGCCTGCCCGCGGACACGAGAGCCTGGCCCTTGAGCACCTCAATTGTGATTATCTCATCAGGATTGCGGATATCTATGGAGAACCCGCCCTCCTCCATGGCCATGCCCAGTTTCCTGCTTATGTCTGGAGATTTCAAGGGGTATGACTTGTCGGACCTGCTAGTCTCCAGCTTCATGGTCTTTTCCTTGAACGGAGCGGCAAGGCTGAAGATGGCGTTTTGCATTGATGCGATTTTGTTGGGGACCAGAAGCGCGGGGGCGAACCATTCTATCCCGAAAACCCTGGAGAGCGCAACGAGCACTTCCCCCTCATGGGCCTTGCCAAGTGGAAGGACAAGCCTTGATTCAATCTTGCGGACTTTCCCGCACTTGATTCCAGAAAGCGAAACTGAGATGTTGTCCATCAGCCTGCGCTCGAAGGCGGCCCTGTTTTTGCCCTTTAACGCGATTTCCCCGTAATGGATATTGATTACTCTTTCTGAATCAGGCATAGAGGAAAAAATATAGAAGAAGAAATAAAAAAGGAGAGATTATTCGCACACTTCCCTCTCGACGGTCTTGTACCTGGTGATTTCATCGCACTGGGTATCGTCCCTGCTCTCCATATGGCAAACATCCACAACCGGAGCTCCGACAACAAACAGGGAACACGCCATCGAGTTGCCGTAAAGGCCGAGGCTGTATAGCTGGGAATAGTCGAATGTGAATGTGTCCCCCGCCTTTATGTATGCGCTGGTTGGCTCCTTGTCGAAGCCGACTTTGCCGGTAGTGAAGTTCGCCCCCACCACCCACACGCCCGCGCTCGTATCATCCAGGTTCGTAAGGTTCATCCTGCACCTCTTCATTGCGCTCTGGCAGATGTTCAGGCAGGTCGATATGTCCTTGCCGACACAACCTCCGTCGGAAGTGCATAGGTCAACAGTAGAAATCTGCGAAACGGAATATTCCAGCACCTTCCGCTCACATACCTCATCAGTATATGTGATATTATAGCAGACAGTTTCCTCATACGGTTCGGTGATAGTGACTATCTTGCACCCAGGAAGGAGCGGCGGTTGAGATACCGGAACTCCTGGCGGTGGCGTGACCACCTCCGGATTGAGGCAGCCGAAAAACAATAAGAACAATGACAGACCAAGCGCGAGATTGATTAATTTCAACGTATCACCTTGCTTCTACTACAATTAGTGCATTTATATTATTTTCGGTGATTCCGAAGGAAGCGCAGAGAGGAATCAAAAGGGTACGCAGTCGCGGAGGGCCGGAGAATTTTTGGAGGCCATTTCATGGTAGGATGAACCAAACGGATAGATTGACTGGTTTTTTATGGCCCTGACCAGCCCACTCCTGTCTGCCCATTCCAGATATTCGATTCCAGCAGCATCCATGCGGTTGGCCAGAAGGCACAGTGCCTCATCACAGAAGATATTATCCAGGGTCGCCCCCTCACCCCCTCTCAGCTGCTCCTCGAAAGCGCCCTCACCAAGAAGCCTGTTGACTTTTGTCCTGACATCGGAAAAATCGCCATCAAGATAAGCCCTCCCGAGGAGTCTTCACCAACAAGCTTCTGAAAGTAAAACGCCGAGATAGTCGGAAAGCTATATGCCACGAAGGAAGATGCATATCCGTGCCTGCGGACAGCCCTGCCAGTGGAGCTCTTGAGCGCTGCCCATGTCCTTGAAACCTGGCACTGGCTGGCGATTTTTTCAGCGCTTAGCCTCCTTGAAACCATAAAGATATATTATAAATTTATAAAAGTTGAGAAGAAGGAACGCCGAGAGAGAGATTTGAACTCTCAATCCCAAAGGGACACGCTCGCTGGCATAAAGCCGGTTCCAGGCTTACGCTTTTGCTTAATCCACTCAAGCAAAATGTGCGCACTACCGGATTATGCGATCTCGGCATAAAGAGTATCTAAGCCTTTGTCCATATTGGTTTTTAATAATTATCTGCTAAGCCTTCATTAGAGGTCGTTTTATGTCATTGAAAGAAACAGATAGTGTAGTTTATGAACTCATACAAAAGGAGTTGGAATACCAGAAAAGCACTCTCAGGCTCATCGCATCTGAAAACTACAGCAGCCAGGCAGTTATGGAGGCGACAGGCTCCATATTAACTAATAAGTATGCCGAGGGCTATCCAGGCAAAAGATATTATGCCGGCAACAAATACGTGGATGAGATTGAAAACCTGGCAAAGGACCGGGCAAAGGAGCTCTTCAAGGTCGGGCACGCGAACATGCAGCCGCACTCGGGCTCCAGCGCGAATGTCGCCGCATTCTTCGCATTCCTGAATCCGGGGGACAAGTTCATGGGGCTTGAATTGGCGCATGGCGGGCACCTTACCCATGGTTCCCAGGTCAATTTCTCAGGAAAATGGTTCAACGCATGCTCATATGGTGTTGATAAGGAAACAGAGGCGCTGGATTATGATGCCATCAGGAAAAGGGCAATTGAGGAGAAGCCAAAACTAATCATCTGCGGGTATACCGCTTATCCGCTAATTATAGACTTCAAGCAGTTTCGGAGCATCTGCGATGAAGTAGGCGCCGTCATGATGGCGGACATCAGCCATTTCGCCGGCCTGGTCGCAGGAGGGGCGTATCCATCCCCGGCCCCATATGCAGACATCATCACATCCACAACGCACAAGACGCTAAGAGGGCCGCGAAGCGCGATGATTCTCGGGCCTGAGGAGAACGCCAAGACGATTGACAAGGCAGTCTTCCCGGGAATGCAGGGCGGGCCGCTGGAGCACGCGATTGCGGCAAAGGCAGTCTGTTTCCACGAGGCCATGCAGCCCGAATTCAAGGATTACGCTTTACAGATAGTGAAAAACGCCAAAGTGCTCGCTGAAGAGCTGGTTTCGCTGGGACTGCGGATTGTCACTGGAAAAACGGAGACCCACCTGATACTTGTCGATCTTACCCCCAAAGGAATCACCGGGAAGGACGCACAGATTGCGCTCGAGGAATCGGGCATCATAGTGAACAGGAATACGATCCCATTCGACCCGAAAAGCCCATTCATAACAAGCGGGGTGAGAATCGGGACCGCTGCGCTGACGACGCGGGGCATGAAAGAGGATGAGATGAAGCGGATTGCCGCCATGCTCGTGAAAGTTATCGAAAACCCGAATGACAGCGAGCTGAAGCTCAAAACGATGCAGGAAGTGAAAGAACTCTGCGGAAAATTCCCGATTTACAAGGATTTGGCGTGAAAGGAGGATTCAGAAACGGAAAAAGGAGAAAAAGAGGAGAAAAAAAGTGAAAAAAGCAATCAAGAGCAAAATAAGCTAATTATTTTTTTTTCTTGGCTGCTTTCTTCTTCGTGGTTTTTTTCTTTGCGGCCGACTTCTTTGCCGTCTTCTTCACGGTCTTCTTCTTTGTGGTCTTCTTAGTTGCTTTCTTTGCTGCCATATATTTCACCCCAATTTGTTTTGGTTTTTTTTATTGGAAACTTTTTCCAAGTGGGAAAAATTTTTTCCCACGCTCTAGCTACAAGGATAAATATTAAAAGCATTTCTGAAAAAAAATCGAAAAAATGAATTTTTTGGGCTAAAACGCAGAAAATTCAGAAAAAACAAAAATAAAACACTACGTGTGAGATGGCCCCCTGGCGCTCGCTATCCGCGGGCTAAAGCCCGCGGTATTTGCCGCTCGCGCCCTCAGGAAAAGAACGGTGCCAGCTGCATCTGACCTGCTTCTGGGTTTATCAGCGCCTCATGATGCACATCCTGAGCACCGATGTATTTTCTGACTGCATCTATAGTCATTGGGCCCACCGTCCCATAATATTTGAACCTACTCCAGAAACTTCCCCTGGGATATCTTTTACAAAGTCCGGGGGAAGCATCAAATATCCTTCTTGCCGACGTGCCTTTCAGCAACTGCACAGCATAGGAAACAGACAGTTTAGCCGGTATGTGCACCATCATGTGCACATGGTCCAGCTGGAATTCAAGCTCTTCAATCTTTATCCCGTAATTCTTCTCAATTTCCTTGAATGCATCGGTACAGATTTTCTTTGTGTGTTCATTCCGGAAAACCTTGTACCTGCATTTCGATACAAAAACCAGGTGATACAAATTCCTTCTTAAATCCTGAGTTCCACTAGACATTTCCAACAGCCCCGGCAGCGGACCTTTCCTGAAGGTTTGTGTGCCGCCCCTCTGGGGCGGCGCGCCCGCTGCCAAAGCTATTTCTGAGGTTAAGAGTTAAGGAATAGAAAGAAAATTTTGGGCCGATTCAACTGCTCGGCTGAAGCCGGCAGTATTCTCGGCCTTCAAAAACAATAAAAAAATTCAAAAAAAATCAGCGAGCGCTATTTTTTCTTTTTTGAAGTTTTTTTCTTTGCGCTCGTTTTTGGTGTTGTTTTCTTTTTTATTTTTGGCTTTGAATCGCAGCATCCGCACCGTGCCATGTTTTTCACCCCCTTTTCCCAGATTTTCATGAAATTATGCGGTCGCCGGGGAAACCGGCCCTGGAAAGGGCAAACAATTCCCTCTCTCGGGGCTTTCGAACCCGGGTCATCAGCTTGGGAAGCTGAGATCCTACCGCTAGACTACGACCGCTTGACAATAAGAAATGGAAGACATTGTTTAAAAATTTTGAGTTTCTTCTTATGCCCATGCTCAGCAGCATTCCTTACGCAGAAACAGTGCAGGCGCTCCCAGGTGGAGACATTACCATTTTCGCTTTGGCCTTGATTGTTCTTTCACTGCTCTTCCAGGCGGGGCTGGGGCTTACCCTGCGCATGCTAGGATACTTAGTACGCAGGACGCAGACCACGCTCGATGACAGGATTGTGAAGGCAATAAGGCCGTATCTGCCCGCAATCGCGGTATTCACGGCATTATACCTATCCCTGAGGGTGGTTTTTCCGGATTCGATAATGTTCGGAAAATTCAGCGAGCTGGACATATACATAATACTGATGCTCGGCGTAGTCGGCCTGTTGCTCAGCTCTCTGGCGAACGCGTTGCTCTTATGGTACGGCCTTGAGCTGCGGCCAGGGAAGAGGAAGGTGGATGAGAGCCAGGTATACCCGTTTGTGAGGAATGTCATCAAGATAGCGATAAACATCCTTTTCCTGGTATTCATCCTGCAGAGGCTAGGATTCGACACCACCGCAATCATAACAGGGCTTGGAATCGGAGGCCTTGCGGTCGCGCTTGCCCTCCAGGACACGCTGGCAAACTTCTTCGGGGGGCTCCATATACTTATTGACAAGCCCTTCAGGCAGTTCGACTACATCAAAGTGGACGACAATACAGAAGGGACTGTGCAGGAAATTGGATGGAGGACGACCCGCCTGATTACCACTGGCAAGGACGAAATAGTAGTCCCAAACTCGAAACTGGCAGGCTCAACGCTCAAGAACTACTCCACTCCGAGGGACGAAACAGGAGTATCCTATACTATAGGAGTGGACTATAACGAGGACATCGACAGGGTGGAGAAGATAATCACTGACGTGCTTGTGAAGGTTGGAAAGAGCAATGGCGACCTGAAAGAAGACACCCACTGGGTAAGGTTCGATTCCTATGGCGATTTTGCCCTTATGTTCAAGTTCGGCTACATGGTCCAGGGGTACAGGAACCAATGGGGCGTCTGGAAGGAAGTAAACAGGGAATTGTTCTATGCTTTCAGAAAGAACGAGGTTAAGATGCCCTTCCCGCTGACCAGGTTCATACAAAGCAAATAAGGAAAAATGGAAAAAGAGGGGCTTTAGTAATTTTCCTCGTCCCTTGCCCCCGCTTTCAGGAAGAGCTTTACCATCTTGCTCTTCACGGTAACCGGTATAGGAACCGCGACTTCTGTCAGCTCGACGGTAATCTCGTCCTTGGCATCATCAATTTTCAGCACCTTGGCGCGCTCTCCCTTGAACGGGCCTGAGGACATCTCAATCATATCCCCGACCTCGACCATGAGCGCCGGCTTCTTGGATGCCTTGATGAGCTCCTTGATTTCATCCATGGTGACTGGCTTCTTCAGGAAGCCCTTTACATGCTTCACCCTCTGGATGAGCTTGGCGACGGTATTCTCCTCGGCGCATTCCACGAAGAGATAGCCCTTCACATTCTCAACATGGACTACCGAATAAACATCGAGCTTCTCCGCTCTTGCCTTTTTAGTGAGTATCTCCGAAAGCATCTTTTCCTGTCCGGAAGTCACACGTATTGTCAGTATCAAATATAGCACCTCATTTAGAATAAACCGAATACCGCCGATACTATCAGTCCAATTGCGCCAAAGACCACCATTCCCAATGCAGTAACCTTGGCGACCTTGTTGTACTCGGCCGGTGTAGGCTTCCTGGAGATGTGAAGTATCCTCACACACCGTTTCAGAAGTTCATTCAGTTCCAAATAACCACCATCATCCTATTATGTCCAGATCGAGGTTCTCCACTTCGACTTCAGGGTTCTTGAAGACGTATTTCGGGAACCTAACACCCGCGAGGACGACCAGTACACGCATGGAAGATTTTTTTATGTTCTCTTCCAGCCTGGCACCCCAGATTATGTGCGCCTCGCCGTTAATCCTCTTGGAAGTCTCGGAGACCACGAATTCGGCCTCCTTGAGCGTCATATCCTCTCCTCCGATGACATTAATAAGCGCCTTGGTCGCGGTGCTTATGTCAGCGTCAAGCAGGGGGGAATTGAGCGCGGTCTCCACCGCAATCCTTGCCCGATCCTGAGACTTGGCGTCGAGAGAAGCTTCGCCGACTCCGATTACCGCGAATCCGGTGTCGCTGAGAATCGTCCTCAGGTCCGCAAAGTCCACATTCATCATTCCAGAGCGTGTCACCAGTTCCGCGATTCCCTTGACAGAGCTCGCAAGCACCTCGTCGCAGACCTTGAACGCCGTGTTCAGCGGAAGGTCAGGGACAAGGTTGAGCAGCTTGTCATTCTTGATTACTATGAGCGTGTCGGTGTGCTTCTTGAGCTTGTCCAGCCCTGCCAAAGCATTCTCCATCCTCACTTTTCCCTCTGAAGCGAATGGAAGGGTCACCACCGCGACTGTGAGAGCGCCCATCGCCTTTGCGGTTTCGGCCACTATCGGCGCGCTTCCGGTTCCGGTTCCGCCACCCAGGCCGCAGGTTACGAATACAAGTGATGCGCCATCAAGGCTCTTCTTTATTTCCTCTATAGATTCCTTGGCGGATTCCTCCCCGACTAGGGGATTGCTTCCAGCGCCCCTTCCGCCGCTCACTTTCCTGCCCAGGATGACCTTCTTGTTTGACCTCACTTTGAGAAGGTGCTTGGCATCAGTGTTCATGGCTATCAGAGACACGCCCTGCGTACCCATCTGGAATAGCCTGTCCAGGGTGTTTCCACCGCTTCCACCTGCCCCGACTACGTAAATCTTCTGCTCGGTCTGCTCTATGAACTTGAGTATATCCTCATCGTCGCTGGATTTGGGCGTTGCCTCTTCCACGAACTTCCTCTCCTGCACAGTACGGACTGGCTCCGAATCAGGGGCTGGCTCTCGGGACGGCTGCGGTGCTGGCTCTGGCTCGGTCTCTGCTGGCGTTGGTATATTCTCGTTTGGCGTCGGAACGCTTCCACCCTCGTTCAAAATAATCACCTTTAGATACAAATAGAAGCAGGTAGAAATGTGTATGAAAACATATTTATAGCTATACCAGGCTCACTCCCACCATTGGCCAATAAAATATACCTCCGAGTCGTCATTGGAGAACACCACGGAATGGCAGAGGAATCCCGCCGGGAAGTATCCCGGTGTGATATCGGCAATGTTCCTCCCGAGAGAATCTATGGCGTATATCCTGTATTTTCCGGCATTTCCCATTGCAGCGACTATATATGCGATCTTGCTCCCGTCATTGGACCATTCAGGAAGCCCCTGGCTGTAGCCCGAATCCGTGAGGGCATGCTCGCCGCTTCCATCCGTATTGATTATGAATATATCATAGTTGCCATGGGGGGAATCATCGCCCAGCAGGCGCTCGAAGACCACCTTCGACCCGTCAGGGCTGATCCGCGGGTCGTAATCCCCGAAAGGCAGGTTGGCTTTCCCCCATTCGCCAGCTCTCGGAGGACTTGTCAATCGGCGCTCGCCGCCACCATCCTCGCCCATCACCCAGACCTGGCTCTCCCTGGTGAATGCGATCGCCCCGATCCCCCAATCGACGTCCGCATCATGATAATCTGAGCCGTACAGGAGCCTTGGGTTCCGGCCATCGGAATCCATTACGAAAATATCGAGCGAGGAATTGACCCAGCGTAGAAACGCGAGCCTTGAGCCGTCCGGGGACCAGGACGGATACGTATCAAGCACATCATTGTCCGTAAGCCTATTATATGATGAGCCGTCTATGCCGATGACGCATATCTCCTCATTGTCATCCGCATCAGCCCCAATACGCTGGGAGAAGGCAAGCCTATTACCTGTAGGATCCATCGAGAGATGGGCAATCGGATCATCGCTGGAGAAGACGAGGCGGGTTTGCCCGCTTGACAAATCCAGCGAATATATTCCCCAGGCGCCTTCGTGCGAAACAGATTGCTCTTCCTGGATTGCGATGCTAGAATCACCGCTGCCAAGTTGGGCAGGGCCAGCGCAGCCAGGCATGAAGATCAGTGCCAGACCCAGGAAACAAAGAAGATATAACACATTTTTCTGCATGTTCGGTTCACCCGAGATACTTGAATACGAGTATTGCCAGATCATCGAGCTTTGGCTCGAGAATGAATTGGCCGCGCAGCTTCCTGCCCCCCAGGGACATGCGCCCGCGGATCTCCTTATATATCTTGTCGAGGATCTTTTCCGGGGATCTGGACCTGCCGATTATTCCCTTGAGGTCCCTGGTTCCGCTGGCATCCTCGACATTGAATTCCGAGACTTCAATCTCCAAATTATCCGGAAGGCAATCCGAAGAGAGTATCAGGATCTCCCCTGCTGAGAGCTTACCTCTCTGCATCTGGATCTCCATCCCTCCTGCATTCCATCCGATCACGGACTTGACTATGTTCCTGAACTTCATGAAGCGGAAAATGGTATCCCCTTCCTTCACAATCCTCCCAAGGGGCATTTCGAGCGAGATGTTGCCTTTGATGTCGATGCTATAGAGGGAGGAATCGCCGACACTGGCCGCAACGAATCTCCCGTCCTTACCAACGAAGACGACAAGAGCGGTAGTATACCCATCGGTGAGGGAAGCATGGGCCGCCGTAAGTGCTTCACGCATCCCCTTTTCCCCCGGGGATTTTAAACCCTTGAGTATCCTTAGGATCTCGGCCGCGGCGGCACTCGATGCCCTGTCAGCGCCAGGCTCGCCGCTGACCCCGTCGAATACCCCGAAAATGAGATTGTCATCATCGCAATAGAGGAAAGCTGAGTCTCCGCAAACTTCATGGCCGCGCCTGACCGCGCAGCTTGCGCTGCCGATTGGCGAACTGATGGCGGCCTTCTTGTTCAGCGTGATTTCCGTGCCCTTGAGAATGTGCTCCTGCATCCGCTCACTTTCCGAATATTGATTTAAGCACCCTAAAGGGGGCATCAGTCTTCACTGAGACATTGGAGTAGTGGGTTCTCTCTGCAATATAGCCTTTCCCCCGTATTTTACCGAGCAGTTCCTCGCTCTTCGGGATGTCCCCGTTGCCGTATCTCCGGCAGAGCGTATGGATATTATAATAGTAGGGAGGGAGCCCTGCTTCGCGCTCGAGCAAATCGAGCATCTTAGCGATTTCACGCTTCTGGCTGTAGCCCCTTTCCGCATTAAGCTTGGCCATGCTACTTATGAATGCCTTGTCCTGCAGTTCCCCAAGCCATAGGGGGCCCGCATATTCCATGCCCTTTTTGCACAGCTGGCATTTCTCAGACGGAAACTTTGCCGCGTTCCGATTTCCGCAATTCTGGCAGAAATCTATATGACCCAGGGAACCCATCGCCAGATGCGCGAGCTCGGCGCCCCGGCGCACCTCCATGATGCTCTTGAGGTAGTGCCGGTCCGAGAAGGAAACCAGGGGGAAGATGCCCATGTTGAATTCAGCCGCGACTTCGGCAACCTTCTTCACCATTATGCGCATGCCAGTCTCGTGGGTGAACTCATTGTTGAGCGGGGTTGAATGATAGTTCTTCAGGCAGGGCTTTGTCTTCCCCCCGCAGAGGACCGCCACATCCGTGGCTGTGACGGAGAGATACGCTTTCTTGAACGGATTGAATACCCTGAACGCATCATACAGGTAGGGCGACGGGCTTCCGAAAGGGTCTATTTCAAGAAAATCCGCGGCGACGTCGAATACCGCCCTGGAGATGTTCTCCCTTACCGCCTTGTATTTCACATTGTTCTTCTTCGCGTTGGCCTTCACATTCCTTATGGCCGCGGCATCTATGTCAATGAAAGTGACCGATTTCACGCTGGGATTCTCCTTGGCGTACCTAATCCCCCGTATTCCGCTTGCCGAGAACGCGTCGCACAGCTCAAGCTCGCCCCCGATCGCGCCGACAGCCAGGCTGGACATGCTCCTGCAGAAGTTCATGTTGGGGTTGTAGAAAACCTTTTTCCCGACGGTGAAGCGTATTCCCTCCTCTTCCATGATTGAATCACCATTGAAATCTATTTATTGATGTCGATGAATTCCCGCAGGGCCATCGTGGCATAGCATCCGGAGCCCAATGAAAACCGGAATGTGCCCCCATTGAAAGTGAAATCCTTTAGCGGGGAGAAGAATGTCCTGAAGCCCCCTTTCGAGCCTATTTCCGGTATCCCCCTCACCTTGAAATCATCCACCCTGACTCTCAGTTCATCCAGCAGCATCTGCTCGCGCTCATTGGGCCGGCTCTCATAGCCAATTAGCTTTCCCGCCAGCCATCCGGACTGCTGTTTGTTCTCCAAATCCGGCAATCCGTGCTTTTCGCCGCAGAAGAATTCCCCTTCCTCTGATCTCAATTCATCCGAGCCATCCTTCTGCATCTCATCCAAGCGCTCTGAGAGCAGTTTATTGAAAAGATGAGACTGGAAGGCGTGCACAAAGAGCAGGAGTATGCTTCTTGGCAGCTTCCTGAAGGCGTTCGCGAAATCATTGGGGCTTTTCGCCAGGTGGGCAAGCATCGAGCGCTCCATCATCAGGTGCTTCGGGAATGACTGCAGCGCTTTCTGGAAATCAAAATCCTCAGCAAGACCTTTCCTTGCCTCCCTTGCGCCTTCATGCTCCTCGCCCTCATAATCAGAAAGGAATGCCATTGCAGCCTTGTCGAAGCGGTTCCGGAGGATATGCTCCCCAACGATGTGTGTGTTCTTCCTTGTCGTCCCGAACCTTTGAGAGCCGAAATAGTTGGGAAACCTTCCATTGAGCTCTTTGGAGATTTTTTCAACTGCGCCAACAACATCCCCATCGGCATCACTCACCTTTATCGTGAAACGGTTTCCAAGAAGTTCTCCAAGCCTGACCTTGTCCTGCGCGGTCCATGCCCCATTCACCTTCATGTCCTTTATCCGGATTCCGAGCAGCCGGTCCTTGG
Source organism: Microcaldota archaeon (assembly GCA_043812915.1). Taxonomy (GTDB): domain Archaea; phylum Micrarchaeota; class Micrarchaeia; order Anstonellales; family Bilamarchaeaceae; genus CAYVTJ01. The sequence goes on along the minus strand of JBDRLQ010000003.1, from coordinate 194,457 downwards.
GAACTGAGAATGCGGATATGCGCTGGGTTGTCACCGCGCGCTTGTCCTTGGTTCCCGCCTGGCCCATGCGCTTGTGGCTGATTCCCAGCTTCTTTGCGATTGTCTTGAGGGCATTGGCGGTTGCCCAGTCGCGCTTCTGCAGCACGAAATGGACGAACTGCCCTTCTTCATCAGGAAGGATAATTTCTCGGTCAAGCTCAAGCACTGTACCATCCGGCAGGATTTCCTCAACAAGGAAGTCCGCGGGCTCCTTCTTCAGGGTGCCTCCGATGCCAGGGGTCTTGGAAAGAAAAGTGAGCATCATACCGCCTTCAGGAAGTCCGCCTTTGTAATTATCCCAGCAAGCTTCCCGTTTTTCTCAATCAGCACCGCCGAGTAGTGCTTGAGCAGGTCCGCGCACACATCCATCACGGATTTGGCAGGGATTACCGGGAAGCTCTCCACCATCACTTCCGCAACGAGCACGGACTTCAGGTTCGTGCCCTTTTCAGAGACCAGCTCCACAAGCATGCTGTCCGAAAGGCTGCCAACGCACTTGCCAGACTCGAGCACAGGAACCTGCGAGATGTCGTTCTTGTGCATCAGCTTTATCGCCTTTTCAAGAGTGTCGGAAGGCGCCACGGAGAAAATGCTCGAAGTCATTATCTCCTCCGCGCTTTTCCGCTCCGTCTTCTGCGCCCCTTCCAGTGCCGATAGTATCTGAATCACCTTTGAATATGCCGGATCGATTTTTCCGGATTCGATTTTAGCAACCAGTGATTGTGATACTCCGGAAAGGTCCGCAAGCTGCTTCTGCGTTAATCCCAGGCCTTTCCTCATCTTGGATATCCTCCCTAGACTTGCATAGGGTCCTCTCATTTCGCCACCCCATTCCTATAAGAATAATATTGATTAGAAATATTAAGAGCGGAATCAATAAAAGCCTGCCCCTAAGCCTTCTGTATGGCTGCAACCGCAAAGGAAAGGAGAGAAACCAGGTCATCCTCACGGATGTCAGGCTCATTCCCTCTGCTCCGGGCACGCTCCAGGCAGGAGACTGCAAAGCACCGCAGGGCGAGATTTCCATCGTTCGCCTGGATTGCCTCGCAGACCGCGCGGCCAGGAACGTTGCTATCCAGGGCGGCAACAACCATTGTGAAGAGGATGTCAAGATTCGAGATGTCAGGGACCACTCCGGCCATGGAAGCGCTTGTTACAATCGCATCGGCCATTTTCCCGGCCTTGCATGGCCCGAATCCGAACTGCCGGATTCGCTCGATCATCTGCTCACGCTTTTCAGCGGCAGTTTCCGAGTCCCTGAAAAGGACTGCGTATGAGGCAAGGTCGCAGTCCGATATTCCTTTTCCGCAGAATGCGTCGGCCACCGCAGTCATCTCGGCGACCCTGGATTCAACCGCCTCGATAGTGTGGCATGTGAGCTGAAGTGCGCTGACCAGCCTCGGCTTTGCGGCCCGCTTATGATTCCCCAGGCGCATGAAAATTGCTGAGCCATTAAGTTTTCCTGTCATAATAAATACACAAATATGTATCAATTGGAATGTTTTTAAAGGATTCACAGATTAAGATAGTTCAAGTGAAAGCAGATGAATTGGTGGCTCCAATGAAAAATGAAAAAAATAAGTTTTACATAACTACCGCTATACCATACGTGAATGCGGCACCCCATCTGGGGCATGCCTTGGAATTTGTGCAGACAGATGTTATTGCCAGGTATCAAAAAATGCTTGGAAAAGAGATGGAACTTGTAACCGGAGCGGACGAGAACAGCCTGAAAAATGTAAATGCCGCAGAAAAACTGGGCATTACGCCCTCGGAGCTGTGTGATAATAACGCTGCAATATTCAAAAAAATGGCCTCTGATATTAACCTGAACTTCACTTCTTTCAGAAGAACCTCGGATAGAAAAAGGCATTGGCCAGGAGTGCAACGGCTCTGGACGCTTTGCGATAAATCCGGAGATATTTACAAGAAAAAATACAGAGGGTTATATTGCGTGGGTTGCGAGGCCTTCTATGAAGAATCAGAATTGCCAGGGGGGATTTGTCCTGAGCATGGCAAAAAACCGGAGATTGTAGAGGAGGAAAATTATTTCTTCAAGCTCTCGAAATACCAGGACAAATTGGTAGATCTCATCGAGAGTGGCAAACTCCAGATTCTTCCAAAAAGCAGAAAAAATGAGGTTCTAAGCTTCATCAGGGGCGGTCTGAAGGATTTCAGCATCTCCAGATCAATAAAACGGGCAAAAGGATGGGGGGTGCCAGTCCCAAATGACCCTACCCAAATCGAGTATGTCTGGTTTGATGCCTTGGGCACCTATCTCACAGGGATAGGGTATGGAACCGATGATGAAAAATTCGGGGGATACTGGCCAGCAGACGTTCATGTAATAGGGAAGGGAATTCTGAGATTCCACGCAGTGTATTGGCCGGCAATTCTGTTGTCCGCGGGCTTGGAATTGCCAAAAACGATTTTCGTGCATGGATACATCACGGTTGAAGGACAGAAAATGAGCAAAAGCCTTGGCAATATCATAGATCCTTTTTTCCTTACGAAAACATATGGCGTCGACCCGCTCAGATATTGCCTTCTCAGCGAGGTCCCTACCTTCGACGACGGGGATTTCTCGGAAAAGGCATTGGTTGAGAAGAATAACACCGAATTGCTTGCGAACCTGGGGAATCTTGTAAATAGGACCATGGTTTTCCTCAAGAACAACTTTGACGGGAAAGTGCCGGAGGGCAGGCTTCAGGACGTGGATGAGGAATTCCTCAAAGCCCAGAAAAAAACGATCCAAACAGTGACTGGGCTTCTCGATGATATGGAACTGAAAGAAGCGCTGCAGCACATAATGCACTTCACGAAAAACACGAACAAATACTTCCAGGACAACAAGCCATGGGAGGCTGTGAAGAGTGATAAGGAAAGGGCGGGAACTCTCCTGTATGTTCTTATAAACCAGGTCAAGGACGCGGCAATATTAGTAGCGCCATACATGCCACACACGTCAAATGGGATTTTCTCGCAGCTGAATATCAAGGCGCAGGAATGGAATAACCTTGGGGATATGTCAGTTCATAGCGGCCATCCGGTCGGGGATGCAAAAATACTCTTCACGAAGCTTGACCCAAAAGAGATTCAGGAGAAGGACGCCCCAAAAACCCCAGTCGTATCTTTCTTAGACCTTGACCTTGAAGTCGGCGAAATCACTGCTATCGAGAGGCATCCTGACGCCGAGAAGCTCTACATAGAGAAAGTGAGGCTCGGCGATGGGGAAATCCAGATTGTTTCCGGGCTCGTTCCACACTACAGCGAGGAGCAGCTTTTAGGAAAGAGGATTGTGGTGCTGCGCAACCTGCTGCCGGCAAAGCTGCGCGGGGTGGAATCACAGGGGATGCTGCTTGTCGCAGATACGGAAGGAGACATGGTGGAAGTCTTTGACTGCAAGGACGCTAAAGTCGGCGACAAGATTACAGCGGAAGGAATAGAAAGCAAGCCGAAGGGGCATATCTCGTTCAAGGAATTCGGCAAAGTGAAGCTTGAAGTAAAGGACTACCTGGCCCTGGCGGAAGGGAAGGCGCTCTCAGCCGGAGGGCAGAGGCTCAAGACCACCAAGATAAAGGATGGGAAAATCAGCTGAAAAGCCCAAAAAGAAAGTAAAAAGGAAACATTAAGCCAAGAGAACGCCGTTCACAACTCCATCCTGCCCGACGCGGTTGGTCACCCTCACTTTCCCGAGCTTGGTTTCTAAAACCGCGCCCTTTGTGATGGTGTTGGTTCTCACGAATTCTGGATTGTGGCTCTCGATGACACGAACAATCTCAGTCTTCTTGCCGCCTTCTTTCGTGATGACATTGACCAATGCGGCCTTCTTGAGCTTGATGCCGCGGTTGCCACCCCTTGTCCGTTTCTCCTTGCGGACATCCTTGGGGCTGACCTTGGTCGCGCTGAATACGCCCCCGATATGGGAGAGCTTCTTGTCCCTTGCCTTCCTTCTTCGGCCTCCGGTTCCGGAGCCTACTTTCTTGCCATGAGGTCTATGATACTCATCCATAATTATCACTTATAGAAGTTGGTAGCTATTGCTATTGATTGGAGAGATTTTAAAACATTGTCATAGGACGAAAATACGGTGGAATCCAGTTATGATAGTGCTCAAGGCGTCAAGCTCCCTTTCGGCTGAGGAAATCGAGGGGCTTCTCATTGACGAGGAAGCAGTTGCGATACGGCCGGACTGCGTGCAGTCCGATGAGGAGCTCATGCTCGCCCTCCACCTGGCCAGCGACGCCTTTGAGAAGAAGAGGAATATCGCCAAGAAACTGAAGTATGAATTCCTGCTCTGGCTCTCCGGGAAGACGGATATAAGGCGCGCGCTGAAGGCAACGGGCGCGGAGAGCGGGAAGGATTTCCTGCTGGTGTTCCTCAAGGGAGGGATGGATCTGAATAAACTGAAAATGAGGGAGAAGCCCCTCAATATGAAGAAAAAGGCCGAGCCGCTCGCGCTGGAGCGGATTTCGCTTGGCAGAATCTAGCCCTTAAGCTCCAGCTGCTTCATGAGGACGTCCTTGTCTATCGGGAGCTCTATGCCAAGGACCTGGTGGATGAATATGAACATGTCCACAATCATCGCGCGCTCCTTGGTAATCTTGTCCGCCATCTGCCTTATTGTAAGCTCCTTTCCGATGAGCTCGTATAGCATCAGGCCCTCTTTCCCGTAGACCTTGTACACCGAGTAGCCATCATCACCGTATTTCTTGTGTACGTCACTTCTTGTCAGCGGCTTGAGAAGGACGAATCCATTCTCAAGAAGGAACGAGAGCACTTCGACGACCGTATAAAGCGGAATATCCGCCTTCAGCGCGATATCGATGACATCGTTCTTGCCATCGATTAATTCAAGCACCTTGCTGCCCTTCTTCCCGAACTTGAACATGATTTTGGTCTTCATCTGCACTGATTTGATTAAATCGACCGGGGCCTTGACAGGCTTTTCCACCGGAGATGAAACTCCTCTGGCAACTTCAAGCGCATCATCATCCTCAATCATGGGTGCAAAGCCGGGCCCTCCCGATTTTTCCTTTGGCAGGACCGGTGGCGCATATCTGCCGGTGTCTCTCCGCCCGCCGAAAGCGCTAGGCTCACTAGCCCTCTCTTTCTTTCCGCCTCTTGGAGGCGGCTTCCCTTTCGGGTAGTCAAGCTTGATTATCCCCTGCGCATCCATGAAGTCAAGAATCTCGACAAGCTTGGACTCAGTAAGGCCAGTGTCATTCATGATTTCCTCAGCAGTCCTCGCCCCATCAATAAGCGCGTACACCCTAAGACCAGTATCCCCATACTTGTCCTTGATTATTTTTTCCACGGGACTGAGGGTTTCGTCCTCCAATGGAAGCTCATCACCCTGGCCCTCGAGCTCAATGTCACCCTCTTGCCCCCCCTCGGGCTGCTCTTCTTCGGGCGCTTCCTCCTCGTCGGGAGCTTCCTCTTCAGGCTTGTACTCCTCGGGCTGGGGCTCCTCTTCATCCTCCCCCTTGGGCTTCTCGTCCTCAGGAGGTTCCTCGTCCATATCGTCAAAAGTAATCGGCTTTATCTCATCCTCAGCGCTCTCGTGGGTGATTTCCTCATCCTCATTTTCAGGAGGTGCCTCAATCTCCTCTTCAAGCGGAGCCGCCTCTTCATCGGGCGCTTCCTCATCATCCGGAGGGAGCTCCTCCAGCTCGGCATGTGAATCTTCTTGGGCCTCTTCGGGTGCCTCTTCCGGAGCTTCCCCTTCTTCTATTTCGAGCTCTTCATCGGCCGGCGCAGGAGGCCTCTGGGCATCAGCGGGCGTGAGCTCCAGCATGCCCTGCTCCTCCATGAAGCTGAGCGCGCTGTAAAAAACATCATCATCAATTCCGAGGTCTGCCTTCAGCTCATTTGAAGTCCTTTTTCCGGTAATGGCCTTGTAAATCTGGAGGCCTGACTCCCCGAATTTTTTCAGGATAAGATTCTGATTCTTGAATCTCTGGAGAGGGCCCTTCTCTAATTTAGTAATCCTATAGTCCGCACCTTGCTTCATCGGCACCACACTGAGTTTCTACTTATCTATCTCCAAAATGTTTATTAACTTGTCTCAGTTCCCTCACACATATCATGAAAAAAACAGCATCAACGGCGCCATAACTTCCCGGAGACCGTCATAATCTTTATTAATGTGCTGAATGATATCTAGCTCATGGAATTCGATGAACTCCTCATCACTACAGGCGTAGATGCATTAGTGCGTCTTGTCAAAAGGAAGGGGAAAATCGAACTTGAGGAATGCTCGCGGCTCCTGAATATACCTATCTCAACAATCGAGGAGTGGGCAAGGGTGCTCGAGGAGGAGGGAATCCTTTCCATGGAGTACCGGCTCACAAAAATCTACATTGTGTGGGTCACCCCGACCGAATCAGAAATAGAGGAGGAGAGGGAATCGTTCTATTCCGAGAGGGAGACCCTGCAGAAGGAAGTGGAAGGAGTAAAGACCCGGATTTCTCCGGAGATAGAAAGCATTTCTGAACTCGAAGCGCAATTCGAGGAATTCTACAAGAAAGTTCACCCGCGCCTGGAGAAGCTTGAGAAAGCGGCCTCGCCCGCACTTGCAAAAAGGGCGCTGGCAGAAGGCTCTTTCGACACCAAGTCAGACAAGCTGGACGAGCTTGCCGGCAGGCTTGACGAAGTGAAGCAGTCGCTTTCCGAAGCATTGTCGGAACTGGACACCATGGGCAAGGGAATAAAGGCGGGAAAGAGCACGCTCTCGCTTGAGAGGATAGAGCAGCTCAAAAAAGAGCTTGCCGAGTTGGAGAAGGAAGGGGATGCGCTCAGGGAAAGGACCGCCCAGCAGCAAAAGGGCCTGCCCCAGGACGTCAAGCTCCCGGACATGCATGAAATCAAGAATAAATTCGAGGCCATGCGGAAGGAGTTCACGGACATCAAGAGCAGGAATGCGCGCCTGAGGGAGGAATTAATCAACATCCAGGAGACCCAGGGAATCCTGAGTGAGGTTACCTCCTCGCTCAAGGGCCACGAAAAACAGATGACGAAACTCCAGAAGGATGTTGCAGCCACGCTGAAAGAGGCGGACGTGCTGGAGAAAAGGAGCAGTGAGATAGTAAAGCACGTTCGGGAGAACGCGGATACCGTTGAAAGGTTCGCCGATTCCCTGGAAGTCGCACGAGGGATACTTACGCGCTTCCCGTCAGCCAAGAAACTGGCGGATGAAGTTGAGAAAATCAAGGAGGAAGAGGCGAGGGTTGAGGAGCAGAACAACTCGCTCAAGAAAATCCTTGATGCCGTGGGCGGAAGGCAGGTGACAATCAGGGAATTCGAGGAGCTGAGCAAGAGGATTGGCCACAAGGTGGAGTCGCTGCGCAGGGAATCGGACAGCCTCTCGGCTTCGCTAGAGGATGAAAAATCGACATACTTAACATTCCAGAAAATCAAGGAGAGAATAGCACCCTCAATCGACAACTACCGGAAGGAGCTGGAAGGCCTTGATAATGAGATGAAGAAAGCGAAGGAGGATGTCCTGGCGGCAAAGAAGGAAGCCAAGGAAGAGATGGCGAAGTTCAAGAGCACCCTTAAGGGCAAGGAAGTTGGAGAGGTAAGCAAGCTTGCCGAAGAAGTGCGCGCCAAGAGGGAGGCTCTCGATAACATCCGGGCTTCTCTCCAGGAGCTCAAGAGCGCTTCCGAGAACCTCAACAAGAGAGTGACGCTGCTCTCAAGGGAAGCGAGGCTGCTCGAGCTGCGCGGAGGCGGTGGAGCGCCGCCGCCAACAGAACCCAGCAGCGGGGAAGCTCCAACGCCAAAGGAAGTGAAGGACAGGCTTGAGCTCACAAAGGATGAGGAGAAGGAATTCAAGAGAAAGAGGACAGAACTAAAGAGACTTATCAAAAAACTGTGGGAAGAATCATGACTGGAGCTCTTATAAACTTCACGAACCAATTCATGATGAGCATCCACCCAAGGTGGAGAAACCGTAGGAACCGCCTTATGAAAGAGGTTCCTCGTGGTGATTGAAATGCCGAAGGGAGATAACATTAAAGAAAAGATAAAGGAGAAATTGAAGGCCGAGGAGATGAAGAGGGTCTCGGAAAAGAAGGAATCCGAGGCTGAAGGCGCTGGAGCGCCGCCCCCCATAAAGGCCCCGGCAGCACCCCCGCCCGCAGAAGTCCCGAGGGCAAAGTCCGCACTCCTTGCAGCATACTCATACAACAGCGAGGGCCTTCCGGTAGAAATCAGGATTATCCGTGGCCGGGATTTCGTCCCGAAATACGAAGTCACCATCCCAGGCATCGCTGAGGGGACCAAGCTCATCCTTGAGACTAAGCTCAAGGGAGAGTTGGTAACAGATGTCAAACTGGACATCAGCGAAATACTCGATCCGAAGAAATACGAGGAAGTGAAGGCGAAGTTCCTGCTTTCTGCGAACAACATACTGCAGAGGAGCTTCCCGTCACTGCCACCCGACAAGAAAGAGATTCTTGCAGTCTACCTCATCCAGCACACCCTGGGCCTAGGCGAGATTGAAGCGCTCCTCTCGGACGACTACCTGGAAGAAGTCGCTGTCAACAACGCGAACGAACCTGTCTGGGTTTACCACAAGACATTCGGATGGTGCAAGACAAACCTGCACATCAAGAACGAGAATATGGTATATGATTATTCGAGCATGATTGCCAGGAAAATCGGAAGGCAGATAAACGTCCTCAACCCGATGATGGACGCCCACCTTCCGAACGGGGACCGTGTGAACGCGACCCTGTTCCCGATTTCAAACTTCGGAAACACGCTAACAATCAGGAAGTTCTCCAGAAACCCCTGGACCATTACCAATTTCCTGAAGTCCAAGACGATTTCCCCTGAAGTTGCGGCAATAGTATGGCTCTGCATCCAGAACGAGCTCTCACTGCTTGTTTCCGGAGGCACAGGTTCAGGTAAGACGTCTTTCCTGAACGCGATGGCGGGGCTTATCCCGGCCAACCAGAGGATTATCAGCATCGAGGATACACGGGAGCTGACACTGCCCTCGTTCCTCCAATGGGTGCCGATGGTGGTCAGGGAGCCGAACCCTGAGGGGAAGGGCGAGGTCACAATGCTTGACTTGATGGTGAACGCCCTGCGTCAGAGGCCTGACCGCATACTGGTCGGAGAAATCAGGAGGCAGAGGGAAGCTGAAGTGATGTTCGAGGCCATGCACACTGGCCACTCTGTTTACGCGACATTGCACGCGGACAATGCCGAGCAGACAATCTCAAGGCTTACGAACCCGCCGGTGAATGTGCCCAAGGAGATGCTTGATGCGCTTGCCGGAATCGTGGTCACCTTCAGGCACAGGAGATTCAATATCAGGAGGGTGCTTGAATTCGCAGAGGTCACCAAGAAGGGCACTGAGAATACGCTCTACCGCTGGGACGTCAAGAACGACCGGGTCAAGGGGGTCGGGAAGATGGAGCGGCTTGTGGAGCTGCTTTCGCTGTACGCGGGAATGGACGAGAAGGAAATCGAAGACGATGTCGATGAGAAAATCAGCGTGCTGAACTGGATGGTCAAGAACGACTACGAGGACGTTGATGAAGTGGGTGAGATCGTAGCCCATTATTACCTGGACCCGGCATTCGTTCTTGATGCGGTGAAGAAGAACGCCCGCTGGCAGTTCAAAAGATAATTGAGGGTGCGCGAGCATGGATGACAATTTCCACGATGTTCAGGATGATGCCAAGAAGCTTGAGAAAAAGGCTCTTGAGTACAAGCCATACACAGGAGACGTGCGCGTGGAGATGGCGGTAGATTTGTCGCCGCAGGAATATATTGACATGAATTACCGGGACCTGCTCAACCTTTTTGAGAGGACGGAGAAGATCAGGAGCGCCGCGAAGCTCGACATCTATGGCGCGGAGGCGATGGCAGCCGAGAAAACGCCCATTCCAGCCGCCAACGAAACTGAAAAGAGCGAGGAGGTGGAGAGCAGGCTCAAGGAGATGAGCACTGAAAGCGTTGAGATGGCTGAGAAAATCGGCGTCGAGATGCGCAAGGACCAGAAGAATGCCGCGGAAGGAAAGCCCGAGGCTGCCCGGCCGCCCGAAGTTGAGAGACCCAAATCGCAGGGAATCGAATTCGAAACCATTCCTGCTGAAGAAAGGGAGAGGGCTGGCAAAAAACCAAAAGAGGGGATGGCGGCCGAAGAAGAGGGGCCCGAGGCCATAGAATTCGAGACCCTTGAGAGGAAGGAGCACCCGGAAATCGAATTGGAGACTCCGGAAAAAGAGGAGGAGCCAAAGAAGCCGGAGGCGGCAGAGCCCAGGGCAGAACAGAAGATCGAGAAGAAGATGGTCATCGCCATACCCCCAATCCTCCAGGAAGACCCGGATGAGGCTGCGAGCAGGAAGTTCGAGGAGATTGAAGGCACTGTAAAGGGGGCCCTGGGCGAGAATGTCAATGAGACCGAGCTCAAGAAGAAGATGCTCGAGCTGACAAAGCAGCTATTCAAGGAGAAGAGCGTCAACCGCAGGGAAGAGATCAAGGCAGAGATTGCGATACTCAAGAACATGCTCGGAGGGAAGGCGGTAAAAGGCACAGCCGCCAAGGGCAAGAAGGTCACGGACACCATGGCCAATGCGCAGGTCCTTGACTCGCTCGTGAAGAGCCAGGAATCCGAGATAGCCTCCACAAAGGACAAGATTACTGGGCCGTTCAGGGAACAGCTCAATACCGCCAAGGCCAGATTCTATGAGAGCATGAAGGGGCTTAGCGATGAGAAGGAGAAGAAGGAGAGGTACGAGGCCCTCGTGTTCACGCTCACTTCATTGTCAGAGCAGATTCCGAATATCGTCGAGAAGTATGAGGACTTCCTGATGAAGAAGCACATGGCCGAGCTGAAGAGGCTCCAGGAGAGCCTTGGCACGAAGGACACCAAGACCGCATCCACGGCGGGGAAGAGGATGAATGAGATTGAAAGCTCATATCCTGAAGAGCTTTCCTCAATCAGGAACATAGTCACTAAGGAAATAGATAATGTCATAGAGGCCGCGGGCCGCGAGGTTTTCGTCGAGAAAGATGAGAAAAAGGAAGAGGAGATTGAGACGAAACCCAAAAAGGAGGATAAAGCCACGCAGGACCAGGACAGGATATTTGAGATAAACGAGATGGACGAGGGCACGCTGCTCTTCTACCTCCACTCGAAGGACAGGGACTACTACAAGAAGTACGAGCGCAGGAATGTCGGGAAGGCAGAAGCGCTCCTTAAAGCCAAGGCGCTCATGGCGAAGGAGAAGGGTTTAAGTGATGATATGATTAGGAAGTATTTCAGCGAATCAGAGGGGTAAAATGGCCGATACGACTTCAAGAAAAAGGGGAGTTTTCCTCTCGATAGCCGAGACGATTGCCCCACGGTTCCCGGATCTGAGAAAGAAGCTCCGGATGGCTGATTCCAAAGAGCAGCCTATAACCTTCCTGCTCAAGGCCGTGACATCAACAGTGTTCATCAGCCTTTCGCTGCTGCTTGTCTCAGCGCTTTTCATGTTCACCAATGGCATAAGCCTCTTATGGATTGTCCTTCTCGCATTCGTCTTCCCGCTGGCAGTCTTCGGCTATTTCATGCTCTATCCTGAAGCAGCCATAATCAAGAGAAGGAAGGAGCTTAATTATGAGATTGTATTCGCATGCAGACACATCGTGATTGCGCTGCAGTCCGGCATGCCACTCTTCGACACGTTCGTAGGTGCCTCAAGCGGCTACGGGGCGGTCAGCAAGGAGTTCGTGAAGATTGTGGATAAGGTGATTGTCGGTGTCCCGACCACCCAGGCCATCCGGGAAGTGGCCCACGAGAATCCCTCTCCATACTTTGTGAGGATTCTGATGCAGATAGCCAACTCCCTGGCGAGCGGCGCTGATGTCGGCGAGGCACTGGAGTCGGTTCTCAACCAGATATCAAAGGAGCAGATGATTCAGCTCAAGGAATACAGCCAGAAGCTAACCCCGATTGTGATGTTCTACATGGTCTTTGGCATCATCGTGCCCTCATTGGGCGTGGTGCTCGCGACGGTGGTATTCTCCGCAATCAGCGGCGGGGAGCTGGGCCTCACATCAGTGATACTCGTTCCGACGTTCTTCCTGATTGCCATAGTGCAGTTCCTGTTCCTTGGGGTTATGGAAAGCTCCAGGCCCAGATACCTCATATAGGTGATTACAATGGTCAACGAATCGCTCTTTGAATATGCCGGAAGGTTCTTCTTCAGCAGGAACCGCGTCAGGCGCCTGGAAAAGGAACTGAGCACTGCGGGCGTTGATTTGCCCGCAGAGGCATTCGCAGGATACGCCGCGATAAACATCCTGGTCGTGGCATTCTTCATCACCCTTATCCTAATGGCTTTCGAGCCTGTGAGGCAGACCCTTGTTTCTCTTATGAATGGCGCACTGCCTTTCGAGCTGCCAGTTGTGATCATCGCCCTGCTGCTCCTGATTGTGATGCTTATAATCGTCTATCTGGCTACCATGGTGCTGATGTCCACATACCTTATCATGAAGGCGGAGAACAGGAGGAACGTGCTGGAAGAGTCCCTGCCAGATTTCCTAACCCTTGTCGCTTCCAACATAAAGGCAGGGATGACGCTTGACCAGGCGATGTGGTATTCCGCGAAGCCTGAATTCGGGCTGCTCTCAGAAGACGTGAGGCATGTCATCAAGGGCTCGTTCAGCGGTGAATCTCTGGAGATTTCCCTCGACAAACTGGCAAAGAGGTTCGATTCCAAGGTGTTCAACAGGACAATCCTGCTCCTGAAGCAGGCCACCGCGACCGGAGGCGAACTCACTGAAGTGCTTGAAAGGACCGCCGATGACGTGCGCAACACCATCATTATGAAGAAGGAGATTGCGGCCTCGCTCATCATGTACGAGATTTTCGTGCTTTTCGCATCCGCAATCGGAACCCCGTTCCTGTTCGCGGTAGCCACCAAGCTAATCCAGGTGTTCGAGAATATCTCCCCGCATCTTCCATCCAGCTCGAACGTAGGCGGAGGGGCATTCGGGGCGGCATCCACATTCACGCTCTCAGGGCCGATAATCACTTCGGCGGATTTCCTGTATTTTGCGCTTCCGACGATGTTCGTGACGGCGCTGATTTCTTCATTCATCATCAGCGTGATTAGGACCGGCACCAAGAGCCAGGGGCTGAAATACTTCCCGTTCCTCCTGGTGGCCTCGTACCTGATTTACTGGTTCACAGATAACGTGCTCACATCGTTCTTCTCGATGTTTATGTAAGGTGAAATGCTATGTTTGATAAGAAAAAGAAAGGGCAGGCCGCTATGGAATACCTGATGACCTATGGCTGGGCCATCCTCGTCATTGTCATTGTTCTCGTGATACTGGTGGGATTCCTTCCACAGTTCCTAAGGGCTCCAGAGAGCTGCCTGTTCCAGGAATCTGGGTTCAGCTGCCAGGACCGAAAGCCGGTCATCGTGGCTGATGCCTCGGACAACGTCCATGTGACGTTCCAGCTGAACAACTACCAGGGCCAGCAGATAACGGTTTCGCACGTTCTTTGCACGACCGCGCCTGCAGGAGACATACGGTTGGATGACGAGTATGCGATTGATTCCGCTAATTTGCCGGCAGACGCAGACGGAACCATTGGGTCAGGCGGAAGCCTCCTTATAGGAAGTCCGAATAGGCTGCCCTGCATTGATGCTGAAGGGAACCAGGTAGAACTCACCCCGAATTCAAACTTCAATGGATTCCTGGTGGTGTGGTACAACTTCCATGATGAGGTGCCAGACGCGCCCGCAAGGAAGGCTACCGCGAAGCTCACAGGGAACGTGCTTGAGGAAACAAGCTGATTGTTTCCTTTTTTCTTTTTATTTTCTCTTTTTCTAAAATCACATTTGTCCAGTTCTATCCATGATTTTTAAACATTTCCACACCAAGATATTTGCATACACAGGTTTGGTGGAAATGGTAGCAGATGCCCGCAGGGAGATATTCAGGCTCGCCGATTCGCTTGGCACCAATCCGGATAATGCCGTGATATTGGTTGGGATGGCTGCAGAGTCAAAGCTCGACCACCTGATAGTCCGCAAGGCCGTGATGCACTTCAAGAATGCTGGAGACCCGGGCAAGCAGGAGATACTAAGGAGGCTTATCCTCTCCCTGGAAGAGCAGGAAAGCCTCAAGCCCAGCCTGAAGGCCAGGCACGGGATTGCCGGCGCCCTCGTTTCATGCCTTGCTGGCACTGCAGGAAAGAGTGGGCTGGACGAAGATGAAAAAGCGCTGCATATGCGAAGGACGGAATTCGCCTTCGGGCTGCTTGTGGAGATTGCGGGGAATAGGGGAATCACGATTATCGCTCCGCTCATCGCAGCATTGAGGGACCCATTCTCATCGAAGCGGGCAGAGGAGCTCCTGCATTCTTTGGGGGGGAAGGAGCTGGGCATGACCTGCCCCGGCACCCTGGAGAAGCTGGCAATCGTCTGCTGCAAGGCAATGGCTGATGGGAATGCGCTTCCGTGGATACGGAAACTGCTCCCGCAGATTATTGATGAGCGCAGGAACGACCTCATCTACTGGATCGTGCCGATGGTGGAGGGCTGCAAGAGGGAAGACATATTGTCAGAAGCCACAGCCATCCTCGACAGGCTGGAGGAAGTGAGGTTCTTCGGGTATCCGGATGACTGGACCATCAGGAAGCTTGAAAAGGGACTTTATGAGGCCAGCCAGGACCCGCGAAGGAATCATTGGGCGCATGTATTTACAAGAAAGCTCCGTGAGCAGGGAGTTGTGCTGAGAATCCAGGGATTCAACCAGGACTGTACCGACCTCGAGATCTGCCAGTCCAGAAGGAGGCTAAGAGCCAGGCATGAAACAATAAGAAAGAGTAAAACGGCCAGGCCAGAAGTCCTGGCAAGGCTCAAGAGGGCCTAGCTCCCGTATTTCCTCGCTTTTCCAAGCATGTTCAGAATCATGGGCATTACGTCTTTTCCCTCAATATGCCCAAGGCCGCCATCCATGCAGCTGATTTCATCGAACTTCTTCACATTATCATATCTCTCGTTGTCGCCGAAGAACAGGATTGGGACTTCGTGGCCTGAGTGAGCCTTCCTGATGCAGGGCGTGGAATGGTCCCCGGTAATAACAAGGTCCGCGCCGGTTTTTGCGAGGGCGGATATCATATCCCGGTCAATGCGCTCCAGCATTTCCGTCTTGCCCTTGAAATCGCCGTCATGTCCGTAGTTGTCGCACCCCTTGACGTGCACGAAAAGCAGGTCATAGTCCTCCAGGGCCTTTACGACCGCGATAGCCTTGGCTTTCAGGTCGGTGTTCTTATCGCCCGTATCCCCGGCTAGCATGAAGACATCCATGCCCAGATATTTAGCCACTCCGCGGTATAGCGCTCCGCCCGCGACACAGGCGGCTTTTACAGAAAAGCGCTCCTCGAAGGTGGGCACTTCAACGAATGAGCCGGCGCCCCGAAGCAGCAGGGCGTTGGCAGGTGGAAGGCCCTTTTTCACCCTGCTTTCATTCTCGGGGGACTTGCCAAGCTTCTCCATGACTTTCTGCATGTAGGTATTCACTATCCTGGCGGTCTTCTGGGATTCCCCGGACTGGTCAAAGGGATGGCTTAGCGCGGGCGGGTAGCCCGGCTTGGCGTCGGTGCTGCTGACCATGTGGCTTATGCCTGTTCCGCGGAGTACAACAGCGCCGCGGTGCTCAACTGAGTTCTGGAACATCACCCGGGTGCCCTCGATCTCCATAGAAAGGCCCTCAGCGAGCTTTGAGGCCGAGGCGGTGTCAATCCTGCCGGCTCTCCTATCCACAATCTTGCCGTCTTTGACAGTGGCGAAGTTGGCCCTGAAGGCGACATCGCCCTCTTCCAGCTCCATCCCTATCCCAAGGGCTTCCAGGGGGCCCCTTCCGCAGTAAAAGAGCCTCGGGTCATATCCAAGAAGCTCAAGATGAGAGGTGTCGCTGCCAGGCACGACCCCCCTTCCCAAGGGAGCGAGCAGGCCGGTTATTCCTTTGTGTGCAATCTTGTCAAGATTTGGAGTTTTTGCAGCCTGGAGAGGCGTCTTTGGCGTCGGTAGGTCCCCAAGTCCGTCTATGATAAAAAGAATGACCTTATTCATAGCCCACTATACGAAACAAAGTATTAAAGACTTGCTAGGCGTTAGTAATACCACTAATTATTCGCGTGGTCATATGGAAAAAGTAGACCTGTCACCCCTAATCTCCCTGTTCCATGATTTCTTCACTTTAGTATATAAGGAGAAGGTCAACAGGGTGCTCCTCAATTATCCGACCATCAGGAGCATCGAGGTGGACTATCTTGACCTTGAGAAATTCGACCCCGAGCTGGCGGATAAGCTGGTAAAGGACCCGGACGTTGTCCTGGATGCCGCAAAGGAGTCCATACTGGAGATGAACCTTATCATACCGACCGGGCAGAAGTTCGCCCCGCATGTCAGGTTCTTCAATATGTGCTCCAATGAGACGATGATTGAGCATATCGGCTCCAAGAGCATCAATGAGATGGTCTATTTCAAGGGGGTCATCACGCGCCGGGCAGAGGTGATGCACAGGGTGAAGGTGGCGGTGTACAAATGCCAGCTGTGCGACTCTGAAATCCGCCTGTTTGTCGGGAAAAACTTCGTTCCGCCAAAGCGCTGCGACAGCTGCAAGAAGATGAGCCTGCAGCAGGATGAGGAGCAGAGCACATTCACTGATATCCAGAGGGCAGAGGTGCAGGAATTGCTTGAGAGGGTGCGCGGAGGTGCTCCGGCTGCGCATATCGAGCTATACCTTGAGGACGACATGGTCAACACCGTCTCTCCTGGGGACAATATCGAGGTCGTAGGGACGCTGAGGCTCAGGCCGCCACTGAAGGTGAAGCAGAAGCAGGAGCTGGTGTATGGAAGGTTCATCGAAGTCAACAGCGCAAAGAGCATGAAGCGGGATTTCGAGGAGATTGAAATCACCAATGAGGATGAGCAGCGCCTTATCGACCTTTCAAAGGACCCGAACATAGACCAGATAATCCGGCATTCCATCGCATCCTTCATCTACGGGCATGATGAAGTGAAACGCGCAATCGCGCTTCAGCTTTTCGGAGGGACGAAAGGGAAGACCATGAAGGGCGGCGCCAAAATCAGGGATGATATCCATATCCTGCTTATCGGTGACCCGGGCATTGCCAAATCGAGATTCCTGCACTCCGTTTCAGAAATCGCCCCAAAAAGCATATATGTGAGCGGAAAAAGCGTGTCTTCAGCAGGACTTACAGTTACAGCTGAGAAGGATGAGCTCGGGGAAGGGGGCTGGACCCTGAAGGCTGGAGCGCTTGTGCTTGCGAGCGGTGGAAGCGCGCAGGTGGACGAGTTCGACAAGATTCCGGAGGAGGACCGCTCTGCCCTGCATGAAGTGATGGAAACGCAGACCGTCTCTGTCGCCAAGGCAGGCATAGTCGCCAAGTTCAAGACCAAAACCGCAATCCTCGCTGCTGCCAACCCCAAGTATGGCAGGTTCGACCAGACGAAGAATCTGGCTGACCAATTCGATGTGCCCCCGACCCTGCTCTCCAGGTTCGACCTGATATTCCCGATTGTAGACGTCCTTGATGAGGAAAGGGACTCGAAACTGGCAAAGCATATCCTGGCAACGCACATGGGCCAGGAGGAGAAGTCTGAGATTGAGGAACTTGACAAGGACCTTCTAAGGAAGTATATATCGTTCGCGAGGAGAACCGTCTTCCCGAAGCTCACCATGCCGGCATCTGAGAAAATCAGGGAATTCTACGTTGATTTGAGGGGAAAGAGCAAGGAAGCCGGCTCTGTCGCAATCACCCCGCGTTATCTTGAGGGCTTAGTCAGGCTGGCTGAGGCCAACGCGAAGCTTCGCCTGAGCCATTCGGTCGATGAGAATGACGCCAATGTGGCAATAGAGCTGTTCAACTATGTAATGCGGCAGATTATGACGGACAAAGAGACGGGCGCGTTCGATGTGGATGTCGTAGCCACAGGAAAGCCCAGATCAGAGAGGGAGAAGCTGCAGCGCACGGACACCATAATGGAAATCGTAAGGGAGCACCTGCGGCAGAAAGACACTGCGGACATTGAGGAGATTATCCAGGATGCCGCCAAATATGATCTTGACGACAAAGTCGCAAGAAGGATAATCACCGAGCTTCTCCGAAAAGGGGAAATTTACGAGAAAGAGCACGGCCATGTAAGGATAGTCGGCGAGAGATAGCGGTTTTTATACCTTGTCGGAGGATTGTGATGATGAAGCTCGTGGACAAATTGCTCCTTTTGTTTATCCTCGCCCAGGTTGTCGGCATTTTCACCGGAGTCATTGTGCTGCTTGACATCATGGAGAACCCTTATGTCAATGCCCTCATAGTCACTTCCGATGCGGATGACCCTGCGAACGCGGTGTTCTTCATCGCGTATATTCTTGCGGGCGCAATCGGCATGATTCTGGCAATCCGGCTGCTCAAGCTTCCGGCGATATTCAGGTTCCTTGAGATAGTCCTCATCGCTGGGGCTTCCTCAATAGTTTTCTACTCTGTCCTTAGGCTTGCCTTCGGATTCGAGGTAAGCATGCTCGCAGGCATTTTGTTCGGGCTTGCCCTATCCGCCGCTAAATTTTTCAGGCCAGGCCTCAAGAACTTCGCTGTTATTCTGGCAACTGCAGGGGTGGGTGTCGTTTTCGGAGTATCCCTCGGGCTGATCCCGCTGATACTTTTCCTCATCCTGCTCTCAATCTATGATTATTCGGCAGTTTTCTTCACAAAGCACATGGTGGAGCTTGCCGATTATGTAGTCAAGAAGGACTTAGCGTTCACGATTACCGCAAGAGAAAAACTCCCTGGAAAGAAAGAGCAGCGGATTGACCTTGGGACAGGAGACCTGATTGCCCCGATAATGCTGGAAGTGTCCACTCTGGCATTCAACCCTGTCGCGACCGCGTTCGTATTCATAGGGTCCTTGATATCGATGGCGCTCTTCCTGGGGATTGTGTGGAAAAAGAAGATGGTCCTGCCCGCATTGCCTCCAATAGTCGCCGGGATGATTGTCTTCCTGCTCCTTGGGATGCTCCTTGGGTTCTACTAGGCTTTTTTGCTGCCATTGAACGTGCCAGTAACAAAGAAGGCGATTCCAAGCGCCCAGATTCCAAGATTCATATTCAGGCCGATAACCGAGAATATGAAGCCTAGCGTCAGGAAAACGGATTTTTCCGGGTTCGTAAAGTCCAGCTCCATCCGGTCATAGCTGATGAACAGGATTGTGAACATGAACAGCGACGCGGTCAGCAAATACTGGATTCCTTCGATATACCGGGTGTCCAGCAGCACCATCACGAATCCGATTATGAAGAAGAAAACTGACGCTATCTTGAGCAGGTTTAACCATATGGCTCTGTTCTTGGTCTCGGCCTTCATGAAATCACTGACTTGAAATCAAAGATAAGGTTAATTAAGGAAACTGTAGCGGCCGATTATTTTCTGACCTTAAAATCGATAACAACCTGGACAAGCCCTGGAGCATAGGGGCGTACAATTTTCTCATTAAGGAATTCCGCTTTCACTCCTGCCTTTCCGGCCGCTTCCATTACAGCTTTCCTGGCTTCCGGAAAGCTCTTGCCCTCGGCATCAAACGTATAGAAGTGGATTGTCCCGCCGTCTTTTGCCCCGGCAATGGCAACGTCCAGAAACTGGGCTGCGCTCTTTGGAAGCGGCATGATTATCCGGTCCGCAAAGCCCTGATAACTCTTCATGACGATTTCGCGCGCATCCCCCAGGACCGGCGTGATATTCTCCATCTTGTTGAGCGCGATGTTCTCCTTCATGTATTCCACGGCATCAGGATTGAGCTCGATTGCAACTATTTCGGAATCCGGATGGGTTTTGCTAATCACCAGGGCGAACGGCCCAACCCCGGCAAAGAGTGCAAGTATCTTTTCCCCTGGCTGCACCAGCTCTGCTATCCTCTTGCGCTCTGTTCCAAGGCGCACTGAGAAATACACCTTGCCGACATCCAGTTTCATCCGGCAGCCGTGCTCCTTATAAACGGTTTCTGTCCGCCCTTCCCCGCCGATTACCTTTATCCTGCGGACCCGGAATTCCCCTTCCATCGGCCCAAGCTTCTTGGTGACGACTTTCACCGAGGGGTTCACCTTCAGGAGCGCGTCGGCGATTATCTTCTCCTTGCCCTCCAGGCCTTCGGGGATTTCGGCGATTATTATGTCCCCTATAACATCGTAGGAGGTTGTGAGCTCCTCCAACTCTGTCTCGGTGAGGCAATTCATAAGCAGGCCCTTGAGCTTGAGATACTTCTCCGGCAGCTTCTTGGCGTCCCGCTCGACAATCTCATAATCATGCCATTTTTCAACGTTCACCGGGAAAAGGAGGAACTGCTCCCCTGATATAATGCTGTAGCCATGGACGAACGCCCCCGCGTCAATCAGTTGCCTGCGGATTCTTTCGCCTTCGCTCCTCGGAACCCTGATGAATTTCATAGGAACACGTCACTCGATGACAATTGCCGGCTTGTTCGGGCTGGCATTCTTCGCCTTGGGATGCTTGCCCTCTGAATCAGGGAGCACTGTAACGGTGCAGCCGAACTCCTCAGAGAGGAACATCTGGGCGTCCTTTAGTGAAGCGAGCTCCTCTTCCGCCCCGAGGATATCAGGCAGGGAATGGACATTCTTCATTAGCTGCTTGGCCATGCCGGTTAGCTCCTTCATGTGGGGCTTGAGCTCCGCATCCGCATAGGCGCCCTTCATGAAGCCGTCGAAGGATTTTTCCTTCTTGAGAAGTTCATATGCCTTCCTCTTCCAGTTACCCGCGACATACACAAACACACCCCCTGGCTTCTTTCCGATGAGCTTTGATATCTTATCGATGTCCTCATGGACAGACCGGACAAGCTCTTCGCCCTTCTCCACCTCATCGCTAATCAGTTTCTCATCCGGCTCGGGGAACTGCGCGAAGGACACCAGGCCCTTGCCACCGAGCATTGACCACCACTCCTCAGCGAGGTGGGGCATGAACGGGGCAATCATAACGGCCCAGTTCCTGAAGAATCCGTGGAGGTTCCTTTCCTTGGTGCGCTTGTCATACCAGTGGAGGTCATTGATTAGGTCATAGAATATCTCGAGGGCGAGGTGCCTTATCGCAACCTGCTCATAGAGCTCCTGGGCGCGCTTGATTCTGCGGTTGAGCCTTGAGAGAAGCCACTTGTCGGCCCTGCTGTGCTCCTTGCCGTCCTTCTGCCTGGCGGCCTCGGCAATAAGCTCATTGATGAATGCCAGCCTTCCCCTCATTCCATCCGCAACTGTCCGGTTGAAGTCAGTGTCATGGGTAAGGTCGGCTCCGCACACGACAGAGAATCGCACCACGTCCGCGCCGTATTCCCTGATTGCTTTTCTTAGAGGCAGGATGTTGCCCATGCTCTTGCTCATCTTCGCCCCGTCCATGGTTACGAATCCGTTCGTGACAATCTGCCTGGGCCAGAGCTTCTTCTCGAATATGCCCACATGGTTGAATATGTAGAGCGTGAGGTGGTTCCGGATAAGGTCCCCGGCGCTGTGCCTGGAATCGACCGGATACCAGTAAAGGAAGCTCTTCCTTAGAGCCTCCATATCCTTGCCCTTGGGCTTTCCCTTGCCAAGAAGCACATAGTCGAAGAAAGCCTCGCCCAGAGCCTCCGGCTCGAAATCCCCGAGCATATGGCTGATCGTATAGAATGCCATGTAGATTGTTGAATCGGAAAGGGCCTCAATCATCTTGCTCTCATCGAACGGGAACCGCGTTCCCAGTCCGGAGGCGCGCGTGCACGGCCGGGTCTTGAGCCAGTCTATGGTATAAACATACTCATCTCGGGTCTTTGCCGGTATCGTGCTCATCTCCCCGAGGCATTCCATCGCCTTCTTCTTCCATTCGGGCTGGCCATAGTCGATAAACCACTGGTCCTTGAGGATGTTCACCACCCCCTGCGTTCCGCACCTGCAGAAGACAGGGCCGTTTGCCAGGGTGACTATCTGGAATGCGCTGTTGGCTTCTTCCAGGTCTTTTGCAATCTTCACCTTGGCATCTATCCCTTTCTGGCCCTTGTACTTGCCGGTGACCATCACGCCCTCATGCGCTTCTTTTGTGTAGATTTCCTTTGTTGCTTCCTCGGCCGTCGGGTCGTCCTGGTCCTTAACGCCCAGTTTCTCGACCGCGTCTTTGGCAGGCATGCTGCTGTATCCCTTGAGGAAGAGCACCTGGGGCATCTCCATGTCCCCTTTTCCAAGGTCGCGCAAGGCGAGGTAATCAAGCGGCGCGTGGGCAGGGACGCTCATCACGATTCCGGTCCCAACTTCCGGGCTGACGAAGCTTGCCTCGTACACCGGCACCTTCTTGCCGTCCATCGGATTCTCAGCCTCAAGCCTGAGGAGCTTATCAGCATCCACATCCCCAAGAATCTTGAGCTTCATCTGCAGATTGAGCACTTCAGCCGCCTTCTTGGCGATGTAAATCTGCTCTCCCTTGTATTCCGCCTTGACATATTCCGCATCAGGATTGACCCAGATGTTTGTAACCCCGTAGATAGTCTCGGGCCTGTAGGTTGTGACAACCAGTGAAGGCTGGCCCTTTCCGGTCCTGAACTTGATTACGGTGACATCCTCCAATTCAGGGTCCACGTCCCCTTTCGTGTCGTGGGCGCTGAGCGCGTTCCCGTCAGAGGGGCACCAGGCAATGGGGTATTCGCCTTTTATCAGGTAGCCAAGCTCCTTGAGCTTCCGGAACTGCCATTGGATGAACTTGTTGAACTTAGGGTCGAACGAGTAGAACTTGCGCCTCCAGTCCATGGAATAGCCGATTTCCTTCATCCCCTGCTCTATTTCCTTGGAGAAATAGGTGACGAGGGCCTCGGGGTCCGTGAGGGACTCGGCGGTTTTGGCGTCAATCCCGTAGATGTTCTCGAATACTTCAAGCACTTCCTTGTCCTTCTTGGCAATCCTCTTGGCCATCGCCAGGATTGGGGTGCCGGTGACATGGAATGCCATCGGGAAAAGGACATGGAAGCCTCTTAGCCTCAGGTATCTGGCATAGATGTCCGCAGTGGTGTAGGTCCTCCCATGCCCTATGTGCTGCGGCGAGTTAGGATAGGGAAACGCCGCTGTGATGTATCGCTTCTCCTTGCTGGCGTCCAGATCTGGCTCGAAGCACTTCTCCTCAGCCCACCTTTTGCGCCATTTCGCTTCAATAGCATTAGCATCCATAACGTCGGTATTAGCTGGAAAGGGTTTTTATTATATCGGAGAGAGATTTCGCGGGCAGGGCAGAAAAAAGGCTGGATACGGGATGTATTTAAACGGTTATTGTACTAACTAGAATGAATAAGAATTTTCGGTTCTGCAGAGGCTGATTGACAATGAACAGAAGTCATTATGTTGAAGAGGCAAAGAAGGAGACCGGAACCGGCAAGAAGGTCAAGATTGCCGGCTGGGTTCATGACGTTAGGGATCTTGGAAAGCTCAAGTTCGTACACCTTCGGGACATCACGGGCATCATGCAGGTTACCATGAAGAAAGGCGTTGTGGATGATGCGCTGCTCGAGGCCGTCCAGGTGAACAAGGAGGATGTGGTTTCCTTCGAGGGGGAGCTTAGGGAGAACAAGATTTCACCTGATGGCGTTGAACTGGTGCCCTCTTCTTTCGAGCTCCTGGGCAAGGTCGAGAGGAAGCTCCCGGTCGATCCGACAGGGAAGGTGCCTTCAGAGCTCGACACCAGGCTGGATTTCAGGTACATTGACCTTCGGAAGAAGGATATTTCAACTATTTTCAAGGCGAAAGCCGTAATAGCAGGGGCGTTCAGGGAGAAGCTGGCAGAGCTCGGATTCATTGAGATCCATCCTTCCGCGATTACCGGCGCCGCAACAGAAGGCGGGGCAGACGTCTTCCCGATACAGTACTTCGAGAACAAGGCGTTCCTCGTGCAGTCGCCCCAGCTTTACAAGCAGCTTGCAGTGGTCGGGGGCTTCGATAAGGTCAGCATGACCGTGCCGGTCTTCCGCGCGGAGAAGCACAATACCACATCACACCTCAATGAGATAGTCCAGATGGATGTGGAGATGGGATTTGCGGACCATGAGGACGCAATGGGCGTGCTTGAGGAGGTGTTCCTGCATATTCTGGCAAGGGTGAAGGAGAAGGCCGGGCCCGAGATTGCCAAAATGGGCAATGAGATAAGCATTCCAAAGAAGATTCCAAGGTACACCTACAAGGAACTGATTGAGAAGCTGCAGGCCGCAGGTTACAAGATTGAGATGGGGGAGGACTTCTCAAGGGAAGCCGAAAAGAAGATGTACGAGCTTCTTGGTGAGGACATCTACTTCATCTACGACTGGCCGACCGAGATCCGCGCATTCTATTCCATGCCTGATGAAAAGGACGAGAATGTCTGCCATGCCTTCGACCTTATGTACAAGGGCATGGAGCTTGCAAGCGGTGCAAAGCGTATCCACATTCCCGCAATACTTGAGAGGCAGCTCAAGAAAAGGGGGCTTGACCCGAATGACTTCGAGTTCTACATAGACGCGTTCAGGATGGGGGCGCCGCCGCACGCAGGATGGAGCATCGGGCTTGAGAGGGCCACAATGAAAATCTGCAACCAGGAGAATATCAGGGAGTGCATGCTGTTCCCAAGGGATAGGACGAGGCTGCATCCGTAGGTGCTCTTAATGAAGATACTTGTCACCAACGATGACGGATACAGTGAGGGCTTCAAGGTGCTGATGGAAGTCGCCAGGAAGCTCGGGGACGCTTACGCCGTCATTCCGGCAAAGCAGATGAGCGCGGTTTCAGGAGCGCTGACCCTCCACAAGCCGCTCAGGCTGCATAAAAGGGAGAAGGACATTTATGAGATAAACGGCACCCCGGCCGACTGCGTGCTCTTTGCCTGCTATTCAAAAGAGGTAGAGAAGCCTGATATGATTCTCTCTGGGATAAACTGGGGGGACAACGCGGGGCTTGGGCCGCTTCTTGGCTCAGGTACGCTAGGGGCGTGCTGGCAGGGAATCCTTGAGGGGGTTCCAGGTATCGGATTCTCCAGATATACCACACACCGTGACTGGAGGGACAAGGCTTCATGGGGGGATCTGAAGAAGATGAAGAAGCTTGTGCTTGAGGTCTCTAAAAAGCTCACAAAGAACGGGATGGAGACTGACAGCTTCTTCAGCGTGAACCTTCCGGACGACCTTACCAGCCCGAAGATGGTGATGACAAAGAACCTTCAGAAAAAGAGGTTCGACACCCAGGTAACAAAGAAGTTTGACCCGAATGGGGAGGCATACTTCTGGGTGAGCGGAAAGCCAGTCGGATTCGAGAGTGGAACGGACCTCCAGGAAATCGCGGTTAACAAGAATATCACGGTAACCAAGATATCGCTCGAGTATTTCGAAGTATGATCCGGTATTCTCATGGTGGACTATAGGAAGGAACTTAACAGCGAGCAGGCCGAGGCTGTGCTTAACGGGGATGGAGCCACGCTGGTGATTGCCGGGCCGGGCTCAGGAAAGACCCGCACAGTTGTTTTCAGGATTTGCAGGATTCTCGGGCAGGGAGCGGCCCCTGAGAGCGTGCTCCTTCTTACTTTCACGAACAAGGCCGCCAGGGAGATGAAAGAGCGGGCTAGGAAGCTCATAGGGGATGACGCTGACAGGATTACTGCCGGCACGTTTCATCATTTCGCGAATCTTCTTCTTAGGAAACATGCCGACCGCGTCGGCCTGAAGAGCAATTTCACAATCCTGGATGAGCAGGATGCCATGCAGGCGCTCAAGAAGGCGGTAGTTGCCGAGTGCGGTGCCGGCACCAAGAAGAACATAATCTCCATGGTGAGGCGGATCATATCCCTTTCAACGCTCAGGATGCAGCCGGTTTCAGACATCATCGAAAATGACAGTGAGTTCGTGCTCTTCAGGGGGCAGTATGATGAGACTGTTGGGAAGATTGCCTCCGCATATACCATGAACAAGAGAAGGATGAACGCCCTTGATTTCGATGACTTGCTTCTTTTTGCCTGGAAGCTGCTCTCTGAGAATGAGGGTGTGCGACAGGGGTACCAGAGAAGGTTCGCCAACATACTTGTTGACGAGTTCCAGGATACTGACAGGCTGCAGGCGCAGATTCTCGAGCTTCTATACGCTGATGGAAAGAACCTGATGGTGGTCGGGGACGATTTCCAAAGCATCTATTCGTTCAGGGGGGCAGAAATCCGCAATATCCTCGAATTCAAGGACAAGTTCGGGGCAAAGGTGCATTACCTCAAATCCAATTACCGAAGCACCTCCAGCATCGTTGGGCTCGTGAACGGGTGCATGGAACAGAGCGGACAGGGAATGAAGAAGGAACTCAACGCGATTGGCTCTGAAGGTGAGTTGCCTGCGCTCATCGGGCTGGATGACAAGGCTGATGAGGCCTGGAACATTGCCGGCATGATTGAGAAGGACCTCAAGGAAGGCAGGACTGTCGGGGTTCTGTTCAGGGCGGCGTATTTTGCTGCAGAGCTGGAAACAGAGCTTACGCAGAGGGGAATCCAGTATGAATTGCGCGGAGGGGTGAAATTCTTCGAGCAGAAGCATGTGAAGGACATGGTTGCCCTGCTTAAAGTCTTTGAGAACCCTCTCGATTCCTCCGGAGTGCTGAGGCTTTTCACTCTTTTCCCCGGAATAGGGGGGAAGAAGGCCGAGAGCGCGGCAGATGATATTGGGACTGCTGAGGATGCCGTTAAGGCGCTTGCCGCAATAGAGAAGAAGGGCGGCGGGCTGGCCAAGATGCTCCGGGGGATATTCTCAGAAGGAAGGAATGCTGCTGGCATGCTTGACCGGTTCTATGAGCAGTTCTACAGGGATTACATGAAGAATGAGTTCGACAACTGGGAGGAGAGGCAGTCGGACATCGAAGCGCTGATTGGGACAGCCTCCAGATTCGAGAGCGTTGGGGACTTCCTTAGCTCTTTCTCACTGGATGAGGTCCGGCCAAAGGAGAGGGCGAGCCAGACGATACTTTCAACAATCCACCAGGCAAAGGGGCTTGAATGGGATTCTGTTTACATAATCTGCGCTGCTGACGGTATGCTCCCTATCGGCAGGGCGACTGATTTTGATGAGGAGAGGAGGCTGTTCTATGTGGCCGCCTCCAGGGCAAGGAAAAAGCTCGTCATGAGCTATCCTAAGACCAGCGGGAAGTTTTACACCTTCGAGGAGCTCGAGCCCTCAAGATTCATACAGGAACTGCCTGAAAAGAGCTACAGGAAAGGAGCATAGGAGAACTTGTGCTCCTTCAGTATTTTTACCACATCAAAGTCATGGATGTGGATTGAGAAAAGCTTCCTGAGCTTATGGAGCTCTTCGTAGAATTCTGAATCATCCCCGACCTCGAATATGATATCTGCGTCGAATGCACCTATGCTGCGTATGAAGTATGTTATCTTCGAATTGCTCTGGCAGTATGCGCGCAATTCTTCCCATTTCCTTGAGTCCATGCCCCTAAGGGAAAGAAGAAGCTCATACATCCTCAGGCCAAGGGTCTCGGGATTGTAAAGCCACGCATAGCCCTGTATCAGGCCGCTCTTTTCCAGCCTTTTCAGCCTCGACTTCACAGTATCAGGGGCAAGGGAACAGGTATTGGCGATTGAAACGATAGATGCCCTCGGGGTTTTCGCAAGTGCTTTCACTATGTTCCGATCAGAATCATCAGTCTTGACCGGCTCTCCTGCGCTCCCGAGGAAAACCTCCCTTTCCTTGCTCGGTTTTTCCCCGAGTAGCCCGGTCCTTTCAAATGCGCGGTGCTCTGTAGAAATATATATCGAATGGCTCCTGATTGCAGCCCCGTACTTGGAGACATATTTATCCCAGACCTGCTGGAACTCAAGCGGATTCCTGGCGAAAAATGAAACGATGAAGTCCACCCTCCCGCTACTTTCAGCGGCATACCGGGTTGTTGCATCATTCATGACATCCTTTACGAAGGATTCCTTCGGAGAATCATCCCCCCACTGGAAATATACTGCGTAATTCTGAAAGCCCAGGCGGCCGGCATCCATTGCAAGCACGGTGCCATCAAGGATGCCCAGCCTAACAAGCCGGCTTACTCGGTATTGAACCATCTGCTTTGAGAGCTTTGCTGCCTTGGCTAGCCTGCTGTAGGGCTGCCTGCAGTTCCGGCGAAGCTCGTATAGCAGGATTTTATCCTTTTTATCGATTTTCTCCATTATTTTACTTTCTTATAAATTTAGTTTATAAAAATATGTTTTTGTCAAAAAAATTCTCAATTTCATTAATATATCATTATTGTTCTTAAGCACACACAAGAAAGGAGGATTATCATGAGGAGGATTTATCATAG
Organism: Microcaldota archaeon; assembly: GCA_043812915.1. Classification (GTDB taxonomy): domain Archaea; phylum Micrarchaeota; class Micrarchaeia; order Anstonellales; family Bilamarchaeaceae; genus CAYVTJ01. The sequence continues at coordinate 166,059 of JBDRLQ010000003.1, read as the reverse complement.
AGATCCTGGATTCGGCACAATAGGCAAGCGCGTGTCCAGTCTGAAGGCCAGGGCACTTGTCTGGAAAGAGAGGAACGAGATGGCCAAGGGCATTGCCAGCCTCAGCCTTGTGGAGAAGCGCAGGAACAGAGATGATGATATCAAGCTCAAGACATGCAGGGAGACGGTGAAAGCGCCGGACAATGAAAAAGAGAGAGCCGTGGCCCTTAGTGCCCTTGAAACGGCAGGCCTCACAATCTCGAGTAGGATGCTTAATAAGATGATGAATCTGGAGATTGGCCGTATTGACGAGAGACTGGCGATACTTAGCAAGAGCAAAGGACTCTTATATCTGTCAAAGGCGATTGACATTGCCAGCCTCTGGGGTGCCTGCGTCGGGCTTGCAGTTGCCGGAAAGGCCCTTGATTCCGCAATCGGGGGTGGGATAACAGGCAGCCTTGCATATCCGCTGGTATTCTCCACGCCCTTCCTGCTTAGCAGTTTAGTCATCAGGCCGGCAAAGCGCCTTATGGGATTCGAGATGCAGAGGAAGTCCCTTGGCCCTAACCTGCCGACATTCCTAGGAGCAATGGAAATTAGTGATACCCTTGGAATTGCAGGCCTGGCCGCCGGAACCACATTTCTGGCAGGAGAGTTCTCGGATACTACTGTCACTCCATTAGGTGCGATGGCCGCAGTAGCATTCGGAACCGCTGTGGGCACAGCAGCGCTCTGGCCGACATTCGGCATTCTATGGAAAATTGCGGTTAGAAGGAACAGGGATGAAAACTGCGGAATATTCAGAGGTGCCTATGAATTCGGAAAAGGGTTTGTTGATGGATTCAGGAGCACCTGGAGAGGGAAGAGAGTCGAGGTTGAAGAACTGAACACTACATATCGCGAAGCCGGATTCTACGCGGGCGTGATGGAGTCGCTATTCATCTTGATCCAGGGGCTCCGGCTGCCAATAGTCGCATATCTGGCTAGCACAGGGCAGATAACGCCTGACAACATTGTCGGGCCGATGTTCGTTGCGGTTGCCAAGGCGCTCGGACCAGCACCCGGATTGATTTTCGTAGTGCAGCTGCAGAAAATAGAGAAATACCTCGCAGGGCATTATTGAAAAATAGAAAAAGAAAAGGACTAGATTGCAGTCCTTCTTGTCCTAAGATGGATGGTTGCCTTGAACTTCTTGCCCAGGAAGGACTTGGCGGCCTTTATCCTCTCCCCGCCCCTTCCAATGGCGATTCCGCGGTCCTTCTCATCGATAATCATCATCACGGCTTTCTCACCCATAATGTCCCGGACTTCGATGTTCTGGATCCCGATGTTGCTGAAGAATCCGCGGACGAACTGCTCAAGGTCATCGCTGTCTCCTGTGATGACGACCTTCTTCCTGAAAATCTTCCCAAGCTTCTGTATATTCGCCCCTTTTTTCCCGATGGCCTTGCCGAGCTTATTCCCATCGACAAGGAATGTGAGCACATTTTCCGAGGCCACATAGTCTTTGGGCATAACGCCGGTAATCGACTCGAATTTGGAAAAAAAAGTAAGGTCCTCCCCCGTTAGTTCAACCATCAATGACACCAGGTTACTTAGATTCCCCTGCCAGGTCCATGAGGTTGGACGCGCCAACATCATACACCGAAAGCACCGATACAGAGAACGGCTTTCCGCACGCAGAGCCAAGCTCCATTGTGCTTCCGTCGAACTCAAGTACTGGGATTTTCGATTTCTTTGCATACTCACTAACGCGCTTGCGGGTTTCCGCGGGCGTGTTCTTTGCGAGGACGAAGGCCTTCGCCTTACCCATAAGGGAGGCAACGATTCCGGTCCTTGCGCCGAAGTCAACCTTCCCGCTCTCCACAGTCAGCCTGAGGGCGCTATCAAGAGGATTCTCCTTCTCTTTCTTGGTCTTCCTCCTTCGAACGACCTTTTTCCTTTTCTTTTTGGGCTTTTCTTCATCTTCTTCAGAAACTTCAACATCTTCCTGAATAGCTTCTGTGATTGTCTCTTCCTCTTCTGCCATTTCGTTCACCTGCAATCAAATATCATTTCTTGGTTCTCTTCATAATCAGGCGGACCTTGCCAGTCCCGACAGGCACCGTCTGCCCGACGATGATATTCTCCGTCACTCCGATAAGATTCTCCTCTTCTGCCGTAGCGCTCGCGTTCACGAGGTGCTTTACAGTCTCTTCGAATGCCGCCCTTCCGAGGACGCCGACCTTCTGACCGGAAAGCCCATGCCTTCCGATTGATTTTACAATGCCACCGAAGGTCATGGCGTCAGCAAGAAGCATTATGTGGCGCATGTCAACATAAAGGTTCTGCAGCTTAAGGACGTCATTCACTTCCTTTATAATGGCGTTCCTTGCAGCTTCAATGCCGAAAACCTTCTCGATTTCCTTTATGTTATTGGTATATACGCGCTTCGGGTCAACCATAGGATGAGTCATTGTGCCGAGTATGTTGAATCCTCCGGCCCGGACGAAATACTCATTGTCCCCCTTGATTACGACGGCCCGATAAACGCCTTTGACCCCCTTGACGAGGGCTTCGCGCACCTTGTTGGCAAGCCTCCTCACCGCCTTTGCAGTCACCTTCTTCTCCTTCTTCTCGCCAGTCTTGGGGTCCTTAGCGACGTCCTTAACCGGCTGCAGGAGGAACTTGTTGCCATTCGCCTTCAGGCCCGGGGAGAACTCCTCAAGCGCTTTCCTCACTGCCGGAAGGGTCACGCCAAGCGCCTTGGCGTCCCTTTCATTGACCACGACCAATATGGTGAGGCTCTCAAGATCATCACCAACTGAGGCGACATCTGAAACGAAGACAGAGCTAAGGTCCCTGGCCACCTTCTCGGCCTCAGTCCTGCTCCTTGCGGCCGCTCTCTTGAGGTAGATGTCGATAATTGCCTTCTTTGGCTCCTTCTTCGCATCCACAATCTCGATGAGCCTGGGCAGGCCTGTCGGCACGTGCTCGGCGACACCCGCGTAGTGGAATGTTCTCATTGTCATCTGCGTGCCCGGCTCACCAATACTCTGAGCGCACACAACACCGACCGCCTCGAAGGGCGGAATCATGGCTACTGGTTTTTTTGCTGACATCATAATCACCTATGCTGTATCGATATCGTCCTGCTTCACGATATCTACTGCCTCCGTGCTGCTGGAAAACATCGGGTCTCTCCCGTCACCGCCGTATATGAACTGGACAACGCTCATGTCCGCATTCCTCACCGTGAGGTCATCGAACACCACAAGATCCTGAAGCGCGTTAATCAGCCTGCGCTGCATGTAACCTGAGCGGGCCGTGCGGATAGCCGTGTTGACAAGGGCTTCACGGCCTCCCATGGAGTGGCTCATGAACTCGTAGGGCGTGAGCCCCTCGCGGAAGGATGAGTATACGAACCCGCGTTCCTTTGCGGTGAGCACCCCCTTCTTGAAGTACGGAAGCAGCCTTCCCTTGTAGCCGCGGGATGGCCTCTTGCTCCTAACTGTCTGCTGCGCCACTGTCGCGGACATCTGGATGGCGTTAAGCAGGCTTCCACGCGCTCCAATCTTGGCCATGATGATGGACGGGTTCGCAAGGGTAAGATCCTGCTCAACGAGCTTTCCAATCTCCTCACGGGTTAGAGAGGTTATATTGACAATAAGGCCTTCGAGGGTCTCCTTCAGGCTCATGCCCGGAGAGCGCTCCAGGGACCTGTTCTTGTACTGCATCACCAGGTTGTCGATTTCCCGGTTCATCTTGTCGGTTATCTCCTTCTTCTTGACCTCGGCCTTTTCAGAGAGGGTATAATCCTTCAGGGATACTGAAAGCCCGTGGATTGAAATCGCCTCAAGAGCCATCCTCGTCCCCATATCCAGGAATTGCCTTGCGGCCTCGGGCCCGTTGTTTATGAAAATCTTCTCGATGAGCTCGCTCTCGGCAACCTTGCTGTCCACGGCGCCCTTGATGAGCTTTCCATTGCGGATGATGACCTCCTCCCTCATCTTCGACTGGACCTTTATTGAAAGGTCGTCCGGAAGGAGAAGAGAGAACAGGAGCTTTCCTGAGAACCTGCCATCCTTCCGATCGGGCTTTGGCAGCTCGGTGATGCCAACAAGGTATAGAAGGCTGGAAGCCTCGTCCTTGCTGAACTCCATGCTATCCTGCGTAAGGAAGTAGAATCCGGATACGTGGTCCTCCTGCGGCTTGATAATCGCATGCCCGTGACGCGGTGAGAGCATCTGCTTGTCCACGCTCATAAGGTAGCGCGCCTCAGCCTGGGCCTCTTCAGTCTGGATGATATGCAGGTTCATTTCGTCTCCATCGAAGTCCGCGTTGTATGGCGAGATTGTCACCGGGTTGAGCCTGAATGTCTTTCCTGGAAGAACCCTCACTTCATGGCCCATCATAGAAATCCTGTGGAGGGAAGGCTGCCTGTTGAATATGGAAATATCGCCGTTCACTATCTGGCGCTCGATTGTCCATCCCACCTTCAGGTTCTCCGCCTGCTCATTGCGGACTTCATCCGTATCGCCCACTTTCAGGCGCTTTCCGTCAGGCCTGCTGATGTATATGGCGCGCGGATATCCTGGGCTGAGGATATATTCCTTGGCTTTCTCGACGTTCCATTCCGTAACGTGCATAGGGACAGTGAGCTCCTGGGCAATCGGCATCGGGACGCCGACTTCCTTGAGGCTGATTCGCGGGTCCGGTGAAATTACAGTACGGGCCGAGAAGTTTACACGCTTTCCTGAAAGATTGTACCTGAAACGGCCCTCCTTCCCCTTAAGCCTCTGCGCAAGGGTCTTGAGCGGCCTTCCGCTCCTGTGCCTCGCCGGCGGGATGTTGGCGGTCTCGTTGTCGAAATAGGTGGTGACGTGATACTGCAGAAGCTCCCAAAGGTCCTCGATAATCAGCTGTGGGGCGCCTGCATTGATGTTGGCCTCCAGCTTCTGGTTAATCCTGATGATATCGACCAGCTTGTGCGTGAGGTCATCTTCGCTCCTTTCACCCGTTTCAAGCGTAATCGACGGCCTGACATTGACAGGAGGCACCGGCAGCGCAGTAATGATCATCCATTCCGGCCTTGCGTAAAGCGGGTCGAAGCCGAGTTCCCGGAGGTCATCGTCGCTGATGCTCGCAAGCCAGTCACGCACGTCTGTGGGCAGCATCATCTCCTTCTCCTTGAAGAATGATGATGGTTTCAGGAGCTTAATCTCGGGAAGTTCAGTTCCGCAATTATTGCAGGTCTTTGCCGCACCCTTCTCCTTCTTCTTCGGCTTCTCCGGAAGGGGCTCAACAGTGTCTCCGGCAGGATTTTCCGCATTCGCCTCCTCTTTGGTAATCTCTAGGAGTGATGGCACTTCGGCGCTGGCATCTTCCTTCGGATTCTCAGCCTGTTCCGGCAGGGCTTCTTCCGCCTTCGCCTTCGCAACCGCCTTTCCCATCTTGCCAATCAGCTTGTGGCAGTGCGGGCAGGTGTTCTTGAGCACAAGGTAGATGTGCTTTGCGAACTCAACGTGCACGACCGGGCGCACCAGGTCGATGTGCGCGAAATGGCCGGGGCACTCCTTCACCCTTCCACCGCATGTCTTGCAGCGCAGACCCGGGTCGACGACACCAAGCCGGGTATCGACAAGGCCGCCATCAATCGGGTAGCCGTCGTCATCATAGGTATCCGGCACCACAATCTTTGATGCGGACATCTTCCTAATCATCTCCGGTGAGAAGATTGAGAATTTTATTTTGTTAAGGACTTTACTGACTTCCATAGCGATTACCTCGGTAAAAATCAACCCTTCTCCTTCAGCAGCAGCCTCGGGAATATGTACAGAGATTTAATCTCATCCAGCAGCAGCTTGAACGCATAGCTCATCTCCACCGGCTCCACATTCTCGCTCTCGCAGATAGGGCAGATGTCCCTGTTGCGCGCATAGTCGTGGGTGGCGGTAGAGCCGCAATCCTTGCAGACAAGCTGTATCGTCTTGTCGCTCTCTTCGAGCAGCCTTTCCTTGGTCAGCATGCTGGCGCCATAGCCGATGAGGCAGTCACGTTCCATCTCTCCGAAACGCAGACCTCCCTCCCTTGCACGCCCTTCGGTCGGCTGGTGGGTAAGCAGCTGTACAGGGCCCCTGCTCCTCACATGCATCTTGTTGGACACGAGGTGGTGGAGCCTCTGGTAGTAGGTCACTCCAATGAATATCTTAACATGAATCCTATTCCCGGTAAGGCCGTCATAGAGGACTTCCTCCCCGGATTCCATGAAGCCTGCCTTCTTGAGCACTTCCTGATACTCCTCTTCCGTGTTTCCGCTGAACGCGCTCCCGTCATTGAGCACGCCCGCAAGAGAGCCGGCCTTCCCCCCAAGGGTTTCAAGCAGGTGACCTGCCGTCATACGGGAAGGTATGGCGTGCGGATTGACAATCAAATCAGGAGTTATTCCGCTCTCGGTGAACGGCATGTTCTCATGCGGGACAAGAAGCCCGATGACTCCCTTCTGCCCGTGCCTGGACGCGAGCTTGTCCCCGATTTCCGGGGTCTTTATCGCTCTCATCCTCACCTTCACGAGCCTGTTTCCGCTAGGCCCCTCAGTAATAAGCACGGAGTCGACCTTTCCGGCTTCCCCGCTTTTGAGCGACAGTGAGCTTTCCCTCTTCTTCTCCTCGACTGCCCCGAAGACGGAGATTTCCTCAAGGAATCTTGGGGGCGAGGTCTTTCCAACAAGGACATCCTTGCTTCCGACCTCCGCTTCCGGCATAACAATGCCATCATCATCAAGGTGCCTGTAAGCTTCCTCTCCCCTGAATCCTACCACCTCCGGGGTTGGAAGCTCAATCTTGTCCTTCTGGCCGCCCGGATACATCCTCTCCTCGGTCTCATAGGTCTTGAACATGACGACCCTTGAGAGGCCGCGGTCGATTGCGGACCGATTCACAACGATAGCGTCCGCCATGTTGTATCCGTGGAAGCTCGTGAGCGCGACAACGACATTCTGCCCGGCCGCCTTGTTCTTCAGGCCAAGGGCGCGATATACGCTGGTCTGCACAATGGGCTGCTGGGGGTAGTACATCACATACGCCCTGGTGTCATACCTGGAGTTGAAGTTTGAGGTATACATGCCCAATGACTGCTTGGCCATAGCGCAGGCCATCGTAATCCTCGGTGATGAGTTGTGCTCAGGGTAAGGGAGCACTGATGCCACAACACCGAATATGTTCGCGGAATCCACTTCAAGGTGGCTATGCTCTTCGGATATGTCCTCATCCCTGATTGCGATGAGGCAGTTCTCCTCTTCAAGAGCATCCAGATACTCGATGATCCCCATCTTTACGAGGTGGTTCCAAGTGAGCTCGCTGTTCTTGATTCTTGCCGCGATTTCCGGGGTGAGCCTGGATTTCCCGTTCTCCACTACGATATATGGCCTTCTCACCCTCCCTTTGTCAGTAATAAGATGGAGCTCGTTCACTTTGGGATTGTAATATATATTGACCTGGTTGTTGAGCTCGTTCATCCTCCTTCTTTCCCTAAGCCTGCTGGAAAGGCTCTTGCCATCCGGGTGATATCCGACCATCTTACCGTTCAGGAAGACGCTGGTTCTTTCCGGGATTTTTCTTTTCTTTTTGACCATCAAGCTCACCTATTCTTTAACGTCATATGCCTTCAGGATGCGGACAATCTCATCCTCCTCCACGCCTATGGAGACTTCGGCCTGCACCGCAAGGTTCTTCACCAGTGAACAGCTTGGACCTTCGGGCGTCTCGTTCGGGCAGAGCTTCCCCAGATGCGTGCCATGCAGGTCTCTGGCCTTGAAGTGCGGATGCTTCTTGCTCAGCGGCGAGATGATTCTCCGCAGGTGCGATATCGTGGAGATGTGGCTCACACGATCAAGGAGCTGAGACACACCGGTCTGCCCGGCAATCCAGTTTCCTGTCGCCATCGCGTATCTGATGCGGTCCCCCATCGCGTCCTGCCTGATGAGCGTGTGCACCTGCAGCCTCCTCCCTCGCGCGTTGGCGCGCGATGCCTGGTAGACCAGGTCTTTTATGAGGAACTGGAATGCGTACCTGAACAGCTCTTCCATAAGATCCCCTGCGAGCTTCACGCGCTTATTGGCATAGTGGTCCTTGTCATCGGAGGGTATCTCCTTTGTGGCGACGCGCACGGCGCGCTCGGCCATCCTGACCAGAAACCTTGCCTTATCCATCCTCGCGGTCTTGGTGACCCCGATGTGTGGAAGCAGGTAGTTGTCAAGAAGGTTCTCCATCCTGGTTAGCCTGAATTCGGGCGGCTGCCCCGGAGAGAGCTTCCGGCTAAGGGCATCGACGGCCTCGTCCTTCGTGGTCGTAGCCTCATTCTCCAGGTTGAGGATGATATCATTCTGGAGCCTCTTCTCTTCAGAGAATGCCTTCTTGATGTCAGCGTCCCTCTCTAGACCTAGTACCTTGACCATCTGGATGAATGATATGCCGGTTGGTGTGGAAGGGAATTCCACCGTGAATATCCCGTCTGCGTTGCGGTCGACCACACAGCGTGCTCTGAAACCGTGGTGCGTGGAGAAGATTTTTGATACGATGCCCTTCCTCTCCTTAGTGACTATGAGCTTGTTCGGCACAAGATCCTCGATGCTGACGAGCACCCTCTCACTGCCGTTGATGATGAAGTACCCCCCAGGGTCATCAGGGTCCTCGCCGTTCGCAATCAGCTCATCCCTGCCCATGTGGGATAGGTAGCAGAGCTTGGACTTGGACATCACCGGGATTTCACCGATGAAGACGTCTGAGTATACCGGCCTTTCAACGCCGTTGAAAACAGGGACAATCTCAAGGAAGATGGGCGCGGAGTAGCTGATGTTCCTCAGCCTAGCCTCGCTGGGCATTATCTGGCGATACCCTCCCTTGACCTCGTAGTATCGGGGTTGCTCAATCCTCACTTTTCCGAGTTTGAGCTCGAAGCCCTCAACATTTGTCTGGATTCTCCCAATCCTGTCGACGACCCTCTGAATGCCGACATCCAGGAACTTGTTGTATGAAACAAGCTGCTGGTTCACCAGCGTATTTGCTTTATAATACGAATCAATTAACCCTTTGACCATAGCCACACCTTTGTTTCTGGCCGTTGCCGGCCGATATCCCCGGCAAATGCGGAGATAACTCTAAATAAAACCAAATGAACGTGCGCAGCCCTTTTCAGACCACTAATTTATAGCACTGATATTTCCCCGTGGGCTCATCCCGGTCAATCCTGATTACGTCTCCGGCAGTTGCCTTGAGCGCAAGGACTGCAGGGTCGCTGGCAGGCATCCTCGGAAGTTCGTCCTCGCTAATGTCGTATTTTTTCAGGACTTTTGTTTTCTCAGCGTCGGAAAGTATCTTCATCTCCGGCACGAGAGAATGAGCCAAAACATCAACTATCTGAGTAGTTTTTTTCTTCTTCTTTACCAAACGAGACCACCATTTAACGCTCTCACAGCAAACAGTCTAGCGTTGCCACTAAACAGCCTAACCCCTGAGTATCATAGATTACCATAGGAAGGTTTAAAAAGGGTAGAGTTGGGAGTTGAAATGGCATGATTCCGAAAAAAAGAAAGGAAAAAGAAAAGCCAGGCTATGTCAAAGTCAGGCTGAATTGGTGATAATCGCCACAAGTAGCCGTATTGGGGGTTGGCGTGTAGCTGCCACATCCGCTCCACTGTATCGTCGCCCTGGCAGTGTAAGTGCCGGCAGACCACCCCCAGAATGGAACGTTGAAGCATCCGTCAGTCGCTTTGCCGTTTATGTAGCCAGCATGGTCACATTCGGTAATTCTGACCCAATCATCACCATCATGCAGGTAAAGGGCCCTATACTCATAGTAGTTTCCACTGGTCTCAGGATACCAATAAATCTTATTGGTGTTGTTCGCATTCGCATTGAATGTGCCTGACGTTGAAGCCCATGGACTCCTGAGCCATTCATACGGAGAAGCGAAAGCGTTCCCCGCCAAAACGACAAGCAAAAAGCCTGCTAATAGTCCTATTTTCCAGTTTTTCATATTTTCATCCCCTGCCAAAAGATGGCAGTAGGCAAGCACTCACTAGTAGAAATTATTTAAACATTCCACCGCAAATCCACTAGCATATGATTCTCATCATTGACAACGGCTCCCAGTACACCCACCTGATAAAGAGGAAGTGCCGCGACTTCGGGTTTGAAGCCGAAATGGTGCGGAACAACGACCGCTACCAGAGGATAGAGGATCTGCTGCTGCGCGGCGTGGAGAAGATAGTCCTCTCGGGCGGGCCCAGTTCCGTATACAATGACCCTGAGAACCTTGCCAAGATACTCGCGAAAAAGGTCCTGACAGGGCAGCTGAACATTCCGCTCCTTGGCATCTGCTATGGCCACCAGACGATTGCATATATGGCAGGCGCGAAGGTGGATAAGGGAAAGAGCGCGGAGTACGGAATCGGGGAGATAACTATCGAGCAGGAGGACACCATCCTGGCGGACCTTCCGCGCACCTTCAACGCGTGGGTATCCCATTATGACGAAGTGAAAGAGCTCCCGAAAGGTTTCATCAAGCTGGCGCACTCGGATGACTGCAATATCGAGGGGATGTGCCATGAGAAGCTGCCGATATACAGCGTGCAGTTCCATCCCGAGGTGTGGCACTCCGAATACGGAGAGAAAATCCTGAAGAACTTCCTGTTCGACGGGGACGAGCTGGGGCGAATCTGAAGAAAGAATAAATAGATGTCCATGTACGTTATTATCGATGGATAGGCTCATGCGCTTTTTTTCCTATGTTGGATTCTCGCTGCTGTTGTTCCTACTTGCCACAATCCCCGTGTTCATAATCGGTGCAATTCTGGAATCGTCCGGCATGGCTGGCGCGATAAATATTGGACCTGCATACTTCATCGCGGTGATCCTATATGCGATTGTCTTCGGGATTCTCATAAAGGTCTACAAACGACGGATCGGGAAGAGGCGGGCTGCCGAGCTGGACAGGGTAATATGGGAACTTCACAAAAAATATACCATCAACGTGGACACAAGGCTCGACTTGATTGAAGGCGAGAGGATAGTCTACGGCCCAACCCCGTGCTTGATTCCGGATTCGCACAAACGGATATTCGAGGTAATCGTAACCAACAAAAGGATTACGATAGGCATCCAGCCTCCCAAGGCCATCCCTGGATTCGAATCGAAGTTCATTTTCATAATGCCCATAGTCTTCGGCGAGGTCAATGCATGGCACAAGGGCATTGACCAGCTGCCAGAGGTCAAGTCAAGGCTGGATTTCCATCTCGAATACAACTACTATCCCCAACAAAGCAGGATAAGGGATATCAGCCTAGGAAATGACGAAATCGGGGACTATGTGCGCGTCAACTGGATTCCCGGCAGCATCGTCAGCATATACCATCCCCATGCCAAGGAGATATTCGAAATCTTTTCCTCCAAGATGGCCTAGCGGAAGCTACCGAGTGACCGTGACCGACTCAATATCCTTCAGGTATTGGCTGTGCTTCTGGAAGTATTCCCTGCTTGGCCTGAGTATCTCAATGAGCGCTGATGAGACTGCTGATTTTAGGTCTGCCGGGTGGAGCGAGCCGGATGAGAATTCCTTTGCCAGCTCCTGGACATCTGCAATCTCCATATCCCCTCCGAACTTCTCAGGCCTCTCTATCCTAAGCGGGCCGTCGCGCAAAACAAGGTAATCGGCGTACTCGATTATCGGATTGCCCTCAATCACCTTATCAGGGCAATGGGCCTTGTTAATCTTCTTCCTTATGTCATCCTCTGAATCATGTATGAATATCGCGCTTCCAGGAACGCTCTTGCTCATCTTGGCGTCGATCTTTTCATCCTCCGTGGGGTTCATCCTCTGCGTCCCCTGCAGCCCCGGGAGAAGGTGCCCGTGGACAGAGATGAATTTCTTTCCCTGCTTCCTGGCAACTTCCCAGGCTAGCATGTGCACTTTCCTCTGGTCCATGCCCGCGTGGGCAATCTGGACGTCGAGCTTGAAGATGTCGGCAGCCTGCATGGCTGGATACATTATCGCGGAGGATTTTGTGCCCTCGCTCTCTTTCCTTCCCATGATTGTGATGCAGCGGAGCATGCGCTTGATTGTGGTGTCCTTGGTTATGCGCAATACTTCCGGCCAGTAGGATTCGTCATAAATGTCGCTCGCAAGGACGTAATCGACTTTGTCTTCAGGAAGGCCGAGTGAGATGAATGCGTGCTTGAAGTATCCGGTCCCGATTTTCCTTATCTGTTCCAAGTCCCCGCCAAGCTTCCCGTTTATCCAGGAATGATAGTCAGCAAGGAAAATTGTTGGCCTTATGCCGGCCTCGATGAAGTCCCTGAGCTTGAGCGCGGTGCATAGGCCAGTTCCAAGATGCACCTTTCCGGAAATCTCAAACCCGATGTAGTGCTTTGGGTGCGCGTAATTCTCGAACATCTCGCGAAGGCCTTCCTCGGTTATCACCTCTTCTGTTGGTTTTCTATTAACGAGCTCAATTTTTCTTTCAATGTCCATCAGAAACACCAATAAGGAGAAAGATTGGAAGAAATAGAAATTAAACCCTTCCCAAGGCGGCCAGCGTCTTTAGCGCCCCGGTTTTCTCCCGGCTTTCGAGCTCAGCGCCCTCCACCGCGCCCTGCAGGAAGCTTATCGTGTGGTCGTAGTTCTTCCTGTCCACAGGATACGGAATTCCATCCTTCCCTCCGTGCGCGAACGAGTATTTCACCGGATCCTCCCAGTCCAGCCGGCTTCCGTAAAGGAGCCTGGAAGCCAGGGCAAGGGCGCGCAGCTTCTTCTTCCCCATCCCGCTTAGCGAAACAAGCTCCTTGTAATTCTCGGGCTGGAGTTCGTAGGCGTCATTGAGCACCTGCCAGTCCTTTTTGGTCAAGTCGCACTGCAGAATTTCATGCCTTGCAGGAAGCGTCTTCATCCCATAATCGAAAAGGCAGGTCTGGCCGGTGAAGTATTTCCTCAGACGGTTCGGATTGTCAGAGACCAGCGCCACGCTGCCCTCCCTGGCCCCCTCCGCATCGGCGCCAACAAGGTTGAGCACTTCACCAGACCGCACGCCCGCAATGCTCTCCGGAGGGTTCTTAGTGAAGTTTTCCGTCTGCAGCCAATGATACCTGCGCGCATATTTAGTGGCAGGGTTCATGCCCTGCTGCACAACCGCCCAGCCGCCTTTCTCATCCATGAAGAAAGAATGGTGGTACAGATTGTGGTTGTCCTGAACGCAGGAGCTGTCCACCTTCGCGGATAATTTCGTTGCTTCAAGCAAAGCCTTCCTTTTCGACTCGGAGAGATTGAAGATGTCCGCATGCCCCGCAATCTCCTCCGGAGCTTTCCTGCCCGCCTTTCCCTTGCCCCCGCACGCGACAACGCCCATTTCCGGAGTGAGCGCTTCCTTTAGCGCGCCGCAGGAAGTGGTGGTCGTGCCCGAGCTGTGCCAATCGAAACCAAGGATGCACGAAAGCGCCTGGAAGAACATCGGGTCTGAGAGGCGGCGGAGAAGCTCGGCTGTGCCATACTCATCAATGATTATCACACTCAGTGCTTTTGCGAGGGGCCGCATTCGCCTGAACAGCCATGGCGGGCACTTCCCAGGATGAAGCGGAAGGTCGACTGTTCCGGTCCTCATGCATAACTACCCGCTCTTTATTATAAAAAGAAAAACAGACGTCATTTCCGCGCTGCGATTATCGGTTTTAAAAAGTTGTGATATACAAAAGAGAATCTAATGCCTCAGTAGCTCAGCCTGGTCAGAGCGCCCGCCTTGTAAGCGGGAGGTTTTTGTGAACTGCGTTCACTGCCCTCCTCCAAGGAAAGCGGGAGGTCGGGGTTTCGAATACCCCCTGAGGCTTTCAAATTCTCCAGAGCTCAGCTTCTCCTGAACAAAAGAGCTGAAACAAGGAGCAGTGGAATGACGAACATGCTCGGGCAGCATGGGTTCGGCTCTTTTCCGGAGCCCTCTTCCGTTGCTTCTGGAAGGCCCTCCTGCGGGGCGGCCGCGAGCGCGTTCAGGGCACGGACTGAAAGCTCGTACGCCTGCGGGTAGTTGCCCACATTGAAAGCGCTCCTGGCCTGGTCAATAAGCGAACCTGCGATTGTGATGTCCTTTCCGGCAACTGCGGCATCAAGAAGGGCTTCCTCAGCCTCATCGATTTTGTCCGAAGCCTCTGCCGCGGTTATGAGGTCTTCGGGCTCTGAATCATCCCCTTCAGCGCAGGTGTTGGTTCCGACATCGCAGTTTCCGGATGCGCAGTTCGAATCCCAGCAGCACTCGAGGTCATTCCAGACGCCGTTTTTGTACGTTCCGCAGTTCGTGGCGAAGGCAGCCTCGCCCTCATTGCCGGATTCATCATAGGCAACAATCGCGTAATAGTACCTCACACCCCCACCAGTATGGGTGAATTCATAGGTGTCCGAATCAACGGTCCCGACAGAGCCGATTCCGCTGGTCGTAGTGAACTTTGTTGTTGAGGCGAAAATCTTGTACCCGGCAACATCATCGGATGTTGAGCCTTTCCATGTGAGCGTATTGACGCCACCCTCGTGGGTTACGAGCAGGCTTGTCGCCCTCTCGGGAAGCGTGGAATCTATGTTGAATTCCCACCTCGCATCAGTCTCGTAATCTGCGTTGTTGGAGACGCGCACGCGCACGGTGTGCTTCCCTTCCCCAAGCTCTTCCTCGGGGGTGTAAGAAATCTTTCCGCTGCTGACATCAAATGTGGAATCAGAAGTGACCTCATCGCTGTCGACATACAGCCGGATGGTCTCCAGGTCAAGCCCGGAAGTTCCGCTGTCACTGAGAATCGCGGAAATCTCGGGCATCAGGTCTGAGATTACCGAGTCATCCTTGGGGGACATGCCTGATACGACGGGCTTCTTGGCCTCAAGCGTGAAGCTCCAGAAATATGACTGACCATTGCCTGCATTGTCCTCGACGGTCACCTCGATGGTGTGGATGCCAGCCTCAAGGCCCTGCACATACTCGAAGGAGAGCCTTCCGGAATCGGAGTCGAAATCGGCACCGTCCATAACGTCAACCCCATCTACAATCATTTCTAGGGTGGACATGTTCAGGCCAGAGCCGGAATCCTCAACGGTAACGGATATCTCGCTCAGGGAGGACAATGTTTCAAGGTCCGATGGCATGGGCAGCGTTATTGAGGGATCGGTCCGGTCGACCGTGAACATCCACTCGGCTATCGCATACATGTCGCTTGTGTCATATACTGTGACCTGGATAGTGTAATTGCCGTCCGCAAGGTTCGAGGGCGGGCTGTAGGAGAGCAGACCTGATGATGCCGAGTAGTGCGTCTCATCCGCCTCATCAGCGCCATTAATCTTGAATACGGTCCTGCTGGTGTTTATGCCGACTCCAGGGTCGCCCACAGTTACCGATATCGTCGGGCGGGCCGCATCAGTCACCAAGTCGTCCTCTGGAGTGAAATCTGAGAGCGTGGGCCCGGAGCTTATTGTGAAGTCCCATGAGAACTGCGCATCATTGCCAGCGTTGTCCGCGAACCATATCCTGGCCTCTATTGTCCCGGCACCTAAAGCGGCCGTCGGAGTATACGTCACGCTCCCTGTGCTTGGATTGTAGGAGTGCGTGACATTCTCCCCATCAAACTCCAGCTCGATGCTCCCCTCATTTATTTCAGAGGGATCCGCGCCAGGGTCGGTTATATGGATGGAAATGAGCGGGGTGGTGTCTGAGGTTGCTCCGCCATCGGCCGGAGTTGGAGTATCGGCTTCGGGGGCGGCGGTGTCCAATACTATCGTGTCAGTGACATCTGGCGACCATGTCGCATTAATCGTGGCATTCGCGCATTTCATGTGCACTGTCTTCTCCCCATCGCCAGCTGAAAGGCTCCATGCCATGTCCATGGACGCTGGGAAAGTCAGCACCTCGGTTGTGTTCTCGTAGGTTGAGCCGTCATTCGAAATTGCGCATATCATCGCGTCCGCGCTTCCGTTGATGGTCAGTGTGACAGACGCCGAATCGGCGAACCCGTTCCCGTTGTCAATAGATAGAAACAGGTCCACTGGGGCAGCTACAGAAACAGATGCGAAAAGCAGCAGGAATAGTGCCGCAAGATAGTATCCTCCTCTCATAGAATATTCACCCGGATATCAACTAAAGAAGTAATGCCAATTTTTAAATAGTTTACCCTTCTATTTTTAGAAATCTATTCGAGAGGTGTAATTGAACATGAAAATAAGTGAACTGAGCCCGGGTACCGGCAGCGTGAATCTTGACGCCGAAGTAGTCTCAATTGAAGAGCCCCGCGAGATAAACAAGTATGGCAGGAAGCTGAGGGTTGCCAACGCGACAATCAAGGATGACAGCGGAACGATAACACTTGTTCTCTGGAATGACGAGATTGACAAAATCAAGGAAGGGAACAAGATAAAGATTGAGAATGGCTATGTCAATGAGTGGCAGGGAAACCCCCAGCTCACCCTTGGCAAATTCGGCAAGATGACGGTTGAATAATCGCTCAACCGCTATTTTTCCATTTTTGTTTCTCACGGCTGTTTTTCCTGAGTCAGCAGAAGCAGAGAGAATTTCGCATGAAGAGCCTAAGGCAATCGTGCCTGCCGGCCCTCATGGATATCCCCGGAACTCATGCTCATCTTATGTATGATACCCCTTCGGTCGGCAGCGTGGCCTGCGGCATCCCCTTCTGGATTTCCTCCTCCATCCTCTTGAGGAGCTTCTCACTCTCTTTTGCGCGCTCGTCCAGCTTCCTCAGGCTTACCTCGAATTCGAAATAGGTCGAAAGCAGCTTCACGATTTCCCTTGCTGAGAGAGGGTCAACATATCCGCCGTGGGTTTCGCCCATCAGGCAGATGCCGTCCAGGCCTTTGAGCCTGCCAAGAACAGGAAGCAATCCGGCGGCCCCTACGATAGAGCCTTTCGCCTTCCCGAAAATCACGCCGTACTTGCTGAATTTCTTTCTTATCTCATCCGATGTCGCGACCGCAAAAAGGCGCCTTTTCTCCCTGAGCTTGCCAGTACTATACCCGCCGACAGTCATGACAGTATTCACGCCCACTTTCTGCGCGTAATCCAGGATTGTGTCCGCGACCTCGTACTGGCCGACAGAGCTCATCGCCTGCACGTCGCCGACTAAAATGAGCAGGTTTGCCTTCTTTCGCTTTACAACATAGAAGCTGTTCCTGATGATGCGCATCCCGCCTTTCTTGGTCATGAAGACCTGATGCGGAAAATGCGGGGAAAGGAGCGTTGCGATTTTCCTCGCCTTGAGCTCCTTGACCAGATACCTGCCGACCACCTGGCCGATGAGGCCGATGCCGGGCAATCCCGTGATAAGGACGCCATCCCTAAGCTTGACAGCTTCCCTTTCTATTATCGTGGTTTCTTTCATGTTACGACCCCGCTCTTTTTCCATTGCCTACGGTAAGCTCCGTAGCGGTCATCCGGCTTGAAAGGGGGCGGATGCGCAGATACCGTTCTTCTGCCGCAGTGTTCCGCAGCAAGAGTATATGCGGAGCAGGCCGGACAGCGCATCATCTTTTTCATGCGCTCCCTCAGGCCTTTTCCCGCTCAAAGCCGAACTCGCAATTGTTCTTCTGGGCGAAGCCTTTTATTTGTTCTACAACCGCCGCAAGCGTCTTCTCTGCAGCCTTGTAGTCGGAGGCGGTGACCGTAATCTTGTATGACGGCGCTCCAAGGTAAAGGATTGAGACCGATTTGTCATCCACATCAAGCGCCTTGTGAAGGTCCGATACCCCTCCGGGGCCAAAGCATGTGAGAGAGATAACCCCGGTAACTATCACGGTTGGCTTCTTGATGTTCTTCTTGGCGATTTCAACCATTGCTGCCTTGAGCGCCTTTGGGAGGTCAAGCTCTTTCAGGACAGAATCCCCGCCTTCCATCGCCTCCCTGAAGCATGAATAGACATCTCCGAACTGCTCCTCGATTATCTTTGCCGCTTCCTCGGGCTTAAGGGAAGCCTTGGAGGTCTTGATGGAAAGCTCCAGCAATTTTTCAGCGCGCTTTTCCGTGCGGACCTGCTCCTGCTTCCTGCGCCTCTCCTCATCGCTGACCCGCTTTATGGAAACATCCACCTGGTTCCTGTCCCGGTCGACCCGGTGGATTTTCATGACGTGCTTCTGCCCTTCTGATATGAATTCGTGGATGTTCTTTATCCATCTGGGGGCGACCTCGGAAACATGGAGGAACGCCTCCAGGTTGTCGTATTCCGGAAGAATGCAGAATGCCCCATAGGGCATTATCTTCCTGATGGTCGCCATCACAAGCTCATTTCTGTCAGGCAGTTCCGGGATTTAGACCACCTACTCGTACTCTTTGACGATTTCGCCATGAATGACAGCTTCCCCGCCTGACGGGTGTGCCAGGGGCTCCTTGCAGGAGTCGCAATAAACAATCGACGTGATATGGCTGAAGACATTCTTCTCCTCGCCGCACTTGCACTTCACTCTGAAATATTTGCTCATAATAAAACCTCTATGACCTTAACTCAAGCTTGCGCGTGGTCCTGCCGCCGACTATCCTCTCGTGCTTCTTGCTGCACGCCGAGCACATAAGCATCGCCTTCTGCTTCTTTCCCTGCTTCTTGACAGACTTTTCGCCTGCCCTCTTACCACCGTGCCCCATGAGGCTGCGGTTGTGGGCCCTGTTGCCCTTTGCCATAGTGCGCGGCCTGCCCTTGCTGGCCAGCTTCACCTTGTGCGGCTTGTGAGCCATGCAAAAAGGACAATACGCATTGATTTCTTTCGGAAATTTCATTTTCTTCACCTTTTCTGCCTAAGCCAGCTCGGCCATGCCTGATCTGGCAAGCCATTCGGCCTCACCGCCTGGCAGCGTCTGTTCTTCCCCCTGCTTAAAGGGGCCATATACCTTATTATCAAGACCTTTATACTGTTCAACATCCTGAAGGAGCTTGACCTTCTTCCGGTTGGCCTTTCTCTCGGTGCCCCAGATTCCGACCAGCTTCCCGCGGACCTTATCGATTGTGGATATCAGCTCCCTGAGCATATCCTGCTCCTCGGAGGTGAGCCCCGCGCCCGCAATATTCCCACGAATTGCCATGAGGACGATTTTCTCCTCCCTTTTTGTCTGGACATCGCGGACAATCTTCTTGATGTTCTCATACTCCCGAAGAGAGAGCATGTCCCCACCGGCGGCCTCGTCCTTCTTGCTGGAGAGGAACTCCGCGACTTGCGTGTAGAAGCCATCCTGCAACTGAACGATTGCAGATGATTCCATCTCACGTTTCTGAATATCGCGAAGAACAGCGTATGTAAGCATTCCCCTCCCCCGCCCTGGGGCGTGGATTTATTTGTATTAGTTAGAGTATGGTAGGGTTTATAAGTATTTTTTAAGGGCAGTAATCATTTTTTATCCTTCTTTTTGTCCTTTTTCTGGTATTCCGGGAAGGTTACGTCGGAGGATTTCTTGCGGGGCGTTTTCGGCTTCCCCTTGATTATCCCCTCTGTGCTTGGAACCGCATCCTCGCGCTCCTTCCTCATCCCAGACACCATCGGCCTGCCGAAGGAGCGCCTGGGCCTCTTTGACTGCGTTGCCTTGAGCGCGACAACCTGCGAGACTGGTTCCCGGGGCTTCCACCTCACCCCGAACAATGCGAGGAATTCGGAGAATACGTGCTCGAAGAATTTCCTGAGCGCGGATTTCCTCTGCGCCTCGACAGTCATCTTCATAGGCACGGTCGGCGGCTTCTCCCCACCAACGATTGTCCACTTGTCCTGCTCCTCATGCAGGCATGTCCAGCAGAGCTTCTTCCCGTTGAGGATGTACACCGTGACAAGAGTTCTTCCGCACTTCTCGCAAGTCTCCTCGTAGGAATGCACCTGCATAGGATAATCATTTTTCTTGTATGTCGGCTCTTTGTAGCTCACGCGCGCGTCCGCCGCCCTGGCATCCCCTATGCATATCGGGCACATCCACTGCCCCTTGTACTGCTGGAGCTCTGATGCAGGAACATACATCCCACACCTCCAGCATGGTTTGTTCATCCCATAGAACACGCAGGAACCACAGTAGGCCTGGCCATCACTGCCGTATTCCATATGGCCTTCCCTGCCGCAGCGGATGCACCTGCCCATCACCAGATAAGGGAGTCGATGGATTATAAATGATAAGGTTGCCACGAGCGCCGCAAACGATTGTCCGCCAAAAACCCTCTAGCGATTTGCAGTGATGATTTCCTCAATCTGCCTGGAGATGCCTTCAGCCTCCTGGATGAGCTCGTTTATCGCGGTTCTGTTCAGCGGCTGGCGCCCGGACTCGTTGTGGAGCCGCCTGATAATCTCCTCTGCGTAATTCATTACAACGAGCCGAAGTCCGCTCTGGCGCAGTTCATCAATCTGCCCGCTCAGGTTAACTTCATACATCTGGGCCGTGTCCCTGAAATCCTGCTCTTCAAAGGTGCCTGTTTCCACATTGGGAGGGTACCCGCCTGGATGTGGCAGCGGAAGCCTGCGCAGAAGGGCCCGCGCAGTTGCCATTTCTTCCATCATCCCATCCTTGTCATCCGCTGCTACAGCGCCCTCAAGACCCGATAAGGAATCGAATATCCTGAGCCGGTCCGCATTCGTCAGATTCCTGGCTGAATGGAGCCTTCCCTGCAGTTCATCAACAAGCGTCAGCGCGGTTTCCCTGCGCTGCTCCTGCGTCGAACTGGTATCAACCGGAACAAAATCCAAATCAGTCCGAACAACCTCTTCCTGGATAGTAGCCCTGTTTGCCATGCTGATGATTAGGGATAAAAAGAATAAAGAGATGCCGGAAAATCACGGCTCCATCCTTATTGTAGTAACTGTGGTGATATCCTGGAGCACGCCGCGGACCGCCTCGGTAACCTGGTCCTGGACAATCTGGCCGATGGTCCTTTCCGCACCGCCTTCCAGCTGAATCCTTGTACCCATATTGAGCCCTGCCGCCTCAAGAGCGCGGCGGGCCTGGGCAAGATACTGCGTTGTGAGCCTGGTGCGTATCTGCTCGAGCAATTCTCCGTCCACAGTAGGAGAAGCGCCCTGACGGGCCGAAGGAAGCGCTAGCATGCTGAGGGCAGAAGCACCGGCAGGACGGAATCGGGCATCCCGTGCAGCTGTCCTGTATCTCTCAGGAAGGCCACGATAGACCTGCCTGACATCGGCCGCGGTAATGAATGTAAGATACCTGAATGTCTGTCCCTCATAATCGAGGGATGCTTCCCTCACTCCGCCGTCATAGAGGACATCGCCAGCATCAACCCGGTAGGTTTCTGACAGGTTCGCAAGGTGAAGCACTATCGGATTTTCCCGGCGGCGGGAGTAGAAGTCAGTGCGCCGATGGAGGAGCCTGGCGAATTCCTGCAGGAGCTGGCTGTGCTCTGCCGCAACGGCAGTGGGCTGCCTCAGGGTGCCGGTTGGCGCTGCGGGCGGGGCCCGGGCAGCATGCCTGTCAATGTCAGCGCGCAAAAGCGCAATCAGGGTGTCCGCCTCGGCAACTCTCCTTTGCAGGAGTGCGGCATCCGTTCCTTCCCTTGCGGCGCGGAGCTGGCTTAGCAGGGCTGCTGCAGACCTCCTGTGCGCCGGAGTAACCCCATCCTGGGACTGCAGCCCGTCTATGGTTGCTATCCTGGCCTGCGCGATTCCCCGCCTTTCTGTAAGCAAAGCCTGCCTTCCAGCAGCCTCTTCGGCCGATGCTATGGCAGCTTCCATGCGCGTGATTAGTAACTGTGCTTCTGTTGTGAGCTGCCTTAGCCTGGATGACCTTGGAGCCTCGCGCCCGAGTTCCTGCTGGATTGAGAGGGCAGCGACGGTTGCAGATGCCATGAGATTTCCGACCCTCGTATCCCTGGCAAGTTCCCTGAGGCGGGAGGCGGCAGTCCGTGCAGGCTCGCTTGCCTGCCTCACTGCAGCGACTTCAGCAGCTTCGTCCCTGCTCCCAGCGGCGCTGATTAGCCTGTCGGCATCCTCTATAAGTGAAAGCAGCTGCGGCCTCCGGACTGTTCCGATGGCCCGCTCGATGCTGGTGGCAAGCGCTCTCCCCTCAGCGCTTCCGATGCGCCGGAGTTCAGTCATGCGCTCCCTTGCCTCATCAGCGGCGCGCCGGTCAAGGGTGACCGGGGAAATCCTGTCCCTTTCAGGCTCGTCCATCATCAGCTGGTTTATTCTCACGATGATTCCGGGCACCATCACGACATCGCCGGCGGTTGTCCTCTGGCCACCTGCAAGCAGTTCCTGCAGTGCTGCACTGTCCCTGCGCTCAAGGCCGAGCGGCCGGAGGAGTGTTTCTATCTGATCGACAGGGACCTGGCCGATAAGAAGCCTGATCTGATCCTGGTTGAGCCCTCCGCTGGTTCTTTGGTGGAGCCTGAGCAGGCGGCCGATTCCCCTGCCCAAAGTAGTAAGCGCCTGCCGTCTCTCGGAGAATATGCGCGTGTCCCGGCTCGCTACCGCCACCTGGCCATCCCGGGCAACGAGCGCGGCAATGGCGGTGGGATCGAAAGTCAGACTTGGGACTATATCCTCGATACTGCGCACAATGCGCACTTCCCGGACAGGAACAACGCTGAAATCGAAGGCAGTTGCATCCCTGGCGGCGCCGTCATGGGCACGCCTGATGCGCGCGATATTGTCGCTGAGCCACTGGCTGATAAAATCCCGCCTATCCTGCGGGCTCTGGATATGTGAGGCCCAATCAAGCACCTCATTCACCGCCTGTGCCGGGATCTCGGCGGAAAGATAGCCGGTCCTTGCCGGGACAACCAGACGGACTGAAATCCGCTCCCCCTCGCGCTGCAACGGGTTCGCCATTGCCCTGGAGGCCTCCTGGGCATTCATTTCCTGGATAGCAACAGTGCACTGTATTCCGCGAGGTTGTGGTGGCGCTGCCATGAAAAAGATAAGGAACAAAGATATTTAAAAGCGGCCTTGCGCCAAGGCCTGAAAGGCATTATCAAAGAAAAAAGGGCTTACCGGACACCTGCTTTCTGCTTGGCGGCAGATATTGCGGCATCTTCCTCGGCCTTCGACCTGCCGGCAAGAAGCCCCCTCACTTTCAGGAGCAGAGGGCGCTCCGGATTGCCATCCTCATCAGCCGTAATGCCATCGATTTTGCTAATCATCTTGTTTCGGAGTCCCATGATGGCAACTCCCAGATTCGTTTCGATTACTTCGATTGAAGCCGGATTTCCAGCCGGGCATCTTGTATCAAGGCTCCTTCTGATTGTCTTTGTGGCAGATTCGATTGTGCCTTTGACATGCTGAGGAAGGATGGATTTGGCGCTAACCTCCAGGACGGCCCTTATCGGGTGGTCCGTGCCATCCTTTGTCGCAGTGCCTCCGGACTCCACGACAAGCTTAAGCGGAACAGCGAGCTTATATCTCTCCACCGCGCCCTTTCCTGTGATTATGCTTACTGGGAAATCCCCCGTGCATCTGTCCATTCCATGCACTTTTGCAGCTTCCGTCCTTGCTTCAACACGAACTTTTTCAGCGGCATCCGCCTGTGCCTTTTCAGCTGCGTCTGCGGTCGCCTGCCTCTCCCGCGCAGCGTCGGCCGCATCCCGGGCCTGCGGAATCGCGCGCCCAATGCTCGCCATGCCCTTTGTAAGCGCGCTTACGCGAACCTGGTCCCGGCCCGCCTCCGCCTCAACAGAGTCTGCCAATTGGATTGCAGCCCTTTTCTGCCTCCCTTCCGGAAGCTCTGAGGCAGCTTCGCGGAGCTGCCTGGACAAATCAAGCGCCTCTGATTTTATCGCCTGGGCCGATGCATCCACTTCAGACCTCATGGTCAGAAGGTGCGAATCTGCCTGCTCGATTGCCCTCTGCAAACCAGGGATATCACGGCCCTTGATTGCGGACATCAGGGGCCCGCGCTTTGATATGAATGTTGAAACATCGCCCTTGGTCTTTGAGCTTACCCCTGTTAGTTTCCTCGTTGCATCAAGCTGCTTCATCCTGCTCCCAGCTTCACGAACAAGCTTCTGGATTGATTCTATTGGAACAGGGCTCGGGGCTTCTGAATCCCCGCTAATGCATCCGAATGTCGCCCTGCGCGATGAGGAAAGAAGGGTCCTGCCCTTTGTGAGGTTGCTGCTCAGGACGGTGAATCTTACATCTTCAGGCATTGTGACAAGGCTGTCCGCGAAGGGCCCGCTGATTGCCAGCTCCCCGTGCGAGCCTTTGACAGGGATGGAAAACCTCAGTGTCAGCCCTTCAACTTTCGTTCCGCTTGTCTTTAGCGAGAAGCGCTCTCCAATTTCCCCAGGAACGACGCGCGCGCTGCATTTGGCGCTCTGCGCGTATGCAGGGCTGAGCGTGAATATAACTGTCGCCGCAATTGAAGCGGCAGAAAGAAGAATGGACTCCTTTAGGGTTGTGCGTGTCCCGAACTTGCGATTCGGGTTCCTGATTTCTGTAGACAGATTCCGGCTTTTTTGTAGTTTTGAGCTCATGGAAGGCAACACCCAACCCGTTTGGATAAATAAAGGAAAAAAACTAAAGGAAAACTATGGCCTTGGCGGAAGTCCGGTAATCGAGACAGTGCTCTCAACCTGACGGCCCAGGACAGTGGTTGCTGTGAAGGTTGCGTCTCCGCCGCAAACCCCCACCCTTATGGGGGTTGCCACCCACACTTCGAAGTCTCCGGAGACCGCAACAGACAGGTCATCAGTCCGGACCATCCTTAGAACGGCGCTCCGGTCGTCAGTTGAGACCGGATAGACTGAGATATGACTGTCTTCAACCTGATCAGGAGATACTGGTGCGTGGCGCGGAACTTCGGCAAACACACGGATTCTCTCTTCCCCGTTTGTCAGTCCGTCGCATGCCCCTAGAGGCGCATCGAAGTCCGTATCGGCATCAGGGATTATTGCATCGGCATCCGAACCCCCATCCACATCGGTTTCGGCATCGGCGTCAAATCCTGAATCCGCGTCAGCGTCTGCATCGCTGTCAGCCTCAACATCACTGTCAAGGCTGGAATCCGCATCCAGTTCCGAATCAGCGTCTGCATCCGCATCCACATCAGCATCGCCGTCAGCCTCAACGTCCCCGTCAAGGCCCATGTCGGCATCCGCGTCAGCGTCAACATCAGCATCGCCATCAGTGACATCTCCCGGGCAGTTCTCATCAACCTCGAACCTGACAGAGCCGCCTACGACATCAGTTATCCTGACTGTGTAGGATGATTCCTCACCTGCGCTCTCAAGTACCGTTTCCTCGCCTATGTGGGCGCTCCCTCCAAGCCCCGGAATCGGGGTTGCGCAGTTGTCGGTGACCCGGTAGGTTGCCTCCACATATGCGCCGACAGTCTCAAGCTCGACAAGCTGGAACCTGCGGGTTCCCATTATGAAATATTCTCCGGCAGAGAGCCATCCTTCAGCAAGCCTTTCGGTGTTGCATGTGTGATCCCTCGTCTCGCAGACGACACCGCCATCGCCGTCAGCGTCCACCACGCTGTCCGTGTCGGCATCCAAATCCGCATCGCCATCAGTTACGATATCGCCATCGGGCAGGACATCGGCATCATGCATGTCCGCATCTGCGTCGACATCTCCGCCTGCCTCAACATCTCCGTCTAGGTCTGCGTCCGCATCGCCATCAGTCGGGCCGACGGTCTCGCCATCGCAAATCGGGTCAATCCTCAAGCCCACCGCGTAGGTCCTCTGCATATTGCCCTCCGCATCAGGAATCGGATTGCCATCTTCATCAGTGAGGACTGCCTCATCAAGGTTCAGGAGGGTAACATCATACCCGGTCCCAAGGGCGTTGTAGCGCCTGGTTCCGACAGCGTCGAATCCCTGTGCGCGCATCTCCCTTGCGTCCTCTTCTGAATAAACGTTCGCCTGCTCCACGACTTCCCATCTGCCACCGCAGATAAGGTCGCCGGCATCAGCGCCGGCATCGCGCTCTTCTGGGACATCGACCCTCACAAAGGTCGCAATCCTTGCTGAAACGATTCTCTTGGTGCTGATTACTCCGGATTCGGGGTCAATCACATCAAGAGTCTCCACATTGAGTGAAGGTGAGACGGCGAATGCCACTGGCCCGTTGCCGTGGTTGAAAGTGGCCGCTACCTGGTTAAGGAAAGTATTGAATGTCTGCGCGCTGCACGATGTGCCAGGCTCCTGCGAGCAAAGCTCAACAGTTGTTCCTGCATCCGGCTGCCCGGTTTCCCCGCTGCTGCTACACCTGAGCGCCCCGGCCAAAAGCGTGGTGCCGACAAAAAACGGCGCGACTTTCTTCGCGGCTTTCTCAAACCTGCCAGGATTTCTTGCTGGGCCCTCAATCTGTCCATTCCGTAGCGTCCTCTCTTGCCTCATCACTTCATTTCCACTCATCCAATATCCCTCCTTTTTGAAATTAAATCAGAATGTTTAATGTATAACAACATTTATAAATATTGGTCATAACTCCCCACAAATAAACAAATTATATGGGAAAATGAAGATAAAAAGAGAAAAAAGAATCAGTCCGCACCGGTTATTGCCATCGTTACTGTGAGGTCATCACCTATTACGGTCATGCTCGTTGCCGTGGCAGTGGCCCCGCAGTACATCGGGATTTCAACCGGGCCAGGGCCGCTCCCCAAGGGAACCGCATCCGAGATAAATACTGAGGGGTCGGACGTCAGAACCAGCCTCACGGTCACAATGTGGCCGGATTCGCCCTGATGGATTATTGATACGTTCGAGGCTCCGACTGGAACCACACTGCCCAGCGCAGTTAGCGTCACCCGCTCAGAATCGTTCGTGATTAACGGGCAGCCATCAACTTCCTCGTCAGCTTCAGAATCTGCCTCAACATCGCCATCAGTCAGGGCATCACCGTCGAGCTCTGCTTCTGCATCGGTTTCAGCATCGCCGTCAAGGTCGCCATCGAGCTCTGCATCCGCGTCGGCATCTGCATCCACATCAGCATCGCCCTCAGCCTCAACGTCCCCGTCAAGCTCCATGTCGGCATCTGCATCCGCATCGCCATCGGTTTCAACATCGCCGTCAGACTCCGCATCAACATCCAGGTCCGCGTCAATGTCAGCATCAAGGTCGCCATCGGCTTCCACATCAGCCTCAATCTCATCCGCATCAGCATGGTCCGCATCGGCAGGGGCGTCCGAGTCCTGCCCAGCGTCGTGGCCAGCGTCTGCCGGAAGGACATCAAGATGGCATGAAAGGCTCGCCGCAGCGACAGCCGAGACCAGCGGGAGCGCCTTGAGGATGCTTTTCCTCTTGGAATCCCCATTCTCGGAGTCCTCCTTCTCGCCAACTGCACCATTCTGGAGCTTCCTCTGGATTGGCTTCCTTGATTCGTTCTTTGATTCAGTAGTAGAATTGACCATATTAATCCACTATATATAAGTATAGAGGAATTTAAAAAGGTTTCTCAACGGCCGGAAACAGGGTCAGAAAGAGCGGAGTAAAAAAAGGAAAATAAAAAGAAAAAAAGAAGGGGGTTATTACACCCTCCTCAGCTGGTTAACGAAGTCCTGAGCTGCTGCGAGTGTGTCCTCGGATTCTGCACCGGCGACGACAATCTTGGAGCCCTGAACGACTTCGCGCACAACCTTCTTGGTAGTTGTCCAGTCAACTGCGGAACCAGAGAGAAGCTCTTTGGTTACAGTGTTGACCTTGTCACCACCAACAGACACGAGCGTGTTAACGCCAACCGCGTCCTTATCAAGGACAACCAGGTTCCCGTAGCTGCTGTATGCATACGGAATCGAGGCGGTTACGGTCGCGGTGTTCTGCGGCATGATGACCGCGGAAACGCCACTCATGTCGGCAGGTCCGCACGCAGGTGTTGCTGCAGTTCCAACGGAACAAGGCAGCACAGTCTCGGTGATTTCGAGGACCTTAACGGTAACGCCGTTAACGGTTGTTTCCTCGCCCTCACCAAGGGTCCTGACTACAGAGCCAGCCTCGGCTTCGGACTGCTCAACGCTCGAAAGGTACCACTGAGAGTACGCAAGGTCGTCGGCCATGTAATACCTCACTGAGGTATCAGAGATGTCATCGAAGACAGAGCCCCTTTCAGAGATGAATCCTTCCTCCTGGGTCTGGATGTTGCCCCTGTTTGAGACAGGTCCTGCGAACATGTACAGTTCGTAGTCCTCCCTGGTGATGTAGTCACCACCGGCAGTCTGGCTGTCGAAGTTGAAGGTTGAGTCCCCACCATCAAGGTCAAGACCTACAAGGTGGTAGTCCGCAAAGTCGTTGGACGAATCCACACCTGCCTTCTCTGACAGACCGAAGTACCAGTCGGTATTGGCAGCTGCATCAACCAGCCTCGCGTCACCGAAACACCTCGGGTCAGTTCCACCGTCGGACATACAGGGCGTTGTGTTCTCTGCCCTGAGGCCTCCCATGTAACTGCATCCGTTGTCCGTTGCTGCAAATCCTTGAGCTGCAGGAGACGCACTGAGGTAGCTTGAAACTTCCAGCATACCACCAGTCAACCAGTCGGTGTCACCATCTCCAATGGTGCTGTAATCAACCACCTGGCTGAGGAATACGTTCGGACAAGCTGCGCCGCCGTCGGCAACCTCATCATAGCCCTCGAGCCCATAGTCGTTGGACGACGGGGAGAGAGTCATGAAGATAGTACCTGCAGGGCATACACCAAGAGGACATCCAGCCGGGAATCCACCACCCACAACGCTTGTGTCATTTTCACAAGTTGCACCATTGGTTGCTACATAGAACCTGGTTGCTGCAAGGGTTGTGTCCTGGTCACCTTCACCAGTTGAACCGGTCATCTCGAAGATAGTTCCAGTTCCACCAGACTTGACCTCTACGTAGGGTGCTGTGATGTCACACTGAACACGTATCCCAGTTGCGGTCTCGGTCACAGGACCGTGGCTCGCCGTAAGGGTCTTGTCAGTTGTCCTTTCGAGGTCATACCTAAGGTAAGTCCTCTCGCTGTTGGTAATGTCCAGGCCCTGGTAGGTAAGCCTCCAGGCGACCGGGTCCTGCACGATAGGCAGGTAGTCACCAACCTCGAACTGCTCCTCGCCACCGCTTGAGATTGATCCGATGTCTTCTGTGAAGACCACCGCGGTCCTCAGGAAGTCCGGCTGCTCGTCAACACCAGCCTGAGCGCCCTTGTTCTTCCATCCAAGAGCTACCTCATAGTACTCGTTGTTGTCGTAGTCCGGGTCCAGCTGCTGTCCATCCTCGAGCTTGAGCTCTTTGGAGTAGATAGCTACATCAGCCCACTTCGCGCCGAAGGTGTAACCAGGTGCAACCTTGTATACGTGGAACCTGTAAGTTGTTCCCTCGATTGCGAATTCCTTCGTATCACCCTCACCAACCTTGTCCTTTTTCAGAACGTTGCCGTTCGCGTCAAGGACAGAGATAATGGCTGCGGTCGTGTCACCGTGTGCCTCAAGGTCGTCCAGCTGGAACTTCAGGTCATCGACCGGAAGTGCCTCACCCTGGTTGATAACACCAGAAATGGACTCCTTTGCCAGCTTAACCCATCCACCATCAACAAGCGAGGTCTCGGACGTGAGTGCCGTTAAAGGCGGACTCATGTCGCTGATGACCCACTGCTCGCCAAGGAAGTATACTCTTACCTTGTGGCTTGCGGTTTCATAGTGGGACTGCGGAGTTGCACCAAGCAGACAGTCTGCATAGTCTGTTCCATCAGGGGTCGTACACACCGGGATACCAAAGTCATCACCTGAGCCAGAGAACTTGAGCGTGTATGCCAAGAATCTCAGGTCACCGACGATTTCCTCTGGGGATTCATCGTAGTGGCTGTCTCCCTGAAGCCACATGTTCTGCTCTTCGACGTAGTTCCTCGCAGCATCGTCATCGACGAGGTTCTGCGTCTGGAACGGAGAGAACATTCCACCATCAATCCTGTAGAGGAAGGTTTCGCTCGGGCCGATTGATCCGCCAGGTCCAGTGCCGTCAGTGAACGGGTTCGCGTTCTCTGAGACGTCAGAGCCACCCATCGGGTAGTCAGAGTCAGAGTCTCCTGCGACATTGTCTTCCCTGTCCTTGAGCCTCCTGTTGAGGTAGTCACCGATCAAGTTGTTGACCGTGTAAGTTCCCTCCATGGCGCTTCCAGGTACTGTAATCTGGAGTTTAGCTTTCTCATCGGCTATGTCACAAGTTCCGGTGCCTGTTCCGGTACCGCTGCCCTCACCGCAAGTTGCGGTTCCGGCGACCTGTGCGGTGAGTTCTTCAACTGCATACGATTCACTCACCATCTTTCCCGCGATGAGACCAGCTGCCACACCATCAGGTGCTGCACTCTTTGATCCCAGGACGACTTTTGCTAACGGGGCTCCGTTGTCGTCCACCAGCGTGGTGTCACCAAACATAAGTCCGGCAAAACCGACTGAGCTGGCCAAAATTGTTGCACCCGCAACAATTGCCCCCATCTTCTTTAGGTTCAGTTCCATTTGTTCACCTTTGTTTTTGTTTTTTTTTCCAAACCGCCTTCAGGCCACACAAAAAAATATTATCGGCGGTAAGTTTCTTCTGGCTCCATGCCTTTCGACACAGATATGGCCCAAATTCCCGAAGGAAAATATCCCTCGGATACGCGATAGAGCAATTTCTATCCCGTATTCTCTTTCCCTCTCCTTCATAACCTTTATAAAGTCTTTGGAGAAGCATAAACTCCAGTTTATAAAACATCATTCCGTTTAAGACAATCACCGAAATACCCATACGGAAAGAAACGTAGTTTTGCCTATTTCCTCAAAGGAACAGAAACCTTCATGCCGTCGTAGGCGATGCTTGTTCCGGGGAATATTTTCTGGGCTTCCTCCTCGAGAGCCTTATTGTCGGAGTACCTGGGGCTGACGTGGGTTATTATCAGTTTCGACACCTTGGCCTTCTTCGCAAGCCCGGCCGCCTCTGCGACCGTGCAGTGCAATCTTTCCTCGGCCTCCGCCTTCTTCGACGAGTCGAATGTGCCCTCATGGATGAGGAGGTCGGCCCCCCTGGCGGCTTCCGCCGTGGTGTCCGAAGGCCTCCCGTCTCCGCTATATACTATCTTGCGCCCTTGCCGCAGCCAGGTGACTTCGTCAAGCGTCACCTTTTTTCCCTCCACGCTCACCTGCCCCTTCTGCTGGATTTCCCTGAACAGCTTTCCCTTGAGGCCAAGGGAGTGCGCCTTCTTCTCGTGGAATTTCCTTGTTTCCGCCTCCTCGAACATCAGGCCGTATGACCCCCTGCAGTGGCGGACCGGAAATGCGCTGACACTATAATTATTATTCTTATATAACATGCCCTTCCGCATCCTCGAGAAGTCTACGAATGGATAGTGCTCCTTCTGGGCATCGCTAAATATCTCCGGGCAGTGGACAGAAACTTTCTTCGGGGAGACTGCCGAGAGCTTCATAGTCTCAAGAAGGCCGGATAGCCCTAGGTAATGGTCGAGGTGCGGGTGTGTGATGCAGACCTGTGAGATTGAGCCGTAACCCACCTTATAGCGCATCATCTGCCTCTGTGTCCCTTCCCCGCAGTCCCAGAGCATCAGGTCGCTCTCGTATTTCAGGGCAAGGGCCGGCATTCCGCGTTCTGTCGTCGGTATGCTTCCGGATGTTCCCAGGAAGGTTATCTCAAGCATAAGCATCATTTCAGGGGTATGTTTTATAAAGGAAAAGACTCGATTTCCGGAAGCCTACTGCGGCGGCATCGCGTCCGCGGCGCTGGTCACCTTCAGGTTCACAAACCTTCTTTCCCGCCTTCCTAGCACATGATATCTCGAGACTTCCGGCGGCTTTGACGCTTCATGGGCCGCGGCTGCCTCTGCCTTTGCAGCTGAGGCTTCCGCGATTGCCGTGGGGTCAATTCCCACCTTCTTCCCCCAGACCGCATCAAAGAATCTCAGGCTCCATCCGTGCTCATGGCGGGAGCGCTCCTGCCCGTGATGAGTAGGGCGCTCGCGGTGCCCTGGCAAGTTGTGGCCCGCATGATGGGCACTGTGATGAGCATCATGGCGGTTAGCGCCGTGATTATGGTGCCCATGGCGCGAATGATGTCCCGGCCCAGGGCGCCCTGACGAGTGGTGGGTCTGATGATGCTCATGTGGATGCCCGGAGTGCTGGCGGTGCTCTTGGTGCTCTGGATAGGCATTGTGCCCTGCGTGATGAGTGCCTTGGTTATGCCCATGTGCATGAACGGAATGATAGTGCCCGGGGTGCGGATGGTGAAGGCCGTGATGAGTTGTTGGGTGATGCCCATGGTGCTCGTGGTGGGCATGGAAATGCCCGCCGGTGCACACCGCATACGGATCAAGGCCGGGGATTCTGAGGAAAGCGCGGAAGAATACGCCAAACGCCTCGGGCTCCCCAGCGCGGGCATGCTCCTGGTGCCCGTGATGTGCATGGTGCCCGGCATGGACAACGATGTGCGCTTCCAGATCATGCGGGCGCGTTTCCGCCCCCAGCCCGTGCGTTGTCAGCGCGATGTCAGGATGCGCTTGCATCCCCGCGAGCGGAGAATCCTCATGCAAAAAGCGGAACGGAACCCCGTCATCCATAGCAACAGGAACATGCACGAAAACAGAAAGGGGCCCAAGTTCACAGGCGGAGTGGGCAGGGGTCATTATATGTATATTGAATGAGTCATGAAGCAGCTCCATTTCAAGGATGCTCCCATTAGGGGCAGCACCAATGATTCCGCGCAATCCCGCAGGCAGGCCTGGCGCCAGGTGACGGAGCGGGTCCACTAAAGGCGTCGCTTTCCCCTCTTCGTCATATGCATTGTGCCTCATGCCGCCAACTACCCTTCGCGCAAGATGCCATCTTCCACGCTCCCTCTTGCAATAGCGGTAGAGGCCGCGGCTGCACTTCCTGTACGACTGCCATGGAACGAACTCCCGCAGCTTCCTTATCCGCTCAGGATCAAGAGAATGGAGATAAGAGGCGGGTATCACCAGGTTCATGGTTCCTGGAAGCTTCCTTGGCCGGGCATCCGCTGGCTCCGGCTTTGTTCGTTGGGCATTCCCAGTTTGTCCACTCAACACGCAAAAAGTTGTGAGCCTTCCCATAGGGTTACCTGCTTTTCAGTAGTTGCATCAAATATTTAAACATTCGTTTTTCCACAGTGTCGATTACGTCCTTAGCCGAAGTACTTTCCAACGGCTACTAGGAAACTGTTCAGGGAGCCTTTTGGTATGGACGCTCCAGCGGCAATCCTGTGCCCCCCGCCAATCCCTCCTGCTTCTGCTCCGGCAGCGCCCATCAGCTTCCCAAGGTTGAGCCCTCCCTCCACCAGAGCGCGCCCTGCCCTTCCAGAAGCCTTTATGGTGTCATTCTCCCCAAGCGAAATCCCGATGATTGGCTTTGTCCAGCTCTGCCTGAGTGCCATCCCGCACACGATTCCGATTATACCTTCATCAACCACGCCCCTGCCATCAAGGAAATAGAACCTGCCGAGATCCTGCACCTTCCCCAAAGCGAACTCAATCCCCTGCTTCAGCATCCTCCGGTGCTGCTGCAGCAGTTTCCTGCCCTCCGCATACGCATCCTCATCCCCAAGGCAGATGCGCAGCCCGACATCAGAGCGGCCGTGCCTTCCGCAGGCATTTAGCACGGTGCTCAACTCATTGGCCTCATAGGTTTCGTTCTTTGGCCTTTTGGGGAAAACATAGCTCTCCCCAAGGAGCTCATTCGTCTTTTTGAGCTGGTTGGTGTTAATCAGGATTCTGGCTATCGCGCTGATTAGCTTTGTCTTCTCACCTTCATCAAGGTCCGCATACACCCTCCTTCTTTCCCCCTCAAGCAGCGGTATCCCGAGCTCTGATAGCAACGAGAGGGCGCGGTCCTCGCGAAAGGAGATATTCGGTATGTAGGGGTCATCGGAATAAGTGAGGAACTGTACCAGCGGCCTGCAGTACCTTCCATAGAAACGGAGGTCGTTCTCGACCATCACATCGCCGCTTTTGGTCCCCTCACCCATAACAAAGCGGTTCATGCCCCGCAGGGGAGACTGCATATCGCCAACCGCCCCGACAACTCCCAGGTCAGCGTGAACTCGAAAAACACAGTAAGCAGTTCCAGAAGCGCTCAGCTCATCGCCCCCGTCAATACCGAAGAGCATGGGATTTATCTGCGGCTTTTCAATCCCTTCGGTCTGGTGGTGGTCTATGATGAGCACGTCATTGAGCTCATTAACCCTCCGGTTCCCCCCGCCCAGATCAGTGAATATGATTTCCTTCTCATTCGCAAGCTTTTCAATGGACGCCTCATCCAGCTTCTTTATGCACTCGGTCCTGGGCTTCCTACCTGCCTCCCGCAGCGCCGCGACCGCGATGGCCCCCGAGCTCACGCCGTCCGCGTCGTGATGGTGCACAATCAGCGGCTCGCTGAAAGAAAGAGCAAGCTTTCTGGCCTCTTCGCACTTTTCAAGAAATTCAGACATTCTTATGATGCCTCATTTGCCTTTCTTCGGGATCTTTGATTCCTTTCCCTTCTTCATCTTGTCCACCAGGCATTTCCTGACCTTGCCCTTGGTATCCCCGGAAACCGCTCCACTACCAAGCGCCGCATCAAGCAGACCGTCAAGCTCCTCCTCTGTCAGGCTCACCCCATACTTCTTCTCGCATTCTTTTATCATGGCCCGCTTTCTCTCTCTGGGGCTCTTCTTCTTGGCTTCAGGGGATTGGCTGATGCTGTGTCTGCCGAACATGATGGGATTAGGGATGCCAAACCATTTAATTTTTTTGTGTGTTGTTACCCTGTGATATTCGAGCGAGAAAACTCCTTCGTGAAGCAGATTATCCTCTATCTCCAGAATAGGAATAACGAGATGGCAGTGCAGCTGAGCGAGGAATTCGTGGAGGGGTTCCCCGGCTCGCTCATGGCGCACTATCTTTTTGCCAAGTCGTGCTACCGCGTGAAGAACTTCAACGCTGCCCTGCGCGAAGGGCACAAGGCATTCAACCTGGCTGAGAGCCAGGAGGACATGGTCGCAATCGGGGTTTTCCTCGCATGCGCTTATTATGAGCTCAAGAGGTATGCCAAAGGCTATGAGGTGCTCAAGGCACTGCAGATGCTGGAGGACGCGAGAGTGGAGAAGGCGCTTTTCATTTTGTCTCTATGCAAGAACGACCCGGAGACCGCCCTGCTGCATGTCGATGCCCTCTTCGAGATAAACAAGCAGGTTGCCGATGAGTTCGTTGACAAGTTCCTCGCCATTGCCGAGGGAATATCGTAGTGGTCGCTATGCTCTGGTTCTTCTTCGCCCTTGGCGGCGCTTTTCTTGTGGCCATCTATTTCATGGAGGTCAAGAAGCTCGTTTCCAGGGTGGATCCGCTGATAGTCTCCGGGGCGACATTATTTCTGACCGGGCTCTCTTTCCTGGCCCTGTCAGCGCTGAACGGCTTTCCTGAAATAGGAGAGCAGTTCCTGTTCGCGGTCTCGATGTCCGTCCTGCTGAATATCGCAACAGCTGCGCTCTACTTCCGGGCACTGCAGATGACAGACCTTTCGCTCGCGATACCGATGCTGGCATTCACCCCGCTCTTCCTGATATTCACCTCATCAATTATACTCGGGGAGAGCCCGCATCCGGATGGCATTCTCGGCATTCTCCTTGTTGTCGGAGGCTCATACGTGCTCAACCTGAATTCGAAGCATGATTTGCTCTCTCCTTTTGAGGAGATCATCCGTAACAGGGGCATGATATACATGCTGATTACGGCACTCCTCTTTTCCTTCCTTGCCAATTTCGACAAGCTTGCCATGCTCAACTCTGATTTCATGTTCACTCCAGCAACAGCCCTGACGACATCAGGAACTGCGCTGCTCGCTTATTCATTTTTCAGGAAAAGGCCGATAGTAGAAAGCTTCAGGAAAGAAAAGAGGGCATTTGCCCTGGCAGCCCTTGCGCTTGTCATTGCGACATCGCTCACATTCAGCGCATGGTCATTGCAGATTGTGCCCTATGTGATTTCTATAAACAGGATGTCAGTCCTCTTTTCTGTAATATTTGGAGGGGTTCTCCTGAAAGAAAAAGGATTGTTAAAGCGCTTTGCCGGCGCGCTTCTTATGGTATTGGGAGCCGCGATAATAGTGCTATCTTCCTGACTTTCCAAGATCATCGCGGCAGTAGTAGTTCAGCTCACGGGGGAATTCTCCAACTACCCCTTTCAGGTGGCTCCTATTCATCTTGGCGCGGACGTATCTTGCCAGTTCATGAGGCTCAACGAGCGCATTTACTCCTGCACTCCTCCAAAGCTCGCGGGTCTGGGGGCCCATCTTGTGCCAGGTCAGAATGCTGTTTTCCAAATCAGAATCAAGTGATGCCCAGTGCACGGGTTCCCGGTCCACCAGGCCAGTGAGCCTAACCAGGAAAGAAATATCATTCGTGAACCAATAGGCGGTCTTCCTCATGCCGAGGGGCGGCAGTCTGGGATCTCTTTCTGGCAGATCTTCCAGCCTGCCAACACCTACAATGGCTTGTGCGATGTATGCAGTTACTGTCCTGGGCATGTTCTCAAGCAGGGCCCTGGAATTATATAGGCTGATCCTCTCTCCTGAAAAAGCAGTCAGGAATGCCCTTGCAACCCTCCCTCTTTTTCCCTTATAATGAGGATTCTCCCTTATCGCATCCGCAACTCCTGGAAACATCCTTTTTCCGGAGCTGCCATCACTCTCCGGGTATCTTGCGCTGTCAATGAAATCAAGCATCTCGCTGCGGCTCTTGGTTGTCCCGCTCTTTATTCTGCCATTTTCTCCCCTTCCGCCGAAGAAATTGGAGATGGCATCCTCAACCTGCTCCATTCTTTTTCCAGGATGTTCATCCGGATTTGGCTCAGCGCTCTTGGTTGGCTCTACCACCCTCTTGTTCGGAAGAACCTCATCTTCCGGAGGGGCAGTGAGCTTTGCCGGGCCTGTCGGCACTTTCGACTGCTGGCCTAGTCTTGCTTTTGAATGGTTGCTATCAGGAGCTGTTACTGCTGGCCTGTTGCCATCAGCAGTACTCGCGCCCATTCCACAGCCTAGAATTGATGTTGTAAATGAAAGCAGCGGAACTACCATGGACTTTGCCATGGAGTATCCTGTCTTCCTTCTCCTGGAGATGCTATCATGCCTGAGCTTTCTGAATTTTTGAGGGGAATCCATACTTATATATGTGATAAGAACTATTTAAAAATGGTTCTAAATCCCAAAAAGGTCTGTTTTTCATACTCCTGCTTTTTTAAAACTCCCGCTGGAATTATTGTTCTTCAATCTACGGGGTAATAGTAATGAAAATCGACAAATCGGATTTCTCAGAATGGTATAATACGATTACCAAGGACGCTGAGCTATGCGACCTGCGCTATGGAATCAAGGGCTTTGTGGTATTCAGGCCATGGTCGGTTATGACCATGAACAGGATGTACGCGATGATGGAGGAGGCAGTGGAGAGGAGAGGCCATGTGCCGGCGCTCTTCCCAGCGCTCATTCCCGAGAGCTATTTCACGAAAGAGAGCGAGCATGTGGAGGGTTTCGTTCCAGAGTGCATGTGGGTCACCCATGCGGGCAGCCATGAGCTGGAAGAGAAATACGCCATGAGGCCGACAAGCGAGACCGCGATGTACACCATGTACTCGCTGTGGATACACGGGCTCAAGGACCTGCCGCTGAAGCTTTACCAGCGCTGCCAGGTGTGGAGGCATGAGACGAAGGCAACAAAGCCGTTCATCAGGAGCAGGGAATTCTACTGGATTGAGGCGCACGATTGTTTTGCCACAGAAAAGGATGCGATGAACCAGGTGCGGGAGGACATGGAAATAAGCGAGGAGGTGCTCCACATGCAGTACGGGATTCCTTTCCTGTTCTTCCAGAGGCCCCAATGGGACAAGTTCCCAGGAGCAGTCAATACCTTTGCAGCTGACACGCTGATGCCGGACGGGCGGACGCTGCAGCTGCCTTCAACGCATATGCTCGGGCAGAACTTCTCCAGGGCATTCGACATCAAGTACACTGATGAGAATGGCAAGGACGAGTATGTCTGGCAGACGTGCTACGGCCCTGCCATTTCGAGGATTTACGCCGCTTTGATTTCAGTCCATGGCGATGAGAGCGGGCTCGTTCTTCCGTTCGATTTGGCTCCCCTGCAGGTTGTCATTGTCCCGATTTACAGGGATGAAACCAAGGAGAAGGTGCTTGAGGAGTGCAGGAAGCTTGAGAAGAAGCTCGTGAAGGATTACACTGTGAAAATTGATGATTCTGATAACACCCCTGGCTTCAAGTACAACCACTGGGAGATGCGCGGAGTGCCGATTCGGATTGAGCTTGGACCTCGCGATATTGAGAGCAAACAAGTTGTGCTTGTCCGCAGGGACGAGAAGGGAAAGAATCCGGTTAAGCTCACCGAGCTGAAGAAGGCCATTGACAAGGCGGCAAAGGAGATGCTCTCGAACCTGATAAAGAAGGCTGATGATGATTTCCAGAAGAGGCTGACTGTCGCTTCAACGCTTGATGAGCTTGGTGATAGGCTCAAGGAGTCCGAGGGATTTGTGCGGGTGCCCTTCTGCACCGACCAGATGGAGGGCGAGAAATGCGCTGAAATCGTCAAGGACAAATGGGCGGCGAACATGCGCGGCTCCCTCTTTGGGAAGAAGGATAGGCCCGAGGGTGAGAGGTGCGTGGGCTGCGGAAAAGAGGCCTCGATTTACCTTTATGCCGCAAGGCAATACTGAGGGATAAACATGAAACTGATAATAATTGGATTGCTGCTAGGGCTTTTGTTCTTTGGGTGCACAGCGCCTGAAGCGCAGGCTCCGGCCGAGGAAACCCAGGCCCCCACATCTCCAGAGCCGCATTCGCCCGGGGATGGGGAAACTGCACCGGGAGCAGTTCCGGAAGGGACGCCCGATAACGGGGCTGGAGGAGCAGAGCCCTCTGTCGTACAGGGCGAGGGCACCATCCTGGAAGTGGGCGAATCGATTCCGGTTACCGGTGATGATGAGTCTTTGATTAGCGAATCAGAGCTTTCTGCGCACACCATGAAAGAGAGCTGCTGGGTGCTGTATAAGGGCAAGGTGTATGACGTCACTGGATACCTTGAGCACCATGAAGGCGGCTCATCCACAATCACTCCTTACTGCGGCGCGACAGACAACTCGTTTGCTGACGCTTTCGAAGGAAAGCATGGGACTTCCATGGTTGAGGTCCTGATTAGTGAAAGCGTCCTTGTTGGGAATTATGAGGGCTGAAATCAGGCCGGCATGAATTCCGGAAAGGCCTCCTCAACCGCTTTCAGCGCGGCTTTCCGCGCTTCCTCATCCTTCACTTTTTCTTTTATCTTTTCATGCAGGAATCCGACTGCGGACTGAATCTGGCTAGCGTTGAAGAGAAGCACATCCCCTGCGCTTCCGTCTTTGATGATGTATTGCCTCAGTCCTGCGCCCCACTGCAGAGGCACCTGATTCGGCCTTGTTTTTCCATTCATATGACCCACCATTAACTAGAGTAGCCCCGAGCGGATTTGAACCGCTGCCGCGGGATCCAAAGTCCCGAATCCTTGACCACTAGACGACGGGGCTGTAAGAGGTTATTGGAGTGTATTGATATAATATAAAAATACTTCCGATAAAATGGGATATTCCAAGGGCCCGTAGTCGAATGGTTAAGACGCCACTCTCACACAGTGGAGATTCGCGGTTCGATCCCGCGCGGGCCCATTTCCTTATTAAATCCTAATTCTGATTCTCATTCATGGCATTGAAGCGTGAGCTCGGACTGCTATCCATAATCCTCTATGGCATAGGCATAATCCTTGGAGCTGGTATCTATGCACTGATAGGTATTGGGGCAGGACTTGCAGGAAACATGCTGTGGCTCGCATTCCTTGTTTCATCCATAATCGCAATCTTCACAGGCCTAAGTTATGCCGAATTATCAAGCATGTTCCCGAAGGCGGCCGCTGAGTACAATTATACGAAAAGGGCATTCAATTTCGAAGCATTCTCCTTCATGATTGGATGGATACTGGTCGTTGGAACAGTAGTTGCAGCATCCACAGTTTCATTAGGTTTTGCAGGATACTTCACAACCCTTTTCGGAGGAGACAAGGCAGTTGTAGCAATTGCGCTGATTGCTATCATGAGCCTCCTGAACTACATCGGGATACGGAGCTCTGCCAGATTCAACAACTTCGCATCGGTGATTGAGGCTCTTGGGCTCCTGCTTGTTGTGTTCGTATGGCTCCTCATTCCGCCCGAGGTGCCGGCAGACCTGCTGGAGCTTCCGGCAGAAGGGTGGGCAGGGGTGATTGGCGCCATAGGAGTGATATTCTTCGCATACATCGGATTCGAGAATATCGCCAATTTAGCCGAAGAAGTGAAGGACAGCAGGAGGAATGTCCCGATTGCCCTGATACTTTCTCTGGTAGTCTCTACGATACTGTATGTCCTAGTCTCAATTGCCGCGGTTGATGAAGTTGGAGCCTCTGCCCTTGCGCAGTCGGACGCGCCTTTGACTGAAGTTGTCGCAAGAGGGCTCGGAGGATATGCGTATACCCTTTCAGTGATAGCGCTGTTCGCGACAGGAAACACTGTCCTCATCTTCCTCATCGCTGCATCCAGGATTCTTTATGGGATGGCAAGCAGCAGCTCTCTTCCAAAGCTATTCTCAGAAACAGATTCACATGGAACGCCCAGGTATTCCATCCTCCTTGTGGCAGTTGCTGCGGCAGTAATCGCGCTGTCAGGAAACATAAAGACTATCGCGCAGCTGACCGACCTAGGCGTGTTCATAGCGTATGTCGCGGTGAATGCGGCCCTTATAGGCCTTGCAGGAAAGAAGCTCGGGAGGCAGTTCACAAGCCCGAGAGTTGCGGGGGTTCCAATCCTGGCATGGCTTGGCATAATCTCATCCCTGTTCATGCTTCTTAGCTTCGAATTGGAACTGTGGCTGATGGAAATGCTCGTAATTGCCATAGGGCTCGCGCTGTTCCTTATATCAAGCAAAAGAAAGAAAGAGAAGGCTACTCGGCCTTGAACTTGAGAACGACAGGCTCCTTCACTCTGCCATTGTAATCAAGGCTATCGCCCTGGGCGCTATTCATCACTTCCCCTACCTTGCCGCTGCTTATCTGCAGCGAAACCTCTAACGAAGTGCCGTCCAAGGACTGCAGTATAACCTCGTTTTCACCTGGCTTGAGGGCGCAGTTGATTAGCGTTATCACCCCGTTCCTACCATCCTCAATATCTGAAATGAGGGGGAACCTCTTCCCGTTGAAAAGAATCCTCAGCCTGCCGCCCTTGACATTGTAGTTGATTGCGTACGCCCTCTTGAACAAGGAAAAGTTCGACCTCTCGTTGAAGAACACCCAGGAGCCGTCCTTCTTCATGAAAGAAAGGGTGAATTCCCCATTCTCATCCTTGTAATGGGCGACATTAAAATCATCGATATTTTCTGTCTTGACAAGCTTGGCACCAACCATCTGCTTCAGATCGCCAAAGACCGCGCTCAGGAAAAAGTCCATTTTATCCTCTGGAACCATGCCTGAGGTCTCGAGCCAGTCCGAATAGACCTTCTTAACGAACTCCTTGTCCCCAGCCTCGATGGCCTTGAAATATTCCTTCAGAAATTCCTCAAAAGCTGCCATAGTAATTCCCCTTAAGGGACTGCGCGCAATAAAAATAAGACCCTAGCGGTTCTCGGGCTTTGGTTTCTTAGCTTCTGGTTTCTGCGATTTCGAATCCGAGCTGTCGATGAGGGCCTTGCTCAAGCCGTCAACGATTATCTCATCCAGGCGCAATTTCAAGCGCTCGTCTTTTATCTCGTCCATAACTGCGATAAGCTCCTTGTAATCGGATATCTTATTGACGGGCAGACCCTGGAAATTCTTGAGCTCTTTCAATGCATTTATCTCATCAGGCTTCCGTAGCCAGGTGTGGATTACCAGCGGCGGGATTACATACGCCCAGACGAGCGCGATTATTAGAACCGAGCTGTTCGTGTAAAACGTATCGATACGCGTCCAGATCTGGATGCTTATTATCAGGCCGATTAGAACAACAACGAATGATGCGACAAGCCAGAAGAACTGGTCCTTGAGGGCATTGTTCTTCGCGGCTTCCAGGTGGTCAGCCCTGCTCGGGGCCTTTGATGTGAACGCCGCCCAGAGGATGCGAAGGGTGCTCAGCCTTGATATGTACGCAAGGAAGACATATGCCAGCCACGCCAGGAACGAGCCGGCGACAACTATCGGGAAGGCCGAGGCAAGGAACGACTTCACCACGCCCATAGCCGGCACATAACCGAGAAGCCACATCAGGAACTCGCCAGCATCCAGGGTGAAAGCAAGGCCTCCTGCCATAAGGACAATGCCAAGAATCATCTTCCAGGGCTTTCTGGTCCCAAGAAGAATGAGGGAGAAGTAGACTGCCAAAATACCGAGAAAAGTCTGCACAATCATCTCAAAAAGCACAACAACACCTGTTACTCCACTACCGCAGCGAGAGTTATAATCCTTTCCTAGTTCCTGGAAAAAGTATATCAAAAATCAGCCAGTCGAAGCAAACCTCCCTGAACGGGGAGGGGTGGGCCAGAGAGTTACCGGAAAGCGCAGCAGGTCCAGCGCCAAGTCCGGATCCTGAATCATCTTCGCATAGTGCCCCAATTCAAGAGCGACAAGCGCATTCCCGAACTCCTTTCTGGAGATGCAGTAGACGGCCATCTCAACAATGGATGAAACATCAAGCACACGGCGGGAGAACATGATGTCGAGAACCGCAAGGGCATTTCCGATATCCCCAGCTTCCCTATATACCTCCAGCATCGCCTTGTGGACGCCCCTGCTGTCCATCCGGCTGTCGACTGAAAGCTGGTGGAGTTTTTCGGCGCTAATAACATCTCCTGCCCGGCCGCAAGCTGATATAATACTCGCGAAGGTCCGTGCGCTCAGGAGGCAGTTGCAGGCAGCATGCTCGAAATATCTCCTGGCCTTCCCCAAATCCCCGCTTTCAGAGCTCATTGCTATCAGGGCAGGATATTCCTTGCCCGTGAGGATGTCTGTTGGATGGGGGCGCCAGAATATGTCAGTCTCTTTTTCATCGCAGAGCTTCTGGAAAACCGAATCCGCAAGCCTCAGGTTGCCTTCGCGATAGGCGGCCTTGATAAGCATCAGTCCGATGTCCTTGTCAAAAATGCCACAATTGCACAGGCGGCCAAAGAGGAACTGTGCTTTCCTGGTTTCTCCCTCCCTGCAATAGATTTCCGCCAGCATCCTTCTTGGCAGCTTTAGTTTCGGCATCTCCTGCACAATCATCCTGAGCCGGCTTTCCGCCTCGCCAATCTTGCCGTTTAGGAAAAAGAATGATGCCCTCCTGAGGACTGCGCGCGGCCCTGAGACTGAAACCCTCCTGGAATCAGGGATTGTTCTGGGTGGGCGCAGCGCCTCATGCCTCAGGCGCCTTTTGCCCTCGTCCATAGAAGGAGCGATCATTGCCATTAATGACACCAACGACATTTTCTTATCACATACCTCATAAAAAACTATGCAAATTGCCCGAAAAGCAGTTTGGTTTTAATTCTTTGTTGGAGTATGCGCTCTGTGAGACTATGCTAGCTGAGATAATCCTCCTGATACTCGTCATTCTGTTTGCTGTTGTCGCAATCAAGATGCTCAAGAGATTCGGGCCCCTTATTCTGAACTCCTTTGTTGCGCTGATTGTGCTCTGGATATTGAACGCGGTATTCGGGCTGGGCATTGATGTGAACATCTTCAGCATACTGATAGTCGCAATCGGAGGGCTGCCGGGCCTTTTGCTGGTCGTTCTCTTAAAAATTCTTGGAATTGCGTTCTGAAAACGGAAAAACCGTGCATAAGTTTTTAAAGTTCATCAACGTGGGAAACTCACCAGTATCCCAAAAAGTTGATAGCAATGCACAAGCCACCCTCCAGTACACCCAAAGGCGAGAAGAACGGCCGCCCCAGCGACCCGCTCCAAAAAGGCGCGATGTTCCAAAAGCTTCGGGAGATAGCAAGGAAAAGGATTGAAGAAAGGAGAGATGTACCCCCAAGTCCACCGACGAGATTCCAGCAGGAGCTCAAAGTTTTTGTAGAAGAGGTCCGGAGAGGCCTGAGGGAGCCACCAAGTTCAAATTCCTGACACTTTTATAAGCTTTTCCTGCGCTAATACATACGTGGCAATCGACCTTCCAGCAGTATATAGGTACTGCAAAAAACCATTGGCTAGAAAGGAATTCAGGTACGACCAGCTTGTGCGCCGAGGGATTATCTCAGGGCAGGAACAAAGGAAGCTGGAGGCCCTCAGGTTCTTTAAGAGCGGGCAGGGGATGAAAGAGAGATTCATCGGCGCGCTCAACGAAGCGGATGAGTCTTTTGCTGATGATATCAGAAGGGTATACCAGATGCATGAAGACCCGGTCGATGTCGCAATGTTCAGCCAGATTTGCATGCTTGAGCATGGAGTATTCGCGGACTTCAACAGGCCAAACAGCTCCGGAATTGTAATAAATTCGGACATGGTTGGAGATGTTCCAGTCCTTATTGTACTTGGCGAGATTAATGAGAGTGATAAGAACGTGTATTCCGGGAGGGTCACGCTGGATCACAGTGCCGGAATAGATTCGGCAGTGGTTTATGCGACTGCTGCAATAGAGGAGATGACCGAGATGTTCAGGCTCTGGCTCTCCCCGCTCATCAACCTTAATAGAATGTCCCTGGAAGCGCAATTCGCATGCTGGAAGGACGAGCCGATGGAGCGCAAGATT
This sequence comes from Microcaldota archaeon, assembly GCA_043812915.1. Taxonomy (GTDB): domain Archaea; phylum Micrarchaeota; class Micrarchaeia; order Anstonellales; family Bilamarchaeaceae; genus CAYVTJ01. Next base: position 121,385 of record JBDRLQ010000003.1, on the reverse strand, counting down.
GATGAAATCATTTCTGGGATAATTGACCTTCCAGATGTCAGCACTGCCGAAGTTCTGCGTATGTGGTCAGACAGGAAGCTTCTGGATGAGTACAGGGAAATCAAGGAAAGAAGCGACACCCCCGAAGCGGCGGTAATGGACATTGCCGACCTTCACCTGCGCTCGGCAAAAGTGCATGAGCTGGCCCACCTGCTTGAGAGGAAAGCGAATAGGGCGCTGCCGAATGCAGATGAGAGATGGTTTACGCTAACTGATGTGCACAGGGAACTTTTCGCTTACCTTATCCAGGCATGTTTCCTCAATTCCGGCCTGGCCTTCCGCATGCTGACAGATAGGAAAGACATTGACCTTGAGTTCGACCTGTCCTCTTTTGACCGTGACATTGACAGGCTCGGGCTGGTGGCCCTCCTTGAGGATGAGACTGTGTTGCGCAGGTGGGCATTCAAGGAGCTGCGGAAACTCTGCAGTCGATTCTACGGAATGGAGCCGGGCGAGATATTTGATATGGGATTAATACATAGTGCGGCCCAGACAAGGATTGTTACCTCTCAGAACTTCCCTTTGATTGAGGAGGCCATTCACCACAACCCCGAACTCAATGGAAAAATGAGGGAGCAGGCAGCATAATACTTTTATCTTTTACCTTCTTTTATGTGCCATGGCGAAAAAGCAGGCTGCTAAGAAAAAGAAGACTTCCGTGAAAGGACCCGGCAAGCGGAAGCCCAGGGCAATTGCAAAGAAGAGCGTAAAGAATGCGCCTGCTAAAAGAAAGCCCGCAAAAAAGATGGCGGCAAAGGGAAGGGTCCCGCATCCGGAAAAGGCTCCGGCTCCGCTCGGCGTGTGGCCGGGCAAGCATGAGGAGCATGTCGGGGTGAGGGAAGTCCCCTGCGCAAACCCCGTGAAGCCCGCATACTGGGCGCTCCCAAGATGGGAGGACCATGCCATCCTTGAGAAGGAAACCGGGGAAGAAGGCATTGGATGCCTCTCGTTCTTCGCATACGGCTGCAGGAACTTCGACGCGGCGCATGACCTCATTTCCGCCAATTACAAGGAAGGGCCCTTCACCGACGACCGGAACCAGAAGCTCATGCTCGGCTCGAACAGGATTTTCTACGGGGATATAAGGCGGCAAAGCGTTAGCGACTTCCTTCCAGGGGCCTTCGGCAGCAACAGGATGAAATACGCGATGGTGCTGGCGAAGGATTCCAAGGGAAACGCGCTTGGCTCGACAGATGGATTCCTGTTTAGCTCGGGTGGAAAGAACAGCGTAATCATCCTCCACAGCTCCCTCAGCGAAAAGGTGATGAAAAGGAAGTATTTCCACCAGCTATTGTACTGCGCGTTGGTATCGGCGCTCCTTGGCAGTGCTGAGAAGATGAAGCTGGACTACGTGATGCTCACGACTGAATACCCGCGCCTTGAGAATCAGGAGAAGGTGAAGCAGACGCTTGGCAGGCTTATGTTCCTCGGGCGCGGGCTCGGTATGAGCGCGCTGCCGCTTGTGCAGTGTAGGGAGCCCTGGGGCAGGCACATGCCGCAAATGCTGGCTGTCCGGAGAATCGAAAGGGCTGACGAGCCGGTTGCGACAGCTTCGGAAATGCTGGAGATTGCAGGCACATACTACGCGATGCTCGCGAACGCGGGAATCGTCACGAAGGAGGTCGCCTCCGAGGCCTTCGGGCAGGCAGTCGGGGAGCTGAAGAAAAAAGGCAAGGATGAGAAAATTCCGCTCATACCCTTCCCCCATTCCCCGGACATCAGGGAGCAGGCGAGGGAGCTCGGGGACATGATGGAGGCCCTCGGCACGCTCGACTCAAGGTGCACAGGCGCTTACAGGGACAACCCGTTCTGCCTGGAGTATCTCGCCATTCTTGAGAAGAACAATGAGATTGTGCTCACCCAAAAACAGGCTGTTGAGATAATGAGGGATGAGTGCGCAAGCAAGCGCAATGACTTGACCCCCAAAACGCTCTGAATAATAAAAAAGAGAAGGAAAAAAAAAGAGACTACTTCTTGAGATGCACCGTCTGTGTCGGGAACGGTATCCCGATTTTTGCCTTGTTGAGCTCGTTGTAGATGAGGCTGGTGGCCTCGAGCTTCTTGTCATAGGCATCCTGGTAGTTGGGCACCCAGAACCTCGCGCTGAAGTTCAGGGATGAACTGGCCATCTCTGTGAAGACGACCGATACTGCTGGATCATCCAGGATTCCTTTCACATCATTCTTTATGGAGCCCTCAATCAGCTTGATGACCTTGGATGGGTCATTGCCATATTCGACGCCGAAGTTCACAACAACACGCACCCTGTGGTCCGGCTGGGTGTAGTTCTTTATTTTGGCCTTTGCCAGGTTGTCATTGGGAAGCACGATAATCTCGTTGTCATATGTCTTTATCCTGGTGCTCCGGAGGGAGATTTCATAAACCTCTCCCACTTCCCCTGAATCGAGCTGAATCTTGTCGCCGACCCTGAAGGTCTTGTCGATAATCAGGGAAACCCCCGAAAAGACATTGGATAGTGTCGGCTGCAGCGCGAATGACACTGCCAAGCCCGCAATTCCAAGCCCGGCAAGGAACGGTGCCACATCCACCCCCCAGACGCCCAGAATCATTATCACGCCAAATGCCCAGGTCACAACGACCAAGGTCTTGTGGAATATCGGGATTATCTCATCGTCAAGGGTGCTGTCAGTCTTGTCCGCGAACTTGCTTAGCCCGTCCATTATCAGGACATTGATTATCTTTACGACAAAGCCGATAGTGACGAGGTAGGCTATCGTAAGTATGAGCTTTAGCGCAATGTCCACAATCCCGCCTTCCAGCTCAAGGTTCATGACCGCAAGGTACAGGCCGAATACGATTATGATTCTGAATAAAGGCGTCTGCATAGCTTCCAGAAGCTTATCGTCCAGATCGGTCTTCGTCCTTTTTGCGACCTGCCTTGTAATCATCTTGAGGATAGTAAGCACTACCGTCGCGACAATAAACGAGAGCACGAGAAAGCCGATTGAGACTGTTACGGGGTCAATGGCATTCAATTGTGTTATCATTTCACTTCCAACATAGGGTTCAAATATACTCAGGTTCTGCATGCACAGGTTTCAGCAGCCATGTTTTTAAAAGACTTATCTGCAGGTTGATCTCCATGAAAAAAAGGCTGAAAAACCTCTACCAAAAGCTTCTGAAGGAACACGGGCGCCAGCACTGGTGGCCTGCGGATTCAAGGTATGAGGTCGTTGTGGGGGCGCTGCTGACCCAGAACACGAACTGGAAGAACGTAGGGATTGCGATTGCAAACTTAAAGAAGGCCAAGTGCATGGATCCGAAAAAGGTTCTTTCCATGCCCAGAGGAAGGTTCGAGAGCCTGATAAGGCCGAGCGGATTCTTCAGACAGAAGGCGGAGAGGCTGAAACTGCTCACCAAAAAATACCTAGAAATTAGGAAAAAGAAGTGGAAGGCGGATGACCTTAGGGCAGAGCTACTTTCGGTGAATGGGGTGGGAAAGGAAACTGCGGATTCCATAATCCTTTACGCCTTTGATTTGAGAGTGTTTGTCATAGACGCGTACACTAGGAGATTCTGCGCCCACCACGGGCTCTTCGAGGGGAAGAACTATGAGGACTACCAGGAGTTCTTTGAATCAAACCTTCCGAAAAGCCTTGGCATGTACAAGGAATTCCACGCACTGATAGTTGAGTGGGGAAAGGAACGCAGAGCGCGCTAGCAGACTATGCCGGCTTCCCTCGCCCTGCAGCTTCTTATCTCCTTGAGCAGCTTTTCATCATCCTCAGATAATTCAAGTTCGTATTCTTCCATTGGACCACCAAGGAAGTGGTCACACTGGATGAAAATAAGTGTTTAGCAGGAGGGTTCATTTCCCGGGAAAAAATCAGAACCCCAGGAAGTCCCTGAAATGGTTTAAAATGCCCTTCCTGCGACTGGGCTTTTCTGCAGGCGCCTCTTCGCGCCCGTTTTCGCGCGGGGCTTTCCTGCTTGCCTTTGCCCGTGCCTTATCATGGGCTTTTTTCTTCCCGGCCTTTTTCTTTAAACCTGCCTTCTTTTTCATTTTAGGCTTCCTGGAAAGCTTCGGTTTCCCTTTCGTGGGCATCTTCGCCTTGGAGTATTCCGCGCTCGCCTTCTTGAGCAGGGTGAGGAAGACCGCCTCCCTGCTGGACTGGGTGAGCATCATAACCTCACCCTCAAAAGAATAGCGTCGCAGGTAATCGTTATGCAGCGCGGCAATGACCGGTGTGTGGGCTTCGAATGCCTTGTCAAGCAGGTCTGAGAATTTCTCGCTCTTCATCTCCATCCTGCCAACTTCATCGATTATTACGACATCGTACTTTCCAATATTCTTCATAGCCGGCAGTGCGATGCTCTCGAATGATTTTACATTGACATGGTACTTGCTAACCTTCGGACCATCCCCATCCACCGAAGCCAGAACAGCACGCTTACCGCTCCCGACATCCTCTACATAGAAAGCGCTCCTGGTGCCATGGTGCTTCTCCTCTGGAGAGACGAACCCCCCCACCTTGAGCCCCTTGGATTTCATCTCCTTAATCAGTCTTCTTAGCAAAGTAGTCTTTCCGGCTTTCGGCATTCCAGTTATGAAAAAGTTCTGCGGCATGAAACTCCCCTCTTAGAATGACTGCTAAGCGAAACTATAAAAACTTAGTGCGGAGCGAAGCAGGCGTAAGTAATCAATGTGAATTACCAAGGGCTGAAGCCGTAGGCTTCCTGTTTCATTGAAGATGCTTGCCCCGAGAGGTAGAGGCTTCTTCTCAAGCAGGCTTGACTTCCCCCAATTCCCGAGGTAGCTCCAGAGAGCTTCGCTCCCTGCCTGTCGGAAAGCTTTGCTTTCCAACATCTTGCGAGTATGTTTCTTGCTGCATTTAGTCCTTTTTCCTGGGCTTTTGAAGGATATGTCTGCATTGCCATGCCCTATGATCCCTATAATAAAGGGATTGCAAAGGCTCTTTATATGCTCAAAGACAGCTTATTTCCGCGGAAATGAGCAAAATTCATCCACATGCCAAAGTATGTGGTTTTCTTTTGCAAAAAGATATAAAGCTTAAGTTGTCTGGTCATGCTATCATATACCAAAAAAGCCGGCTGGCGGGGTGTTAAGATGGTAAAGAAAAAACCGGACAGGATTAAGGAATTTATTAAAGAGGGGGAAGCAGAGCTCCACACAAGGGAGAAGGATCTCGAGAGGAAGCTTGCCAGGGAAATGCAGATTGGCAAGGAACTTATTGATGATGAAACTGAGGAGTTCAAGAGGAACGTGAAGAAGAATCCGTTGGAATACGTCGCGGGAGCCTTCATCGTGGGCCTTGTAATCGGGAAGCTCCTGAAATAAGGTGTTTGAATGATTGAACTCATCCTCAAGACAGTAGCAGGCGGAATAACCGAGGCAGTGAAACTGACCACCGAAGCGGCGCTCCTGAAAGTGGAGGCCACCATGGAAGAGGCGCGCGTTGAGTTCAAGGAGATGCTATCGGTCGGATTGTATTCGACGCAGATGATGCTCCTTGAAACGATACTCATCGGCTTCCTGTTCGTAATAGGATTCTTCTATGTGGGCGCCGGGCTGACAGTAATCATCGACATGTACGCTGGAATCCCGGGAACCGGCTCGACAATATTCGGGATACTGTTCCTGCTCTTCGGCTACGCGCTGCTCCAGAAATCTAGAAAGAGAATCAAGGCAATCAAGGAAATCTGAGCCTATCTTTTTCTTTTCTGTTTTTTCTTTGGTTTTCCGGTTTTCGGCTTCTTTTCGGGTTTCTTTGCTTCCATAGCCTTAGCTTTCATCTTTGGCTTCTTTTCCGGCATAGGGGCATTGAGAGCGTCCACCACTTTGGATAACTTCGGCTGGTAATCCCGCACAGCCTGCTGGACCGGAATCATAGGAACACCTGCAAGGTCGGCGATTGCTGAGATTGCAGGCTCCAATTGGAGGTAATTCCTAATTAGCACAGTGTGTGGCCGATTGAAATAGTCGGATGCCAGAAGGACATAGAGCTGGTTGGTTGCCCCGTCGAAAATCTCAAATAGGCCGGTCCGGTTCGCCTTCATAACGCCAGGGTGCAATTTGTCAACAAGGTCAAGCAGGTGCATGAAAAGGGTTATGGAGACAATCCTGCCGTTTATTTCAGCGGCGTGCCGGGTAAAATCAGTTCTTGAGAAATCGGCAATCTCCTTTTTCAGCACGCTTCGCAGTTCCCGAAACTTCTCTATTTTCTTATGCTGCATCCTTTTCTCGGCAGTCGTTGCAGGCTTCCAGTTCTCACCGGCGATTCTCTTGTAGAGCTCAAACTGCATCGAAAAAAGCCGCGCCTGGTAAAACTGGACGTTTTCCCTTCCCGTGCCTTCGGCCAGAGAGCCCCTGAAATCTGCCATGGCGTAAATAATCCCGCATTCTTTTAAAGTCTTCAGGCTCTACTTGCCATCCGGAACTTTCATGCGCCTCATGCTGTAATATTCCCGGTCGACGAGCCTGCCAACATCGTAGGAAGGATCGGGCATGCCATCAGGGGTGCCACTGGAATCATCCTCTTTGTCAGGCCTCTTTGCCCTCATGCTGACGATTGTCTGCGGAGTGAGCTTGTGTCTTGAGAGCCCCGCCTTGTCAAGAAGTTCGAAAAGCCGCGGCTGCAAAAAAGAATGGGCCTGGATAGTTGCCCGGGTGACTTGCTGGTAAAAATCCTCATCCATGATTGAAGTTGCCGAGTCAACCAGTTTCGCAAAATCAGCCAGGAACTTCTCATTACCCTTGAGTTTTTCCTGCTCCAATGATTGCTCATAAAGAAGCTCTAAACAACGCGCGATATGCAGGCCTATTACAAGCGAGTTCGTGCGATGATTCACCATTGATGATCCGCTTGCGATTGGCCCGCTAGCCAGCGGGTACTCGCCGGTGTGGAATCCCCAGGCGTGCTTCTTGATTGCCCCGCGGAAGTTTTTCCCGTTCAGCTCCCTGAAGCTCCTCATCTTGTTTTTCAGTTCGTACTTAAGAATGTCTATTCTGCTGCCCCCATCAAGAAGCCTGATTCCTGATAGCTGGCCAGGAGGGGCGGTCCTCCGCATTTCATCCAGCTTATGGATTCTGAGCATTCCGGTCTCGGTTGGCGGAATCCGCATCTTTTCCCGCAGTTTTGTGAAGCCGATAACTTTTGGCCCTTTGTCCCCACTCATACAGTGGTAATATGTTGCATAATGTTTAAAAACGGTTATTAGTGTTCTAAATAGGTTCCGCAAAAAAGGACAGCGGCACAGCCCCACGTCAGAAAGCCTTCGGAAGGCAGCCAAAACATTTATAAAGCTCCGTCGAGGTGCTTTTACATGGCAAAAAAGAAGGCTAGAAGCAGCCCCAGCCGCAGCAGTAAACAGGTGAAAATTGCTAGTTCTGAGCTTCAGAAAATAGAGAAGCAGACGCTGGAAAAAACCAATAAGGCAATCTCCGCCATAGAGAACGCGATTGCAGTGTGGGACGCCTCAGAAAAGAAGCCCATAGACATTAAAATCAGGATAAACAGGCTAAGGTACTTCCACCAGGCGTTATCAAACTGGGAAAAGAAGATGCTAAGCGACATCGCCAGCCAGAGCGAATATACCGAGAGAGTGCAGAGGCTGTGCGAATTCAGTGACATATGCCGCACATACCGCAGAGGATAAGCAGATGGTTTTCAGGGACAGAACACGAGGGAGGCCCGAAGGACGGGATGACCAGGTCACCGCAGCAGAGGAGATTCTGGGCCAGATGGCAGCAGCAGTCCCGATTCGCCGGGAGGAAGTCTCCCCTGAATTGCTAAGGGCGCTTGAAGAGGCAGAAAGGCGCGCTGACGAGGTCGCCGACATAGGCGAGCATTTCGACCAGTTGATAGGAAGGAGAGAAGGTGCTGATGAGCTGCTAGGAAGCCTGGACGCGTTCGAGCATGTGCCGGGGCTGGACCAGCAGCTTGACATTCTAAGAGAGCAGATTACCGAAGCGCAGACACTGCTCCATCCTGAGGAAGGGAGGGTTTCTGCAGAAGATAGAGAGCGCGCAAACGAGCTTCTTGAGCAGGCGCGCCTCAGGATTGAGAGGCTTCCGGACATCGTCCGCACAATACGGGAACTCTCTGTCGCAGGAGCCCCCGAGAGTTTCATAGAGCACACTGCTGCAGGCCTTCAGTTTTTCGGAACAGAAGAGCAGGCAAGGGGAGAGCTGATACTGCGCGGCGCCCACACATTCATAGAGAACCGGGAGATACTGCTCAGCCCAGCAGGTTCAACGGCCCTCATGCAGCTGACTGCCGGTATGGAAAGGTTCGCAACCCCCGAGGCTGAGCTGGACACTGGGCAGGCAGGGGCCGCGATGGACAACTTCTCGGACGCAATGCAGGAGCTGCGCACCGAGAGGACGGAGGCGGTCCAGAGCGCCTTTGGCTACCAAAGGCAGACACTCATGGAAAGCCTGGAGGGCATGCGCCAGGGCGAGATGCGCAGCCAGATTGAAAGGGCAATCAGCGACCTGGACGGCATGCTTGCGCGCCTGAGGGAAGATGCGTCGCAGGTGGGTGCGGATGAGATTGCCAGGATGTCAAGGCGCACACTCGATATTGGCAGGATGGTTGATGACCTGGCCACAATCCGCACCGACGCGGTAAGGCAGCAGGTTGAAAGGACTTACGGCGCCGCGCTAGATGTCCTTGCATCCGGGGGGGGCATGGAAACTTATGATACGCTCATGCTGGCTTCTGATGAAATGGTGCGGCACCAGGAAAGAGGAGATTCCGCTTACAGGAGAGAGCTCGCATCCCGGGTTGCATCAGTGAGGCAGCTGTACAGACCGGAAGAGGAAGCAACGGACGCGATAAGGGGACAGCGCACAGCGGCAGAGGGGGCGCTTGTTTCCACGCTCGCAGAACGTTTTGCAGGAAGGCTGGAAGAGAGCGCAGGGACATTGGCAGGGGACGCGCGGGAGAGATTGGGTAGAATCGCGGCATCGGCAAGAGACGCCGACGGTCTTGCGGACTTGCAGAGGGCAAGGGCAGCGCTCGATATTGCCGAGAGCGTGACAGCGCGGCTTGGGGCCGCACGTTCTCCTTCGCCAGAAGTGAGCGAAGGAGCAACTGCTATATACGCGCGCGGCCTGCAGGTCCTTGAGGATGGAGGAGACGTCAGGGTCGCAAGGGCCCAGATGGACCTGGCAGTGCGTTTTGTAGAGGCCGAATCCGTGCAGAGGGTCGAGATTGAGCAGCTCTCAGGAAGGCTCCAGAGCGGCGGTGAGCAGGTTCTTGCCAGCGCGGAGCAGTACTTCATGCTTGATAATCAGATTCGGGAATTCACTTCTGGAAATGCGCGGGCGCTCCTGCGGCACACGGCAGGCGCCGAGCAGATGGGAAGGCTGGTTTCAGCACTCGAGGAAGCAAGAGCCGGAATTGCCAGTGGGGAACTTGTCACCGATGAGCAGGTGACAGCCAGAAGAATGGAACTCGAGCAGCAGATGGATCAGGATGCAGGAGTGAGGCGGGGAACCGAAGTGATGGTCGAAAGGATCAGAGGAAGCAACCCTGAGATGACCGAGGACCAGGCCTTAGACGAGATTGCCAGGCAGAACCTGATTGCTGAGGCGAATGACCGTGTGGACCAGCTAGTGCAGAGCGGAACCGCGATGCTGGAGCAGCTTGGCAGCACCAGGCAGCCGGAATTCAGGAGCGAGATTTCAGAAATTTACGGATTTTCCATCGACGCGATTATTGATGGCGATTTCGATTCTGGCACTACATACCGCCAGGCGGCCACCGCATACTTTGAGCTGGGGAGATCTTCAGTTACAGAGGCTCGCGAGCGCGCGGTAGTTCTTGATACTGCCAGGCAGCTGCATGAAGGCAGGATTGACGGCCAGGTTGCCGCATCCGTTTTTGAAGTGCAGCGACTGAGGGCAGAGCATGAGAGCAATACAACCGATGCAAGGGAGCTGCGCAACGTGCGGGCGTATTTCGATTTCGCCCTGCAGGCAGCCTCCGGGAGGAGCCCGGACACTGCGGAGGCGGTCCGCGAAGCTGCAGTGATGTACGCTTCCTGGGCGAACAAGGATGTCTCCGGTTTGAGAGATGAGGAAAGGAGTGCGCGCACAGAAGCGATGGAATTCGTGCAGTCCCAGCTTGGAGATTACAGAAGCGGCAGGCTGCTAGGAGGACGGAGGATTGCTGACCTTGGGGCTGAAGGAAGGGAGGCATTACGCCTGGATGAAGGCTCTGTTGATGCCCCGCTAGGCTCGGCGCTAATCGAAGAGGCAATGGGCAGGAACTCGCTTGTCGGCTCGCTTGCAGATGGGGACGCCCAGGGCGCGCTCGCAGAGGTCCAGCAGTTCGCATCGACCACAAGAATGCACATGAGGGGCTTTGAACGGGCAAGCTTCGAGCTTCGCTGCCGCGGCCTTGAGTCTGCTGACTCTACCAGATATGAGAGGGAAGCTGCGAGGCTTGGCCAGCTTGCTGCAAGGGTGAGAGGGGGAGGCGGTGATGCCCTTGCCAGGCATTATGATTTCCAGGCATCAATGGTTTCAACTGAGTTTACCGGGCTTGCCGCGACTGTCGCAAGAGACACTTATCGCTCTGGCGCGGAGGCGCGAGAGAGGGCGCACGGATTCCTTGACGAGGCGCAGCGCTCTGCCACCGCTGACATGGAAACAGTAAACAGCAGGATAGAGGAACTAACCGCCGCGCTGCCCGAGCGGGCAAGGGCCCAGTTCTCGCAGCAGGTGGAATCCGCACGGGCGATTGAGGATTCGGATGGAAGAGAGGATGCCCTCAGAACATTATATGACCAGCTGCTCCAGGTTCATGGAGGGATGGCCATGCGGGAGGCGGATGGGCATTTCGAGTGCGCGGCGCAGGTGCTCGATGGAGCAGAGACATTCGACCGGAGCGTTGCGCTCACTGTGCGCAGGAGGCACCGCGGAAGGTTTGAGCTCTACACCGGAACGCATGTCGCAATCGGGCTGGCAAGAGGGCATGATGTGGACCTTCTTGGCAACGAGATTGCCAGGGGCGGGGAGCCGGTTGAGCTGACCGAGGAGAGGGAGAGGACGCTGGATGCGCACGCAAGAAGCCTTGTTGGGCTGGGCACCGTTGCAGTCCGTGCGCTCGAGGCGACGCAGGCGACACGTGACCGCGGCCTCCGGAACGCCAGGGAAAGCATTCATGAGAGGAACATCGAGGGCCTTGAGGATAGGATCGGAAGGATGATCAGCACCCTGCCGGCAACCGGAGAGGGAAGAGTCCGCCGCGAACAGTATGAAAGAATGTTTGAGAGGGCAAGAGGCAACCTTGCTTCCCTCCAGAGCCTCTATGATGATGTTGCTAGCATGGGGCACCTCCACGTAGTCGATGAGCGGGGAAGGCAGATTTACGATGCAGCGCATTTCGAATCAGAGTACCAGCGCGTCCGAGGCATATGGCTAGCAGAAGACTTCAGGCAGGCAAGTGAGCAGACCGGCCTTGTCGCATTCAGGCTTAGGGGAGCGCATGAGAGGGTTGACATCAGGATTACCGGCCGCGCTGCAAGGACCGAGTTCTTCGGGGCAATTGACCGGCCGGTCGCAATCGGAGAGGAAGTTCCGATTTATTCCGGCGCACCCGGAGAAGAGGAATACCTTGACCGGCTAGCATCGGATTGGGAGCCTGCCACCACGGAGGATATTGCGAGGGTGAGGGATGAAGTGCTCACGATGGCAGGGTACCTGGGCGATTCCGGAGAATACGCCGGGAGGCTCAGCCGCCTCCCACCGACAATCAATCCCGGCTCCCCGGAATACCGCGAGCTTCTTGCCCTGCGCAGGGAGCTGCTGCGCGAGAGGGTCGGATTCCCAGGGGCTCCGGCAAGGCCGATGTCCGAGGTTGTCGGAAGGGATACGGTCTACTACGATGGGGAATGGCTGGATGGAAGGGTTGTTTCAGCCCTGCAGCTTGCAGATTCAGGCAGGCTCGGGGATGCCCAGTCCGCGCTCGCGGCAGTAACCGGAGACAGGATGCGAGCGGCCGCTGCGCAGAGCGCTGACAGCAGGAGGCTCGGCTTCAGATATCAGGCATGGAGGCGCGAGCTGGAGGCAATCGGCCTGAGGAGAGAGCTGATGGAGGGCGCTCCAACAACCAGCGAGGACCCGACCCCAAGGGCGCAGAGGCAGGACCGCAATGAAGTGTTCGAAACCCCTCTTGAGGACATGCGCCGCAGCATGCTGCGCAGCGCGGATGATCTGAGGGGCACTGCAGGGGAATTCGCATCCGCACGGAATCAATTGCTTGCTGGCGGCGCCATCCTTGCGGCAACCACGGACAGCGTTCTTGAGATGGTCTCGAGGATGTCCGATGAGCAGAGGGAGCAGCTGGTTCCTGGAACCGAGCTGACCTATGCGCAGCTGGCAAGGCAGATGGATGAAACCAGCATTTCAGACCCGAGGGGAGGAGCAGAGCTTGCGAACCGGATTTTCCAGGGAATTCTCAGGAATGCGGAGCTGCTTGGCACGGTTGTTGGGAGTATAGCGGACTCCCCGCCGCACGAAACAGGATTCTCCATAGCCGAGCAGTTCCAGCTTGCTGCGGAATTGGCCGCGCACAGGACAAGCGGCAGGGAGAGGCAGAGGGAAGTTGCCTGGTCATTTGCAAGGATGATGCTCTCGAGCGCGCAGGAGGATTTGCGCCTGGCCGACCGTGTCGAGCTCTCAAGGGTCGAGGGGGCAAGGGACCAGTACGGAAGATTCAACTTCGATGCCCACAGGAGCCATGCGGCATGGGCGATAGCGCTGGCAAGGGGCGCGATGCGCGAGGGCGTTGATGCCAGGTTCTACGACATGCTGGTCAACAACGAGCCCCTCTATATTGAGATGTTCGAGCACCGGGGGGTCAGCCGCTCGTGGCACGCAACCCCTGATGGCGGGCTGCTAGTATCCACGCGCGGGATGGGGGGAATGCCAAGCGGGGTCGCCAGCGCGATGCGCGAGCTCAACATAAGGAGATTCCGCGAATATGAGGATTATGCAGAGGCCGCTGAGGAAGTGAATGTCGGGGCCACGATGCGCGAAATCGCTGAGGGAAGGACCACCATGGACCTGACCATGCTAGGCGTCCGCGTTTATGACCATGGCGATGGCACATACGGGCTTGGGCGCATGCCACTCTCCGAACTAACCGATGAGGAGCGGGCAAGGATACGGGAAATCCGCCAGCAAACGGGACTGCTCAACGGCGCTCTTCTTGACACCCTCCTTGAGCACAATGTCAGCATAGGCAGCGCTGGGATGGACAGCTTCCTGCGCAGGATGCAGTACCGGCACAGGCGCGCAAATGACGCATTGAGCGCAGTCACGATGAGGGAGGTCGCGGAAGAGCCCGTACCTCTAGAAAGAGCGCTTCGCGATTCCCGCATCGCGCTTGGCAATAGCGGTGAGTTCGTCAGGCGTCCTAGTGGAGTGACCTGGCGGATGGAAGACGCTGATTCAGCAACACGGGCTGCGATTGGAGAGATGCGATTCTGGAGAGGAGTATACGAATCGAGCAAGATTGTCGGCGAGGTCGTACTCTCCGGAGCGCTTATTGCAACCGGCAACCCGCTCGGAATGATTATCGCAGCCGAGATTCCGCTGGTTACCCAGCTGCCAGGGATTGCGCAGCAGTACCAGCAGACAGGAGTTATGACACCGGAGCTTTATATGCAGACCGGGATGATGATAGCTTCCATGGGGCTCGGATTCGCTTCAGCTGCGACCATGCCTGTTGCCTTTGCGGAGCAGGCCGCGCTTAGGTCTGCGCCGAGCGTTGTGTCTCCGCTTGCGAGGACGGCGACATTCAATCAGAGGCTCGCGGCCGCTGTTTTCACACCTCATTGGGGGCAGATGAGCAGGGCCCAACGGATTGTGCACTTAGCCGGAATGGGCTTAATGGCAGGAGGAACGATGCAGGCGATAATCGAGGCCCCGGGCATGATTGAGGCGGTCCGCAGCGGGCAGACCCATATGATGGTCGCGATTGTTTCCCTCGCGCAGACAGTGCTGCAGCCGGTTCAGTTCGGCATGCAGGCAAGGCGCACCGCGATTGCAGGCAGGAGGGGCACACCAGTTTACCGCTCAAGGACAGCACAGTTCTTCGAGGCTGCGATTTTCGGAACTCCGTTTGACAGCCGGGAGGCCCATGCCGCGGCTCTTTCTGGCATGCGGGCGAACATGGAATTCTCGAGGCTTCCCGGAGCCGAGAGAAGAGCGCTGCCGGGGCGCAGGGCCCATGAAGGGGTAAGATTATCCGATGCGCAGGAGAGCTATCTTTCATACGTGAGGGAGCTGGACGGCCGGGGAATCCGCCTCACCGAATCCCAGGAAGCGGATGTCCTTACTTCCTATAGGGAACATTGCGATGCCGCTGTTCGGTCAGGAGAACCAGTTCCTGCTTTCGATGCGTTCCTGAGGGCTGATAGTCCGGGGGCGACTGAAGCCAGAATCTCAATACTTGAATCCCATTTCGATGCTTATGCGCAAGGTGGCATGCCATATCAGGACCTCTCTGAATTCCAGCAAAGATACGCTGATGCGCGCGAAGGGATGCGGGTCGGCGATGACGGAATCCGCAGGCCAATTGAGAGCGGGCCGATGAGTGAGGCAGAAGCTTACCAATTCGCCCTTGACCAGGTAAGCAGAGGAGGGGAACCGCCACCTACCCCGCCAACCGCCCCGCCCACACCAACTACGCCAACTCTCGAAGTTGCTCCAGCCCCGGATGTCACTCCTGAACCAGCCCTGGCGGCTCCGGCACCTCCGCCAGGCGCAGCGAGGGCAGAAGCGATGGCAATCCGCAGGGATGCGCTTGCCGTTCGCATGGACGCTGCTGAGCAGAATGTACTTATTCCGCCTGCAGGAGACGTCCGGACATTCACGCTGGGTGAAGGCGATACCGCGATTCATTTTACTCCTGAGCACGTCCGGATTGCATCAGAGCTTGTTGCGTATACTGAGAGAGTTCTCCGCACGCCAAGGGGAGAGCAGCGCGATGCCGCACTCGCCGCGGTGCCAGAGAGCCTGAGGGCTCAGGTCGAGCGCCTGGCCACAGACCCTCATTTCAGGAGGGCCACACGTGCCGAGGGCGGCCCCGAAAGGAGGGAGCAGATTCTGCTCGGGCTTGAGCGGACAGGATATGTAGAGGGAGTATCGCGCGAGGTAATTGACAGCGCTTACGCTGTGGAGGCAAGGAGGATTGCCGAGAGCCCGGATGAATTGGCATCGCACATGCTCGATATTGCCGCTTCCAGGACTGAAGAGGCTGCGCAGCTCAGGGAACGGGCAGATGGTCTTTCCGAAGAAGCCCTGATGCATGAGAGAGCGGGACAGCCTGAGGTGGCGCAGGAGATGAGAGGCAGGGCATCAAGGCTCAACGAGCGCGCGCAGACGCTTGAGTATTCCGCAGGGCAATTGCGCGAGGAAGCGCAGGCAAGGATTGAAGTTGAGCAGGAGATGGCAGTGCAGGCAACGCGCGCCAGCATAGAAGAGCAGCTCACCCCAATGGCGGAGGGCGGAGGGCTTGCGCTCGGAGATGGTGGTCAGGCAATTCCAATTGCTCCCGAGCATCTTAGCATTGCTTCCGAATTGGTGACTAATGGAGAGAGGATACTTGCACTCCCACGAGAGCAGAGGACAGAGGCTATTGCGAACACAGTTCCTGAAAGATACAGGAGGCAGATGGAGCAGCTTGTCACCGACCCGGTTTTCAGGATGGCAGTGCGTGACGGCGATTCCAGAACGAGAGCAATGCTCGGCCTTGAGAGGGCTGGTTATGTTGGGGGGGTCTCACGCGATATCCGGGACTTGTCATACGCGGTTCAAGCAAGGCGCCTTGCAGGAACAGAAGGAATCGATGCTGATTATTTGACAAGGCTAGCGGACTCCAGAACTGAAGATGCCGCTGAGCTCCGCGCCCGCGCGGACAGCCTTGCTGAAGATGCGATATTGGCAAGGAGCGACCCCGAGCGCGCAGCGCCACTGCAGTCGGAGGCTTCGAGGCTCAATGAGCAGGCGGCAATACTTGAAGGCTCGGCCAGTGCCTTGCGCCAGGAGGCAGAGCGTATGGCAAGGGCTCCTGCAAGGGAAGAAGGGCTGCTGCGCGCGCCATCCGAAATAATTACAGGGCCTGAACCGGAGGCGATTGTGCGCCAGGAGGCCGAAGTTGAGCCTGTTGCAGAGCAGATTGCAGCCGGGGCAGAGGAACTGACCGGCGCACCCCCGCCTCCGCAGCCGGAAGTTGTAAGGCCCGCTCCGGAGCCCGTTTCGCAGGAGATGCAGGAGCTTCTAAACGAGTCGCTCTTTGAGGGGATGCAGACTTATGCGGAACTTGGATTCAGGGTAAGCGAGGACGGGCAGTCATTCGTTCATGAGGACGTTCCGACCAGGAGGTTCACCGAGGATGAAATGGATATCATGGTGGAAATTGCGGAGACGGTTGCAAATCATGGAACCGGGGCGCGCGCAAACTTCGAGGAAGGAAGCCCAGCGCTCCAGGTTTATCAACAGATTACACGCCTTCTCTCTGATGAGCAGGTCGCGAACCTGGAGAGGCTTGGCAGCTCCAGGGAGGTCCTGGATGCAATCGCAGTCCATGTCGGAAGGGCGGAGCCGATTCCTGATGCTGCAACGGACACTGAGCGGGCATTGATACTCAGCGCGCAGGATGCCCTTGAAGGATACCGGGTGAGCATGTCGAGCGCCGATATGAGAACCCTTCAGGATAACATCCGTGAGCAGTTGGAATCTGCAAGGTCCATGCATGAGGATATGCTTAGCATTCTGGAGATGCTTCCCGAAGGCGAAGCTGCCGGAAGGGCCAATGCACAGGTTCTTGAGGGACAGGCCCGCGGAAGGGTGGAGATACTCGAGCGCTATGCTGAGCTCCTGGATCAAAGGATTGAGAGGATGGAAACCTCCCAAGAAGCGGCTCTGGCAAGGTTAGGGCAATGGTATTCCGACGCTGACCAGAGAGGGTTGCGCTTTGATGCCGATATCCTGGATGGCCACAGGGAAAGGGCAAGGCGCGCGGTTGCGGGATTGCGGCGCCGCCTTGACGAAGTGAACTCGCTAAGGGCAGGCGGGGATAGTGAAGCATTAATGATGCAGGCGGAGTCGCTTGAGCGCAGGATATCCTCGCTCAATGATGTCATTGAATCGTTCATGCAGGCGTCTGATGGCGAGGAATCAAGGGCGCGAAGAGAGGACCTTAGCACAGAAGGGCGATATCTCCTTGAAGAAGGGGAGCATCTTGGCTTCAACAGTTTCCGCGTTGATGATGATAGCCAGCTCCGGCTCAGCCACCAGGATGAGCGCCTTGCGGGAATTGAGTTTAGTGAATCAGACTTCAACACCATCGAGAGCCTCATGAGCTCTTTCAGGGCAGGCCTGGACCAGGACATTGCCAATCCGATGGTTGCGCATCTCTACCCGGTTGTGGAGCAGCATGCCCCAGGACTCAGGGAAAGAATTGCCGCTGCGAACCCTTCGGAGCTTCCAGGGCTCGTTGCGGAACTGACCCGTTCCCTAAACGAGGGAGGGCATCGGATAGGAGTCCGGGAAGGGGAAGCAGTACGGGCTGAAGTCACCCCCACAATTGAGCGCACTGCCCAGAGATATGGCATGGAAACCGAGGATGATGGAGTCCATTATATCTTGAGGATGGAAGGTGCCCCGGACATTACATTGACCAGGATGGATGCCACAAGGGCGATGAACCTTGCTGAGGCAATTGGCGCTGAGACACCACAGTTCCTGCGCGGGATAGAACTGGACATACAGGCGCGGGCAGAGCTTGACGCCATTATCCAAAGCACAATTGACAATAGCGAAGGCAGGATAGCGACCCGGGAACAGGCCCTGGAGCACCTCCGCCAGATGGACGATGCGCAGTTAATGCGCACAATCGCGCCCCATATAACGGAAACGGCCATTGCCGCAAGGCTTGAGGGAGCGACACCCGTTTCTGAGACGGTTGCCCCGCGGCGCATGGAACTGATGCGAAGGACCCGGGAAAGAATTGAAGGTTCGGACCCAGAAGTGCTGATGGTCGGGGATGCCCTCGCAGAGCTGAGGATGAGGGAAAGGGCTGAGGAGATGGCCGACATGGCAGTCCGACAGCGCCTTATCGGAATGATCCGAAGCAGGGCCGAGGAACTCAGAGCACAAAGAATGCAGGAGATTGCGGATGCAAGGGCAAGGGGCGTTCCAGAAGACCAATTGCCAAGAGAGCCAACCACCCTCGCAAACAACCAGGCCATGTATGAGGTTTATAGAGACCTTGCAAGACCGCAGGGGCAGAGGGAGTTCGCAGCGACAAGGGATGAGCATAGGACGCTTCAGGAGATAAGGGCCGAGGCGATTGATGAGGCGCAAAGAACATTATTTGGCAGTGCGGAGGGAGACCAGATACGGCTTGAGGCGATGACTGATGCAGCGCGCGCGGTTGCGGCAATTGACATGCTGAATGAGGGGGCGGACACTGCGCAGCTCGGGCTGACAGGGGCTGACATCGTACTCGTCAGGGATTTGCAGCAAACAAGAACTGAGTTCGCACAGACTGAAGGAATCCGCCTCCGGGCCATGAGGAGAAGGACGGAGCTCCGGGCTGATGGCGCAGGAGATGCGGAGGCCCAGCTCATCGCGGCGGCAGAAGGCCTCTCGCGCGGAGAGAGCGCAGAACTCCAGGGAATACGTGAGGACACCGAAAGGGTCGCAAGATTCCTTCTGGCAAATCCTGAATTCAGCCAGGCGGATACTGACGGGAGGATCAGGATTGCAAATGAGACCCTGGAAACGCTAACCGCAAGGCTGCCAGAGCAGATGGATACGAATGATACTCTGGCGCTTGAATTGAACCAGGGGAGGCTTCAGGATTACCATGCAAGCGGGGTGGTTCCCGAAGGTTTCGAGCAGGATATGCGGGCTCTGCAGACCCTGATGAGAGCAGGGGGAAGAATCGCTCCGAACCAGGAGGACCTTCAAATCGCCGCGTGGGGAAGAGTAAGAAGAACGCGCGCTGGAACGGGGGCGCGCCAGGATGCAATAATGCAGGAGACCGGGCTGAACAGCGACAGGGCGCGGACGATGGCATCCGCCGAGGCCATGATAAGGGGAGCGACTGCGGAGGAGCTTGGGATTGATGCGGACGTCGCAATCCGGGCGACCATGCTCCTTGGCAGCGATGATTTCAGAAGGGCTGCTGCAGCGCAGGACATCAGGGCGATGGCCGAGGCCGAAGGGCCGCTACCAGCCACAATTGAGCCTGTTCCGATAGATGTCTCGGCTCCCAGGATGCGCGAGGAAGTTGCCATTCTGAGCATTGGAAGGCTGCGCGAAGCATACCAGGCATACCAAAGGGACCGCAGGCGCGGGCAGGGGGAAATTCCCTCTGAATTCCGGCAGGAAATCGAGGCTTTGGAGGACATCGCAAGAAGCGGAAGGCGGCCAACCGAAGAGGATTTGCGCAGGGTCGCAGAGGGGAGGATAGACCGGATCAGGGACAGCCTTGAGGTGGAGGCGCTGGCGATACGGGAACAGTACGGCAGCTCCCTAGATGACGCAAGGGCACTTGCTGCGGCAAGGATGCTCTCCCGGACCGGGGAGGGGGGAAGGATTCTTTATACTCCGGAGGAGCTCGGGCTTAGCGATGCGCTTGCCGCAAGGGCGCTTGGGATTGGCCAGGGACAGCTTCCGATAGCCGAAGGGCCGCTGCCCCAGAGGGTTGTGAGGGCACTCGAAAGATATGTTGGCAGGGCAGGAAGAGAACTTGCAAGACGGGGAAGGGAAGAAGCGGCTGTTCGTGATACTGCCAGGCAGATGCGCGATATCTACAGGGGGAGAGTAGAGATGCCCGAGGATTACAGGCAGGACATGCTGACGCTTGGGATGATTACCGGCGGCAGGTCACCGACAATGCTCGATTTCAGGAGGGCGGCAAGAGCGAGGATAGGCAGGATACGGGATGATATGGAAGCCCGGATTCATGTCACCGCAGAAGCTGCAAGAAGGGTTAGGCATCCAATCGAACCCGGAGCGCCAAGGCGCGAAGCGCCGGTTGCCCAGCCGGTTCCGGAGCCGCCGGAAATTGTCCTGGAGACTCTTGCGCAACTGGCGGCAGACGAGCAGCCGATTGCGCCGCCCGAGCCGGAAGCTGATATCGGAGGAACCGCAAGGATAAGGAGACCAACTCCAAGGCCAGAGCGGATGGCAAGGCCGCCCGCATCTCCGGAAGTGATTGAGCCGGTTCCGGCAAGAGCCCCAAGACCGGCTCAGGATGGAGGTGGAACTGCACGGATTAGGGCCCCACGGCCCGAAAGAGAAGAGGATGGAACACGCCCTCACAGAGCCCCGCCGCCAATTACTGAAGGGGAAAGGACCGGAAGAATCAGGATGCCGACTCCGCAAGTTAGGGAAGAGCGCGGCCCGGCGCCCGCAAGAAGGGAGATGCACCTGCTTTCTCTTGACGAACTGAGAGCTGCGAGTGCGGAGCTTATGGATCAGATACGCGCCCTTCCAGCAGGAGAGGTATCATCCGGAGACCTTCTGCGCAGGAGTGGGAACCTTGATGAGGCAATCTCAATATTAGAGGATGGAAATTATGAAGCGCTAGGATTCCGCGCGAATGAGGATGGAGAAATTTTCCACACAGATACTGGAGAGAGGGCATATACCGAAGGAAATTTGGCAAGAATCAGGGATACCGTTGAGGCAATCAGGGAAGGCAATTTAGATGCGGCAGTTGTCAGGAGGGCAGGATTGTCCGCAGATTCTTCCGAGGCTGAAATCCTGGCAGCAGTCCTGACGCATCCGGAGCTGACTGTCGCGGCCCAGAGAGCCAGGTTAAGACCTTCTGCATTAATCGGGGGGGATGGCGCAAGGCAGGCGGTTGACCAGGCGCTATCCGATGCTGATGCAGAGGAAATCCCGCTAGCAGTGGGTGAGGATAGGAGATTGCCCGGAGCGCCTGCCAGGAGGGAAGCACTTGCAGGCACGCCGGAGGAGCTCTCTTCTGCATTGAGAGAGCGCCTGCTTGCGAATTTATATGGGAATAATCTGAGGGATGTCCTTGAGCAGGCGCTTCACGATGGGCTTCCAGGGGCAAGAGCCCTTGAGCGGATTGTCAGCATGTCGCCTGAATTGCAGGATGCCAACCACCCAATGACGCAGGAATTCGGCCGGCTCCCGGCAGATGCGCAGGTCATGATTCTGGAAAGACTTGCCAGGGGAGAGAGGTTTGAAGGCGCGATGGAGAGCCTGCCACGGGACTGGGCATCCACAGCTGACGGCTTGAGGAATCTTGTCAGATACATGGAAGAGAACGAAGGGGGCCTGCTTCAGATGATGGTAAGTTCAGGGCCCCCTGAACTCAATGAGATGGTACACCGGCTTAGTGAGCCTGGCCTGCCCCAGGAAATCAGGGACAGGATGGTAAATGACTGGGGGCTTGCGCAGGGAGACGCGCGAGCTGTTGCTGCAGAAGAAGCAGTAATAAGTGCAAGAACAATCCCCGAGATAACAGGAAGCGAAATGGAAGCGATGCAGCAGTTCAGGGAGGAAACCGGAACTGATGTTGCACAAGCATACAACAGGGGGTTGGTTGACGGCGTTGTGAGAGAGCTTGAGGGGCTGGGCGTTTCTGTTGACAGGGACAGATTTTCAAGGAGCCTTTTGCGCGAGCTGGAAGGGGGCGCCGAGCTTCCAGAGGCAGCGATTGCCGCGCTAAGAGATACGGGTACTGAATTGAGGGGGGTATCCGAAGGCAATATCCGTCATGCATTCATCAGCGGCAGGAGCGCGAATGAGCGTCTTTTCCAGGCCCGCATCGGTGCACTTGAAGAGCTTGGAATAGAAGTGGGCGAGGCAAGAAGGCACCAGGAATTGCCAGCGGAGATAGACATCCTGCAGCGCGCAGTCGACAGGCTGGCGGCAACCACAGAGCCGGAGGCAGTCGCTGCTCTTGCCCGGGAATACGAGCATGTGTTCCATATAAGACCGGACACGCGTGTAACGACCCCCACCGAACTAAGAGTACATGTCCTTGCAGGTCTTAGGGAAAAGATTGCACTAAGAATGGCGCGGATGCAGGCAATAGAGGCAAGGGCAGGAACAGTTTATGACCTGGTTTTCAGAGGCAGAGTCCAGGACAGGGTCTCTGCCCTGGACGGTTATGATGGCGCAAGAATATCTGGGGTAGACCGGCTCGGGGGCATCTCAGGCATCTTCAGGCTGAGGCTCGATATGCCAGATGGGACTTCAAGAAACCTGTTCCTGAAGATGGAGGATTCCTCGGCAGCGGTTCTTGGGCTTGGCCTATCAAGAAGCCAAGGCATGATAAGCTCTGACATCCACCAGGTCCAACATTATGATTCAGGAGTAAGGGTTGATGGAGAGCCAGTGCTCCAGCCAATCAGCTTCTCGGATGATTTCCGCTCACTGGTGGGAACGGAAGTCAGGGATGTGGCAATTCCAGGAAGAGGCTTTGTTGAGCGGGCCAGGGTGGAGAGCGTTGCACTTTTGGATGATGTCCTGAGCATACCTGAACCGCCAAGGCGCCCTGCAGATGATGCCACTCCCGAATCCCATGAAGCTTACAGGCAGGACATGGCCGAATACCAGAGATCCCTTGATAGGTGGATGTCAGAGCATGAGAGCAACCCTGCCATGAGCCAGCTGATTGGCCTTATGCAAACGCCCGAAGGAAGGCAGCAAGTTTATGAAGCCTGGGATACTTACATCGAGCTATCAAGAAGGGCGCTGCTTCTTGATCGGTATCCAAGAAATACTGTGGTAGCATTCCTTGAAGTGGACGGACAGTTAGTGTTGACATTCCAGCCAATTGACCTGGACCTTGTGGCTGCCAGGATTGGGAGGGGCCCAGAAGGAACGGACTACCGCGGATTTGATGAGGAGTTCTTCAGCGTTACCGAAGATTTTGCTGACCGCTTCTCAAGGGCGCTCCGCCTTGCCAGGGACCAAAGTGCATTCTCAGCGCCGGATGAAGCAGTGACAGCCCCTGAGATACTAAGAGGGCTGAACAGCGATGAGGCAAGAGCGGCAGCAGACGCCATACCATTAGAAGATGAAAGGCTTCGGGCAGCCCAGGAAATTGTGTCCGGATACGTGGAAGGTGAAAGAAACCGGGGGCAGGATGCCTTCATCGGGGCCGGGCTTGATACCTCGGATCCGGGTCAGCCATCAATAGGGCATCCGATAGCCTTTGCCGGCATGGACACGCCGATTTCAAGGAGGGATGGACGGGTTAGATTGCATTCCGACTTATTCAATAGAGTACTAGAGGAGAACTATGGGAGAAGGCCAATTCAGCCAGAGCAGGAGCCAGGAATTGACCGCCTCGCTGCGGATAGTGGCGATGATTTTGACTTCGCATTCGATCTTGTGGATGAGACACCCGCCCCCGTAATTGCTGGAGAAGAGAGCGGGGGCTCCCAGCTTGCGCGGAGCAGGAGGCTGAACAGCGATGGGGGCCTCGGAGAATTCGCAAGAAGCGTGCTGCTTGATACGCAAGGAACTGGGGCGAGGCAGGAGCTGGAATCGCTGCCGCCAAACGACATTGTGAGGCAGCATGTCGAGGAGTTGACATCAGGAGGGACTCCGGACTTTGATGAAGCTGCGGTTGGAAGGGCAGCCTCAGAAATCAATGACCACCTATTCAGGCAATCTTCCGATGAACTCAATTCGCTAATTGCGGATGAGGCGATAGACGCCCCGGTTGCGGAGATTGCCAGGCAGCTCCTCCAGGGAAGATACCGGCAGGAAGGGTTCGATGAGAGCCTATCGCCTCACCTTGGCACAATCGAAGAGAGGATGCGCCGAGGCGGCAGCGAGGCAAACGAAGCTGAAACAATCATTGATGTTGCAGAGACGCTCGCAAGGAGGCGCCCGCCACCCGATGGCGGAGGGCCTGGAGGCGGAGAGCCAAGGCCTGCCCCCGAGCCGGTTCTTGAGACTCCGGCAGCGGACCGAGGAGAAGTCACCAGGCCATTATCGATAGGCACAACAGATGCCAGCACCACAGTTGTCACTGACAGGAACCTCACAAATCCAACCGAGCTGGCTAATTTCGCTAGGGAAGTCGCTCTTGCAAGGGCTGGCCAGCTCGAAGGGGAGGGCACAGGAGCCCTTGCCGCGCTCGATGGCATGAACCTGGCAGACCCGATAAGGAGGGAAGTGGAGAGGCTGGTCGGGGAGATTGAAATTAGAAGTGATGGTACCGTTGAGACGAACACGCCGTTCTCAAGGGCTGTTTTTTCAGGAGATCCTGATTCCCACCTGGGAAGGTTCGTTATGCGAGGGGTGAACAGTTCCGCAGAGCAACTGGGGAATCTGGTAGCCGCGCATGAACGGGGCAGCCCCACCCCAGCGCCAGAGCCTGCGCCTGAGAGAACAATAAGGCCCCCGACACCGATATCAAGAGCGCCTGCAAGGAGGGAAGCTCCAACCGAGATTCCAATGCCGCCGCAGATAGAAGCCGCGCAGCAGGCGGGAATACTCAATCCTGATGCGACAGAAGCGCAGGTCTCCCTTGCAAGGTACGCATGGGAAGTCGCGCGCGGAGATGCAACTGTCGAATCGCTTCCACCCGCAGTTCAGGATGCAGTAACTATGCTTGTTCGCAATAGAGATTTCGCTTCTTTCGCCCAGTCCCATGATTCAGACGCAATTGAAGCCGCAGTCAGGCAGAGCCCCCGCAGAAGAGGAGGAGTAGCACAAATCGGAGATGCAAGGGCCAGGGCAAGTTTGCGGGATTTAGTATCACGCGCCCATGAGACCATCCCCCGGCTTCCTGAGATGCAGCCTGCAGTGCAGCAGATGCCCCTTGCAGCAGCGGGTGGCGGGCACGCTGAGGCTGTCGGTCAGCTGATTCCAGGGCAGTTCGAAGGCGCCAGGGCTTTCGGGCACTCACCGCAATTTTATGCGATGATGGGCGAGCGCGCAATCCCGCCAAACATTGTCGGGAATCTGGCTACCGAATACACACCCCTTGACAGGGGAGGCCGGGATGATAGCCCCAGGGGGCGCAGGTTCGCCCGCATGGATGAGCTGCTTCCAAGGGACAGGGTCCCAACTGACGCTGAGCGCGCAGCTGCCGCAAGGCAGGCCCTCGAGGAGAGCGCGCCGCAGAGATCCGAGGAGCTCAGCGTTACTGCCAGGGAGCTCTACCTGGCAGCAACAGAGCTACTTTCAAACGATGATACTGTAAGGGCAAGCGGCCGGGCAAGGTTCAATGGGATGGGCCGAGACATGCAGGATGCGGTTATGTATATGATAACACCTGGCAGCGAATTCAGCGGCAACCCTGACCGCATGCTCATGGTCGCAGACCGTATGGGCGGAAGCATCGATTCGGCCAGGCAGGGGTCGCCCCAGGTTGACGAGGTGCTGGTTGTCACCCTTGAGGATGTCGCGGATATCGCCCACCGGATGGCGTTCGGCAATGACACTGAAAGAGAGGAAGCCAGGCAGGCATTAGCAGACAACGCGGATTTCATGACGCCTGAAGTCGCTGCCGCTTTCGGACATTTCTACAGCGAGATGCGCGCGGCTAGGGGAAGGCTCCAGGTCGAGCGTCAGAGGGCAGATGCCCAGGGAAGGGATGTTTCGCCGGAGATAATGCAGGCCTTCAGCGTTGATACATTCCTCCAAAATTATGAGCAGCGGAATCGGGGATCGCCAGAGCAGGCTACCCCTCCGGTTTCTGAAGCCAGAATCAGCCAGGGCACCGCAGCCGAGCTGCAGGCCGAGGCAGGACGGCTCCGCACCGAGGCCTACAGGATGTATGAGAGCGGATTGAGCAGCATGGACGATGTCCGCGCCGCCAATGAAAGGTTCGGCCGCCTGATGCGAGAGGCTGAAGCCCTTGACTTGCAGGCGATTATACAGGAGCCGGCAGAGCTTGCGCGCCAGCTCCTTCAGGCTGGCCAGGACGCTCCGGCCGAGGAACTGGTGAGGAGGCTCCGCAGCGCTGAGCCGGAGCAGCTTGAAGCTTTTGCGCAGCAGAGGCAGCAGCTGGCAGAGCAGATGATGAACCCCCGGCCCGGCATGATTGAGATGAGCCCTGCCGAGCGGGCGAACATCGCAGGCCAGCGCAGCGCCGAAGCGCAGTATCTGAGGGACTTGGCAATTGAAGCGAGGACTAGAGCTCCTGTGGAAGAGGCTGGCGGTGCAGCCAGAACCCCCCGGGTTATCCAGCGGGAGATTGCCGGAAATGTATCGCAGCTTGAGGAGCTGGCCGGGGCAGGCCGCATCAATAGCGACGAGTACAACCGGCTTCTTATGGAAACAGAACGTCTGATTGAGGAAATCGAGCTCCGGAATTTCCGCTCAGATGAAGAGTACATGCGGGGGCTGAGGGAAGACCCCGGCCTTGAGCAGAGGAAGGGGGCTGTCGAGAGGGCAGTTACAAGATGGCACGACCCCGAGCATGTAAGGAGCGGCTCACACTCAGATAGGATGCATGCAATCAGGCAACGGGCCGAAGGAAGGGTGCAGCTCCGGCTCATGCGCGAGGTCCTTGATGGCAGGCGGGCTGCCGCACCAGCTCCAGAGGAGCCGGCCCTCAGGGTTGATACTCATTCCCCAAGGCAAGACGCCGACGGGATTCATCGCAGGGCAGGCGCGCTTTTCCTTGAGCATGGCCTGGGGGTATACCAGGATGCAGGGTTGAGTGCGCAGATGCGTTCTCTTGCTGAGCAGGGATTGCAGGCAGAGATTTCCCTTATGCGCCAGGACCCTGAAGTGGTCTCGAGGATAAGGCGCGCGGAAGGGGAGGGCGCTCAGGAGTACAGGGACAGGATGGTCGCCAGGCTTGAGGAGCTGCATGAGCAGGAAAGAAGGGAGATGCGCTTCCCCGCCCCTATCCATGAGGATCAGAGCGCAAGTAGGATACGTGGAAACGCCCAGAGGAGGGCTGAGGCGCTCCTGATTGGCGAGGCGATGAGGGAAGCTGCAGCGCAGCTAAGGGGAGAGGCTGATGATGCAATTAACGGAGTCAGTATGGATGATGCGCTTGCGCTAAATATCGCAATGGCAAGAGAAGGGGAGCTGAGGCATGGGGCAAATGAGCTTGAGATTGCCGCCCTGCAGAATGACGGCACATTCCGCATGCCAGATGGAAGCGCTAATGAGCTCCAGTCAAGGGCAGATGCGCTGATGCAGGAGGTTATAGGGCTGGAACGGGAGCGGCGCATGGAGACCGACCCTGAGGCCAGGGCAAGGTTATATGCCCAGGAAGGAAGGCTGGATGCAGAGAGAACACTGATTTCCAGGAGGGTTGGGAAACTCAGGCAAGAGGCACTAACAAGGATTCCTTTGGAGAGGCCTCCTGAGAGCAGCCCTCTGGCAAGGCAGCTCTATGACCGGGTGTACCATGATGTCCAACGAGGATACATTGACCCGGAGCAGCTTGCCACGCTCCAGGCGGACATGCAGGTGCTCCGGAATGTTGATGAGACGATAGGGCGCGTTTTCACTGGATACCAGGATGGGGAACTGGCGCGCAGGACATTCAATCGTATGTTTGTAGATGAGCTTGAGAGAATCAGAAATGATCGGCATATGCCTCCACTCGAGAGGATTCAGAGAATAAGCGTACTCACCCGCGCTGTCGAGCATTTTGCTAGCTGGGCCATGCTCGGCTCCCATGAAGGGCAGGTAACGGCGCACCATCCGGTTGTCGCAAGGAGAAGGGTCGAGTACCTGAACAATGTCTTGCTGGGTCATGGCAATCCGATTGTTATTTCAGAGCTATCCAGGAGGCTTCTGCGGCCTGGCGGCGAGGTGAGGATAAGGGAGTATTCAGGCACTTTGGACCAGGCACTGGCAGACAGGCTGCTTGGGGCAATAAGACCTATTAGAGAAAGTACCGGAGGAGACTCCAGGCGTGAGATGGTGACCGCCATCCTCAATTCCATGCCGGATGAGATGTTTGGAGGTTCCATCGAACAGAGCCGCAATCGCCTTCTTGCCATGGCAAGCCAATCCGAATCACGGGGGAGGGCGGTTGCTGCAATAAACGAGATGCTCGGAAGGCACGGCCTGGCTTTGATAGAGTTCGATGGGCGGATGGCAATCTACAGAATATCGCACGAGATGAGCGCTGGCGAGAGCCAGAGAGTCAATGGCATTTTTGTCAGCCCATTGCCAGGGGAGCCGAGCGTACTGCGCCAGGACGTTGGGGGTTTTTTCTCATCGCACTCCGGCATGATTGTGCTCAGGAGCCCAAGATCCAGGCCAAGGTCGAGCGGAGAGCCGCACGAATCCCATATGCAGCGCAAGTACAATCACGAGCTGCAGCACCTGGTTGATGATGCAAGCGGATTCATCGGCATGGCAATTGCCACGCACGGAAACCCGGGCTATATGCAGTATACTGAAGCAACAGCAATCGCAAGGGAGATGATAAGCATGATTGAATCCGGAAGGCCGCTCTCAGAGGTCTATGCTTATCTGGAGGAGGGCTCGCGAGAGGCAGGGGCGACATGGAGGGGAGGATTCCAGCACGTCCTTAGCGCATTCGGGCCGCGGCCGGAAATCCAGAGGCGAGGGCTACTTAGGAGAAGCGTTGCCCCGGACAGCCCTGAGGCAATTGCCGAGAGGGTTGGTAGGCTTGAGAATATGATTGAGAGATTCTATCTGCAGATTACGGGCCGTGGAAACGTTGAGAGGGGAGTGGGCTTCCAGGAGTTGTTCCCCGCCGGTAGCAGGGCCATCTCGCTCGAGGAATTCCTTGCAAGCGGAAGAACCGGAGGCGACGGAGGAACCGGCGGCCTGGATACCGGGATGGGAACCCGCTTCTTTGGTGAAGAATAGAGGTCAGCCATCCCTGAAATCTTCTATTCCAAGGCGGCTGATAGCCTCATTCAAAGAGTCTCGTACCTGCCCAAGGTGCCCGAAAGACCGATGAGCTATAATTAGCAGAGGCACGCCCTCATGGGCCCCATAATCCCGGACCCTCTCGACCATGAACCTAATCAGATGCTCCAGGGCATCAGGGTCGGTAAAATAAGTATCGGCATTCTGAAGGACAAAGTTCACTTTCCGGAGAACCCAGCCCCCAGGGTCGCCAGCCTCGATTAGCGCTCCTATGTGCGCATCGACCATCACAGCCCTTTTATGTTCTCCTAGCTCTGTGCGCATCTGCGGAACGTCCATTGGAGGTTCGATTTTCGGCTCGGTGCCATTTCGCGGCCTCCGGGCCCTTGATATATGGACGACGGAGCTCCTGGAAATGCCAACGCCTAAACCCTCCTTGCACTTCATGGGTGTATAATGTATCGCAAACATTAAAAAATAACCACAATTAGTAGGTCCTGAGAGAGCTATCCTTAGCCAGAACGAAATTGAAATCGCGCCCGTCCTGCTGGTGTTTCCTGGCAAGGGTTACTGCACGCATTATCGCGGTCTCGAATTCATCCCAGTGGCCTTGGCCGCCCTGCATGGTCCTAACACACGCACAGGCAATAATCTTTCGCCGCATGTCCACAAGGGTGCAGAACTGGTTTTCCCCTCGGGAGTTAACAACGATGCCATAGGAGGGGAATTTGGATGGAATGGCGCCCCCATGCACCAGCCAGATTGCGACTGTTGCGGCATCCCGGACCATCTCATTTGATATGAGTGGGGGCTGCTGCTGGCGTATGTAGATTTCTTGGGGGACTGCCAGCAACTTCGTCAGCCTCTCGCCAACGTGCGAAACGGCCTCGGACAAAAGATCGGCGCACATGCCTGAACTGGCGGCAAACGGGTAGGAATTTCCAGATTTGCCCTTGTTTGGCGGCACTACTTTTCCGGTATTGAATGAGTATACTGTGGCATCCCTTGCGCCCAGAGGCACATCCCCAGCTTCTGCTGAAAGGAGGCCGCCGATTGCGCGCCTCCTGCCTTGCGACGGAACCGCCTTTGCAGCATCCCTGCGCTCAGCAAGACTGACCACAACGGGTTTTTTGCTCCCCTTGTTCCCGACCATAAAGTATTGATAACAAAATGAGGTTAAATAGTTATCGCAAGGGCTAGAATCACAGAAACACCCAAAGTGACAATAAAATTACAAAAAAAGTATGTGAATTCACACAAAGTGTTGGAAATATCCGAGGAAAACAACATTAAAAACTAAAAATTGCCACAATCGCACAAAGCTTTATATAGTAGTTGTTACCCATCTACAATCCTCACGCTCTTTTTTAGTGCATGGGAGGATAACTGGTCGCCTTGCCAGCGCAGCGATGCGCTGGCCTTTTTCTCCTTACGCTTCATTTCTCTAGCGTTAGCGCTATAATGATTCACGCTTACTATTCCTGTGGATACTTATGATTACTATAGATGGCTCGATAGGAGAGGGCGGAGGGCAGATGATAAGGACATCGCTCAGCCTCTCTGCAATAACCGGAAATACTGTTGAGATGGTGAATGTCCGCGCAAAGAGGGGCAGGCCGGGGCTGAAGATGCAGCACCTGACCGCCGCCAGGGCTGTCAGGAAGGTCTGCCGGGGAGCGCTTGAGGGGGACGAACTCGAGAGCCGGAGGCTTGCATTCAATCCCGGAAAGATTGTGGGCGGAAAGTACGATTTTGACATCGGGACCGCCGGCTCGGTAACACTGGTCGCAGAGACCATAATACCCATTCTCTTGAAAGCGGAGAAGAAGAGCTCCATCACGATTAGCGGGGGTACGCATGTCCTCAAATCCCCTTCTTATGACTATTTCGAGAATGTCTTCCTGCCAGCGATAAGGAATATGGGCGCCGAAGTTGAGGCGGAACTCCTG
Organism: Microcaldota archaeon; assembly: GCA_043812915.1. Taxonomy (GTDB): domain Archaea; phylum Micrarchaeota; class Micrarchaeia; order Anstonellales; family Bilamarchaeaceae; genus CAYVTJ01. The sequence goes on along the minus strand of JBDRLQ010000003.1, from coordinate 90,575 downwards.
AAGCCTGGATATTATCCGAAAGGGGGCGGCAGAATCAGGTTCGATATTACACCCTCCAGCCTCAAAGGCGTAAAAGCCTGGCACAAAGGGACGGACGTCAAGGCCCTTATAAGGGTTGCAAACCTCCCGCTCGCAATTGCGATGAGAGAAAAAAAGATATTCCTCAACAATAAGATAGAGGATGTCAGGATAAGGGAGGAGGAAGCGTTATCCCCTGGAAACGCTGTAACCTGCTGGCAGGGGTTGAGGGGCTCATACGTTCCAGGAGAGAGGGGAAAGCGCGCTGAAGCTGTCGCCCAGGAGGCAATCGATGAGCTGAAAAAGGAAACTTGGGATCTAGACAGGCACCTCGCGGACCAAATCCTCATCTACGCTGCCCTGGCAGAGGGGGAAACCTCATTCGCAACATCAGAAATCACTGAGCACTTCAGGACGAACGCGTCAGTGATCTCACAATTTGTGGAAAGGAAAATCTCCCATGAAGGGGGGAAAGTAAGGATAGAATAATCTACTGACCGCCCTTCTCCCGGCTATCAACTGAATGGACCGATCCGTCCTTTCCAAGTTCAACATAGTACGTGTTCAGCGCGAGCGGCGAATTCCAGACTACCAGCCAGGAATCCTTGCTCTCTGTTGTGGACGGATATGCGGAAGGGTATAGGGAAAGGTAGGAAGATATGTCATCAGTGCCTTCGAAAGTGTGTGATGCGATGACCGCCTCTTCGGGGAAGGCGAGCGTGCAAATCCCCTCGGTGCATACCTCGCAGCCCATGGTTATCACCTCACTTGGCTGGGAGATGAAGTTCTGCTCAGGATAATTGTAGTATATGTGCATCCTCCCGGGGCATGGAGTTGCCGCGCCCTCGGTGACTCTCGCCTTGACCTCGAAATAGTTGTCCCCGGCGTCATTGGTCATCTCGCGGATTGACATTATCGAGATATCCGCCTCCGGGTACCTGCTGGTCAAATCCTCCATGACGAAGTTGCTGGCATCCGCCTCCACCACGTCGACCTTGAAGAACTCGACTGCCTTGACCAGAAGAACAATCAGAATGAGCAGCACTACGATGAGCTGCCATTCCCTTTTGATACCCATAAGCAAGGGAATAGCAATGAATATTTTTATTGGTTCCTGCGCTACTCAGGCTTGATATCGAGGATAGCCTGCGCGATATCGCCATTCGCTTTCTTCAGGGCATTCTCGGCCTCTTCCCATTCGCAACCGGTCTGTGACATCACCATCTCGATGTCCTCCTTGCTGATGGAATCCTCCAGGTTGACATCCCCTGCAATCTGGAATGAGCGGCTCCCCTGCATGATTACCTCGGTAACCTGGGGGTTTGTGATTATATAATTGCCATCATCGGTCTCGATGACGACCCTCTTGGCATCAATCTCCTTCTGCTGGATGCCCATCTGCTTCATCAGCTGCTGCATCTTCCTAGGATCCATCCCCGGAGGCATCATAGCATCACTTGAAGTTCTCTTTCCTCTCGGACTTCCAGACCTCGACACGCCTCATGCGCGTTATCTGCTTGAGCCTGGTGAAAATCCTCGAGGAGAACTTTCCGAAAAGCAGGTCCTGCATGACATCCTCGAAGTTGCCCTCGGTAACTCCCTTGAGCGTCTCCTCGACGAGTGCCTGCCTGATGTTCCTCTTTGTGTTCTCGCTCACCCTCGCGCCGGTGACCGCGATAATCTTGAGCCTGAGCTCCTCATTGTCCTTGGTCTTCCCATCCACAATCTGGTGGATGAGCGACTTGCCCCTCCTCGCGAAGGTCTTTATGTACGAGGATGCGATGTCATATCCGACGAGCTTGGTGTGCACAGTCGCGCCGCTCACGTCGGTGAGCCTGAATCGAAGGTTCGTGAACATTGCCAGCTGCGAAGCGCCGCCAGTCCCCAGCTCCATCAGGCTCTTCCTGACGATTCGGTTCTGCAGCAACTTGTCGTCGCTTGCGACCACTTCGGCAATCTCCTTGCCCTCAAACATAGAAGGTGCAATGACTGTATACCATTTCTTGCTCTTCCACTTGTCAACGACTTTTGTTTTCTTGCCTGCCATAGAATATTACCCGTGTGATATTTACTTTACAAGTAGCGCAACCTTCTCTGCGTCATAGGTCCAGTCCGAAGGAATAGCGCCGTTCTTACGATAGTAGTTGACAAGGCGGATAATCTTGGACTCCACATGCCTGAGCTTCACCTTGTTGTGCGTGTCCCTCTTGCCATCCTTCTTGATGTGTTCCCTCATCCGGATTGCCTTCTTGATAAGGCTGATGAGATCCTCGGGATACTCAGGAAGCGCGCCCTCACTCTTGAGGAATGCGGTCATCGACATGCCAAGGAACGCGCGGATATTCGGTATCGCGTGCTGGTCCCTTAGCATGAGGGCAATCTTGGAAGGCGGAACGCCTTCTTTTGCCATCTTCACGATGAGCCTCTTAATCTCATTGACATCTGCTTCTACCCACTCTGGGGAGACCATGCTTTTTGGTCTCTTCGTTCCGGATTTTCCTTTCTTTCTGGAATGCAATCTAGCCACGACAGTTCACCTACTGTGTCTTTCTCAGATAATTTGAGAATTTCAAAAGAGAATTATATCTATGTGAGAGCTTGTTTTTTAATATTATGCTTTGGGCAAAAGTCTCGTTGTGGCCCTCGGGAACGAAGATGGGGTCGTACCCGAAGCCGCCTGTTCCGCGCGCCTCTGGGGAGATTGTGCCCCTGCAGGTGCCGCTGAAGGTCTTTACCCCCTTCCCATCGGCGAATGCAACGCAGCTTCCGAAGTGCGCTGAGCGCTCTTTGGCCCCTGCAAGCAGCCTCAGCATGCCGCCAGAGCCGATTTTCCCGAATGTCCATCCGGAGTAAGTTCCGGGAAAGCCGTTCAGGGAATCTATGAACAGGCCGGAATCCTCCACGAAAACCGGCTTCTTCAGGCGCCCGAAGGCCGCTGCCGCCGCATCCCTTGCGATTTCCTCAAGGCTCTCCGAGCGGATTTCGCGGTATTCGAACCCGAATCGCTTCAGCTCAACCCTGGCATCCTTCAGCATCTCCTGCGCCTCCTTGAACTTATGGACATTGCTTGTCGCAAAATGAATCTCCAAGTGACCACCTGATTTATTAATAATAAATGAAAGAGTAAAAAATACTGGTGATAGGCTTGGCAGGCAAAAAAAAGACCGGGAGCGGGAAAAAGAAGGAAGCTCCGAAGAAAGATGAAACGGCTCCTGATACGAAAATGGGGGACATAGTCAAGGAGATTGAGACCGCGATGTTCTCGATCAAGTTCTATCCTGTTGCGGTCAGTGAGGAGAAAAAACGGGATGCTGTTGAGAAAATCAGGAGCATATACATGAAGGGCGATGAGAACATCCGCCAGCTCCTGCTCTATATGATTCACGAGGCATTGGCAACAAGCTCGGAGCTCAAGTTCATGAGGAACTACGAGCACTTCAGGGCCAGGACACCCAACAGAGAGGCCACCCAGTTGAGGATGAATGTCTACCGCGCGATGTTCAATTACAACACCTCACTGGAAGGGCTTGTGGAATTCATCAAGATGCTCGGCGCTTTCAACAAGGGCGATGATGCTGCAAAGGTGCTGACATACCATTACGCCCATCTCTGCACAATGGAGAATGAGGCCAACCATGTCCTGCGTAACGCGATAATCGATGCGCTGGGGGACTCGGAATCAGGGTATGCCCTGGATTCCCTGCTCAGCTACGCCAAGTACACGGACAATGAAAGGCTCCTGCACAGGATACTAGCCTCGCTCGCGCAGTGGGACGAGAAAATTGACAACCTCGATACAACGGACGCCCACAAGGAAAAGCTCCGCTCCAGCCTCACTGAAGTGATGACGCGTGAACTGGGCGGAACCCAGTACGGGTAGTCGCATGCCTACGCTCGGGTCAATCAGGCTCGAAGATGGCCGGATTGCAGAAGTATCATTCCTCAGCAGGGCCGATTCCACAGGTGAGCTGCTGGTTTTCATCAACAGGCTTATTGCCGAGAAGGCATACATCCTGCTCGACAAGAAATTAACGCTTGCACAGGAGGAAGAGTGGAAAAAGGGAGAGCTTGAAGGCTTCCGGAAAAAGGCGAAATACACGCTAATTGCCCGCATCGGGGGGAAGATTGCCGCCTCATCCCATGCAAGCTGCGGGATTGGCAGGGAGCGGGAAAGCGTCATGCTCGGCCTGGCAGTCGTGAAGCCCTACCGCAGGCTCGGCCTAGGAGAGGCCTTGCTCAGGTTCAACATAAACACCGCCAGAAAATTCTTCAGGCCAAAGCCGAAGAACATCTGGCTCAGCGTCCTCCGGCCCAATAGACCGGCATATTCACTCTATAAGAAAGTAGGGTTCCGGGAATTTGCCGTCTGGCCCAAGTGGATCAAATACAACGGGAAATACCTTGACAGCGTTGTCCTGAAGCTTTAGACATGCGGATATTCCAGCTGCCATTTGCACTGCTCATCCTCTTCCCAGAAGCCCGAGATGAGAAGCTTGAAGTAGCCAAGAACAGGCACTCTCAAAATGACCTTGCCCTTGTAGTTCTCCTGGGAAACCGGATGGTTGCCCATCCTTCCCCGGTAATCATAGACCTGAATGTCAAGGACCGGATTGTTGTCCCCGCGGGTGATGTAGTATTTCTCCCCCTCGACATTCAGCACGAACAGGACCCTGTGGACTATATCGCCAACGCGGCCATAGAGGTCGGTTGCTGCCGGCTGGTACACTATGACATCATTATTGAAGTTTGTGAGGTACTCGGTCCCCCCATAGCTTATGGACTTCAGGCAGGGGCTGTAGGCCAGCTCCCCCTCCTGGGGCGTTATTGTGCACATCGTGTACCTATATGACAAGGGCCCCCGCATTTCCAGGAAATCGTCGGGATTAACGGAGAACTCCTGGCAGAAATCGGCGGCAGGGCTGTATATGCAGTATGCATAGAGCGAGCCTGGGACAGTATAATTGTCATGCGAATTGAACACTGTCGAGAACTCGTTCTCAAAGAGGGCGAAATCCTCCTTGGCCATCGAAATGTGATATGCCGCAGGGTCAGCGCCCTGCACAACAACGAAATCCCCCCGATAAAGATTGGGGAGCATGCTGCATGAAACCACACCTGAAACAGGAGAGCTGGTATTCAGGAAATACATCGCGCCGAACCAGATGATAAGCGCAACCGCAAGGGCAACGGCGGTGTCAACCACCTCGTGCTTCCAGCCGAACTTCTTTGTGTTGTGCTTGATCTCTGTTCCGAGTATGAAAAGCATCTGGGCGAGTACCAATAGTGCAAAGAGGATGCGCAGGAAGCCCCATTCGCTTTCTTCCGGGAGCAGCCTGTCAGTCAGGATATAAAGAAAAAGGGTGGCGAAAAGCACCAGTATCTCCACGGGTGGCTTTTCAAGTAACTTCTCGATATTCATGAGAAACCCTACTTGGTTATTTCAGCAAACTGCTTCTTGAACGTGTCAACATCGGTCTTTATTGCCTCAAGGGTGTCTGTGAAAAGCTTCAGTGCGTCTCCCTTCTTCGTTCTGAGTATCAGATGTGGCGAACCAATAATCGGGTGTTCAACCTTGTATGCGACAAAATCCACATCATCATTATCATTCAGCCTTTCCACCATGAGGTGGGGAATGGAGTGGTCAACCTCTCCGAAATCGACTTCAATCATGTTCTTTTCCTGCTTGATTATTTCAACTGCCATAATCATCACTTCCTATCGCCCAACGGCCTTTCCCGGTGGCCGCGCCTTGCACCAGAGGGCCTCCTGAAATTGCCTCCTTCGCGGCGCTCCCCGAAAGGCCTTCTTCCGCGGTCACTCCCCCGGTCACTCCGGCGGTCACGACCGCCCTCACGCCCGCCGCTCCGGGTGAACGAATCATCCCCTCCGGGGATTTTTCTCCGCTCTTTCCAGCCACAGCTGTTACAGATGAAGATGCTGCCATTTAAAGACATTTCGCTCCGGCACTTTCCGCAGAAAGCCTTGATCACCCCGAAATCCTTTCCGAGAATGCTAATTTCAATCTCGCCGCCCTCCTTTATCTTATAGATGCGGCCCTTGATGATGTCACCGACCTTAACTGCATCCCGGATGGTCTCAACGTGCGCGCGGCTTATGTTTGTGACCAGCAGCACAGCGTCCAGGTCAGGGCCCCTTCCGTTGCCATCCACCTCGCTCTCGAGCATGCAGCTGAGGCGGGCCTTGTTCGGATCAGCCCTGGTGACGATGCAGTAGACCTTCGCATCCACATCGGGCTTGACTATTGTCTTGCCCTTGTTGTTGACTGAGATTGCGCCCTCATTGACCTCAACCTCTCCGTAGGTTGATGAATACGTCTCATCATTATCAGTGAAAGTATTCTCTCCGGGCTCGAATTCCTCGCAGCTGGCGAGGTGCTCCCCGGGGAGAACCCGCTTCTTCTCTTCCATGTAATTTTACCTCTCAATATTCAGTAATTAGGGAACATTTTAATAGTCCGATGATTTTTTAAATGAGCGGAGACAGACTATTTCAAGGCTGGGGACATGGAAAGACCGATATTGGTGCTCTGTATAGACCGGGACAATGACCTTTACGAGAAAGGCAAGGTCAGCGGGCCCCTTATCGGCAGGAAGAAGAATATCGATGGGGCGCTCAAGCTGGCGATCGCAGATCCTGAGGATCCTGATTCCAACGCAATTTTCTACGCCATCAAGGTCTTCGAGCAGATGAAGTCAGATGGCCATGAGGTGGAAGTCGTCACGCTGACCGGAGACAAGAAGCTAGGTTTCAAGGCAGACAAGGAAATCAGCAACCAGCTCGACAAGGTAGTGCGGGAATTCAACCCGACTTCCTGCGTGCTTGTTTCCGATGGCGCTTCTGATGAGGAGATAACCCCGATAATCAAGTCCCGGCTGAAGATTGATTCAACGAAGATCGTGTTCATAAAGCAGGCCAAAGAGCTTGAGAAGACTTATTTCGTGCTTATTGAGAAGCTGAAGGACCCGTATTATGCAAAGACGGTCCTTGGGATCCCTGCGCTGCTCATACTTCTGCTCTCGGTCTCAAGCTATCTCCGGCTTGGATGGGAGCCTGTCGGCATAATAGTCGGCCTTTATCTGTTCGTCCGTCTGCTGGGGCTTGATGAGCACATCGGCAACTTCATCCGAGATGTTCGGTTCTCGGTGGAGAAAACGAGCTGGATTACATATATCGCGGGCTTTGCCCTGTTCATAATCTCCATCCTGATGGCCTCCCAGTCTTTCCGTGAGGCAACGCTCCTCGGACTTGGGGGGGAGAAGCTCGTGGCATACCTGATACGCAATGTGGTGATGGTGCTGCTTGTCGCATTCGTGCTGCTCCTTAGCGGAAAGGCCATAGACGCAATCAGCGAGAAGAGGAAGTACGAGGTTACCAAATATGCGCTGTACATGGTGGGATTCACTCTCGCGATGCTCGTGCTGAAAGTGGGCAGCGACTGGGTGCTCAACCTGTTCGAGCCATTCGTCTATTTCCCGGATTTCCTTCTGACTCTCATCCTGGCAATCGCAATGGCATATGTCAGCACCAAGATAATCAATGGAATCCGGACAGATATGCTTGTGCGCATGAAGCTCGAGGGCAAGGAGGCAATCAGCGAGCACGGCACCTACCTTGGAAAGATAGTGGGCGTCGACGGCCGCAAGGGCAAGCTGGTAATCCAGACCATGTTCGAGAAGAAGTACACGATGCCAGTCTCAGCAGTCACTTCCGTCGAGGAGAATGTTATTCTCCGGACCGGGGAATAGGACGCTGTGGATAACTTTTAGCCCGATTAGAGGGGCAAGAAAAGGCTTATTGAAAGATGAACCGTCCTTGAGGATGAACCCCCTGATTCTACCGCTTGGCATATCAACGCGCACATATGCATATGTGAAATCCGTTTCGAGTTTCTGATGCCCTAAGGAGCGGATTGTCCACCCGTCCGGGTCAGTCGTGATTGGTATGTGGGCAATGGGATTCCTGGAGATGTTGACCGGGAATGCCGCCCCGTTGGCAGGAGCATAGGGATTATACCCTAGCAGGCTGGTTGCATTGAAAATTGCGCCTGAGCCTTCCCCAATCCGCCGGAAAGCCTCGCCTCCCAGGTGCTGGATAGCCTCCTCATCAAAAGGCTTTTCACCGGCACTAAGAACCGCCCTGGCAGCGCCTTCCAGCCCAAGTTCGGAGGAGCCAGCATGATAAAGCGCAATCAGGTGTGATTGATAGCTTGCAACAGGGATTCCAGTTTTTTCCTCTAGAATCCTGCAGAGCCGGATTTCCTTTAGCATAGGCCGGATAAGCGGCATTTGCATCTGCCGGGCCCTCTTTTCTCGCCTTCTCTCGGGCAATGCATCTACCAATGCGGTTGCTTTCTTGATTAGATTTGACATTTTCCCAGGCCTTGGGGGTTCAGCGGTAATAGTGGAAGCTAATGCCATACTGTTATACTATATGGTAATAAATATAAAATATTCCTTTCAGTAAAAATGTGGAATCAGCCGCCTTTGCTCTGGCGCCTCATCTTCGCAAGAAGAGCCCTCTTATCCTTGCAGTCCTTTAGGGCGTAATCAAGCACTTCCGTTATGCTGGTCACCTCGATTACCTTCACCTTGCCCTCAGTGTTCTTGCCAAGATAAACATCCTGCGCATTGGCCTTTGGTATCAGCACCTTGCTTATTCCGGAATCAACGGCGGCCTCAATCTTCGCAGTTACCCCGCCAATAGGCATGACCCTGCCCCGGACATCAAGAGAGCCGGTCATGGCAAGGTTCTGGTGGACCGGGATGCCAGCAACAGCTGAAATTACCGCCAGAGCGGTGGAAATCGATGCGCTATCCCCTTCCAGCCCCTCATAGGTCTGCAGGAACTGGATGTGCAAATCCATCTTGGAGATGTCTGTTCCTATATACTTCTTGATTATCGCTGATACATTCTCGACCGCCTCTTTGGCAATCTGGCCTAGCTTTCCGGTCGCAATCACTTTCCCTTCGCTCTTTGAAGCGGCAGGAGTTGCTTCGGCGACAATCGGGAGAACAAGGCCCGCCTGCGAATCGCCTAGAACTGCCAGCCCGTTCACACGGCCGACTTCAGCACCGGTTGTTATTATTGTCTGGTATTCCCTCTTGCGCTCGATAATCTTCGCGCCAAGCTGGCTTTCAATTGACTTGAATATCTTCTTGGCCTCCATCACTTCCTTCTTAGTGACCACGTCAATATCCCTCTCCCTTGCGATGTCTCCGGCCGCCCTCACAAGGCCGCCTAGTTCACGCAGATTGAGCGCAATCCTTTTCCTCCTGCCGGACATCTTTCGCGCTTCCTCCAGGATTTCAGCGACCGCGGTGCTATCGAAATTGGGGATGCGCCCGTCCTTCTTCACTTCCTGGGCAACGAAGCTTATTATCCGGTCTGCGTTCTCGGGGGTATCCTCCATGCTGTCCTCGACATATATCTCATACCCGCCACCGCGGATTCTGGAGCGCAGTGCGGGGTGCACCTGCTTCATGTCAGGGAGGTTCCCGGCGGCGACAAGGACGAAGTCCGTTGGAACGCGCTCTGTTTTCACAAGCGCACCGGAGCTCATGTCGCTCTGCCCTGTAATCGGATATCTTTTTTCCTGCATGGCTGTTAGCAGCTCCTGCTGCCAGTTGAGCTTGAGCGAGGCGATTTCATCAATGAAAAGAACTCCCTTGTTCGCCCTGTGGACAGCGCCGGATTCAACCCTGAGGTGCGCGGGAGTCCCGAGCCCTCCGGACTGAAGCGGGTCGTGCTTGACATCGCCAAGCAGGGCTCCTGCGCGGGTTCCTGTTGCGTCAATGAAAGGCGCAGTCGTCTTCCCGCTGTTATCGACAACCAGCTTCGGAGTGGTCTGCTCTTTCGGGGACATCCGCTTTCCGAGGCCGGAAGTGGCATTGGCAATCAGATAAAGGAAGCCGATTCCAAGGGCCCCTATGATAAGGAGGGTCTTGAGGCCTTCCTCAATTTCAACGATGAATATCAGTGCAAGTATCGCGGCTGCCAGAACAACCAGAAGAAAGATGGGCGATATGCCGCTCTCCTCCTCATCTTTCTTTCGGACTCTTGTCATTCTCCTTCCAAGGCCCATGCCAAGCATCTGCGGCAGCTTCGCCCTCTGCTTGCCATCAGAAAACTTCTTGATTCCCGCCTGTTCCTTGCGTGAATAGAGCCCCCTGGAGGCAGGATGCTTTGCCAGGTACTCCTCATCAGGGTAAGTCTTCACGACATTTACGCGCGGCTGGTTCTCGTTGTTCGGATTCGGGAGTATGAGCACATCCTCAAGTTCCTGGGGGGGCATCAGCTCTGCCATCGCTTGGGCGAGCATGCTCTTCCCGGTTCCAGGCGGGCCGATAAGAAGCACGTTGCGCTTCTGCCTTGCCGCCTTCTTGATTATGTCGACTGCCCTGTCCTGGCCGATAATCTGGTCAATCAGCCTATCAGAGACATTTATCTCGGCAGTGGTCTTGAATTTTCTCATGGGATGCACCGAAAATGGGTTTAAAGAAAGCCGGTAATGATTTTTAAATGTTCGCTCGGGCTTCAAACGGTTGCCGAAGAGAAAGAAGAAAAAAGAATCAGAAGGAAGCGCCTGCCCTCACAATTGGCGTAACGCTTGCCTCCCCAATCCTCAAATCCGAGAACACGCTGACAAAGAGCCCAACTGAAAAGCCCCTTGGCATGAGAACATCGGCTGCGACCTCGGCGTAGATTGTGGCTTGGATGAAATTCATATCAATCAGGAACTCGGTAAAAATCCGCTCGCCAAAAGCCCTGTTGAGATAGATGCTGAATTGCACCTCCCCTGCCCCTCCGAAACTCCATGGAGATATCCTTGGCATTATATTCCAGCCCCCAACCGACGCAACATATATCAGGCCTGGCCGCACGATTGGCTCCAGCCCACTCCCGAAGTCCAGCTCGGCATACAGCCTGAGGCCGCGATACAGCCTCTGCATAACCCTCATTTCAGAATATAAGCTGTCAAGGGAAGCCGAATCCTCCTCCGATGGCCGGATTTCCGCAAAGCCGTACATAGAGGTGCCAGTCGGAGCCGACATTCCGCCCTCAATCTTCAGCATAAGCTGGTTGGCGCCGATAACGTAGCCCGGACGGAACGCGAACCATCCTGTTGCGCCCTCTTCCTCAGCCTGTTCACAGACGGCTTCCGGTTCTGCGGCGGCCTCTGCATGCGCAGTCCGCATAGGCATTAATGAGGCAACTGCCAGCACTGTCGCCGCGGCAACTCCCCGAAATGTCCTTCTGCAGCGCTCCCGTACGTTTCCCGGCCTGGTTTTCGATAGTTTGTTCATTGGTGTCAGCCCTCCTTTTGTTATTTTTGTAAATAATTTGTGGCAATCGAGGAATATATATTCTACTGAGATAAATTTCCGAAAAAAACGAAAGATATTTAAATTTTTTACGGAAATCTAGGATAATGAAGACGGGCATCCCCATAAAACTTGATAAAAAAGACAAATTCATTATGGGGCAGCTGGAGGAGGACTCCAGGCAGTCATATTCGCAGATAGGAAGGAAGGCGAAGCTGAGCAGCGAGACGGTGGAATACCGGATAGACAGGCTCCAGAGGGCGGGGATAATCATCCGGATGTTCGCAGAACCGAATCTTTCCAAGCTCGGCCTGAAGACGTTCAGGATCTACATCAAGACAGAGAATATGACTGACCAGGAGGAGGAGAAGCTCGTTTCTTTCTTCCAAGACCATCCGAAAGCGCAATGGTTCGCGGAATTCGAGGGGGAATGGGACTTCACGCTAAGGCTCACGCTCAAAGATGAAAATGAATTCAAGGAAGAGATGGAAAGGATGATGGGGAGATTCGGCAAGTTCATCAAGGCGAAAAGCATCGTAATCACCCTCCAGCAGGCATTTCTTCCGCTTGAGCACTTTACAGGAAAACAAGGCAAGGTGCACCAAATCCCCCATAAAAAAGAAGAGAAGGTTGAGGACCTGGATGAGTACGACCAGCAGATAATGCAACTGCTTTTCGAGAATGCGAGGATGAAAACAGTTGATATCGCATCCAGGCTCAATCTCTCTCCAGACACGGTGCAGTACCGGATAAAGAAGCTCCGGAAAAAAGGCATAATCAGGTTCTTTGGCACCTATTTCAATTCACACGCGCTCGGCTATGAAAGATACAAGGTGCTTCTCTGGCTGAGGCATAGCGCGGGGGCAAGGGAGAGGCAGCTGATTCGGTATTGCGAACGGCATCCGAACTCGACTTATATCAACAGGGTGGTTGCAGAATGGGACCTGGAAGTGGATTTCGACGCGAAAAATATCCAGGAGCTTCACATGATTGTGAAAACGATAAGGAACAAGTTCCCAGAGGTCGTGCGGGGCCATTCGGCGCTTGCGATACTGCGGGAGCACCTTCCGAACCCGTTCAGGCAGTTAACTGCCAACGGATGAAATCAGGCGACCTGCCTTTTTCTCTCCATCGTACGGTTGACGGATTTCGGCTTATGTGCGCTCACCAAGCGCCTTTTGAAATAGGTTTCGAAGTGCCGGACATCGAAATCCCGCACAATCCCATGCCGATTCCCTTTCTCGAGTTTCATCCTCCCCCAATCATCGCATGAGACATTCGCTCTTTCCACATCAATTCTCTCAGGATGCTCGATTGCATATATTACGACCGCGTCGGAAACCTTGGTGGTCGTCATCTCATTTTCCAGGATGTGCCCACGCAGCTGCCGGACTACTGGCGCCTCCATAGTGGAAACAAGTTCCATCCAAGCGCCGAAGGTTTCCAGAAAAGAATCTGGATCGCTGAATATGCGCCTGGTGCTGGACATGTGCTCAAGCGTCTTGTAAAAGAATTCATCCCCGTCGAAAAAGCCTGCCGCCTTCGTCCTGAGAATATCGCGAAGAAGCTCCGAATTTCTGAAGAACTGCGCATCATGGCCCAATTTCCATAGCCTGGCCATCCTTCCAAGAAGGCTGTTTCCAGGAGTTCCGTTCAGGCTGGTCAAGAAAGACAGGTCTGCGCCATACAACGAGCACACCTCGGCAGGCACAACTATGATGTTCAATCCTGATTCCAGAACGCGCTTTGCGGCAACAGAATCATGCGAGAAGTTATGCTCAAGCTCACCTTCCCTCCCCCCCATGATGTATAGGGCACCAACATTCTTGGCGCGCTCCGGCCTTTCCCCAAGAAGCCTTGCGATATTGGTCAATGGGGCAAGGCTGGCAATTATCGTCTTCCTGAATCCGGAAAGCTGGTTGGAAATCGCGCCCAGCCAGTCGGTTTCTATCCCAAGGCTCTTGGGCGTCGCTTCATCCATGCAGGGTGGCAGCATTGATGCCTCCAGGCCGGTTGTGTAAACAGGAAGAGCGGTTCCAAGGGCATTTGATTCGCCGATGGCCACAAGGGCGCCGTGATTATCGAGCCTGCGCATGCAATCTGCGATTCTTGCACGAAGCTCTGCCGGGCCATTGGTTGTGTATATGCCGACAAGCTCGAGAAATGAGGAATTCATCGCGATTCGGATTGCCGCTGCGTCATCGAAGTCAGTTCCGATATCAGTGGAGACGATCAGCCTCGGCTTATCTTGCGACACCTAGCCTCACCTTGAGCGGATTGAGATGCATGGCCGTTCCTTTGAAATGCCTATCAAGAGCCATCTTTCTCCTAATTAAAGACCCGGAGAATTCCAGCGTATCGATTACATGCCTTTTGCTTTTTGTCACTCCAAGATGCTGGCCTTGTGCCAGCTGGTCCCTTACTGGCTTGAAGGCCTTCTGTTTCAGATGCGCATAGCCATTGACGAGCAGCACATCAATATGCTTGGGATTTGTTGCTGCCCTTATTAGTGCGGCTATTGCGTTCGCTGAGCCGCCGGTAATGGCATCGTTATCGAAAAGCAGTACCCTACTGCCATCCAGAACATCCGGAGAAAGCCTGTCCATTGGCATCATGGTGCGATTGCCCCCATCACGAACAACCATGATATCATAGGTTGTCAGCCCAAGGGTGGAAAAGATGAAGGAGAGCCACATGCCCTTCTTTGCGATTCCGATTCCGACATCATAGTCTCCTGAGAGCTCGGCGGCAGCGCGGCAGGCGCTCTCGAGCGCTCCACGCTGGGTTGAATAATTCGGGATTTCTTTTGGATTGACAAGAAGCTCAATCCCCTGCTCTGATAAAGTCCTGGCATCCAGGGCGGCGAGCTTTATAGCATCTTCAGGCCCAACTACGGAAATGTTCAACCCCTCTTCAGTGCGTACTGAAATCGGAAAGTTTTTTCTCCTGATGCTAGCATCAAATGCGATTTGAAGGTTTGCAACAACGTTCAGCAGTTCGTCTGACATCTGACCTGGCCCATAATCTTTAGGCTCTCTTGGTAAATTCTTCATTTTTCCATCTCTTTTTGCGTAGATAATTAGGGCTAAAACAGTTTATAATCAGTAGTCTTCCTCAAATTACAACAATTATCCCGGCCCGCCCTTAAGCTTAGACAACCCTCAATCCCTTGAACGCAATCCTGGGAGTAATCAGGCTGCCATAGGTCTGCTGGTCCTTCTCGATTCCCTCTATGTCCCTGAATAAATCAAAGACATTGCCGACAAGCATGAAGCCCCGCACAGGAATCATCTTCCTGCCCTTTTTCATAAATGCAACCGTCACCTCAAGGCCGAAATCGCCGGTTGTGACGTTCGCCGTGTGCGAGCCATGCGCGGAGTGAACAACAATGCAGCCGTTGAGCTCATCAACAAGATTGGTGTACCTGCCAGGAGCAACAATAAGATTGGAAACCCCGGCAACGGGGGGCATGGAATAGTGCGTTCGGTTGCAGTGGCCATCGGCCTTCTTCCTGGCAAGCGCGGCAGTCTCCCTATCATATACGAAGCGCTTGATGAGCCCGTCCTGCACAAGCGGCCTTTTCCTAGATGGAACGCCTTCATCATCCAAAGGCCTTGATGCAAGGCCCGGGCAGGTGCCGTCATCCACAAGCGTGAATGATTTCGAGAACATTTTCTTGCCCTTCTTTCCACAGAGCTTCGATATGTCCCTGCGCTCCCAGTCGCCTGAAAAGGAGGGGAGCAATATGTCGAGGAGGGAGCTGAGCGTTTCAGGCTCGACAACCACCGTGTGCTTTCCGGCTGGAGGCTTCTTCGGATGCCTCATGGATTTGGCCATCTCGGCAGCTTCAAGGCCCATCCCAACAGGATTCTCAATCATGAAGTTGGAGCCGTACTGGGAGAAGCCCGAGCCGTTCCCATCCATCACTTCCACATATCCTGAAAGCTCAGTCCTATCAAAAGAGCTGTGCAGACCTTTGTTATTCTCCAGGGAAATAGTCTCGGTCTCCGCCGACAGGATGACTCTTGACAATGGGGAAAATTTCTCCGCGCCGTCCCGGACCTGATCAAGCAGTTCCTTAAGCTCCTGCGCACCCATGTCCCGCACTTTCGAATCAATAATCTTGACGGCCGGGCATTTGGCAGGTTCGGCAAAAGAGAATCCGGTTTTAGGGGAGAATCTGGAAATCTCGCGGGCGTTTCTTATCGCGCCCTTTAGGGCCGAACTCTTTTCACAGTAGCCGAATCCGACCTTGCCTCCCTTGAGCACCCGCACGCCGAATCCGACATCCCCCTCATACTCACGCGTCTTGGTCTGCCCTCCGGAAAAGCCCATGCTGAGGGATTTGCTGCTGTTGTGGAAGACCTCGTAGTGGTCCACGCCAATAGTTTTGGGCCGCAACATCGTTTTGAGTTGCTGCGAGATAGTTTATATATCATTCTGCGGATTATTTGTTCAAACGCTCATTGGGTGGGATGCATGAATGAAAAAAGGGAACTCAGGCTTTTTGTTTCAGTTGAAGTCCCCCAGGAAATCAGAAAAAAAGTCGCGCTGCTGGCAAAGGAGCTTCCTGAAGACTCGATTAAGCCGGTGATGCCCGAGAATATGCACCTCACGCTGAAATTCATAGGGGAAACCTCTGAAGAGAAGCTGGAAGAAATCAAGGAGGCATTGCGCCAGATCTCATTCTCCCCATTCAAATGCAGGATAAATGGGGTTGGCGTATTCCCGAATGAGGATTACATCCGCGTGGTATGGGCGGGCGTGGAAAGCCCGGAGCTGGACAGCCTGGCAAAAGACGTCATAAGCGCCCTTGTCAGGTTCGGGGGGGACAGCAGGTTCTCGGCGCACCTCACCCTCGCAAGGGTGAGAAAAAAGATAGACGTCAGGGAATTTGTCGCGAATCACAAGGATGATGAGTTCGGGGAATTCGAGGTTAATGGATTCCAGCTCATGAAGAGCATGCTCTCGAGGGAAGGGCCGGCATACTCGGTAGTTGCAAGATTTCCAGGATGAGGGCAAGTCATGCTTGAATTCCTTCCATCCATCAGCTCCCTCTTTTCATTCGGTACACTCAGCGCGATTTCAAAGAAGGCGATAACTGAAATTGGCAGGCACCGCGCGATTGTGTATGCGTATGTTGTGATGATTGCCCTGCTTCTTGCAGGCGCATTCCTGATGGGGCTGAACGTCCATCTTCCGCAGGACCTCATGCCATTGTATGCTGCAGAAGTAATCATCGGAAGCCTTGGCGTGATGGCCTCCTACAAGGCACTGCATTACGGCGAGTCAAGCCTGACTGCCCCGATATCGAAATCATACGTTCTGATAGTGCTCGTGATGAGCATAGCATTCCTTGAGGAGGAACTCAGTTTTGGGCAGATTGCAGGCTCGGTGATAATGGTTATTGCAACGCTCATTCTTGCAATGGACGGGAAAGGGCTGAAATCCGGCCCCTGGCTTCTTTACCTGGGCTTTGCAATCCTGTGCAGGGCCTTCTATTATACTTTCATAAAGAACTTCGTTCTCGCTCTAGGGGCTTTTGAGGCGACGGTGCTGCTTGAGCTTGGGATTACTGTATTCGTAATATCATTCCACGCGATACGGGGCAGAGACATCTCCCCTCCAAGCCTGAGGCAGGGCATCTTCCCGGCACTGGCAGGCACATTGGCGTTCTCAGGCTCCTTATTATATAGCATCTCGGTCGGGATGGTAGGCGCTGCATTGACAGCGGCAGTCAGCGCAGGGACCCCGATAATAAACGCAGTCGCCTCCTACTTCCTGCTAGGAGAGAGGCTGGATGCGCATAAATACGCGGCGATAGCCCTGATGGTAATTGGGCTGATATGCATTTTCGCATTATAGAAAAGGAAGGAAAAGAAAAAAGAAAAAAACTAATTCACTTCACTCAGCACGGTCGTGAACACATCAAGCGGATATGCCCCTCCAACGAATACGATGACGTTGTCGGCATCCTGATAGAGCCTGATGCCGTCAGAGCCGTATATCCCCTGAAGGCCGCTAACGGCGCTCTTGAATGAGAGCGCATCCACGTTCTCCTTCGGGATAACGATGAAGCTTCCGGGCGTTCCCTGCACTCCTGACTGTGAAGCAGAAGTCATGTCGGAGTTGATGGCGGCCTCGTGCTCCCTCGAATCATAGCATGCCTGGAAGGCAGACACATCAAGCGCGAGGTCTCCTGCATATCCGGAGAATGTCTCACGGACATCTGGCGCTCCTGACCATGCCTGCTGATTCTCAAAGAGCATGAAATTCATATCCCAGAACTGGCCCTGCGCATTCGCGCACCTTGCTGCAATCGCAGCATCCATTGCATGGTTGTGGAAGCTGAGCGGGAAGTCCCTGAAATGCACCTTGAGCAGACCCGTATCCACATGGCTCAGCTTGAGCGGGGCAGATGTCTGCATATGGAACCTTGAGCAGTAAGGGCACTGATAGTCGCTCACTTCTATGAGCGTTGCTGGCGCATTGGCATCTCCCAAAGCCGGCAGGTCACCAACGCTCACCGCGAGGTTGGGCACTCCGGAATACGGGTCAGTGTCCCCGACCTGGCACTCGCCCGGAGCAGGGCACACCTGGCATTCCGTGCACTCCACGCATTCTCCGCCGGCGGCATGCACTCCGAATCCACCTGTGAAGACCGAAACGCTAAGCAGAGCGACAAGCAGAACAATCACTCCACCATAAAGAGTACCTTTATCCAGCGTTGCTACGCTGTCGTCATTTTTTGGGGATGGTGCCCCTTCTTCTTTCGTCAACAAATCACCTCTCCTCTAAAGTAAGACTGCATTTCTCAGTGTGTTGTAACTGGAGTCGATTAACTATTTAAAGGTTGCCAAATGTTACTGTCATGAGGAGAGGGAGATGACTACACTTGACAAATCGATAATCGCTTATTATGACAGGGATGGAAAACATTTCGAGGTATATGTCGACCCCGAACCGACATACGCTTTCCTTGAGAGAAGGAAGACGGATGTCAAGAACATACTGGTCGCGGATGAAATCTACAGCGACGCGAAGAAAGGGGAGAGGGCGAAATCCACGGACTTGCAGAAGGCCTTCGGCACCACTGATGCCCTTGAGATACTCGAGATAATCCTGAAAGACGGAGAGGTGCAGCTCACAACCGAGCAGCGGAAGAAGAAGCAGGCGGAGAGGTACAAGCAGATAGTCGCCATACTGCTTAGAGAATCAATAGACCCCAGGACAAAGGCGCCGCACACCCAGATAAGGATTGAGCAGGCGCTCAAGGACGCGAGGGTGCATGTTGACCCGTTCAAGGACCCGAGAGACCAGATTGATGATATAATCAAGAAGCTCCTGCCCATTCTTCCGCTGAAGTTCGAGAGGGTGCAGCTCGCGGTGAAAGTTCCGCCTGCATTCGCCCACCGCTCATACGGAGTTCTCAAGAACTACGGCATAAAGAAGGAGCAGTGGGGAGGGGACGGCTCGCTGATTGTGGTTATCGAGATTTTCGCCGGCATGCAGGGAGAATTCCTTGACAGGCTAAACAAGATGACTGCGGGCCAGGTTGAGACCAAGCAGATTGAGCGTTAGGCCCATTAGATACACCATTTCACATAAAGGATAACATTTATAAAGAGGAAATGCTGTATACTATCCTGATATGCACGCTACAAAGGGTACCAGGTTTACCAATCGAGAGGGCTTCAGGCGCAGCCTCAACGCATCCTGGATTGAATCGCCAAGAGACAGACCCCAGAAGAAGCGCAGGAGAAGCGGGAGAGACAGGCCCAGGAGAAGAATGATTTACCTGACCATAGAGCCTTCAATGGCAGAAGTGCGAGACTCGCTGGACTGGGTATCCAAGGAGGGGCCAGAAAAAAGGGCAGACCCAATAGCATTCCAATTGCCAGTCAGAAGCAGGGAAAAGGACAGGATCCAGCAAGAGGCAAAAAAGGGATTTCTGAGCAACGCAAGGAGAATCATCACAAAGCGGGACTACCAATCCTTATCAGCCCTGTTCGCGGAGGACAAAGCCGCCGGAAGGACACTCCGAAAAATCCTGGAGAGGATGGTCAAGGAGGCAGTTGAAGAAGAGCTCAGGTTCCTTGACAACGAAAAGGGCGGGAGCCTAAAGGCAGCATTAATACTAATTGAACAGATATACAAAATCAGAAAAATCCTCGGGTCAGGAGCGGATTTTTATACGTCGCTTGATGCCGATGATGAAATCAGCATGATGGAGGAGATGGGGGAGGACCCGCTTGCGTGCCACTTTGTCCAGGCAGAAGTGGACGATAATTGGACCAAGTATAAGATTGAGCTGATTATCGCAAGGATGACTGGGAAAATCCGCTCGCTTGAGAGCTTCAGGCTGCCCGAAGTCGGTGAGATTCTTGAAACTGGAGTCGGGAGCGCCGGTAGGCTGAGGATTAGGGGAATGGCACTGACAAAAAATTCAGAATGCCCGAAAGAGACCGTATTCGAAGGAACATATGCTGAGATGGGAGAAAGACTGTTCCACATTCTGAACGGATTCGGGTTGTTCCCAGATATTGTAAGAATTCCGACTGAGGATGAGGATACTGTATTTGACCTTCCAAGGGGCAGGAAGCTGATTATATCCAATGTGGGATGGCAGAAAGCTGAATACGAAATCGCAATACAGGCGCCGAACAAATGTTATCACCTGGATTTTCAGCTGCGATGAAGGCGAATTTGGCTCATTCCGCCGCTAATGGCTGATTTTTAAACTTTTCTTTATGTATTTATGTCTGGAGAGAGAAGATAGCGAGAGAATTTTGATGCTATATTCTGTACTTAAGACAAACAAAGCGAGGACTACCTCTATCACAGACTCGAGGTGTATTAATGGATAAAAGAATAGTATTGCCAGGAGAAAAAATAGCCGAAGGCAGAATCAGGGCGCCGAACACGTATATCGACGGCGATTCAACCTATGCGGCAGTCATCGGCATGCTCGATGACAAGGGAAGGTATATTGCGCTGGAGAACCGCTACGGCCCCTCCATGGGCGACATAGTGGTCGGCATGGTGACTGACGTCCGGCATGCGGGCTACGAAGTGGACCTCAACCTCCCTGAGGGAGGGTTCATATCCACCAGGATGATGAAAATCAAGCTGGATTACGGGGACTTCGTTGTGTGCAAAATCAGGGAAGTCACCGAGACGAGGGATGTGGAGCTCTCTGAAGTAAGGAGGCTTCCAAAGGGAAAGATTATCGCTTTCCCCGCGGCGAAGGTGCCACGGCTCATCGGAAGGAAGAGCAGCATGATCAACATGCTAAAAGAATTCGTCGGTGGGGACATCGTCGTCGGAAACAACGGCTATGTCTGGATGAGCGAGAAATGCGATATCCCCCTGCTCCTGAAGACGATAGATCTTATCGAAGTGCAGGCGCACACATCCGGCCTGACCGACAGGGTGAAAGAACTCCTGGAGACGACGACCGGAAGGACAATGCCAGAGATGGCTGAAGAAGAGAATTTTGAAGAAGGTGAAATGAATGGCTGAAATTGACAAGCTGATAATCGATGGAAAGAGGCTTGATGGCCGGACTCCGGAGGAGCTTCGCCCCCTAAGGATTGAGGCAGGCGTCATACCAGAGGCAGACGGCTCCGCATTCGTCGAATGGGGAGGAAACAAGATTGTCTGCGGTGTCCACGGACCAAGAGAGTGCATACCAAGGCACGGGGCAAGCCCATACCAGGCGGTGCTCAAGTGCAGGTATATGATGTCCCCATTCGCTTCTATGGAGGAGCATGGAAGGAGCGGGCCCTCAAGGAGGAGCACCGAGCTCTCCAAGGTAATCAAGGAGGCTTTCGAGAACGTTGTTCTCCTTGAGAAGTTTCCGAACACGCAGATCGATATCTTCATTGATGTGCTGCAGGCAGACGGCGGAACAAGGACCGCTTCAGTAGCAGCGGCCGCAGTTGCCCTTGCAAACGCAGGCATCCCGATGAGGGATATGGTCTCTGCAGTTGCGGTCGGAAAGGCGGATGGCGTGCTGCTCTCGGACCTCTCGAAGTATGAGGACAACGCTGGGCAGTCTGATATGCCGCTGGCGTTTTCCCACAGGGACAAGAAAGTGCTTCTTTTCCAGATGGACGGGCTGCTAACTAAGCAGGAAATCTCCGACGCATTGGACATGGCAGAAAGGAGCTCGGAGATGGTCCATGAGAAGCAGGAAGCGGCTCTGAGGAAGTTTTATGAGGAGGGCAAGAAGCCCTTCAGTCTTTAGGTGGTATTCATGTCAGAAACAAAGGATTTAATCATGGCAAACGTCAGGAAGGACGTCATGCTCAATACCCTAGCGCAGGGAAAGAGGTATGACGGCAGGGCACTGGATGAAATGAGGCCCGCAGAGGTCCACAAAGGAGTCATCACGACCGCCGAGGGTTCCGCGCTTGCGAACATAGGGCAGACGCAGGTCCTTGCGGCAGTGAAGTTCGATATCATGACCCCATTCCCGGACAGGCCGAACCTGGGAGTTTTCATGACCAACTCGGAGCTTCTCCCGCTGGCTTCGCCGATTTTCGAGACCGGCCCGCCTAGAGAGGACGCAATCGAGCTTGCCAGAGTTGTCGATCGGGCAATTAGAAGCGCTGAAATCATCGACCTCGAGAGCTTCTATATCGAGGAGGACAAGGTGCTCGGGTTATTCATTGACCTCTATGTGCTCAACCACGCGGGGAACTACACGGATGCATCCACCATGGCGGCGACAGCTGCGCTAATGGACACGCAGGTCCCCAAGGTGGAGGACGGAAAGATTGTTCGCGGCGAGTACATCGGGGCTCTCAACCTGAAGGCGCTTCCATTCTCAACCACGTTCGTGAACGTCGGCGGCCACTGGCTTGTCGACCCGACGAGGGATGAGGAGCTGGTGAAAGACAGCAGCATCACCATCGCGACTACGGAGGAACATGTGTGCGCCGCCCAGAAGAGCAAGGGCTCACTGACGCGGGAAGAACTTATGGCCAATATTGACACCGCCTTTAATAAAGGCAATGAACAAAGAAAAATAGTGCAAGGGTGAGTAATGTGACATTAAGAACGCCTAGATTCGGAGCAAGCAACAGGAAGCTCGCAAGGAAGGCCATCGACTCGAAGAACAAGAGGTATGAATGCCCCAAGTGCGGCAAGCACTCTGTGAAGAGGGAGGGCAACTCCATATGGACATGCCAGGCCAAATCATGCGGCGCGCAGTTCGCCGGGGGGACATACGCGCTTCGCACCGAGGTCGGCGAAATAGTCGCCAGGACCATCAATGAGTACGATTCATCCTCATGAGGTAATGGATATGGGAGAATATAAGGATTTCAAGACAGGTGCCGCCGTTATTGCCAGCAAGGACAAGGCATTCGCATTCCCGTCATCGGGAGCGAAGATCCTCCTCAAGACAAGGCCTCCGATTGCAAAGGAAGTGCGGACCGACTAAAATGTACACCACCAGCAGGTATGCTTCGCTTGAGACGCGCCGGCTGGCAAGAAGGCTCTCCGGGGATAACGGAGAGATTTATCTAAGCCGGGGCAAGAAGACCGTCAGGGATCTGGTGCTGCTGGCAAGGAGGCGCGGGGAGGAGAGCATCTCCATAATCGGTGAGAAGGGAAAGATCCCCTCGACGCTCTCCCGCCTGGAAGTTCTTGGAACAGGGGGTTGGAAGTGGAAGGGAAAAAAGGAGCTCTGAGCGCTGAGGCGCAGATGGTCTTCAGGTTCGCGGACAGGAGTGCCGCAGCCGCCGCCAACAGGTCGCTCGGTGGCGAGGGGAACATCAGCAAGAGGTGCCGCTCGGAAACTGCCCTTGAGAATGATTCGATAAAGATAACGATTAAGGCGGATGACACCGCGTCATTCCGCGCGACCGTCAACGGCTTCCTGCGCGCCTTGCAGGTATTCGAGTCGGTCGAGATAGACATGAAATAATCCAGAGGTCGATATGATGAGGAAGGAAGAACAGGATTTGAACAGGGAACTGATTGAATATGAGAATCTTGAAAAGCAGCTCGAGGTGCTGCTCATCCAGAAGCACCAGCTTCAGATACAGTCAAACGAGGTCAAGCATGCAACCGAAGAGCTCAAGAAGGCAGATGGCAACATTTACCGCTCAATCGGCTCAATCATGATGCAGAGCAGCAAGGGAGATGCCGAGAAAGAGCTAAACGAGAGGTCAGAACTTATTAAGGTCAAGCTCGGCGCCCTTGAGAAGCAGGAGGAGAAACTGCGCGGCATCGTAATGGACAGACAGAAGAAAATACAGGAGAGCCTGAAAAGCCATGAAAAGAAGTGAGGCGCTCTCCGTTTTCCAGGAATTCCTGGCGCAATACAAAGACAAGAAGTTCGTAATAACAACACACGGCAAGGCCGATCCAGACGGCCTGGCCTCTGCTTTTGCTCTCAGCAAGATCTTTCCCAAGTCTGAACTCTGTGTGGGCGAGGAGATGAATGAGGCTGCCAGGCAGCTCAATGGGAAACTTGGCGTGAAGCCAAGGGAATTATCCTCGCTGAACAAAGGGAACTATGAGGGCCTGGTGCTCGTTGACACCAGCTCGTCCACCCTTGTCCCGGAGGCCAAAGGCTGGAAACTGCTTCTTATTATCGACCATCACCAGGATACCGGCAGGGACCTGAAGGCCGAGTTCAACATAATAGACATGCACTCGCCATCAACTGCGGAGCTGATTGCTCCCCTGGTTGGGGAAATTGATTCTGATACCGCATTTGCCCTGTGCGTCGCGATAATCTCTGACGGCGCCAGGTTCAAGTCCGCCCGCGCCAATACATTCAGCACACTCGGACCCCTTATGGAGAAATCTGGAAGGCAGTACAGGGACATGCTGATTATTGCCGAACCCGAGATGAAGGCGGAGGCGAAGATTGCGGTTCTTAAGGCGTTCTCCAGAGTGCAGACAGTGTTCGCAGGAGGCTATATAATAGCCACAAGCGAGGTCGGAAGCAATGAGAGCGATGCCGCGGCGCTGATTTCAGAGGCAGCAGATGTCGCTTTCGTGGCGAGCTGGAAGGACAGGGAACAGGAGTGCAGGGTGTCTGCAAGAGCGAGAAAGCACGTCCACATTCCCCTGAATGAGGTTCTGGCGCAGGTAGGAAAAGAGCTTGGCGGAGCCGGCGGCGGCCACGCGAAGGCGGCCGGCGCGTCAGTGAAAGCGCACACCGAGGAAGTCCTGCAGAAATGCATCGATGTTTTTATCAGCAGGAGCGCCTAGGCAGTTATTGTATCATCCCTCTTTGGTCCGACCGAGACTATACTCACGTTTATCCCAAGGGCTTTCTCGATATACCTGACATATCTCTTCGCATTCTCAGGAAGCAGGTCCATGTCCCGCACTTTTGAGATGTCGCCGCTCCAGCCAGGAAGGGTTTCATAAACAGGCTTTGCCTCCTCCAGCTTCTCTATCTGGAGTGGCCAGTTCTTCACTTTTTTGCCATCAATCTCATAAGCGGTGCAGACCTTGATTTCCTTCAGCCCGGATAAAACGTCAACTTTGGTCAGCACAATCTCGGTGACACCATTAATCATGCAGGTGTAGCGGAGCAGGACCAGGTCCAGCCAGCCGCACCTTCTGGGCCTGCCGGTCGTTGTCCCGAACTCGTTTCCGGCTTTCCTGAGCTCATCGCCCGCCTTGTCCTTCAGCTCGGTCGGGAATGGCCCTTCACCGACCCTGGTAGTGTATGCCTTCGTGATTCCGGCAACACGACCAACCCACTCGGGAGGGATTCCTGTCCCAGTGCACGCGGCGCCTGCCGTGACATTGGAGGAAGTGACATACGGGAATGTGCCATGGTCGATGTCCAGAAGGGCGCCCTGCGCACCTTCCAGAAGCACTTTTTTCTCAATCTTCGATGCCGCTTCGTTCAGCATGAACTGCGTGTCCTTAATGTGCGGCCTGATTTTCTTGGCATATTCGAGTAGGTTCTTGATAATCTCATCCGTATCGAAATCAGGATAGCCGAACGCAGCAAAGAGCCTCTTCTTGTGCTCTGCGATTTTCTTCACTTTAGCCACAAGCTCCTTCTCGGGAAGAAGCAGGTCCATAACCCGGAGGGCGAAAGTCCTTGAAGCCTTGTCCGAATACGCCGGGCCTATCCCCTTCTTCGTTGTCCCGATTTTCCCTGACTTGTCCAGGGCGCCATCCATCGCGCTGTGCCAGGGGAGTATCAGGTTGGCGCATGAGCTGACATAAAGGTTCTGCATGGAGTATCCGCGCTTTTCTATCATCTCAATCTCTTTGACGAAAGTTTCTGGATTTACCACGACGCCATTTCCGATTATCTTCGTTTTTTCCGGATAGAAAACGCCTGAGGGGGTTAGATGGAGCTTGAATTCCTCATCCCCTTTTATCACCGTGTGCCCAGCATTGTCCCCGCCATTGAACCTGACTATATAATCATATTTTTCTGCGAACAGGTCGACAATTTTCCCTTTCCCCTCGTCGCCCCACTGAAGACCAAGAACTATAGTTACCGACATGAGGAAAAAGAAGCAGCGAAGTGAATAAAAGCTCGCTGGTCAGTACTGGAAAATCCCCTCTATCCTCTCCTTGAACACCCTGGAAATCCTGAAAGCGAGGGAAAGGGAAGGGTCGTACTTCCCATTCTCTATAGCTATTATGGTCTGCCGGCTGACCCCCACTTTCGAAGCCAGTTCTTCCTGGGTGAGTGAATCCCTTGCCCGCAGTTCCTTTAGCCTGTTTTTCATCAGTGCCCACCGCGCCATAGATAGAGGAATGTCCCTCCCTTTGCCACAGACATCAGGATTAGTATCGCAGCCAGGGGCATAATAACCGATGGGTCCGGAGGGCCATCCTTAAGGCCGGCGTCCACTATCAGGTAGACGATGTAAAGGGCGATGCCTATTACCCCGACATACGCGGCGTTTGTCTCGGCCAGCATCTGGTGCCTCTGCTCCCTTTCGTCAAGCTTGGAATATATCTGCACCATTATGTGGAGGGTATCCACCAGAAGGGCTCCTATAACGAGCGCCATTACGGCCAGCCTCACAGTGCCATCAAGAGGAAGAACGGCTAGCGCAAATACTATCGCCAGGGCCGCTGCGATATAGATAATCCCCTCCTTTGACCGAATCCCAAGGCCCCATCCGAATTTCCTTGTTGTGAACCATTCCGGTTTTCCAATCATTGCAATCACCGAAGTAAAGTTTTCTTTACGTAAAGTATATTTAACAAAAAGTATATAAAACTTTACATTAACCGGGGAGGGGCGCATATATCCAGGAGTGCGCTCGAGCGAAGGGAATAAAAAAAGTTCGCGCAGTTAGAGATACGCTTTCTTTTGCCGAGATCGCATAATCTGGTAGTGCGCCGGTCTTGAAAACCGGTCCCTCCGGGATTGCAGGTTCAAATCCTGCTCTCGGCGTCTTTTTTAAAAAAAACAAGAGCGCCAGGGGCAGATGAAAAATGAGGTTGCCGGCACGGTTCGGCCTATTCTTCAGGTGGCGCCCCTTCCGAATCTTCAGGCTCCGGCTCAGTAACTTCCAGCGGCCCATCATCCAGCGAAACTGGAACTGAAGTGGGCGCTCCCTTCTTCATTTCGAAATATCTCTTGAACTTCTCGGTCAGGAAAAGCTTGGAGCTCCTGCCGGCCTTCTTTGGCTTGACGAATCCGGCTTCAGCCAGTTCTTTGACATCCTGATATACGGAAGAGCCGATTTTCTTTGCCAATAAGGATTTGAGAACGCCATCATTCTTGGCGATGTATGCGAGGGTCCGGAGGGCCGCCTTGCTGATTTCAGCATCCTGCGCAAACTGCCTGACCTGGCCGGTATATTCAGAGCGGACGCGCATCTCATACCTGCCGTCCATCTCGATAATCTCTATCGCGCTCTCCATCTGGGCATAGTCGTCCCTGAGCTTCTCCAAAGTCTTCCTCAGGTAACCAAGTGCGCCGATTCCGGTCAGGGTGCGCAGCTCCTCAAGCTTCATCGGCCTCGCGCTTATAAACAGCGCGGCTTCTATCAGTCTCTTCTCGCTAGTCATCGTTTCAGCCTCAGGAAATCCTTAAGTTCACTGGAATAGTCTACTACGTCAAGCTTTTTCTTCTTTTTCCTCAGGGCTTTTAGCAGCTCGTGCATGCTCCCTTCCGCGCTCCGCTCCGAAGTATCAAGCTCCAGCGGCTCAATCCCGTATACATTCTGCACCCTCTGTGTGCAGTAGTCAAGCATCTCAGCGAGCAGGTTCTCCTCCCGCTTCTTCTTCGGATACCTCCTCTTTGCGAGCCTATCCGCAAGCACATGGGGATGGGTGCGAAGTACGAACACGTAATCGGCAGGCAGCTTCACCTCGCAGGCAAGGTGCCCCTCGAGAACATACCATTCCTTCGTTTTGAGCATGGAGTCAAGGGTGCGCTTCAGGCGGGAGGTATCAACAATCTTGGTATTCTCCCTGCTCTCGAACATCCCGCGCTCGTTCACAATCCTCTTGATGTCTATCAGCGGATAGTCAAGCTGCTTGGCAAGGAGCCTTGCGATTTCGCTCTTTCCGGTCCCAGGCCCCCCGGTAATGATAATCCTCATAAAAATGCACCTACAGTTTCTTTGATAGCACGCTGAAATAATCCTTTGCTGTCTCCAGGGCCTCCTCGCCCTTATTCGTTATGGCATAATATTTCCTGCGCTCCTCATATTCGGATTTTATCAGCTTCTCTGATTCGAGCTTGTATAAAACAAGGTAAATCATCGGCTTTCCGGGCCTGAAGAAAAATTCCTCCTCAATCTGCTCATCGAGCGCATAGGCATACACCTTGCCCTTGCTCCGGATAAGCGACAAAATGTAAAGCCACAGATTGCCGATTGTGAGCAGGTTCTTCAGCCTTCGAACCGGCTTTGATTTGAGGACCTCCACCCAGGATTTGGACATTCGCTATCAGGCCTCCGAATCGTCATCGTCGTCAGTGCCCCTTCTGCGGCGGCGCTTCTCCTTCGGCCTTGGAGCCTCTGCCCTCTTTTCTGTGGTTGCCTCAGGAGTTGGCTCGGACGTTGCTGCTGGCGGCGGGCTCTTGACAGGCGGCGCCCTCGCAACGGCCTGCTTCTCGACAGCCTGCCTCCTCCGCTCTTCCTCGAGCTCGGCGCGCCTCTGGTCCCTTGCGCGCGCCCATTCGGCCTGCTGCTCCTCGCGAATCATCCTCGCCTCGCGCCGCTCATCAATTGTCATGTCCTCGGGGTGCTTCTCAGGCTCAGGCCTCCTTGCCCTTGCAGGTGTTTTCTCAGGCTCGGGCGCCTGGCCAACCACTTCAGCAGTCCTCCTCGCATCAGAATCGGAACGCAGGTCAGCCATCACGCTAGCAGATTCATCAGTTGCCCGCCTTGCGGCAGCGGCATTGCGTTTCTCGGCAGCAGTCCTTGGCTCTGTCGGGGCAGGATAATCACCTTGGGGAATATAGTCAATGCCAATTCCCTTTGTGGCTTCAAGAGTAGATGCCACCTCTGCTTCCCTGCGCTCCTGGTCCCTGGCAGCATCCCTTCTTGCGCCCCAGCCCTGGCTGGCTACATATTGATCAGCGCGGACCGCAGCATCCCTGAAAAGATGGATGGCACCCTCCTGCTCCGCATGGGTCACCTCCCTTGCAGGCTCGCCTTTTGCTGCCGGAGGCGGGGTGTCCCTTCCAGAAGGATTGCCTGAAAGGTATTGCGTAATGGCATCAGTAGCGGTTGAAAATATGCTGTTGGGCATCTCCGTCCGCCCTTCATCCCGGGGGACGCGGGCGCCTTTCTCAACCCTTCCTGGAATCGGTTCCCTTGCAGCCGCATCAATCTGGGTTGTCGCAATGAACGCCGTGTAATCAGAAACAATGTTGCCCTCCTGCCATGTGGACTCTACCCTTCCATCAGGAGTGCGCTCGTAGGTCTCAACGCCCATGCGCCCTTCTGTAAGATATGAGCGGGCTGAAGCAATCATCCGGTCGAATAGCGCGTCCTCCTGCGCATAGAACCTCTGCCGCTGGTAGCCCTCAACCCGCCCGCCATGCTCTTCAGCAGCGGCATCAAGCGAACCAACCAAGACGCGGTTACATACTGCAAGGGCAGCCCGCCTGCCATCATCCGTGGCCAGTTCAGCGGCAGTGTCTGTGCGCCGGTCGTGCTCAAGGGCAGTTGCCATTTGACCGGCAGTGTCGCGCCTGAAATCCTCCACCCTTCCGCGATAGGCTTCAGCAGTCTCATCTTTCTCTCTTGGAATCACAGTAGTTAACTGTTCATAAGTTGGCACGAAAGTTAGCAAAGCACCTCTTGCCGAAGTGGCCTGGTCGGCCACAGTGGTGGCCCTGGCAGCAGCATCCGAGGCAGCACTCCTGTACTGCCGTGCCGATTCCTGCACATCAGAGAAATCACGCATTATAGACCTCACTTCCCTGCGCTCAAGCCCAAGCGCAGCAAGCCCTGCGCGCGCATCATCGGCGCTCATGTCAGCAATCCGAAGACCGAACTGGGAAAGCGGGCTTTCAGCTTCCGCCCTCCTGAAAAGCCGGGTAGCAGTGTCAGTATACGCCTCGCCGGCAGTGCGCCGCTCCTCCGCTCCGACAGCCTCGAAGTACGCGATCCTCCGCTCCGGAGGTATATCGGATGCCATGGATACCGCGCGCTCTTCATACACCATATTGAAAAGAGGGTGGCCTTCCTGTGATTGGATGAGCCTGTCCTGATATTCGGCCAATACTTCCGTCCTGGCCCTTTCTGGAGAAATTCCGCGCTCCTGCGCGACGCTGGCGACCCGCGCATCAAAGGCGCGCCTTGCATCCTGGGGAGTGTGCTCATCAAGGCTCCCGACCGCATCAACGAGGCGCTCCGGCGTAAGCTCATCTGGATTGATCCTAAGAGTCACCGCTGCGGCTTCCAGCCGGGCAAGATTGGCAAGGGCCGGCTCGGTCCTGGCAAGCGCACGCACCTGCGCATCCTTGGCCTGGTCAGGCGTTCC
This sequence comes from Microcaldota archaeon, assembly GCA_043812915.1. Taxonomy (GTDB): domain Archaea; phylum Micrarchaeota; class Micrarchaeia; order Anstonellales; family Bilamarchaeaceae; genus CAYVTJ01. The sequence goes on along the minus strand of JBDRLQ010000003.1, from coordinate 60,261 downwards.
GGCATCAGTATGTGGAGTCTCGGCGAGCACCTCTCTTGTGCGCTCTGCAACCACCCTCTGGTCAGCGCTCTGGCGCTCTCCTTTCCCGGGCTCTGGAACCGCCGAAGCAGGAGCGCCTGCCCTAGCCTCGGCATATCCTGTGACAGCGCCAACCTGGTCAGGATGGTATTGCTGCTCCATCCCGCGCTCAACGCGTCCTTCCTGCATAACCTGGTCATAGTGGCCGACAGCCTGGATAAGGTCCTGCACCGCCCCAAGAACCGCCGCATCCCGCCTAAGCAGGGTGTCGCCGGCAACATTGATCCTTAACTGCTCTCCATCCGGAGTGGTAAGGCCCGTTATCCGGCCGCCGTCAACGCTTACGCCTGCAATGGCCTGGCCATCGGCACCGGTCACGCGGGTTATGTTCCCGTCAGAAATGCGGATCTCGGTCCCGTTTGCGAGTGCGCGCTCGCGGGGCTCCCCGCCTGCCGCGGCCGAGCTGTCGGCTACGCGCACAGTAAGATCATCGCCGGCAAGACCTTCATAGAAAAGGCCCCTGCGCTCGGTCTCTATCTGGCCGAGCTGGTCATTGTACTGTTCAGTTACCATTGAGGTATTGCTGTCAAGCACGGCGCGGAGCCTTTCGGTAACGGCAGTGTCACCACCCCCCCTGTCCTGGAAAGAGATGAACCCTGCATCCTCCATGGTGGTGCCACTCAAGGCAATCCCTTGGCGAATTGCATCTGCTGCCCCGCCTTCAAGCATTGAAACTGCACCAACACGCCGCCCATCGACCATCGTAGTTCCTGCGTTGAATGATGGGCTCGCGGCAAGCTCTCCATCAGCTTCCCTCCTGAAGAAGTTGACATGGTCGCCTTCTCCGGCAACGGCCGTATACCTTTCCCCATCAACAATGGCCCCTGCAACCGATAGGGTGCCCCGGCCATCTTGCGAGGATGGAGATAGAATGACAACGGTCTCGTGGGTCTGGCCCCGCGCATCAGTGTGGGTATATACCTGGTGAATCTCATGAAGGCTTCCTTCCCTCAAATCATATCTTGTCAGCTGGTTTCCCTCTCCTCTGACTTCCAGCATGCAGCTTAGGTTCGCCACATTCCCGGTTGCAAGGGCCTGCCTAATCGCAGCCTCATCCCCTGCCCGCACAAGAATGCGCACTGTGGTGGGGTTGGCCTGGCCCGGGATGGTTATTGTGGTCTCTATCGCGGTGCACTCGCCAACGCCCTCAACCGTAACCGTATTCCCGCGAACGACGATCTCATTCTCATCCCCATCGCCAAGAAGTTCAAGGACATGCTCGTAGGCAGCGATTGCGACAGCCCGTGATTCGCGCTCGGTTTCTGACAGGGCCTCCATCATCCTCTGCTCCAGGTTGAGACCAAGAATGTAGCCTATCGTGCTTCTGTCTATGAGCCCGAGGGCCAGCTGGCCCAGGGATTTCGCTAGAAAGATACCATATGCCCTACCGCGTTCCCTGCGGTCCATCGTCCGGGTTTCGCCGCCGGGGATCTGCCCGCCGCGGAGGTATGCCCTTGATTCGCGGTACTGCTTTCCCATGATTTCCCGGACAGATTTTCCACCACTCCCGCTTCCGCCGCCAGTAATCCTGACCTGCCCATCCACAACTTCAGTCTGTGCGCCTCCACCAGGAGTGAGGCCTTTCGCCGCGTTGCGGACCCTGCGCCACCTTGCAAACGGGCTGCCCTGCTTTGCCATCGCCTTGAAGGTCGCCCACCCGGACATCCCCTTCGCAATCACCTTGCCGTCCTTGTCCTTGCGCGCAGACCTCATCTTCTTGATTTGCTTTCCCTGGTTGACGGCCGTCCTAACGCTCGATGCCAGGGCGGTAGTATCAAGGGCCCAGCCACGGCTCCTTGCCTGGTAGCGGATATGCCTTCCCATCCTTGGTGCCCCGATGTTGAATCCCCCAAAGGGATTGCTTCCGGAAAGATAGAGCGCGCCTCCAAGAAGCGAGAAGATAAGCAGCCCGATTGAGCATAGAGCAGGAACGCCCGCAGTCGGCTCCGTCGGCGGCGGGGTGTACTCGAGCACCTGCAAAGAGGGCTTATAAGCGTTGCAGTTCAAATCTGCCGGAGCGCTCTCCCCTGCCGGCATCGGAACCATTGAGGGGGTTGCCGGCCCGGGAATCTCAGCCATCTGGAGGCATTCATCCCAGCCGCACCATTCATCCGCGCCATCGCCGGGGCAGCAGAACGGGCAGTATAGAATCTTGAAAGTGGCCTCCCCTCCGGCCCAGGCAGAGAAATCGAATGCCGCCTGGCCGCTGCCGTCAGTATAGACCTTCCAGAGCCCGTTGTCGATGCCGGTATCATTGTACATATATACTATCATCATGGCGTCGGTAACCGGCTGCCTGGGGGGGGATTCAGACTCGTTCTCATAATAGACAGTCATGTCAACCGTGTAAAATGTCTCGTCCATAAAGACAAGGAGGCCGGTATTCGGCGCGTTCGCAAAAACTTCGCAAACGACGCACTCCTCCCCAAGAAACGGGATAAGGCGGCTGACGCCCAGGGTGATTGAGGTCTTCTCATACTTAAGGTCAAGAATCTCGGCAAGCGGAGCTGCGAATGAGACAATGAAAAGGGAAGTCACAAGGATGATAATAAAGAGTAGGGATACCCGTGCTCGCATGCAACTATCTGGGAAGTAACATTTAAATGCTTAGCTAAGAAATCTATCCATGTTGCGAGGAAAGCTACTGATAATTCTATTGCTTATTTGCAATGCTGCCTTCGCCCAATACATTGACTTCATGCCGGTTGTTCCTGCGGTCGCAATTATCGTTGGCATACTCCTTGGCGCGGTTCAGATGGCAGCAACATCCCTCTCGAACCCAAGGCTCATGGCATGGTTCAAGACCGAGCTGCGCGAGCTTATTGGTGGGATTTTCCTCATCGCAATCATAATGGGCGTGTTCATAACCTCCAACACCGTGAGCATCGCGCTAACAGGCGAATCCGACTACATGGGCGTCGCTATCAATACAATCGAGAACACGCTGACCGATGGAAGCATCGGTGTGGACCGTGCCTACAAGGACGTCATACGCGCGGCAACCAAAGTGAAGGCAGGCGCAAGCTACATGCCGACTTTGTCCATTCCGCTGTGGGTGGTCACGCTCGCTTACACCACTTCGCCATATGCCGGGATAACCCCGATAATAAGCAGCCTTGGGATGGCGGCGCACGCGCTAACGAACGTAATCTTCATTTATGAGGGATTGCTTCTGGTGCTCAAATTCCTCGCGGTGGTATCCCCCTCAATCCTGCTCCCGTTCTCATTCTGCATGCGGCTAATCCCATTCACAAGAAAAATCGGCAACACGCTAATAGCTATTTCGATTGCCGCGATGGTGCTGCTGCCATTCTCGATAATAATGATGGGGGAAATCAACGAGAGCGTTATCGATTACCCTGAAGCCAGCATAGGCGGAAGGGACATGGACAACCTTGACGCCAAGCCATGGGCGATGTTCATAGCAGAGCCCTTCTGCGGCAGCGAGACCATGAAGACGATATTCGGGCTCACTGACCTCGGGTTCGCGGCAGTGATCTGCCTGCCCATCCTGCTCACCGGAGTCGGAGCCGCTGCATATCCAGCGTGCCTGACACTGGTGCAGTACACGATATACCCGCTGATATCCAACATATTCTACATAGTGCACGCGGTAATACTGGCAATCTGGCTAATCTGGGCAGAGACGGGCCTTGACAACGGCATGGGGGGCGATTGGGCGGAGACGGTGTTCAACACGGTGTACCCATTCCTCACCCAGGTGAACAACCTTGTCCTCCTGCTTTACATTGAATTCGTTTTGGTATCGATACTGACTTACACCGGTGCGAAAAGCATCTCCACGGCTCTTGGCGGCGAATGGTACATGGCGGGGATACAGAGGCTGGTATGATGAGGCGCCTGTTGCTTTTCCTTCTGCTTTTGTCCCCGCTTGCAGCAGCCCTTGACTGCGTTGAGGTCGGGCTGGACGTCATTGTCGGAGACCAGGGAGGGAATATCGCAGCGGTCCTGATGCTCACCGCGGTGCTGACTGCCGGCGCGTACATGATAGGAAAGGTCACAGGAAACCCGAAATTCATAATATTCTCAACCGATGAGCTGTACCACCTCGGATTCTCAGTCATGCTCCTGATGGGCTTTAGCGCGGTGCTCGCGCTTTCCTGCAATGTCATGGATTTCTTCTTCATGAACACCTATGGGGAACTGCAGGAGACCGGTGATCTGCGCTGCTACTCCGACCTGAGCACAATAGACGCAGTATCCCAATGCTACCTGAACAGCGCGGCATCCAGGGCAGAGGGCATTTCTGAATACTACATCAAGGAGTACGTGGACAACATCATGTGGTCCACGCTTTCCATGAGCGTGGCTCTTCCCCTGTTCGACACTTACACTGCAGTCGTCTCCTCCTACAAGAGAGTCGTCTCGAACCAGTATGACATGATTCTCAATACCTTCCTTATCCCGTCCATGGCGAGCATCAGGATGCAGCAGCTCCTGCTAGGCTTCATAAACAGCAATATCATCGCGTGGGTGGTCCCGACAGGATTCCTGCTGCGCGTTCTGATACCGACAAGGCAGATGGGGAATGTCCTGCTCGCGCTGGCGATAGGAATCTACATACTTGTGCCGTATCTCTATACGTTCAATCTGGCGATGATGGATGTGGCATTGACGACAGAAGACTGCTACCGTGAAGTGAGCGCAAGGTTCCTTGGGGAGCCGCTGCACATCTACGACGCGGTTTGTGATAGCGTGACCGACGGATACGCGTGCTGGGATTACGCTGATGAAGACATCACCGAGGACAGGCAACGCGCGTGCACTAACAATTACGGTTTCTGGATGGTCGCATGGCTGGTGCCGCAGGCATTCCTGCTGCCCAACCTGACGATTGCGCTGGTAGTTACATTTATCGGCTCGGTCGCAAAGGCATTGAGGGTGATTGGATGAAGAGACTGTTGCTTGTGCTTCTGGTGCTGGTTTCGCTTTCCTTAGCCACAGAAGGGGACGTTAGCGCCTCCTTTGAGCAGGAGGTTGGAGGCTCGGTTCTGGAAATCGTCTCAAGCTGGCAGGCACTGGCTGCGCTGGCCATAATCGCATCCATCATTCTTGTTGCAATCGGGTACATGATTGCAGTCGCCTTCGAGATGCCTGATTTGCAGGCATGGGCGAGCACAGAGCTCTCGCAGGTCATCGCGAACGCAATCCTGATTGTGGTGCTTATAGGGACCATCGCCTTCCTTGATATGCTTGTGATGGCCATGGTCAATGGCTCTGAGGTCGGCGGGCTGCACTGCGACATCGGCGATCCGTGCCTGCAGGAAGTGGTCACTTCGGAATACGGCTACCTGCATGACAGCATCGTGGCCGCAGAAGAAGGGGCGAAAAACGCGCTCGCCAACAATATGGTCGCAGCCGGCTGGATGAACCGCAGGGCGGGAATCAGCTGCATCACGATATACTGCGTGATGCTCAGTTTCTATATGGGCCTGGCGCCGCAGTATATACTCGACGTTGACAGGTACACGATAATATATGAATACTGGGTGAACATCCTCAACTCACTGCATGCGCAGAAGTTCTTTATCGACCAGATAAGCTTCAAGCTTGGGCCCCTGATATTAGCCGCAGGCATTGTCGCGCGCGCTTTCTTCTTCACCAGGAAAGCCGGAGGGCTGCTGATAGCGATAGCCGCAGGCATAATGTTCTTCTTCCCGATGATGTACGTCTTCGACTGGATGACCCTTGACATGGTGATTGCCGGTGAGAAGGCGGTGGAGGATGATATCCGCGGATGCCCCGAAGAATGCTCTGTCGGCCCGCCCCTTGCATATTATCATACCTCAGGGGGAGAAGCGGTCCTAATGGCGACAGTCAATGACATTTACATGGCGTTCGACCCGGAGGATGATGCCTCCGCGATAGAGATATCCAGGGGCACCATGGAAAGGGCGATAGGCAGCAATGGAAGCGCTGGGGGCCAGACAGTCTATAGCTGCTACTACGGCCCCTTCGAGGATTGCCCATCCCAATGCAGGGACCTTCCATATCCCCATGCGCTTTCGATGTGCGTTGAGCTTGAGGTGCAGGAGGCATGCGCGCAGCTTCCGATTGAGTGCAAGGCTGTGAGGACCGTTCCGGGAGCGGCGGATGACGAGGAATACCTGCGCTGCCCGGTGGAGTGCAAGATTGTCCCCCCGCTAAACACCAACTGTGATGTCGACCGCTGCCTTGAATCCAGGTTCGACTGCAGGGTAACGAACATGCAGGATTTGGATTATCGGCCTGAAGTGGAAGGGCCTTCGGACAAAGTGAGGCAATGCAACCTGGCCTCGGAGTGCCCGGCCAGCATGGACGCCTTCGAATCATGCGTTTATGTAATACCGCAGTGGGGCTCATGCGACGAGGAGCTGTGCGTGAACTGCCCGCCGCAGTGCAGGCTGGAGAACGCCGACCCGGCGAACCTTCCGGAGGAATGCTTCACAGACGCGTATGATGCCGCAGACCCATCCACCTGGGAGATAGTTGAGCAGTGCGCAAACTGCCCGACAACCTGCGAAGTGGATGTCGATTTCATTGAGACGCTGGACATAGGAAACTGCACAGGCTGCCCGATGGAGAGCAGGCTGCTGCACCATGCGCTGCCGCTTGAATACATTGGCGGGGACTGCTCCCCTGAGAACTGCCCGACGGACGTGTACAACCGGGCCCAGATTCCGATGAGCAGCTGCGAGGCGTGCCTGTTCTCAGAGGAGGCGTATATATTCAACCCGCCTGTGAACAGCGACTGCGGCTCGCTCTGCAGGCCTTCGGACAACGTTCCGTCCAAGTCGCCAGGGGAGTATTCCGAGGCGGATGAGGATGGGCTTATCGGAAAGGCGGAAATCACGGCCGTCTCGAAATACATAATACCAGCTTACCTGCTGCCGCTCTTCAACATCGTTGCGACACTGGTATTCATCAAGGGATTCTCGGCCATGCTCGGAGGGGACATCGAGATTCCCGGGCTAAGGAGGTTATTCTGATGGGCTTTGGAAAAACTATATTCGCTCTGCTTGTGCTCCTGCCGCTATGCTTTGCGGCCTGGCAGTCATTGGCAGGGATAGCCATGATTACCTCCCTCATGATTCTGATTGTAGTATTCATGATTGGCTACGGTTTTGGGGCCAACGAGCTGCAGATGATGGCCAAGGAGGAGGGCTACCAGATTATCGCCCTCCTTGCGCTAGTGCTACTTCTTGTATCGAGTGACAGCTTCCTGAACTGGATGTCCAATATTGCCGAATTCACCGGTGAATATGATACCATGCAGGAAGCCGCGGTGGAAAGCCTAAGGGAGACCAGAGGGCAGCTCACCGGATACTTCGGCGATGTCGCCTGGATGGACAACAGGATGGCTGAGGAAGCCGCCAAGGGGGCCAGGTGCAGCATCATGGGAGTCGGATACTTCGTTAGCGGATGCGGAGGGTTCAGCATGCTGAATCCCCCCCTCTCGACCGCCGGCTCGATCATCGGGTTCGCGATAGGAGAGCTTGCCGCTCTTGAGAAACTCCTGCTTATCGCGACAGAATACGGGATGAGCCTGCTGCTGCCAGCGGGCATAGTGCTTCGTACATTGAAGGTGACAAGAGGAGCCGGAGGACTGCTCATTGCCCTTGGCATTTCCATGTACCTGATAATACCGCTCGGCATCCTGTTCGTTGACATGATGGCTGAGAACTTCATTTCATACGATGGTGAGATTGACTGGGTAGCAGCGGATATCGATGACCCCTACCATCCTGATGAAAGCATCGGGATTTCCGACTTCGAGTGCGAGCCCGCGCAGTCGGGGACTTTGGGGAATCCGAATGAGGAGGAAGCCGAAAGGGTTTACAACAACATGCGGGCAGGGATGAAGGAATACCTGTACTGGGTGCTGATAAAGGCGACGCTCGGGCCAATAATTGCGCTGCTGATGTTCATGAGCAGCCTTAGGTTCATGACGTCCCTGGCAGGGGCTGAAGTGGACATGAGCGCGCTCGCGAGGCTGGTATGATGGACATATGCACTGCAGGGGCGCTTTCAACGGATTTCTCTGATTTCCTTACCACTACGATATTCCCGCTCGCCGCCATTGCGGCAATCACGACCGGGATGATAATCGGAGTCTCCTTCCTGCTCGGGAAGCTGCTGAACAATCCCAAGCTCACCCTATGGTCAAAGACCGAGATACTGCAGGTGCTCATTTCGCTCGGAGTGGTCGTGTTCCTGGGAACGACGATAAACACGTTCTGCGCCATTGACCTTGGAGATGTCGCGAACATCTTCGAAGTGCCGGTATCGGCAACAGACCCGCCGGATTCAATCTATGACGCTGCCGAGACATACCTTGTGGAAGCGGCGCTGTATTCGCACAATTCCATGAGCGTTGTGCGCTACCACCTCAAGGCATATACCATCCTTTCCTACCTGAGCGTCTTCTCGTGCGGGCCGCTCCGTTGCCTCTTCGGGTATTCCGGGACGAATACGCAACCCTTCGGGGGTTTCGGCGCCTACATGGCAGCCATGAACATATTCTTCAATTCGACACTGATGGCGCACATTACGGTGCTCAGCTACCTGTTCCTGCTGATGTTCATCTACCGGGGATTCGTTTTCCTGTTCCTTCCTATGGGCATATTCCTGCGCTCAATGCCTTACCTGCGCGGGTTCGGGGCGCTGCTGATGTCCCTTGCGATATGCTTCCTGCTGGTGTACCCGCTCATGCTCTCAATCCTCTACCTTATGGGCGATGTGCTGGTTGACCGGCCGGATTACGCGCCGGATTCGACACTGATGAACGATTATGTGCGCAACGAGAGGATATTCTATGACCGGGGAGGGACCAACTCCGCCGCGACCGGCTGGGGCCTGGCCGCATCAATGTGGCTCTCAATGCCAGGAGGCGAGGAAACTTTCGAGGAATCATACCTGCCAGGAGGCGGAAAGCCGACAGAGGCAATAATGTTCGCGGCAAGCGCGTTCATAGCGGCGTTCTTCATGCCGACAGTTGCGCTTCTTGCGACTATCGCCAGCGTCAGTTATGTCGCCCGCCTGATGGGAGAGGAAATAGATTTAAGTAGAATCACGAGGATGGTCTGATGATGGGATTGCTGTTTTCCGCATATTCGTTTTACGGCGACTGGGACGCGGTATGGATGCCGCTCTCGATGCTCGCGGTGGTGACAGTGATTACCATACACATTCTGGTGAGGATGCTCGCCAAGGCGTTCTCCATGAGAGAAATGGAGAGGTATGCCGACTCTGAAATCATGCAGGCCGGCGCCACCGCCCTGATGGCAATTTTCCTTGTAATCATGATCAACAGCGCGCTTGAATTGTCCCAGGACATGATTAGCGGGGAGCTCCAGTGCGGCGATGACAACATCCGCATAGCGATGGATGATTCGGAATCCGCCATGAGCGAGGCGCTGGACGGAATCCGCTGCAGAATCCAGGAGAAGGCGCTTGAAGTCTCTAAAGTGCACGAGGCGGTGTTCGCCGAAAAGGACGGGTGGACGGATTTCCACACCCAGAGCATAATGCTCGGGATTTTCGGGATAACCATCTACAAGGGCGACTGGGACGGGGACCTGTTCTCGTATACCGAGACACTCAGGATTACGAACAACCTGGCGACAGTGATACTTATCGCGCTTAATGCGCAGGCGTTCCTGATACTGTATATCAAGCATAACATGCTGACCGTGTTCCTTCCCGTTGGCATCCTGCTCCGCTCGTTCCACGTCACCAGGGGGGCAGGGGCGCTGTTCATAGCGACAGCGATAGGATTCTACTTCGTCTTCCCGATAATGTTCCTGCTTCTCGACCCTGGCTTTGTCCACATCCCGCTTGAGCCGCCCCCGCCATCACCTGCTGGCACGAAGTTCTGCTACCCGACAATGGCGAGCACGGCGACGATCGTGAGTTCCCTCGAGGTTGCAGGATTCGGAAGCACCAACCTGTTGACAATGGATACTGTAAGGGACGTTCTGACTGAATCGTATGTGTCACTGATGCTCCACCCCCTGATTGCCCTGTTCGTCACTCTTATGTTCATCCGTTACCTGATGACCCTCCTCCAGGGAGACACCTTTGAATTGATGAAAATGGTTTCCAAAGTGATTTGATGAGAAATGCCGTGATATTTGTTTTCATTGCGTGTGTCGCGCTTATGCTTGCCGGCTGTGTGACGCCGGTCCAGAAGGTGGGCTGCTGCCTGAAATCCAACGCCACCGGGCCGGATTCCGATGGCTGCATGATCTATAATATGACGGATTATGAGATTTACGATTACCGCTCCGACACCATAGGCCCCTGCGACAGGGAGGACCTTGGCAATGACGGCCACTGCAACGTCACTTTCGGCGGCAAGATGCAGCTGATTCCCATCTGCACCGAGGACATGCTAGGAAGCTGCTTCTTTCCGGACTGCAAGGCGATGGTATGCGGGGATTTCAAGTTCACTCCGCGCGTGGCCCCGGGGTTCACCAGCGTAGAGGATGCCGAGGGGCAGGTGCCTCCTGGCACCGACGATGAGAACATGCTAAACTTCTATGAGGCGCAGTGCAGGTTCCTGAACATGGATACCAGGCTGCGGACTGCGATGAAGAACTCCAACTCCCTGATAAACGCGTTCAGGGTCGGAATCGGCGAGGCATTCTCTGACTTCGATCAGTACCGCTATTATTTCCCGATTTCGGACCAGTACTGCAACATCAACCCGGCTTTGACCGAAGACGATTTCAGGGTGGATAGGTACATGAACTATGTCGGGCCTGAAAATGAGCCGTTCCTGCCGACTGTTGACATGGAGGAGGACTGCCTTGTCGATGACGGGGACGTCCCGCCGCCATTCCGGTTCGGGTTCGCAACCCTTGCTGATGCTTCGGACATCTCAGGGCCATGGGACATATATGACATCACCGACCCGGACGTCTCGGGCTACAAGTTCAGGGAATTCTGGAGGACCAGGGCCCTGGAAGAGGATGATTACGAGTACACCCCGACCATGATAAGGAACGAATACAAGTTCAAGAAGATTGATGATGATTTTTACAGGAAGTCCCTGGTAACAGCATATTTCGATGACATTTACGGCGGGGAAGGAAGGGCGCCCTTTGAGTGCGACACGCAGGCCTATGACTGCTACTCGGGGGACTGCGACACCTCGTTCTACAGCAGGGGGATGATGCTAACAGGGGCGAGCGGGGACCCTTCCACCTGGACCTCTGTGGATGGCGGCTGCAACCTTGAGACAGATGCCACCGGGCACCAGAAGGTGGTCTGCTTCCCGAAAAAAGACGCCTATATCGCCCCGGGAGGGGACGTCGTAATCCAGTACGCGACCGTGCAGGCAACCAACTGGCTATTCGAAATTGAGCTCGATGGATATGGCGTGAATGACATCAACGAGGATGACGCTGACCCGCCGGACGACTTGTATGGCTGCTGCCGCGAAGGGTGGCCCTCAAGCTGCGGCGCGGATGATTATTCCTGGAACATAAACCATGTCTGCCAGCTGCGCTGGGAATGGATGGACATCACGGGAAAGTGCCTATATAGCAGCGCGTGCAGGTCCAGGTTCGGGGCAAGCTGCGGTGACGCCTGCGACATGGGGGACCCGACAACCGGATACTACAAGAACAATGACATGTTCTTTGGCAACGCTATTTTCAGCAGCATGCCGAATGACTTCGGTTATACAAGGGAAGACCCTGTTGACGGAAGCTGCGACACCCCCAGATGCACATTGAACAGCGGGGATGGCAAGTGCTACTGCCCCTACTACGACTTTGCCCCCAATTACCCGCCGGCGGCACAGGTGGAGTTCTTCGGTACATTCGGGGAGAACGACTATGAGAAGGTAATCTGGAATGGGGATTTGGTAATCGGCTACTCGCTTGCAAGGGAGCCGGAATTCGATGATTTGTTCCTCTATGAGGCGTGCAATCTCGCAGCCCACCCGGAGGATTATGTCCACCTTGATTTGAACAATCCCGCAGTCCCGGCCGACTACCATGATGGCGCGGATACTGTCCATAACCTCATGCAGGCATTCCTGCCGTATTTCGAGCACAGGATTTTCGAGATGCAGAGCGATGTATGGCCTGATGGCACGGCGATGCTCGATGGTGACATTGTAATTAGCTCAATCCCATGGGTAATCGCATACAAGAGGGGCTCCTGGAGCGGCAATACCTTCGACACGGACATCAGGTTCATGACCGAACCGGCGAACTATTATCTCTCCAGGAACTACCTTGATGAGCCGATTCCGGAGTGGCCATACAATTACTATGGGGTAAGCCCCGCGGAGCTGCGGCTCAGCTATGATATATCGCACGACCGGACATATACGGCTCTGATGTCCAGGGAGATAACCCTGCTCATGGACGGCGACGGGGACAACATGTTCGGGGATTGCATGATTGATGAGCGGAGCGGGCTTCCGATGATGAGGACCTTCGGATGGTGCAAGCCGTGCACGCTCTCCACGCTGGCATACCAGTACGTTCTGGCCAATGATACCACTTACATAGACGCCTGGGAGAATGACGTTGAGGCGGGCACGCTCACGCAGATGTGCACGGTTGATGGAATCAGCGGCAGTGAGGTCTCGTGCTTCCACCCGACCATCATCGACCTTGACATCTATCAGGGAGAGCTTGCGAAGATGGGGACCATGAGGACCTATCCTGACGCCTCCTACATGAAGGAGAGGATGGAGGTTTACATGCGCTCAGGGATTATGCCGGTAATCGACCTGAAGGATGATTCCAACTGGAACCTTGAGAACCCATTCCACCCGGGCACTCCATATGAATACTTCGATAGCAGGTTCCTGCTTGACAACAAGGGCGCGATGATTGTAATCGTGGACGAGCTCTCATGCTTCCCCAACTGCCCGGCTTCGGTAGATACCAACCAGATAATGCAGCGGGCGAATTCCATAAGGAATTCCTGCCCCAGATGCATGACCGCGGTTAGCCTGAGGGTGGGTGACAACGAGTCATTCTCCACATTGCTTGACCTCGTATTCTCGGACCCGAGGATAGACCTTGTTGTGGACATGGTCAGCATAGACTATGGGGCGAATTGGGGTGAAATCTCCGATCCGCCATCGCAGACAAGCGATGATCCGTCAGAGAGGGCAGTGCAGATGGTCGATGACATGGCATCGTTCGCCAGGCTCTCCCTTCTGCAGGCTGGAAAGCCATCCCTGATTACGCAGTTCGGCGTATCTGAAGCTACATCCGCCGCGAACGACGGCCCGTGGAACGAAGAGACATTCGAGACTCTGTTCAACACCGTGATAATCAATCAGGACACCCTTGTTAAAGCCGGGATAATAGGGGTTATATTCAGCCCAGTGCGAACTCCGTATGGGGTTGAGCTCGGCAGCGACGCAGGCATTGTAGACGACACGAGCGGCGTTGGGGTAAAGACAGAGAAATTCTGCTCGCTTGAGCGCGCAATCAACAAGATGAGGTCGCAGCCCATATACGCCACTTTCACCCCCATAGTGCAGCAGGACTCCGTGGAATGCGTGGCATGCTCCGAGATTGAGATTTCCCTGGGCCTGTGCGAAGCCCCTGAGGCGCTCGAATGCGACGCGGGAGGGGAGTGCACCCACGCGCCGGGTGATGAGGGCTCGGTGAAATGCCCGACCGACGCGATTGTGAAGATAAGCGCTGACGAGAACTGCCAGCTCTGCAACGCGACATTCGGCAAATACATCTGCGATTACGCTTACATCAACGGGACTATTGAGACAAAGGAATACAACGCAAGGGACATCGATTCCCTGCTCTACGCGGAAGTGATGGCAGGCCTGGAAAGGCCTGACAAATGCTGTGTCAAGAATGTGGATGATGTATACTTCTCATACGGCAAGACATCGATGCCATCGCCTATGAACAGGCCGGTGGTTTATTCGGCGAGCGGAAACCCGGCCCAGGACTGCGGCGTGACTTCATCCGCTTCAGGCATCGGCGAGACCTCATTCTGCGGCTATGACCTGCCGGTGCAGCAGTATGACATCAACTGCTCGTATGAGCCTCCGGAATTCGCCGTGTTGGGTGGAGGGATGGTAATCGGGGGATAGCCTCCGGATATCAGGTGTAAGCATGGGTCTTGGGGACTTGCTTGGCAACATGCTCAAGGGAGGGCGCAAAATAAGGGGCGAGCCTCAGAAATGCCCGAACTGCGGCGAGATGGTTACACTGGACCAGGAGCGCTGCAGGAAATGCGGAGTCCGCATAAAGAGCATGTTCAGGAGGAAGTGCCCCAGGTGCGGGAACCTCAATGAGCTGGACGCCCCCAAGTGCACAAAATGCTTCTACGGCTTCGAGGCCGAGGAGCAAAGGACTAAAAAAACCTACTATGTATGTCCAATATGCGGGAATAAGTCCGAAGTATTCTTGACGCGCTGCGTGGTCTGCGGCACAAGGTTCATGTGAGAGGCATGGAAACATTCGCAACAAAAAAGGAAGAGAAGCAGGCAGAGGAGGACAAGAAACCCAAATTCCTCCATCTCCTTGACGAAGAGCAGGTAGAGATAAAAAGGCTCGGAGACGAGGACATCGAGGACACCGTGCGCGTCATGAGGAAATGCGCTTTCGATGTCACGGAAGTAGAAGTGAAGAACATAATCGATTACGGGATGAGCTTCGGCGCCCATGTGAACAGGATGCTTATTGGCGTCGGATTGTCCTGGCCCGCCTGCCTTGATATCGAGAGCAAGACCATCAGGGGCGGAGACCCGAACGCCCTTTATATGGAGGACCCTGCGGTGCTGCTCGCATATGAAGGCCGGGGGATACGCAGGATTCTTCTTGAGGAAAGGGAGAAGGAGGCGGCGGCCAAAGGCATGAAGCAAACGATTGCATACTTATACGAGGACCTGCCCCGGGGGAGCATAGTGGACCAGATAAAGGAGGCAGGAAGCCAGATGGAGAAGCTGTACCTCTCAGAGGGCTATGAATTCTTCAGGACGGACAAGGGGATACTGACGGTTAAGAAGCTGTGAGGTTGATTATCTTGAAGCCTTCCATAAAAACAGGATTCAGTTTCGGGCTGACCTCGGCCATAATAACAACGCTCGGCCTGATGGTCGGTCTGAACGCCGGGACCCACTCCCCGCTTGCAGTAATTGGAGGAGTAATCACGATCGCGATAGCCGACGCGCTATCGGACTCCCTTGGAATTCACGTATCCACGGAGGCGCAGAACAAGTACAGCCAGGCCGAGGTGTGGGAAGCGACAGCATCAACATTCGCCACAAAATTCGTGTTCGGCCTCAGTTTCGTAATCCCCCTGATGCTCTTCGAGCTACAGGAAGCGATGGTCGTGGCAATAATCTGGGGGCTTGCGCTTCTGGCGGCATTCAGCTATGTTATCGCCAAGGAGCAAAAGGTCACCGCCTGGCATGTGGTTGCAGAGCACCTTGCCATTGCGATAGTGGTGATAGTATTGGGCAACTTCGTCGGTGAATGGGTGGCAGTGGCATTCTCCTAGTCCTTTATTCTCAAAACAAGGCTTTTGATGCCAAGAGCGCGCATTTTCCCCCTGATTTTGTCCGAGGCGGCTAAGAGCTTTTTCAGTTCTTTCCCCTCTGCCCAAAGCTCGAGCGTATTCCGGCTGACTTTTACTGCTGAAACCTTGATCTTCAGGCCCGCAAGAAACGCATTAATGGCATCCGCGCTTGGAGATGCCTTTGCACCAGATTTCCCTTTTCCGGAGGACTTCCTCTTCGCGTTCGGGAGCCCGAACTGCCTGGCCAGCGCGCGGATTTCCTCCTTTGACAGGCCGCACTCCAGCATCGGGCTGTGCGCCCCCCCGCGCTTGGCTGCCGAGAGATGGCCGCTCTCCTCCTTGCGGTCATCCTGGTGGGAGCCGTTCACGACCGCATTAAGCCGCATCTTCCTTGCCAGCTTCTTGAGGTCCCCGTAGCCGCATTCGTCTTCCTGGGAACCGCATGAATCATCGTTTTTCACGGTGATGTGCTTAACGCCCACCACCCTGGCAATGCGCTTGGCCATCATCAGGTCCTCAGAGGGATAATCATCTGACAGATATGTTACCGCCACCGCCTTCTCGCCCAATTCCTCCCTGCAAATCCGCAACAGCACCGCTGAGTCAACGCCGCCGGAAAGGGCGACGAGGGCGCTGTCCATTGAGCGTATCTTTTTCCTTAGGGAGCCAAGCTTGCTGTTAAGCGTCCTTGCCATGAATATGGATATCCGGGTATATGTTTAAAAACGAGTAATGGGAAGAAAAGTGCATGAGAGCGTCCTTCTTACTGCTATTGCTGTTGCTGCTTCCGCTTTCGTTTTCCTGCTCGGGCCAGGCATCGCTCTTTGTCCCCGCAGTAATCGGAAACGGCGGCGGGCTTGTGAATGCCACAATGAAGCTGGTTCCCGGAGAAGGGAACGTCTTCGTAGCGATTTCGCCGAGGACGGCCTCAGACACGCAGCAGTCAGTGGAGGACGCCGTGATGTTCGCCAAAGCGGTCTCTGGAATGGAGGAAAGCACCTGCGACATCCTGCTCACTTTCGAGAATGAGAACATGGGCGGGTATATAGAGGGGCCCAGCGCGGGCGTTGCGATGTCAGTGATGGCGCTTTCCATGCTCGAGAACTCTACGCTGCGCCAGGATACCGTTCTGACCGGGAGCATAGACTCTGGCGGGCATGTGGGCGCGGTCGGCGGGCTGCATGAGAAGGCCAAGGCCGCGGCACTTGGCGGGGCCAGCTATTTCATCACGCCCCCCGTGACATTCTATGAGATGCTTGTCCTTGGCAATATGGAGGAGGAATACGGGATAACAATAATAGAGGCTTATGACGCCAGCGACATATTCGGCTTCATGCTCCACAACCGGACGATAAACCAGACCGGCTTCAGGGCAGGCGAGAGCGAGCCGCCGGATGTGGAGCCGTATGGCACTTCAGGCGTGGAGAATTTCCGGGAAGTGGCGCAGGACATGCTTCTGATGCTGAACGCCACTTTGCAGAGGATGGAGCCTGAGGGCAACGAGAGCGCGGAGGCCAAGAGGTTCTTCGAGAACAAGCTGCTCATCAGCTCTGCGCTGCTTGAGAAAGGATATTTCTTCACGGCCGCCAACGGCGCGTTCCTTGATTACATTGATGTGGCAACAATATCAGCGATACTGGATGATGACCTTGACCTCAAGCGGAAGAGGGATGAAAGCTACTTCTGCCTGGATAGCATAAACAGGCCTGAAATGACCGACCGGAACTTCCAGTGGCTAATCGGCTCCGAGCTGAGGGAAGGGTGGGCGCTTGATACCCTAAACAGCACTGAAATCGAAGAGCCGCTGCTTACAGAGGAGAGGTACGCAATCTACCATGAGCTGATGTACGCCGACGCGTGGTGCAGGGTGGCCTGGAGCCTCTCCGATGCAGCGGGCACGGACGGGAAGCTGCTGGACCAGGGGATATGGAAGGACCTGGCAGCAGAGATGATTGAGGAGGCCGATAGGGGACAGCATGACGTAGACACTTCCGAGCGCCTGGAGATTGCCAGGAAATCCTATGAAAGGGGGAAATACGGAGCCGCTGTCTTCGATGCGGTATTCGTCATCAGGATGGATCAGTCCAGCGCGGAAGCAGACATGCTAACGCCGGAGGAGCTTACCGCCAGCCTGGAGACCATGGCGAACGCGGAGATGGGCTCCCTATGGGGAAAGGTCTACCAAGCGCAGGGCTACTACCTCATGCAGCAGAGGGCGAACACCACCGCGTACAGGATATTTTCTCTTGCGCAGGGGCTTGACACCGCGAGCGCATTGATGAAGCTTGAGACGGAGCTTGATGAGGATGGCGAGGCGGCAGAGGAGACCCAGGATGAACTGGTGCTGTTCTTCCGGTTGTTAATCTTTATATTATTTATTCTGCTTTTAACATACGTCACTTTGAAAAAGCGTGCAAAAGGGCGATCGGATGGAAATAACAACAAAGGACGTCGTGGCTCTGCTCGAGCTGAACAAAAAGAAGGCCGAGCTAGAATTTCGTAAAACACTGCTGCAGAAGAGCGGCACCACAGGGGAAAAGCTGGAAGAGGTCCACGAAAAGCTCGAAAGGGCCAAGGAGCACGCCTCGGCGATGGAGAAAAAGCTCAAGGAAGGCGGCGTAGACATCATCCAGCCGTTCGGGAGGAAAATCGCGGAGTTCAACAGCGAGCTGAAGCAGCTTCCGACGGATGAAATCATCAATGCCATGAAGACCAAAACAGGCGACACCTATAGGCTCCTTGCTGAGCGCGGGGAGATAATCAAGTCAAATTATGGGAACCGGGCCAATATCGCGAAGATTTCCATCCTCGTTGCCGACCTGGACGGAGAGCGGAAAATCAGGCTTTTCGAGGCCCTCTGGAGAGGCGGAATCAGCGAGAGAATCAGCCTCACGGACTGGAAGAATGAAAAGGCCAGGATGCTCGCGAAGCTCATCAGCAGGACGGGGGTGAAGGCAGGAATAACGGACGGCCACATCTCAGGCGACGCGAAAGGGGAAGGGGACGTCAGCCTGCAGCTCTCCAACAGGAAAGTGTGGGTGAGCAGCAGCGTTTCCGAGCAGCTCACGAGGAACCTTGAGAGGATAAAGGAGATCAACCCTAAAATCCAGCTGAAGACAGCTGAGAAGCAGATAAGGATTCTTAGTGATGATGAGGAGGAAGAGTTTGTCAGCCTTCAGGGGGAATACCTAAAGCTCCTGAAAGAGCAGGATGCACTCCTTAAGGAGTATGAGGACGAGGAGAGCATCTCATTCTCAGGATAATTCCTTTGCGACGTAGGGCCCGAGCCTCCGATAGCCGTGCCTGAAATAATATTCGCGCACCCCCACTCCGCTCAGGATAACCATCTTTTTCTTGCCGAAATTTTCAGCCGCCACTTTTTCAGCTTCCGAAAGGAGCTGAGCGCCTATCCCCTGGTGCTGCACATCCCCTTTTTTCTCTATAGGGACCTCGCTCCCGTAAACGTGAAGCTCCCTTATAAGCGCTGTGCTATCCGTGATTTCCCTCCTGTGGCTCTTTCCTGGGATGCGCATCCTGATGAACCCTGCTATGAGCCTTTCCCGGTTCTCGAAGGAAATGAAATTCTCAGTGCCCCCGCTCGCATTGTATTCCATCCTCCGGATTGAGAAATCCGAGAGATGCGCTCCCGGGCCTTGCAGGCCGATTTCCCGCCCGCGGATTTCCAGGCTCGTAATTTTCTTCCTGTTCAGCTGCTCATTCACAAGCTGCCGGAGATTGCTCTTCCTCACCCCGCCTGCGATAAGGCCGGCCGGGATGTCCCTCTGTATGCGCATCACCCTTACATATGGCGGTATGTGCCTGTGCATCTCGGCTATGATCTCAGCCGCCTTTTCAGAGGAATATGGCCTAAATTCCCTGTCTTTGACCATTCTCTCGAGCACGGTCCCGGGGATAACGAGTGTAGGATAGATCTTGAGCATGTCCGGCTTGAAGCGCTCGTCCCTGAAAAGGCGCCTTACCATGGACACGTCCTTCCTTTTTCCAGAGCCAGGAAGGCCTGGCATGACATGGTAGAGCACCTTGAATGCCGAATCCTTGAGCTCCCGTGTCGCATCCACAACCTCTTTCACGGTGTGCCCCCTCCTGATGGAGGAATAGATTTTATCATCAGGGTGCTGCACACCCAATTCGACCCTCGTTGCGCCATATGAGAGAATCTCGTCTATGTGCTTCTTCGTGCACACATCCGGCCTTGTCTCGAATGTGAATCCTATCGCCCTGTGCTTTGCGGTCTCGTTCATCCTGATTGCAGAAGCAAGGGTTTTCTCCTTCCTTCCGTTGAGGGCATCATATATGCCCTTGACGAAAGAGCGCTTGTACTTGGGATTCATCTCAAGGAACGTCCCGCCCATGAGGATGAGCTCGCACTTCTCGGTCGGGTGCCCCATCTCGCCAAGCTGGACAATCCTGCCCCTGACCTGCTCTATCGGGTCGAATGAGAATTGCCTTGCCCTGAGGGCCGCCGGCTCCTCCCCTGTGTAGCTCTTGGCCGCCTTCCCGGTGAAAGGGCAGTATATGCACTCCCTGGTGCAGGAGCCCTCCGGCTTAATCATGACCGCTATTGAAGTAATCCCGGAAAGTGTGCGCGTCGGCTTCTTCCGGAGCATTAGCCCGAGTTTCCGGGTCATCTTTGACTTTGGAACAGAAGCCAGAAGCTCGGAATTCTTTATCATGGCCGCGATTCGGTATCTCCTTCCTGCCTCGCGCTTGAGTTTGTCCAAATCATATTCCCCGTGAAGCAGCCTGCGGACTATCTCTGCGATTGCCTTTTTCCTTGTGTCCATGAAAGATGCCTCAGTAGAAATTAGAGAGCAGGCCCGCAAGGGAGTATATCACGGCCTCGAAAATCGGGAATATCGCTGTCCCCCGGTTCGTTGCCTTGAAATCTCCCAGAAGGTCTGCTTTTATGAAAAGCGTGACGTCCTGCTCCTCATGTATGTTGTCGCTGGCAAGGGAGACGACGCTGATTTTTGATTTGTAGGTCTCCTCCTCATAACCGACGAGGTCATAGAATATCGTCTTCGAGCTTTTTGCCGGCACGAACACCGCCTTGGTGAACTCCCAGCTCCGGGCGCCAGTCGCGCTGATGTTGAAGGCGTCGCTCGCAGAGCCCTTGTTCCAGACGGTTATCTCGAACCTAGATGGCTGGCCCGGGCCAACTGTTGAATAGGCCGGCGTCACTTCGACGTCAAGGACATCCCAGGTTATGTGAATCCATGCGGTGAAGGTGATGTTGCCAAGCTCCTCGCCATCCATCTCGTCGATTACGGTCACCTTGGCAGAATAGTCGCCCTCGGGAGCGTCCTGGTCGGCGGTGATTTTCACCTGGAGGGGCCTGCCATAGAGCTTGCTGGGCTCAGACATCCAGCCCTCCGGGAGGACTGTCGCCTGCGCCATGTCATAGTAGCCGCCTTTTCCATGGATGCCGCCAGTATCAACTTTCGGCTCGATCTGGACCTGTATCGTCTGCCCAGGGCCGATTGTCCCAAGGTCCAGGATATCCCCCTCGCCAACTTCGAGCTTCACCGGGGAAACCACAGTGACAGCGAAGGAGGAGCCTAGAAGAAGCATGAGCAGAACGAAAACCTTTCCCCTTAGAGCCATGAAGCTATTGTGGGATTAAGGATTATAAAGATTGGCGCATGGGCTACAGAAACGCCTGCACCTCATTATCCTTACGCGCATTCTCCTTCTCGAAGTCGGCAGCCTGCATGTGTAGCGGCGCGCCCCTCTCCCGCTTTATGGATTTCCTCTGCCGGATATTGATGAAGACCGGGTAGTTCACGGCCTCGCCTACGACAATCCCTTCCCCCACCTTCAGTCCCGTGATGGAGCGGATGACCCTTGAATCGATTCCTTCCGAGCTCTTCTGGATGTGGTCCAGGTCGTTGGGGTTGGTCACCCTCAATATGATGTGGGTGTTGCACTGGCTGAGCGCGGTTGTGCTAAGGTTCACCGGCCTCTGGGAAATTAGGCAGATGCACGCGCCGAATTTCCGGCCCTCCCTCGCCATCGTCTCTATGATGCTCCTTGAGACCGCTTCCCTTGCCTCCGCGTGCTCCCTGGCGAAGTTGTGCGCCTCCTCGATGAGCAGGAGGAATGGGGGGATTTTGTTCTTCTTCCGAAGGGAAAAGAGCCTCCTTGCCAGCATGCACACAAGAATCTGCTTCTTCCTAAGTGAATCGATTGAGGAAAAGTCAAGGATGAGCATCTTCCCAGGCTCAATGTCCGAGTCAAGGCGCGGGCTCTCGTCTTTCCTTGACACGAGCCTGTATCTGGACAATTCCCCGAGGCTCCTTTTGAGAGCCCTCTTGACAGTGTCATTTGAGACATCGGCGGCATCCACTTCAGCAATAAGTTCGCTGAGGCTGAAGCCCTCGGTTTCCTCATTCTGGCCATTAAGCGAATTCATTGCGTGCCGCAGAACTTCGCGCTGGGCCGGGGATAAATCCGGGAACCATTCCTCAATCATCTCAGGATTCACTTTCCGGAGCGGAATCTTGATGTCCTCCCCGTCAATCACCCTGGTTTTCTTCCCGAAGGCATCATCATGAGCGAAGCCGGAGTATTCCCCGTGTATGTCAACGACAATTACAGCAATCCTCCCATCTTCCGGCTTCCTCTCCAGAAGCTCCTCGAGCATTACGGATGAAAGGTGGGATTTCCCCGCTCCCGACATCGCAAGAATGGCAAGATGCTTCTGGAAGAGCCTGGTCATGCATAGCTTTGCCGGAACATCATGGTGCTGTATGCTCCCCAGGTGCAGGCCATGGTCCTCGAACCCCAGGAATTCCTTCAGCACGCCCTCGTCCGCGTTGAATACCTTGTCCCCAGGTGAGGGCGGGGAGAAGGTCCTGATGAACCTCACCCCATCATGTGTCCCGAGAATCTTCACCTGCGCCATCACATATTCCCATGACTCGGATGGGAAATGCTCTTTAATGCCGGAGGCCTTCTCGTATTCAGCGACGCTCTCAGCCCGCTCGAAGTACCGATTGGCCCGGACAATCTCGGAGACGAAGCCGAATATGCGCGTGCCGCTTCGATGGACTTCCACATACTGGCCTTTCTTCACGTCCCCGTCCTTTTCTATAACGAAGGAGAATTCCGAAGTCGATGGGGAGCCGTCAAGGGCTATGATTGTACCGAGCTTGTCCATAACTAGCACCTAAGGGAAGAATTGGAAGGCCATGTTATTAACGCTTTTCTGCGGGCTATTCAATGGTCATTCTCCCGAACTTGAGGAACCTCGGCTTCTCAGCCTCCGTATCAACAACCGCGATTACAAGCTCCTTCCTCAATCTGCCCGCGAATTCAAGGGAGGCAAAGAGCAAGTCCGGCTCCGCCTTCCAGTCCTTCCTGACAACCTCAATAAGATAATACGTGCGGTCCTCGCCCGGCCTGAAGCCCTTCCTGTGGAGGCGGAGATACTGGCTGCCATCAAGGCTCGGCCTCACAATGTATCCGCGCTCGCGCAGATACTTGATTACGAAGTATTTCTCTTCCGCGAGCTTGTCTATTTTCCCCGCGGCTTTTAGGAGCTCGTCCTTTTTCATTGGAAGCACTCCGATACCGGCAAAAAAAGCCGCCTCGAGAAGAGTGAGCTTGGCCTCTTCCGCATCTTCCACTCCGGCGCCAAGGCCGCGGAGCTTGAGGATGAGCTTCCTGTCCTTGACATTAACGAAATCGTTGTCTATCGAGCATGCTGTCATTCAATCACCTGTACATCGTCTGGTGCTGTTTGCTCTGCGCAGGCTTTGCGGGCTTTCCAGCGCTTTTGGGAGGTGGCGGGGCCTCGCCATGCTCATCCCTGTCCGTCTCCCTCTTTATCTCTTCCACAATCCTCTCGAGAGCCTTGTAGGGCATCGCGGATGCCACAATCTCGGCAAAAGGCCCGCCAGCAGTGTCCACTTCCAATGTGCCAAGCCCGAAAATGCGCTCAACAAACGTCTGGTTCATGAAAAGCCCGGTTATTTTCCTGAACGGGATGTGCATCCTCTGTATAGAGAACATCCCCCTCCGATAGATTAGCTCCCCGTCAGAAACATCGAGGGAGATGAACCGGGTAATCAGGAATGCGTACGCGGCAATCACCGCGAAGAAGCCCCAAAGTATTATCAGCACCCCCCCGAAGAAATCCGCCCTGCCGAATAAGAAGGACATAACAAAAGAAATCAAGATTCCGAATAATACAAGGACCACTATCTGGGCAATCGGGTTCGGATGAATTTCCTCGGGCATAGCAATTTCTCTGCAATAATGTTATTAAAATACGCTGGCGAATGGATTGCATGGCCCTAGTTATTTACACCGACGGCGCTTCCTCAGGCAATCCCGGCCCGATGGGAATCGGGATTGTGATATACAAGGACGAATTCAGGGTTGAGGAGCTGAGCGAGTATCTTGGCATCGGGACGAACAACATGGCTGAATACACCGCGGTGATACGTGCCCTTGAGACCGCGCATACAATGGGTGAGCATGAGGTTCACCTCAAAAGCGACAGCCAGTTGGTAATCAGGCAGCTCACTGGAGAATACCAGGTAAAGGACCCGAAATTAAGGCCCCTGAAAAGGAAGATTGACAATCTCCTACATGGGCTGGATATCCATTTCGAGCACATCCCTAGGGAAAAGAACAAGGAAGCTGACAAGCTTGCGAAGGATGCCGTCGAGATCGGAAAGAAACAGGTGAAGAAAAGCGGGCAGCAGACGCTCGGATAACTCTTTATAATTGCAAGGGAGCCAGTACTTACCATGGATATTGCGACCGAACCGAGCATTGGGCAGGCGATGACCTTCGAACTCTCGAAAAAGAAGCCTTTCCACGGCTGGTTCTGGTACAAGGAGGGTTATGCTCCAGAAATAGTCGATTACGCCCTGCAGAAGGAGGGCATTTTAGGGGATTCGCTTGTAGTCGACCCGTTCTGCGGCGTTGGCACCACGCTGCTTGCAGCAAAGGCCTCCGGCCTGCAGTCTTTCGGGGTTGACGCATCCCAGCTCGCAGTATTCGTCTCGAAGACGAAAACTGACGATTACTCTACAGAGGAAATTGAAGGGGCAAAAGGATTCCTTGCAAACATATTCAAGGAAAGGCATGAAGCCCGGATAAAATGGGACTTCGAGCTCTTCAGCTCAAGGGCGGCATTCCCAAAGAGGAACTATAATGACATGCTATACCTCCGTGAGATGATTGAAAAGGAAGAGGGCAGGGTGCGCAACCTTCTGCTCCTCGCGCTGCTTTCAATCATTCCGCTGGTTAGCATAATCGTGAAGGACGGCGGGGTGCTCAAGATAGAAAAGAAAAAGCGCGCGCTTCCTGTGAAGGACGCTTTCAAGAGGCGCCTTAAGAGGATGCTTTCAGATTTGGAGAATCCGGTCAAAGGGCCTACTCCCGAGATTGTGCTCGGTGATGCCAGGGCGCTGCAGCTCCAGGACGGGTGCGCGGACATCATAGTGACTTCCCCGCCATACCTGAACAACATCGATTATTCCAAGGTGTACGGGCTGGAGCTGAGCCTCCTCGAACTTAGCAAGACTGAGGCGGAGCATACCCGGGCCCGCTCGGTGCGCTCATTCATCGGAAGGCAGATGGATGTCGATGAGATGCCCCCTGAAGTCGGTGAGGAAGGATTCAGGATACCTATTATCGGGACATACTTCAGGGACATGGAAGGCACGATGCGCGAGATGCACAGGGTGCTCAAACCCGGAAAGGCGGCGTATGTCATCGTGTCCAATTCGGTAATCCACCAGACGCATGTGCTGGTCGACGAAGTGCTTGCGGAAATTGGGGAAAGAATCGGATTTTCGGAGAATCGCATAATTGTCGGCGCAGAGCGCATCGCGGATGTCAAGCCCCACAAGGTGAAAACAAGGGAGAGCATTGTTGTCCTGAGAAAATAATTTTGTTATAAAAATTGTTAAAGAAAGTAGTTTAAAGCCTGGATGCGTATGAGTCTCATGCTCCGGAAGAAAACAGGCAATCCAAAGAAAGGCCCAGCAGTGCTTCTGCTAGCACCGCACTCACCAGAACACTTCGCCCTATTGTCCCTTCAGAAGAAACTGAAGGAGAAGCTTCTCACTGAAGGTATTGACGTGAGGGCAAAGATTATTCCCGGAATGATGCAACGGGGCTGGAATGCAAGGGCAATGCTCATCGATAGGCTGAAGGATGATGGGGACCTCCTTTTTTCAGAATCTGTAGGGGGACCTGCGCTACGGGATATGCTCAATACGGCGCTTTCGGTAGAAGACCTGCTGATTCGAACGCGGGCATGGCTTGATTTCGCAGAAAAAAACGGGCAAGGAGCAATAATAGCAGAGCTTCATGCTTCAGCCTTGGGGGATTCCGGAGAGCCCCTGCCAAGAGGCGGCTTAATGATGGTGGGCTGGGAGAAAACCAGCGGAGTTCTCTGCGAGCTTGATTCTATGAAGACACTCACCCGCATTGCAAGCGGGATGGAAAAGAAAATACGAAAGATTAGGTCCTCTCTTTTTTCAGAGGTTGCAGAAATTTTCAATAGCAGAGGAGCAGAGCCTCACAATGCAGCTTCGGAGATTCTGGAAATCCTGGCGAAGATAAAGGAGCTTGGGGTGAAACTTGAGTGTTTTGAGGCTCCGGCATTCAGGATGCCCCTTCCGGCCGGCCATCCCGCATGGGGGCTATACTCAAACCGCGATTATGGTTCTTCGATGCATTTTGAAAGCCGATACTGCCTGAGCTTTTATGCCAATCATGGCCCTCCGAGCGCAGATGTGGCTGCCCTGGCCAAACGGCTCTCCTTTGCATAGGATTATTAAAAAGCCGCCATAGAAGTGATTACGAAGTCATATGCTAATCGGTATAGTCGGAAAACCATCAGTCGGAAAAAGCACATTCTTCATGGCCGCCACATCAGCAGTCGTTGAAAGGTCCCCAAGGCCATTCACAACAATCAAGCCCAATCGGGCTGTTGGCTATGTGGAAGTGCAGTGCGTGGACAAGGAGTTCAGCAAGAAGTGCAATCCAAGAACAGGATATTGCGTTGATGGGCGGAGGTTCGTCCCGGTTGAGCTCCTTGATGTTGCGGGCCTTGTTCCAGGGGCGCACGAGGGCAAGGGCCTTGGCAACAAGTTCCTTGACGACCTTAGGCAGGCGGATGTCCTCATCCATGTCGTTGATGTCTCCGGCTCCACCAATGAGGTCGGCGAGAGCATTGGCGCTGGCAATTACGACCCAACAAACGATGTCAGGTTCCTCGAGGAGGAGCTGGACTACTGGATTATGGGGATTCTCGAGCGCAACTGGGCAAAGCTCGTCCGGGAGGCGAAAACCGCCAAGACCGAGGATGTGGTGGGCCAGCAGTTCGCAGGGCTGGGCATCAGGAAGGAAGTCATCATCAAGATACTCAAGGACATGAAGCTCGAGGAGAAGCCGCTCTCTGACTGGTCAGTGGATGAGAGGCTGAAACTGGCAAAGACAATCCGCAGGCTGGGAAAGCCGATAATAATCGCCGCGAACAAATGCGACCTTTCCACCGGATATGAGAACTACCTTAAACTGCAGAGGGAATTTCCGGAATACCTGATTGTGCCATGCTCTTCGGAAGCGGAGATTACGCTCAAGGCCGCGGCCAAGAACGGGTTCATTGATTACCTTCCTGGCGACAAGTCATTCAAGGTCAAGGGAAATCTCAGTGAGCAGCAGCAGAAGGCCATGGACATCCTCAGGCATGTCACCGAAAGATTCGGGGGAACAGGCGTGCAGAAATGCCTGAACGCCGCTGTCTTCGACTTCCTGCACTATATAGCCATTTTCCCTGGAGGGGTTGGCAAGATGGAGGATTCCGAGGGCAGGGTGCTGGCTGATTGCTTCCTCCTGCCGCCAGGCTCCACGGCTTTGGATTTCGCCTTCTCGCTCCATTCAGACATCGGAAACGGATTCATCAAGGCCATAGACGCCAGGACCCGGAAGGCGGTGGGCAAGGAGCATATTCTAAACCATCGTGATGTATTGGAGATAGTATTCAAGAAGAAATAGGGGGCTTTGCATGATAATCGTCCTTTCAACATATCCGGACCGGAAACTGGCAGAGGAGACGGCATCAGAGCTGGTCAGGATGGAGCTGGCCGCCTGCGTGAACGTAATAAAGATAGGGAAATCATTCTACAGGTGGAAGGGGAAACTCGAATCAGAGGAGGAATTCCTGCTGATTATCAAGACAAGGATGAAGGCGTACAAGCAGCTGGAGCTTTTCATAAAGGAGAAGCACCCCTATGAGGTTCCTGAGATAGTGTATTTCAGGATAGAGGGCGGAAACCGGGATTACCTGTCCTGGCTGGATAAGAACGTGCTCTCGAGGCTCTTGACCGTGCCGCTGGACCTGAGGGTGAGCAGGCGGGCGGGCGCCCCGTTGAAAGAACCCATCAGTGCGAGGAATCCAAGGACAACCTCCTGATAATCCCTGGCGCAGCGGAGAATTCCGATGCCCTTTGATGAATCGTATTTCATGATTTTTAGCGCCGCTTTCGAAAGGCCGTATTCCCCGAAGAACTTCAGCGCCTCTGCATATAACGCTCTTTTGAGGGGCTCCTCTTCCAATTTCTGCCCCTGCAACCTGAAAAGCACGTACCTCTTCTTGAGCGCTCCTGCTTTCACCATGCTTTTTTGTGTCTATGGAATATTTTTTTAAGGGAGAGCAAGCAATATCAGGGGTATGTCAACGGTCATGATAATTTCCGGAAGCAAGAGCGACAGTGAGATTGCCGAAAAGGCCGCGAAAGTGCTAAAGGGATTCGGCGTTGAATATTCCGTGGAGGTTGCATCGGCCCACAGGAACCCTGAGAAGGTCGAGAAGCTGGTTTCCGAAAGCGGCGCGGACGTATTCATCGCGATTGCCGGCCTCTCGGCTGCGCTTCCGGGAGTGATTGCCAGCAAGACGATAAAGCCGGTCATAGGTGTGCCTGTCAGCGCCAAGCTGGACGGCCTGGACGCATTGCTCTCGATTGCCCAGATGCCCCCAAAAATACCGGTTGCGGCAGTAGGGATTGACAACGGCGCAAATGCTGCTTATTTAGCTATACAGATTCTGGCTCTGAAGGATAAGGAGCTGGAAGAAAGAATGAAGGAATTCAGGGAAAAAATGAAAGAGTAATCAGCCATCAAGCGGCTGTACGAGAGTTAGCGAAATCCGGGTCACTGCGGTGCGGGCCTCATTGACCTCCACGCCGACTGCGTAGGATTTCCCATCTATTTCTAGAACATCGCCGTCAGTTATCCTCTGCGTGATGCGCATCACCGATGCAATGAGAACGACATTGTCGCCTCCATTGACGGTCGGCAGCAGGCTGGCCACATACTCCTCTTCCGCCCCCTCGGGGCCTGCCCTGAACCTGAGATTATCCCTCCCGGAAACCAGGTACCCTAGATGGTATCCGGTGCCTGGCAGCGGCTCTATTGTCGGGATTGGCTCTCCGCCAGCATCAGTCAGGAGCACACGCGAGTAGATGACATTGTTCCCCCCAAGGTGGACCGATTCCACTGAAAGGGTGAAATTATCATCAGAGATCACACCGCCGTTGGAAAACAGGCCCGTGCCAACCTGCTCGCCCAGCTCAACCGAAGCGCTCTCTGGGTCGACGCGGACGATTTGGCCGCTGGCAAGGCTTCCAAGCTCAAGCGAGGCATAAGCGCCCGCCTCCCCTGAATCAAGGCTTGTTAGCCCCTGGCCGAAGGTTGCCGTTACGCTCTTGATCGTTTCGCCCATTACGGCAGTTGCGCATGAGTCATCTTCCCCGACCGGGCCGACCTCTACAATCTCATCCACAACTGCTCTCCTGGAAGAGAAATCGTATAGGTTTATCATCGCCTTGGGCCCATAGAGCGGGAAGTCAGGCATCACAGCATAATCCACATATAGGTAAACATCATCTGTAATCTGCAGTCCGTCAAGGTTCTGAGATCCGGGGTTTCCGCTTGCGACAACTTCGCCGGTTGCAGTATCGAAGATGGTCACCTGGACGCGGTTGCCCATCCATCTGCTTTCATACCCGCCTTCGCTCATCTCACCGACAACGATGGTATAATCACCATACTCGAAAGTGCTGCCCTCCTCGACAACCCTCGTGTAAAAGCGTTCGGATGTAACCTCATGCTCGCTGTGAACCGGAATCTCGACGGTGCTCCTTGTGCACACGCTCTCCCCTGTCCGCTCGAGCTCGCCGACCCTCATAGGAGGATCCTCAGCAGGCTCCTCCGGCCTCTCCCGGGGCGCATCATCCAGCAGGCGCCTCTCCGCCCCGCCGCAGCCAGCGCCGATAAAAAGCAGCGAGCCTGCTGCGAAAGAAACGGTTGCAGCCCTCCTCAGAGTAGCCTTCATCCTCTCCCCCGCCGTGGATTTTGTAGCATTAGAACTGTTCTCCCTCGTAGTCACTGATTCGCTCTTCAAAGACCTGTTCGTCATGTAATAATATAGACTAATAGTGTTTAAAAATGTATTGTCATGTATAAAAGTGTTTAAGAATCAAAGAAAATGTTCAAAAGGAAAAAACAAGAAGAAAGGACCTACTCGGTCCTCGTGAAGCTTATCGAGCGGATTGCGTTTCCAGCGTTGTTCAGACCGATTCCGACCTCGTAGGTCGTACCGTCAACAGTAATCCTCTGCCCGTCATACAGCTCACCAGTCACCCTCAGGATGCTCGCCTGGACTGCAGGCGATGACCGATCAGTCTCCGAACTGGTAACCATCAGGTGGGCAATGTACATCGCATCATTTGCCGTATAGATGAAAGAGGCCTTGTGGGACCCATTCATGATGAATCTCGGCAGACCATATTCAGGAGCCTCTGCATCAAGAAGAGGGGAGTTGTTCACAGCCGTGATTCCAACATTCGCCCAGAGCCTGTTGCTCCGGTCATAGGCATCCCCCTCGCTGACATCGACGTTGAACTCCCTTCCGATTCTCTGGACCTGGCCGACATCGACCATCTGGATTCCCTCAAGCTCCCCGAGGGCGATTCGCACCGGCCCCTCTTCTGGGATTTCAATGTTCGCAATAGTACTGCTCCCAAGGAGACCAGTCTCAAGCTGGCGGTAGCCCTCCACAGTCAGCGGGTGCAGATCATTTTCGAAAGCAACCACGACAGCGCTCGGATTCTCCTCTTCAGCGCCGCATGAATCGGCATCCACCCCATAGCGTGTGACTGTTGCATCAACAGGATTCCTGTTGACAACTGAGATTTCCACTTTCGGATCCCCATCGGAGTAGTCCTCGGGCCTCTCCTCGATAGGCGTCTGCACTGCCATTGCCCATCCGGCAATCACAGACACGTTCCCGTCAAGCTCGACCGAATCTCCACGGTTTGATGTCAGGGTGACAGACCTTGTGGTCCCGTTCCTGGTATCCGTAATTTCAAGGGTTACCTGGTTGCCTGTCCACGGGTTTTCTGAATGCGCATCCTCATTCTCCCGAACTGATGCCACCTCGATAACAAGATGGGGTGCGTTCGGAGGGGAGAATACAGCGCCTTCCCTGAAATATGAAGTGTAATTGGTGCTCTCTGCCACTCTGTGCGAACTCGCGCAGCTGTTGTCCTCTTCCATGGACCTTTCTGCGCCGCTGCACCCAACCAGGCAGAGCGCCCCTGCCGCAAAAGCGGTGATGGCCGCAGCCCTCACGGCAGACTTCATCCGGCTTCCCGCCGTGGGCTTGTTAGCATCAGAAGTGTTCCTACCGGAATTTATTGAATCCCCCTTCAACGTCCTACTCGTCATGTAGTAATAATAGACTAAGAGTGTTTAAATATGTTCCTTCATGCTCTAATGTGGGACTTTAAAAAATCATATGGATAATAGAGAGTTCATGAAGAAGCCGGATTTTCATTTCCCGCCCCTCCTAAAAAGATGCAAGAGGGGAGGGCCCGCGGTGACCCACCCGAAAGACGCTGGAATGGTCATCGGATACACAGGGATAGGCAAGGATTCAGTCGTCCTGGAGCTCGGAAGCGGCTCGGGATTCATGAGCGTGCAGCTTGCCAACATAGTCAGGAAAGTTGTGACTTATGAGAAGAGGAAGGAGTTCCAGGAGCTTGCGCAGCATAATGTTGAGAAGTCTGGCCTCTCAAACGTCGAATTCAAGCTGCGGGATGTCTTTGAGGGGATTGATGAGACCGAGGCGGACCTGATATTCTGCGATATCGCCGAGCCCGAGAAAATCATAGTGCAGATGCACGCTGCGCTCAAGGAGGGGGGGTTCATGGCTGCGCACTGCCTGAACATTGAGCAGGCCAAAGCGCTGCACCTTGCGGCGGAATCAGTATTCAGGGATGTTTTCACAATTGACTGCACAGTAACAGAATACGATGTGCGGGATTTCGGCACCAGGCCAAAGCATTTCGGCCTGATGCACACCGCATACCTCGTTTTTTCCAAAAAATGAAAAATGGATTATTCCCCGCCTTCAGCGCCGGATGACGGAGGGGCTCTTGAGCCAAGCTCTCGGTCCAGCATAAGAAGGGCCTGGGGTTTGTCTCCTGCGAGTTTAAGCTTCTCAACAATAGCTTCTGCAGAAGACTCCTCTTCCACCTGCTCGGTGATGAACCACTGCAGCTGGATTTCGGTGGCGTGGTCATTCTCGGCCCTTGCAGCCTCATAGAGCTTGTTTATCATGCCGGTCACATCCTGCTCATGCTTAAAGGATTCCTGGAACACGGCAAGCGGGGATCCCCAGCTTGAGGCGGGAGCATCAATCGCCTTCGGACTGAATGAGCCGCCCCTTTCCAACAGATAATTGAAAAGCTTCATGCCGTGAATCTGCTCCTCCTGGGCCTGCATCCTCATCCAGGTGGAGAACCCAGGAAGGTTCTGCCGCTCGAAGAAGGCCGCCATTGAAAGGTAGAGGTAGCCGGAGAAGAACTCCGCGTTTATCTGCGCGTTTATCGCGCTTTCCATCTCTTTGGTTATTTTCATCATATTCACCTATTCGCTTTTCCAGAGGCCGTGCAGATTGCAGTATTCCCTGGCAACTATGTTTTCACCGCTGACTTCGAATTCCGCTTCCGGAGCATCTCCAGGTTTCAGGAATTTCCGGTACACCCTGCCATCCACGATGACTTCAATCCATTCGATGTAATGCTTCGCTTCCATAGGATGAGGGACAGAACCGACTTTCACCTTCACGCCTTTCTTCGTCTTCTTAATAACCGGGACATGCTTCTCGGTTGCAGCATCCACAGTGTTCTCCTGCATCAGCTTCATGGGCTGCCCGCAGCAGACGAGCTCACCCGCACCGGCATGCAGCACTTCAACAATATTCCCACATACTTCGCATTTGTAGACCTGTTTCTGTTCTGTCATTCAATTCACCTTATATCTTACCTACTAGGTTCAAACCCGGCTTAATGGTTTCCTTTCCAGGTTCCCACGCGGCGGGACAGACATTTCCGGGATTCTCCCTCACGAACTTGGCCGCCTGCACTTTCCTGAGAATTTCCCTGGCACTCCTTCCGATGCTGTTGTCATGGATTTCCATCGCCATTAGAACCCCATCAGGGTCGATGATGAATGTGCCCCTCAATGACACCCCTTCTTCCTCTATATGGGTCCCGAACAGCTTGCATAGCCTATGGTTAGGGTCCGCCGCCATCGGATACCGGATTTTCTTAACCGCAGGAGACGTATCATGCCAGGCCTTATGGACGTATACTGTATCCGTACTGACGCTCATTATTTCAGCCCCTGCCTGGCCAAACAGCCCGTAGGCATTGGCAAGCTCCTCGAGCTCTGTTGGGCACACGAATGTGAAATCCGCCGGATAGAATACCAGCACAAGCCATTTGCCCCGGTAGTCCGAGAGCTTCACTCTCCTTGTGTCATTGTTCTGGTATACTTCAACTTCCATATCCGGCACTTCTTCGCCTATCTTCACCATGTTTTCACCTCTAGAATTCTACGGGCCAAGTGCCCAATGAATAATATGATGTATGTTCGTATTTAAAACCTTTTGGTTCGAATATATAACTATGGATAAAAAGAATGAAATCATACTCCAGGCGCTCATAAAGAACAGCCGCATACCGCTGAGGCATATATCAGCAGAGCTGAAAATCACGGAGACCGCAGTCCGAAAGAGGATAAAGAACCTGGAGCGCAAGGGG
This sequence comes from Microcaldota archaeon, assembly GCA_043812915.1. Lineage (GTDB taxonomy): Archaea > Micrarchaeota > Micrarchaeia > Anstonellales > Bilamarchaeaceae > CAYVTJ01. Next base: position 26,506 of record JBDRLQ010000003.1, on the reverse strand, counting down.
ATTCTGAGGGCATACACAGTGATAGTTGACCCATTCTACCTGGGGTATGAAGGGGTCGCCCTTGTCGGGGTAGATGCCACCCCTGAAACAGTTGTCAGCGTGTTTGAGAAAGTAAAGGAGCTGCCCAATATCCGCTATTCCGCGCTCACTTCTGGTGACCACATGATGATGTTTGAGGTGTGGTGCAGGGATTCCAAAGGGCTGAATGCCTTCCTGAAAAAACTTGAGAGGACGGATGGCGTGACAAGGGTGTGTCCGGCAATCATGCTGCGAAGAGTGGAATAGTCAGATTTTCTTGAGCGCTTTCGCATGCCCTGAAAGGCAATCAAGGAAACGCTTTGCCCTTTTGTAGTACTTCTCATCCTTAACTTTCCCCTTGCCGTCGAACTGTTCCTGGACATCAGGGAAATAAAGTGTCTGGCAGATCGGATGCATGCAGAACGTGACGCACAGCAGCTTCAGCTCCTGCGCGGCCCTCGCGCCACCGAAGGCGCCGCCAGAGACGCTGCAGATACCGACAGGCTTGCCTTCATATTGCTTATAGAGCAGGTCGAGCATCATCTTCAGCTCCCCGGGATATGAGAAATTGTATTCCGGAGTGACAATGATTAGACCTTCGGCGGGCTGGATTTTCCTGGCAAGCTTCTTTGCCTTATCGCTCTTCTCGGTATTGTCTGTTGCCGGAATCCGGTAATCCCTGACATCTATGATTTCGCTCTTAAGCCCCGCCTTCTTCGCTTCGCCCATAATGAATTTTGCAACCTTCAAGGACTGCCTTCCCTTCCGCGCGGTTCCAAGTATCACAGGTATATGCATGCAAATCACATCTTGATTTATCCACACGTTCCGGATATCTGACTAATCGGCTTATAGGTTGAGATATTGGTGGAATTGTATCCGCTGAACGTTGAGCACAAATCAGAGGCAGCTTCTGTCATTATTGTAAGCTCTGCCCCGTCAGATAGCACCGTTATCAGCCCGTTCAGGTCGGTCCGGTATGTTTTTCCGGCACCGCCAACTTCGAATATGTTCCCTAGCGGAATCTGCCTCGGGTGGTAATAACCGTCCGTAACGCTCCTGTTCCTGTCAGTGGAAATTGCATAGTATCCGGCCCCGACAGCTGCAAGGAACCCGGGCGTGGATGAAGTGGCGCTTCCATGGTGCCCCGCCTTCAGGAAATCGGCGTGGATGTCATCCTCCTGTGCAACTACCACCCCTTCGCAGGGGCCTTCGCAGTCCCCGGAGAAAAGCATTGAGGTGTTCCCATACAAAATTCGCAGGAGGATTGAATTGTCATTCTCATTGGAACCCTGGCTGCTTGAGTCCCAGCAGCCCTGCGGGCGGTCATAGGCGACAACCATCCTGGCTGAGATGCAGTCATCCAGTTCAAGGTCCATGTCATGCTTGACCACAATGGCGCTACTGTTCATGGCAAATTCCTGGGTGAACTCCTGTATCCTGCTAGAATAGTTACCGCAGTTCCCATTATGGTACATTTTCCCGATTCCAAACTCCTGCGTCACCTGTTTCATGCCGCCGATGTGGTCCTCATGGTAATGGGTAATCAGCAAGGCATCGATATCATGGATTCCTTTTTCCTTCAGGAAGGCAACAAGGTTCGATGATGAGTTCGGCTTCATTGCCGAGCCGGTGTCTATGAGGAGCGTCCTGTTCTTCGGAGTGATGATGAGAATTCCATCGGCCTGGCTTACATTGATTATGTATGCCTTCAGAAAGCCGCAGCCTTCCCCAACAGGCTCAGGGCCCGGAAGAATGGGGGAGACATTGTGCGGAATTTCGGGCAAGGGGAGAGGCTCATTGGATCTGCCGAGTATGATAATGATAACTGCCATTAAAATCGCTATTGCGATGTATGGAAATGCCTTGGCGCGCTTTTGTCTTCCTGGCTTTCTGGGCATGAAAATGAAAAAGAAGGCATAAAATATAAAGGTGGCTAAGAACCCCGCCTGGCAGGATTACCCGAAAAAGCTCTCATTCAGGTTTCCGGAGTTCGAGTAGCCCCTGCTCTCCCAGAAGCCCTCATACTCCTCATCATCGGACAGCTCAATCTTGGTTATCCATTTAATCCATTTGTAGCCCCACTTGCTCTCGGCGACCAGCTGGAACGGGTAGCCGCGCTCAGGGGGCAGCTCCACCCCATTCATCCTGTAGGCCATGATTATGTCGTTCTCGTAGAAATAATCAAGGGGGAATGATGTGGTGTAGCCATCATACGCGTGCAGTATCACCACCTTGGCCTCACTGTCGGGGCCAGCCTCGTCAAGGATGTCGCGCACAAGAACGCCTTCCCAGAGGATTGTCGCTCCCCAGCCTTCCACGCAATCAAGGGTGACGACCTTCTCATAGCGCTGGAAGCCGAGCACTTCATCATAGGTGTACTCTGCCGGATTGTCAACAAGCCCGGCAACCTCCAGGCGGTAGCCTTCGCCATCCACATATTGCGGGCCCTTGATTGAGTTCTCCCTGAAATCAGCGATTGATGAAAGACGCTCGCCCTGATATTCCCTGACTTCCACATCCTGAAGCTCCATGATGGATTCGCTCTGGGGCTGCACGCACCCGGGTAGCAGAATAGATGATATGACCAATAGCGCAAGAAAAAGATATGTCCTCATAAGTAGATTCCGGCAATGCTGGAATATATATCTATTTGTCCTTCTTGCCCCTGAAGCCCAATGCGACGGAATTGATGCAGTATCTCTTGCCAGTCGGATTTGGCCCGTCATCAAAGACATGGCCCAGGTGGCTTCCACATTTTTTGCAGACAACCTCAGTCCGCTTCATCAAATGGGAGTTGTCTTCCTTCAGTTCCACAGCATCCTTCGCGATTGACTCGAAGAAGCTGGGCCAGCCGCAACCAGATTCGAATTTTGTGTCGGATTTGAAGAGCTCGTTGCCGCAGGCAGCGCATACGTAAACGCCTTTTCCCTTGTGCTTGACATATTCCCCGCTGAACGGGGCTTCCGTGCCCTTTTCCCGCAGCACAGCATATTGTGCCGGGGTGAGGGATTCTCTCCATTCCTTCTCGCTCTTCTTCTCCATATAATCCGCCTCCCTAGCAGAGCCCACCCTCGATGTTATTCTTCTCGAAGTATCGCTGGTGGTGCTCCTCTGCCTTGTAGAATTCAGCCGCAGGCTCAATTACGGTAACAATTTTCTTGTCCAGGCCCTTCTGCCTCTCTCTTTTCGATTTTTCAGCCGCTTCCTTCTGCTTTTCGTTATGGTAGAAGATTACCGAGCGGTACTGCTCGCCGACATCGGGGCCCTGCCGGTTCAGGGTTGTCGGGTCATGAATTTTCCAGAATAGCTCAAGCAGCTCTTTGTAGCCCACAACTGAGGGATCAAACTCCAGATTGACAACTTCTGTGTGCCCGGTATCCCCGTTGCAGACCTGCTTGTAGGTCGGGTTCTTTTTTCTGCCGCCCATGAAGCCGACTGATGTGGAAAGAACGCCCCTAGCTTTCATGAAAGCAGCCTCCACATGCCAGAAGCAGCCCGCCCCGAATGTCGCTTTTTCTTTTTCCATAAATACCATCTTGCTCATGGCTCAAGGACGACCTTCATCCCTTCCCTCCTCATCAGTACATCAAAGCCTTTCTCGATTTCCGTGAGCTTGAACTTGTGGGTTATCAGCTTCTCGAAAGGTATCTTTCCGGAGCCAAGGAATGATTTTGTCTTGTACCAGGTGTCGAACATCTTCCTTCCGTTTATTCCGTTTACTTTTGCTGCCTTGAAGACAATGCTGGTCATGTCCACTTCGAAAGGCTTGGAGAAAACCCCGAGGATTGACGCCCTGCCTCCAGGGCGCAGTGTCTCTATTCCAGTGTTGAATGATGAGGGTGATCCGGCTACCTCAAGGAACACGTCAGCGCCTTTTCCGTTCGTGGCGTCCATTATCTCCTTTTTGACATCCACGCCTTCATCCTTGCTGTTGATTAGCAGGTCAGCGCCGAATTCCTTTGCGAAGCGCAGCCTCATATCATGCCTTCCGACCGCAATCACCTTTTCCGCCCCTGCGGCCTTGCACAGCCCTACCGCGCATACGCCAATCGGGCCCATGCCGATAATCGTCACCACCTTTCCGGCCACATCGCCATCGAAAACTGTGTGAACAGCATTTCCGATTGGCTCCTGCATGGAGGCTAGCCCATGGGGGATTCTCTTGTCATTCACCCACGCGTTCCTGTAGGGGAGAGTGAGGTATTCGGCAAAGGTGCCGTTGGTGTCCACACCCAGAATCTTAACATTCTCGCAGATGTGCTCATTGCCGGTCTTGCACTGGAAGCAGTAGCCGCAGGAGATGTGGGTCTCGGCCGAGACATGGTCACCAATGCCCAGCCCTTTTACGGATTTTCCCATCTCGACAATTTCGCCTGAGACCTCATGGCCGAAGATGTACGGGATGTTCTTTCCTATTCTTTTGGCGGCCCAGTCATCCCATTTGTATATGTGCATATCCGTTCCGCAGATTGAAGTCGCCTTCACTTTGATTAGCACTTCATCGTCTTTCGGCTTCGGAATCTCAGCCTCCTTGATTTCAAGCCCCTGTTCCCCCTTGGTTTTCCAAACTGCGTTCATGCCCATAGCAATCCCTTTTGATTTGGTTAGGGAAAGCTGTGAATATTTTTTAAAAGTGCCAGATGGCAGAAGAGATATACGACAATCAACCGGGGTGCGCCAATCCTGCACAATCATTTTATAATATTCAGAATAAGTCTATCAAAAAGGTGGGAATCATGAATGATAAAATCAAGAAAGAGATGCAGGAAGAGCTGAATGCCCTCTATGAACAGAACCTTCTTTGGAATCCAAAGACCCTCAACGGACCATCATCAGCAAAGTGCGATGTCGGAGGAAAGGAGGTGGTGATGCTCTGCTCGAACAATTACCTTGGCCTTGCGAATGATGCCAGGCTTAAAAAGGCCGCGATTGAGGCTGTTGAGAAATACGGCGCTGGCAGCGGCTCGGTTCGGCCGATAGCAGGAACGATGGACCTTCACATCCGCCTGGAGGAGCTTCTCGCGAAATTCAAGCATTCCGAAGACGCATTATATTATAACACGGGATTCACCGCCAACAGCGGTGCGCTTCCGGCTCTTTTGCGCCCTGGCGATGTCGTCATTTCAGATGAGCTCAATCACGGCTCTATTATCGATGGGATTCGCCTGAGCAAGGCGGAGAGGCACATCTACAAGCACAAGGACATGGCGGGCCTTGAGGCCAAGCTGAAGGAGGTCTCGGCAAATAATCCGAGCAGGATACTGGTGGTGACCGATGGCGTGTTTTCCATGGATGGTGATATTGCCCCGCTGGACAGAATCGTTGAGCTTGCAGAGCAATCCAATGCAGTTACATATGTGGATGACGCTCATGGCGATGGTGTCCTTGGAGACCATGGCCGCGGGATAAGCAGCCATTTCAACGTTGAAGGCAAAGTGGATTTCGACATGGGGACATTCTCGAAGGGGTTCGGGACCATGGGCGGATACATCGCAACTTCAAAGGTCGGAAAGGAGTTCCTGCTCAACAAGTCAAGGACCTGGCTTCTGACAGGAGCGCATGGGCCTGCGAATGTGGCAGCATCGATAGCTTCAATCGAGCTTCTTATGGAAAGCGACGGGCTGGTCAAGAAGCTCTGGGAGAACACCAACTACTTCAAGAAGAGGCTAAAGGAGCTTGGATTTGACACGGGGGAGAGCGAAACGCCCATAACCCCCGTCATGACTTATGACTCCGGAAAGGCCAGGAAGATGAGCATACGGCTCTATGAGGAGGGCGTTTACGCGCTTCCGATTGTCTTCCCGATGGTCGCCCGTGACAAGGCGAGAATCAGGACGATGATTACAGCCGAGCACACCAGAGAAGAGCTTGACTTTGCGATTGACAAAATCGAGAAAATCGGGAAAGAGCTTGAGCTGATAAAGTAGCCCCATCTTTCCTCATTTTTCTTAATTTTTAGCTCATTTGCGATGGCACAATGTCCGAAAAGACCACAACAAACCCGACAACAACCATCGCAATGCCCAGCAGGACTGTCAAAAACCAGGCCAGAGAGGAATTCCAGAATGAATTCCGGATTGAAAGAGCAGTCGGGAAGGTGTGCCTTGACCTCCATTTCATGAAAAGTTTGTAGCGGACGCCTTGTGGAAAGAGTTTTTTGCGCTCTGATTCGTCCATCTTCAGTATTTCCGCAAACATGGTCGAATACCGGGTCTGCTGCTTGCGTAGAGATGCGGAATAAAAACATCCCAACCGCAGCAAGCTGTGGGGTATTGACCCAAGAGGGAATAAAGACAAATGCCTCGAAGGCCAGTATTTCGCGCGTTGCGGCAAAAGTAATTAGAAGGGCAAAAACCGCAAGGCCAAGCATCCATCCGCCTTTGATGAAGGGACCCAGCTCCTGTTCCAGCCTGAAAAATTCATCTGCAAACTCTTTTGTGTGTGTTATAACTCAAAAATAGCAAATATGGGATAAGAAGCTTCCAGTCCGGCAAACACAAAGTATTATTAATGGAGAGCGGCATTAATAGTTGTAATAAATAAAAAATTCTGTTTTTTTTATCATGACCTCCCAAAAGAGAGTGGAAAAGATAACGAAAATCGAATTTTGGAAGGTAGATGAAATGATATTCGGAGAGATGAAAATTTGCAAAAAGACAGCCGAAGCTCTGGGCGAGATGGGTTACATCGACGCGACAGAAGTACAGGAAAAGACGGTGCCGCTGATACTGAATGGCGATGAAGTCGTTGTGAGAAGCCAGACCGGGACCGGCAAGACCGCTGCGTTCGGGATAGGCATGATAGAGAACATATCCAAGGACCGGGACAGGAAGGGGCTGGTCCTTGCACCGACGCGTGAGCTCGCTGTCCAGATTGCCAATGAGATACGCTCGATAGCGAAAAACCACCGCATGAACATATATGCCATATACGGCGGGGCGGGCATGGGGCCGCAGATAGCGAGCCTCAGGCGTGGATTCGACATAATAGTCGCTACCCCCGGGAGGCTCCTGGACCATGTCGGGAGAGGGACTGTGGATTTATCTTCCGTCAACTGTGTCGTGCTCGATGAGGCCGACCGCATGCTAGATATGGGGTTCAAGCCGGATATTGACCGGATACTGCGGCAGGTGAATGCGAAGCGGCAGATGATGCTTTTTTCAGCAACGCTTGAGCCGGAAATACTCAGGATAATCGGGCAGTATATGAGGGCCCCGCATATGATTGAGGTAGGCCCGCAGGGCAAGGCGGTAAAAATAGACGAAGAGTCCATCAAACTGAGCAGAAGCGAGAAGCTGGATAGGCTAAGCCAGATACTTGCCAGCGAGCCTGTATCCAGGACAATCGTATTTGTAGCCTCTAAAAGAGCGGTTGAAACCATCTGCCGCAAGCTCAACAGGAACGGGATTGAGGCTAAATATCTCCATGGAGGCAAAAGCCAGACCCAGCGCGAAAGGACCATCCGGGAGTTCCAGGAAGGCAGGTTCAGGATACTGATAGCAACCGATGTCGCTGCCAGGGGCCTGCATGTCGAGGATATCTCGCACGTCATAAATTACGACCAGGCTGACAGTCCGGAGATGCACACCCACCGCATCGGCAGGACCGGGAGGATGGGGAAGGCCGGGCGCGCGATAACCTTCGTTGAGACTGACCCGCTGCCAAGGGGGCCAAGAGGGGGCCGCAGAAACAATGGCGGGTACAGCGGCAATGGCAGGACTGAGCAGCGCAGTCATGGCGGCAGGCATTCTTCAGGCCATAGCAGCAATAGCAGAGCCGGCCAGCGCAGACGTGGCGGCGGACCTTCTTCAGGAGGGCAACGCGGGCGCGGCAGAAGCCGCAGACGCTAACAACTATTCCAGAATTGGGGCATTGGAAAAGTAGAGCCCGTGCAGTTTGATAAAGGCAAGTCAAGTGCACGCCAGCCAAGTGAACAAAAATTTAGGAGGAAGACCCTCGGGGCAGCTCTGGGGTCTGACCTTTTGGGGGCGCTGTGATGCCAATTTTGGCATCAAGAAAGATAGTGACACTACATGAATATCGCCAAAATCAATCTGTCAATACAAGGTCATCTGTTACGTGTCCTCATATATCGTTCATCTCTTTCTTCTACGAGTCCTGAATCCAGAAGAGCTTCATAAGGACTGTGATTATAGTGATTCGATAAAAGACCAGATAATCTATTGGAAATGAAATCCTGCTGAGTAACATCCCTAGGATCCTTCCCCAATTTGTCAACCAGCCATTTCACAGCGGCAATCCGATTCTCTTGTTCATTGAAAAACTTAGTGGGGGTGTGTAACATCTCCCAGGGATTCAATTCCAACTCAGGGAATGCTTCTGAGATTGCAGCATAAGGACTACTACCATAATGTTCAAGAAGGCCAGTAAGCCCATTTGAGTGGAAATCATCTACACCCACATCCCTTGGATCCTTGCCGATTCTCTCAATCAACCATTTCACTGCATTGGTGCGATTTTCTTTCTCCTGGAAATGGCCCCTACGCGTTACTCCCCGCTCCCATGGTTTGATATTCAACTCAGTGAATGCTTCGGAAATAGCTTCGAAAGGACTACCCAAATAATGGCCAACCAAAAGGCCACCCAGCCCATTCGTGTCAAAATCTGACCTAAGAAGATTTTGCGGATCTTTATTCAATTTTTCTGCGAGCCACCTCACAGCAGCAACCCGGTTTTTCTTCTTTTCATAGAATCCTCTGGGAGTAGCTGCCATCTCCCAAGGATGCAATTCAGGATTTGGGGATGTCGCACATATTGCATTATACGGACTGGACCCAAAATAGATTGCAATCAATCCACCCAATCTGTTAGAACTGAAGTCGGTTCCGGTGATCTCTCTTACGTCCTTCCCAAGTTTTTCTATAAGCCACTTCACTGCAAGGATCCTGTTCCCTTCTTCTTCGTAGAATCCTCTCGGGGTAGCTGCCATTTCCCAGGGTTTTATCGCTTGCTCAGGATAGGCTTCACATATCGCTTGATATGCGCTTTCCCCGCAAGTTACGATCAGTCCTCTCAGTCTATTCGATATAAAATCATCATAACAGATATCCCTCGGATTCTTCTGAAGTTTTTCTACAAGCCATCTTATCGCGGCCACCCGATTTTCCTTTTCTCCAAAAAAGCCTAAAGGGGTATTTGCCATTTCCCATGGTTTAATATCAAGCTTTGGATATGCTTCTGATATTGCAGCGTGGGGACTACTAGAGAAATACCCTACAAGAAGACCACCAAGTCTATTCGAATTGAAATCTTCTTGAGTAACCTCTCTAGGATCTTTCTGTAAAACCCTATCCACCATAAACCTTATGGCCTCTGCCCTTACGTCATCACGTTCTTTCCACTTAGCCCTTATTAGCCTCCAACCATTCTTATCTAATTTATACCAGCCCTGTTCAATCCAGAAATCCTCCATTGTTGCTGGCCTTTGGGCTACTGCGCGAGGGGGCGGTTCTGGAGAAAGCTTGAAAGATTCCAGTTCTTTTTGCGCAGGATTTTCAACAGGCTGAAACTGGGCAATCCGCTTTTCCATGATTTCAGTTCCGGGGAGTCGTATTAATACTCGGACCGTCCCTTTCTTTACGCTCAAACCAATTCCATTTTCTTCGAGTATTTTTGCAGGAATTTTTCTGAGGCCTCCATGTTCTTTGGACAGATCCACTGCCTTCTGTAGCATGAGTCGTCTATAAATTTGTCTTTGAGATGCAAGGCTTTGATCTCCAGTCATGTTATAGAATATATATAGATATGTTTTTATATCCCCCTAACTCGGTGTTTTAGGAGCAGGGATTAAATAGAGCCTCATTCAGAGCCGGTTTACTCAATCATACCAGCAAAAAACAAAGGTCTCCGTATTTTATCCAACATGCCTGGCTGCGTGAATATTATCTTCTTTTTCATTTCAAATCCCTTGAATTGGGAGTGTCCTTTAGTTTGACCTCCCACTTCAAAGACGGTATCATCAATGATATAATCTGGAGTTTTCTTTCCCCTGTTGGTCTTAAGGTATCTCAGGTCGAATCCCAATCTCAAAAATGAATCAACGAAAAAATCCTCCCGCAATGCTCCAACGCACTCATTATACTGACGGTAGAGTAAGCGATAAGGTAGTGCCATTAGAATTTTTGGCTCTTTCATTACTCCATGGCCTTTGGGCATGACTCTATGGATCACGAATGCTTTCTCTAATAGTTCAAGGTATTTTTCAGCCAAATATCTGCTTATACCAATATTCCTTGCAATGGACGAATAGTTCATGTCTTCTGGAGGCGACTTACCCAAAAAGGCCACCAACCTAGATATGTCTAGTGTTTCATCATGCGTTATTTTTCCAGTCCTGATCAGATCTTTGTTAATTACTGTTTCGAGCATTGTTTTGAATAATGGCAAAACATCATTCCTACTGAGAGTCAAGGGATAATTCCCAGATTGCAAGTATTCCTTGAAATCCGGTTCTAGCTGCATTGTTTTTCCATAATATTCGCGACATGCAGTCTGGTCGAACATATTCCCAAATTGAAAGGGTTCAAGCTGTTCATCTTTCTTGAAGAACAGATATTCTCTCAAAGAAAACGGCCAGATTTTTATGATTCTCATTCTTCTTGATAGGTCCGCTGCCAATTCATGAAGCATTACTGCAGAAGAACTGGTCAAAACAACTTTGATTCTCAAGAAATCATAAATTTTCTTGAGTTCAACGTCATAGCCTGGATAGCCGTGTATCTCATCAAGAAGTAAGATCTTTATCCCGGAATCAGACAGCTCTTTGGCCAGTTCAAATAAGCTCCTATCAAGTTTAGCAGAATCTAAGGAGATGTAAAAGCTATTTTCAGTTTCAGTCAGGAGTTGTTTCAATAGAACTGTCTTTCCAGCGCCTCTCGGGCCAACAAGAGCAGTATGCTCACGCTCAGTTAAAATGCTAGTTATTCTGTCGTGTACGAATCTCTTCTTTGTGTATCTTTTTCCTTCCCCTTTTGCTATGTTGTTAAGTTCGACTATCTCCTCTTCCATACCAGTATTTCATCATTTAGGTTTTTAAATATGTGCATTTTAGTAAATTTATTTCATATTTTGATATGCATTTATGTAAATTAAATTAATAAAATGCATATCATTTTGTAAAATGCTGTTTTAAACTTGCTTTTTTAGGTAAGAAAAATAGCATAATTCTTACCTTTTTACGTAAATTATCTCTTGCTTAGGGACAATAGAACTCTCCACAATACTGAGGGGGGCCAAAACTCTTGTTTCATTGTGTTCTGAGGCCTCAGAACGCCCGATTCATTGTGTTTGTATTGTGTTTCTTTATAAAAACAAAATAGGCAGAACACAATGCTTTTTGACCTCTGGAGAAGTATTGTGCCAGATGATTGACGAGAGCCATTCAGAGCAGAGCTTAAATAGTACCTTGTTCAGAGCCAGAGCGGCGGATGGCTAGGTCTGAACTCAGACCTGATTACAAAGCACCTGGTAAGGAACTGAGACCTGATCTGAGTTCCGCCGAGTTTAGGAACTCAGAGCAGATCTGAATGCAGGAGGAAGGATTCGAACCTTCGTAGACGCTAAGCCAACAGATTTCCCACGCCGCGTTCAGCATGAGAACAAAACGCAATTGATCTTGAGTCTGTCGCGTTTGACCGCTCCGCCACTCCTGCATAGATATGCAGTCCTGCGAATGGATAGATTGATAGAATACTCTTTTATTCCATCCTGCTGCGCCATCACTAAAATTTATAAATTGCAGAACCGTTCCATTTCATATGGCAAAGAAAGAGCCCGAGGGCCTGGATGAGATTTCCGAGAGCCTCAGGCCGTTCAAGAAGCCCCTGCATGCCCTCGCCGCAGTAATTGGGGGCGTCGGGATATTCATTGCCCTCATCCTGGTATTCGTTGTCAATGACACGCTGGACAAGCTGGAAGGCTCAACGCTAGCGAACCTGGACTCCGCCCAGAAGACCCTTGATGAGCTGGAAGGCATGATGCTAACAACAGAGAATGAGCTCTCCAGCATGGAGGGCAGCCTCGCGACAATAGACGGCTCGGTGGACTCCCTCGCGGACGGGATTGAGGTTGCAGGAGACACCATAGGTGCCATGGGCCAGGACATCGGATCCCTTTCCATACTCGGCTCGGATTTCTCAGAATACGGGGACGCGCTCAGCCGATCAGGGGATGACCTCAAGGATTCGGCGGCAGGGCTGAAGGAGGTAGGGGACTCAGTATCCGGCCACAGCGAGGGAATCGTAGAGCTTGGCAGCGGGGTTTCCTCAATAAGAGGGGATATAGCAAACCAGAAGGCGGCGCTAAGCTCGCTCCGAACAAGCATGCAGGAGGCGTTCGGGACAATAAGGCTGGTCAACATACTGCTATTCTTCCTTATTGTAATCATGCTCAGCCTGCCAGTGATCAACGCGTTGGCCGGAATAATTTGAAGACATTCTGATACACTCCTTTTTAACCTCTGGAGGTGAATAGTTTATGATGTACTTGAAGGTCCACAAAAGAAGTGAAGGCAAAATAGTCGCCGTCTGCGACAGGGAGCTGATAGGCAGGGTGCTCGAGGAGGGAGACGTGTTTCTGGACCTCGATACCTACAGGGGCTTTTATGTGGGGGAAATCGCTTCCAAAGACGAGGTGAAGAAAGCTCTGGGAAAATTTAGCTCTGCAAACCTCGTCGGAGAGAAAGCGGTTGATGTGGCACTGAACATGAAATTGGCAAAAGATGATGATGTAACATATATAAATACTATTCCATATATACAATTATACAGAATTGGGGGAGGTGAGAGTGTATGAAAACAATTACCATTGTAGCCGATGACAAAGTAGGTCTGTTAGCAGACATATCCTATGTCCTCGGAAAGGCAAGGGTGAACATAGAGGCAATAAACGGCGATGTAGTGTCTGACAAGTCGATTATCGTATTGTCGCTCTCAGACGCACTAAGGGGCAAGGAGGTCCTTGAGGCATCTGGATACAAGGTCGCCGCGCTGAACAGCGTGGTCGTCAGGCTGAATGATGAGCCAGGGGAACTTGGAAAAGTGACCAATATGCTCTCTACCGAGGGCGTGAACATCGAGAACGTCCATATGCTCTCAAAGAACGGCAAGGAGACTGTGCTTTCGGTGACCGTGGACAAGCCCAAGAGGGCCGGCAATATCCTAAGGGACTACCTGGTGGCCGGAGAGCCTTAAGAAATAAATGAGGTAATATCGATGAAAACCATAACCCTAGTAGCGGATGACAAAGTTGGTCTGCTGGCAGATGTATCCTACCTTCTAGGAAAGGCAAAAGTAAACATTGAGTCCATCGGGGTTGAGGTGATCTCCGGCAAGGCACTCATAAGTTTAGCCCTATCAGATGCGGAGCGTGGAAGCAGCGTCCTGGGGTCTGCCGGATATACGGTAGCTGAGGCCAACAGCGTGGTCGTGAAACTGAAGGATGAGCCGGGAGAACTTAGCAAGGTTACAGGAATGCTCTCATCAGAGGGGATATCCATCGGCAATGTGCACATGCTCTCAAAAGGAGGGGACACGACCGTCCTTTCGGTGGCGGTGGACAAGCCCAAGAGGGCGAGCGCCCTCCTGAAGAGCTACCTGGTCGCGCAGGAGACGGGCTACTGAAGCTCGAGCTCCACTGTTTTTTCCTTTTTATTCACTTTTGCCTTGTATGTTGATAGCTCTCTCTCCAATCCATCCAGGCCGGCTTTTTTTGCGCAGGCAAGCACATCCTCGATTTCCTGGTAGTGGGCATATATGAAATCGCCCTTATCCTTTTTCTCAAGCTCCTCGGCTTTCAGCTTCCCGAGGCGCTCATTCTGCTTCTCAAGCCTTGTGAGCAGTTTTTCCACCTCAGGATTCTCAGAAGGCGCATTGCCGAAATAGAACTCGTCCGCGGCCTCGCCAAGGCTCTGGAAGGATTCGACCCTAGCATTCTCATATTCAGAGAGCCTCGTAAGGGAGAAATCGGCCACTTTATCATCCAGATAGAAGCAGAGGGGCTCAAGGGAGCTGGTAAGCTTCTTGATTTCGTACTCAATCTTTTTCCTCTGCGAAGCGGAAAGCTCATTGCCAGGAGTCTTCTCATCTATCTTGGCGCGCAGAAGAATCTCATGGACATACGGCTTTCCAAGGGGCAGCTTCATCAGCGATGCCGCGACATACCGGTCTGAGAGCGCCAGGCCCAGCTCGGTTATGACGGATGGTTTCGGGGGCTGGTATGGAACCCCTGGCCTGATGTCCCTGTCCGCCCAACTCTCGCGCTTGACAGACGCGACAGTCTTGCCATCCCGGACAAGAATGATATTCCCCTTCCCGAACATCTCGAAGTAGACGCTCCACCCCCTGAATTCGAAGAGGATGACGCGGTCATTATTCACCTGTGAAACGGAAATGAGCCTAGCGTTGTCCAGCTCCCTGCGCACCTTCTGGCAAAATGGGTCCAGAGTGGTCTCTTTCTCCAGGTACTTTGTAATGTGCAGGCGCACGCCCGGCTCGCACAGAATGCTTGCGGAGCCGATTCTCATCCTGTAGACGCTGCCGGCAAGGGAAATCTTAGAGAAGTGCTTCCCGACCAATGCTTGTAGCTCCTCCACTGTCCTTGAGTATTCCAGGTTCGTCATAGAGCGCATGGTATAGATATCCAACCTCAAGAATTTTAAGAGGGGGCATATACCAAGAAATGATGGACCTTGAGAGTTCCCTGCTCGGATTGCTCGGCAGGCAGGAGCTGGAGGACGAAATCGCCTCGAGGATAGAGAAGTTCCACGGGCTGCTCACACGGGAGGTGGCCATAAGGCTTATAGCCAAGGAGAAAGGGCTGCTGAACAAGGATGACGGGCCAGTGAAGGTTTCTGGGATTGAGAAGGGCCAGAGGAAGATAACGGTGTGCGCTGACGTGAGGAGGGTGTGGCCCATAGCGACCTATTCCTCGGGCAAGCGCTCAAGGGTAGTTGATATAGAGGATGAGAGCGGAGTCATGCCGCTTATTCTCTGGAACGAGGATGCTGAGAGGGGGAAAAGCCTCCGGAAAGGGGACCGCATTACTGTCCTGGGGGCTTATGAGCGGGGGGGTGAGCTGCACCTGGGCCATTCCGGGGACATCAGGCTGGACGAGCGTTCTGGCTTCACCGACTTGGGGGAGCTGGAGAGCGGGAAGTATGTGCATGTGCGGGGGGTTGTCACAAGGACCGAAGGCTGGGACAGGTTCATCCGCGGCTGCGCCCCGACAAGGAAAGGATACTCGTTCTTCATAACGGATGGAAAGAGGGAAATCAGGTGCGTCATCTGGGAGGGCGTGGAGAGGGGCGCGGGCATTTCTGCCGGGGACGAAATCATCCTTGAGAACGCTCTGGCAAATGGCGGGGAAGTTGGCATCTCGAACGAGGGGAGGATACTTAGCCGCAGAAGGGAAGGAATGCTCCTTGGAGCCATCGAGCGGATTGAATGCAGGAATGGGGAGCTATTAGTAACAGTTGGCGGCAAGCATGCGGTCCTTGACCGGAAAAACGCCCTGAAATTCCTAGATGTTGAGGTCGCGGATGATATTCCCCTCGAGACAGTTGCAACACTTAAAAAAGATAGCATGCTCAATAGCAGTGTGGCCCTCAAGGCGAAGGAAAAGGACGGCCATCTCTTGATAGAAAGGTGACCTGATGCCGACATCCCTGAAAGTTGCAGAAGCATTCCAGAATGATATCGGCAGGGGGATTGCCAGGATTGACTCACGGACCAAGGATGAGCTGAAGGTATCGACAGGAGACACAATCAGGCTCAAGGGAAAGAAGTCCGCGCTAGCGATAGTATGGCAGGCGCATCCTGATGATGAAGGGCTTGACATGATAAGGATGGATGGCATCCTCCGCCAGAATGTCGGGGTCGGCCTTGGGGAAAAGGTCACCATTGACGCTATCCAGGCCAAAGAGGCCAAGAAGATTGTCCTGGCGCCAAAAGAGACGATTAGATATTCCGTAGGATTCGACGACTACATCAAGAAAAGGCTTATCGGCAAGCCGGTGCTAAAGGGCAACCTGCTTCCGGTCGGGATATTCGGAACCGCCATCCCGCTTGTCGTCATGCAGACCGTGCCGCAGGGGCCGGTCACCATTACTGAGAACACCGAAGTTAGGATAAAGAAGGAACAGGTGAAGGAAGTTACCAATGTCCCGAGCATCACATACGATGATGTTGGGGGGCTCAAGGACGAGATGCAGAAGGTGCGGGAGATGATTGAGCTTCCGCTCAGGCATCCTGAGATCTTCGAGCGCCTTGGGATAGACCCGCCAAAAGGCGTTCTTCTATATGGGTCCCCAGGTACAGGGAAGACCCTGCTTGCAAAAGCCGTTGCCAATGAGAGCGACGCCAATTTCTATTATGTCGGAGGCCCTGAAATCATCAGCAAGTACGTAGGTGAGAGCGAGGAGAGGCTGCGCAAGCTGTTCACAGAAGCCCAGGAGAACGCGCCATCGATAATATTCATAGACGAGATAGACGCTATTGCGCCCAAGAGAGAGGAGGTGACGGGCGAGGTTGAAAAGCGCCTGGTCTCGCAATTGCTGACAACCATGGACGGGCTGAAAGCCAGGGGCGAAGTGATTGTGATTGGCGCGACAAACAGACCGGACAGTATCGACCCGGCATTAAGAAGGCCAGGAAGGTTCGATCGGGAGATTGAAATCGGTGTCCCGAACGCACAGGACAGGAAGGAAATCCTCTTCATCCACGTCCGGAACATGCCTCTGGAGAAAGACGTCAAGGTCGAGGAATTCGCAAGGCTCACCCACGGGTATACCGGCGCTGATTTGTCTCTCCTTACCAAGGAAGCAGCAATCAAGGCATTAAGGAGGGTTTGGCCGACCATGAACATGGAGGATGAGACAATATCCGAAGAAACCCTTGAGAGCATGAGGGTGAACCGGGATGACTTCTTCAACGCCATGACCGAAATCCAGCCATCCGCCCTCAGGGAGGTGTTCGTCTCCAGGCCGAGCGTCTCATGGAATGAAATCGGCGGGCTTGATGCCACCAAGAGGGATTTGCAAGAGGCGGTGGAGCTTCCGCTAAAGAGGCCTGAGATTTTCGAGAAAATGGGAATCAGGCCGATAAAGGGCATACTGATGTACGGCCCTCCAGGCACAGGAAAGACTCTCTTGGCAAAGGCCGTTGCAACTGAATCGGAATCCAACTTCATCCTGATTAGCGGGGCACAGGTCCTCAGCAAATATGTTGGCGAGAGCGAAAAGGCCGTCCGGGAGATTTTCCGGAAGGCAAGGATGGCGGCCCCGTGCATACTGTTCATAGATGAGATTGACGCCCTTGTCCCAAGGAGGAGAGGCAGCGGAGATGGCGGGACCATGGTCACCGAGCGCATCGTCGATACAATGCTAACTGAGATGGACGGGCTGCGCAGCCTGAAGAATGTGGTCGTCATCGGGGCCACAAACAGGCCGGACATCCTTGACCCCGCGCTGATGCGAGGCGGCAGGTTCGACAGGATGCTTGAGGTTCCCCCGCCTGATGAGAAGGCAAGGATGCTGATATTCAAGATCCACACAAAGAAGATGCCCCTCGATAAGGATGTCAGCTTATCAGACCTATCGAAACTCAGTGACGGGCTGACAGGGGCTGATATTGAGAATATCGTAAGGGAGGCGGGAATGGCAGCCATCCGCGAAGGGGTAAAGAAGGTCAAGGCAAGGCATTTCGAGCTCTCGTTCAAGTCCATAATCCCGAGCATAAAGAAGGAGGATCTTGAGAGCGTGCAGAAGTTCAAGACGACTACTGCAAGCATGTACAGATAACTGGTGATACCATAAACAGAAAAACAATAACGAAGGTTGAGCCCTTCAAAGTGGGCCCGGACGAGCTATTCCAGATGGTGGTGAGCGTGCTTGCCATATCATTCGCATTCTCAATGATATTCATAGGGCTGGACGGCATGCTCGCGTATCCAGGGGAGATGGTCGCGTTCCTGATGCTCTCGCTTGTAACGATTGGAAGCGGATTCATACTCCATGAGATGGGGCACAAGGTGGCCGCCATCTATTACGGCGCACAGGCAAGGTTCCGCATGTGGGTGCAGGGGCTGGTTTTCATGCTGATTACATCGTTCTTCGGGGTGCTCTTCGCAGCTCCGGGGGCGGTGTATATCTATTCCAGGGACATTACGCCAAGGCAGAACGGGATAATATCCCTGGCAGGGCCCATAACAAATCTCATCATAATGTCGATGTTCGCGATTCTGATTATCCTGCTTCCGATGACCCAGCACTTCACAACGCTCTCTGAATGGAGCTTCTTCGGAATCAACCGTGGCGCTGTCAATGTGTGGGAATTCGGCATGGCGATAAACCTCATCCTGGCCATGTTCAACATGATTCCCGCGTTTCCACTGGATGGAAGCAAGGTCTTCAGGTGGAACAAACTGATATGGGTAGGGTTCACCGGCTTCCTTCTGCTCATCTCGCTGACGCTGTTCCCGGTGAGCATGATTATCGGCTGGATATTCATCTTCCTGATAGCCATGATATTCTCCAAGCTGTTCTTTGGGTGACTTTCATGCGCGGCGCAGAGGCAATTGTCAGGAAGGGGAGGCTGCTCGGAGAAGGCATCCTAATCAAAGACAGGATTGCCAAGGGCTACCGGGTGAGGAAGCTGGATGAGCGGCTCCGCCGCGAGCGCACGAAATCAGAGGCGAGATTGCTGCACAAGGCAAAGCGCGAGGGCGTTCCATGTCCCACGGTGCTGCAGGTAGATGATTTTTCCATTTCCATGAGCATAATCCATGGGAAGAGGCCCAGGATGAGCGAGGCGGAGTGCAGGGAGTGTGGCAGGATGCTCGCAAAACTGCACAGCGCGGACATCATCCACGGGGATTACACCCCCGCCAATATCCTGAAGGCAGGAAAAGAGCTGTTTGTGATTGATTTCGGCCTGGGGTTCATCTCCAAGGACATTGAGGACCGGGCTGTTGATGTTTTTACCATGCTCCGGGCAATTGACAGGAAGAAGGCCTTCCTGGAGGGATACGGCGCCTATCCCAAGGCAGTATCCGTCCTGAAGCGCGTGAAAGACGTTGAGGGCAGGGTAAGGTACGCCAACTGAGGCTAGCCTTCTGAAATATTGTAGATATTTTTACCAAGCTTCTTCGTTTTCTCCAGCCTGCTGCAGATATCTGCCAGCAGGAGCTTCCTTATCCGCTCGTACTCCCCTCTTCCGATCTCCACATTGCCAATGGCATGCTTCTTTCCCTTGATATTGAAGCAGAACATGCAGTCGCGGAGATTCTCGCAGTTGTGACAGAAATAGCAGTCGCTGCAGTTGTCGCAGCTATCAAGCTCGAAGCACCTGGAGAGGTTTGTGGAATAATAGCAGTTGATGCAGAAGCTCGAGGAAAAGAGCAGCACAGAGCCGAATACACGCTCTGATTCCCTTGGCCAGAAGCAGTATGCCAGGTACTTCGAGAATCCGACATATGAGCTGTCTATGCAGTAGTGGGAGCCCATATACGCCGCGCACCTTGTGATTTCGGTATTCCGGTCGAAAATGACATCCGGGCTAACGCTCCTTAGCCTCCCGAGGATTTCAGAAGCGTTTGAAATGGTAAGTTCCCCTGCCTGCTGCTCTGAGATTGAATTCTTCCCAAGCTTCAGGGACTCGTCCAGGGTGACCATATTGTGGAGGATATCACTGAAGAAAGGGGATGACGGAGCGTAGATTGCCTCCCCGTTGATTATTGATTTTGTCTCGAGAGTGGGCTCCACATTCTCCAGCAGCCACTCCTTGTACTGCTCCAGGTTTGCCAGGGCTGACCCGAACAGGATTTTCGTCGTCCTCTGGAAAGCATTCTCTATCGCGTCATTCATTGCCATCACCGATTAGCTCCACAATAGACATCACCTTCTTTTTCGCCCGAAGGTTCTCCCGGAAGTCCCCTACCAGCTTGGCTTTGATTGCTGCATACCGCTCTGGAGGGAGCTGAAGGTTCCCAATCATGTTCCTGCTGTTCCTCTGGTTGAATGAGAACATGCAGTCCGAGCAGCTCTCAAGGTTGGAGGAGTAGTAGCAATCTGAAGAAGTATACACCCTCAGGGTCTCCATGCACCGCATTGTCTTGTAGACCTCGAAGGCCTTTATGCTGAACTTGCAGTCGCCGCCAGTGCTGCAGCCGAAGGCGTGGTCTGCATAACGTACCATGCAGCAGTAACCGGAATGCTTACTGTCAGACAGGCCCTCTGAGCGATAGACCGAAGTTGAATTCGATATGCGGTTGGAGAGCCCTACATCCTTCGAATTCCCCAGGACGACATTGCCGGAATAATAGATTCTCTCTTTCAGGGCATCCGTAATCGAATCGATGTCCTTTATCTCGTCCAGGTTCAGCTCAAACTTGCCTGTTAGCGCGGCATACTTCTCCCGCTCGTCATTGCTGATGAACTTCGCGCTTCCATAGCTGCCGTTGGCTGGCACGATGACGTCCTTGCCCGAGATCGATGACTGGACATTCTTCCCATTGGAGACGTACTGCAGCAGGTAATCCTGGTAGTCGTCGATATCGCCTATTTCATCTCCGAGCAATATCCTGCATGTCGCTTTCCATGAGTGGTTTATGTCCATGATAATACAATAGGAAAACATGAATATTACCCTGGTGCCGCCCCAGAACGGGTTGGCAGGGAGGAAATGGCATATTCGAAAGATATTTATACCGTCAGAACAAAGTAATAATTGGGCTAGAGCGGGGCTAGGGGTCCCGGCTTCACAAGTCCCCTTAGGTGACTCGAATGCCCGGGGCGTTTTGGATAATATGCATGCCCCATTCCTGAAGTGTTGACGTCCTGCCTCACGTGGCGGGTCAACTCGTGAACCGGGTCAGGTCGAAAGAAGCAGCCCTAAGCGTTTTGTTCCGTGCTTGTGAGTACCAGGATTGAGCAGAGGGTCTGGGCTCCTTGTATGTTTTTCCGGAGCAAACCGGGAAGCCCGCTACTTATGGGTTTTTATTCTGGAAATGCAGATTGTTCTTAGTGGCAAACCCCCTCCGAACCTTAATGGCAATGAACATGGCATACAGCTTCATAGTTGCAGCCATGGGAGTGCTTGTCCCGCTTTACCTGATTGAGAAGGAAATGGATATTGCGGTCGTCGGGCTTATCCTTTCAATCATGCCCCTCGGATTCATGATCCTTAGGATAATCTTTGCAAGCATGGCAGACGGGGCCGGAACGAGGGCAATAAGCATAGTCTATTCCGCCGCGAGCATAGTATCGATAATGATATATTCTATCGCAATCAATCCGGCGGCCTTCATGCTGGCCAGGTTTTTCGAGAGCATCAGGGCCTCGGGCTTCTGGGCCGTTATAAGGACGGACATCCTCTCTTTCAGGACAGGGGAGAGGGCGGGTAACACACTGGCTTTCTTCGGCGGTTTCCAGAGGATGGCGGATGGAGCCGGGCGGCTGGCGGTCGGTTTCATGATTGCCTACTTCTCGTTTTCAGGCTCACTCTGGATTCTTGCATTTCTCTCAATTGGCCTTCTGCTACTCTCACTGTCATTCAACTCCGGGAAGCCATCTGCGATAGAGATAGACATGAAGACCGTCAGGAGGATTTTCTCAAAACGCGAGAGGAGCTTCTGGTTCAATTCAATCGGCATAACATCGGTTTCCCTGAACATCAATATCCTGCTCGGCTTCCTGCTGCCCCTCTTCGCTTCTGCGGAACTGGGATTCAGCCCTGAAAAGACCGGGATTATGCTGGCAATCCTGCCAGTTTTCTCGGGCCTTGTGATGCTGCTATTCCTGAAAATGAGGCTTGGCGGGAGGCCGCTGCTCCTGTTCACGTTCCTGATGGTGCCGGCGCTGCTGTTATTCCCAGCCCTCGGGGAAAACATCTTCCCGCTCGTATTCATTCTTGCGGCTGGAAACGGGTGCGCGAACATCCTGGCAGAATGCATACTGGCCGACGCGGTAAAGGGCAGCAAAAACATATCGACTGAGATAGCGGTGCTGCATGTGCCCCTGAGAATCTCGGAATTCCTGTTCATGTCAATAGGGGGCCTGGTAATAGCGGCATTCGGATTCACGCCCCTATTTTTCGCCTGCGCGCTGCTTGTCGGGGCATTCGTGCTCTTTGCCAAAGGCTATGTCAAGTAGAAGAATAAATAAAAAAAATCTAAAAAATCAGTTTTTTTCTTCGACGACCATCCGATAGGTCCCGGAGAGTTTCTTCTTTGCCTTTACAAGAGCCGCCCGTACAACCGGGAGGTTCGCCTTGAATGTGTGGATAGTAAAGAGCGAGGTTCCGACACCGAGCCTTGCGGCCCTGCTGGAAGGCCTTCCAAATGCCCTTCTCATGCCCTTTTGGAGACGGTCTGCACCGGCCCCTGCAATCATCTTGTTCTCCCTGGTGACGTGGTGCGGATATACCCTGACGATGAAGTAGTAGTTTCCGGCCAGCCTGGCTTCAAGGAGCTTGTTGGCGGTCTGCCTGGCGCTTTCCATGGCGTTGTCCCTGATAATGATTGGCTCAAGGCTGTTCAGGTGCACCACCAGGTCGAAGTCTTCCTTAATGACGCCCATCCTGTACTGGTGGAGATTGCCGTGGGGCATCGCCTTGATAAAGGACCTTCTGGGCTTGCGCCTGGAGAACCTGGTCCAGGCCACCTTGTCTGCATCCCTGATTGCTCTTCCGGGTCTTATTCCTGCCATAAGTATCACTCTGTGAATGTGAAATTGTGATTAAAGAGTATCTAATCACTGTATTACGTTAGATTTTAAAGGGATTGCGTGGGGCCTTTTCACCCCTGCAATAGACGCGTAGATGCGGTCGCCGGGATTTGAACCCGGATTATAGGCTTGGAAGGCCTAAGTCCTAACCAGATTAGACTACAACCGCGAATCATGAAATATCGTTTTATCATAATACAAAAGGTTTTTATAAGCATAAAGTGCGATTGCTCCTCATGAGAGCCTGCATATTGATTATGATTCTGGTTTTACTCTCGCCCTTGGTTTTTGCCCAAGGATTCGAGAGCGATGAAGCGCGCGCAGAGCGCGTTGTCGTGAACACGGCACAGTCGCTGGGCTGGCCGACCAGCACGGGCCCAAGGCCCGGTTCGGCCGGAACGTCCTACCAGGTGACCCCCACAGGGGGATACTCCGAGGAACCGTCCGTCTTCGCCTTCATCGCGGTGATGACATCCGATACGGACGCACAGAACGTCCTCCAGCTCCTCCAGGACAATGGAATGACCAGGGGGACATTCCACGGGAGGCAGGCAATCATAATGCAGCAGGGGGACCAGATATGCAATCCAAAGGAGGGGACGACGCTGGACTTGACATTCAAGGCAATCAAGTGGATTGCCCAAATGATTGCCAGTGAGATGGGAACGACAGCGAACGATGTCCCGCTCTGTGCAGATTCATACGGAACCGTGGTCTGGAGATGCGGGAAATACGTCTTCGGGGTGCAGGACCAGACAGGCTACGGGAACGAGAAGATGATTGCCAACGCCCTCTATGCGGCCTCGGAGGGCGAGAACCTCTGCGGAATCGGGGACACTGTGGTAATCCTCACCGGGACGGCCGACAAGATGGGAACAAAGAAAATCAGCAATTACCAGCAGATTGCGGATGGGGTCAATACATACTACTCATGGAATGCATACAACAGGGTTGATTTCACGTTCACCTTCAAGGACGCCGACGGCTCGTCCGGAACCTCCGACTGGTACAATGTAGGACCCGCCATGGCCACTTATTCATCATCCAACACGGGAGATATCGAGATTGCCCAGGCCGCCCTGAAGAAGGCATTCGCCGGGACCGACCTTGGAAGCGAGGTCTACCTCGATAGGGTTGTGATTGTTTATCCGGGGCCCGCGGCGCAGGAGGACGCAAACGCCCCATTCTCGACAGCCTGCAGATGGAGGGACCCGAACTACTTCGTGGAAGTGGACGGGGCAAAGGGAAAGAGCAAGATATACGTGCGGAACATCATCCTGGTATCCGAGCAGGATACTGTCGGGGACTGGGCGCACGAATTCGGCCACTCGCTGTATTCCAAGCATGCGGCAGACGGAACGGCGTTCTTCAGGATTAATGACAGGTACAACTACGCTGGCAAGCCAGCCTGGCAGTATGGGAACATAGATACTTGGGGCCTGATGGGCAACGGCAACTACTGGGGCAGCCCCAAGGGAAGTGCCCCCACCCACATGAGCGCCTTTACCAAGGAGGGAGCAGGGTGGCTCAGGTACCAGAGCGTTTCGGTGAACAACAGCTATACAGAGACGGCCATCGAGAACAAGGATATGGGGGAATTCACCCTGGTGCTCGATGACCCGCGGTCTGCCGACCCAGAACAGTATTACATAATAGAGGCAAGGGACGCTTCGGCAACTTACGGCGCCCCTGAGTCAGGGCTCAATATCTATTTCGTTCGCTTCGACCACCCGAACAAGCACTATGTGGTGAATCTGATGACACCGCAAAGCATGCCTACGGTCGGTAGCTCAGACGGACGGGCATATCCCAAGCCGACATTATATTCCACGGCAGGGAACGGCTCGGTCTGGAAGAGCGTGACCAGCAAGTTCCAGATTGTGCTCACTTCGGAAACGGGCAGCCCATATACCGCGACATTCAAGATTGAAGAATTCAAACCTGCCAACCTGGCCGGGGCAGTTGCAGCCCCGGCGGGCGCCCCAGCTGTACCGAACCCCCAGGGCCCGAATCCGCCCAGCCGGAACAGCGAGTCGCAGGACATGCCGGATATTGACCTGCACGCCTATGATTCGGCTGGCAGGCATGTCGGGATGAATTACCAGACTGGAGAGTATGAGCTGCAGATTCCAGAGGCCCTTGCATCAGGAGACATGCGGGACTCCGAGGAGTGGATATTCGTGCCCGAAGGCACAATGGTCCGCTATGAGCTCTCGGCTGAAAGGACAAAGCGGTTCCTTCAGCAGAACCCGGAATATTCATCTGCGGCGCAGGCCAAGGAGGTTGAGTTGGAGTATTACAAGTACGACGCTTTCGGGAACGGCCAGGTCGCAAGCGGAGGCACTGTCTATGTGGACCACAAGGGCACCGCCACAGTTACGATTAAATCCTATAACGACCCATCTCTGACCTACATCCCGCAGGAGATGCCTGGATTCGGGAACAATGATGAGGGCTGCTGCTGCATCGGGTTTATACTGCCCGCGCTGCTGCTGGTCGTATTCTTCATAAGAAGGAAGTAAAATCAGAAGTTCGAGGCAAGGCCTCTGAGGAATTCCTTAGGGTCCTCGGCTTTGACGAAGGCGCTGGCCAGCAGCACCCCGTCAGCTCCAAGCTCAAGGGCTTTACGGACATCCTCCTTGTTGCTAACGCCTGCTCCGCAGAGGACCTTGATATTAGAGTTGATGTCTTTTATCTTCTTGACCGAATCAGTCACGATTTCCGGCTGGGCGTTTGACACGCTAACCCCGCTGCCAATGAGTTCTGGAGGCTCTACCGCGATGTAAGTTGGCGAGAATGAAGCGAATTCAGATCCTTCCTTTGCGCTCTCAGCGCACACCAGGCTCTCGAGCCCTGCTTTGTGGAGTGATTCCACAGAAGCCTTCACTTTCCCAGTCCCAATTCTCATCTCTGAATGGTTGACCAATGAGCCTTTGACCTTGCATACCCTCAGGAGCTCTGCTGGAATTGAGCCGGTGAACGCGCCCGGGCTCACAGAATCCACATGCTGCGCGAATACATCCGAGAAGCGCTCAGCAGCATCCCTCAGGAAAAGCTGTGGCGGGCAGAGCACGATTCTCACGCCGCTCTCCTCAACCACTTCACCTGCGATATCTGCAAAATAAAGGGCTTTTTCGAAACTCTTCTCATATGTCTTAAGGTTCAGGACTATCATGATTCACACCTGCAATAGGTTAATCAGAAATATTAAAGAAGAATTGCAATCAAAGGAAGTCCACCATTCATGCCAAGGTCGCATAACCCGGTAGTGCGGCGGTCTCGAACCTGTTCTGGATTGATGCCAAACCCCTTGAGAAAACCGCTCCCTTTGGGATTGTAGGTTCAAATCCTGCCCTTGGCGCTTCTTTTTTCAGAGCCTGATTAGCACCCTTGAATACATGCTGTGCATCGCATCTATGGGCGCCGAGAACTTATTGGGCTCGGGAGCAGGCACGAAGCCATATTTCGCCCAAAGAGCGAAATATTCCTCGAGCGGGATCGGCAGTATGCTGGCCTCTATTTTCCTGGCCAGTTCCTCGGACATGTAGGGGCTCCTGTTTACGAGAGGGGGCCATTCCTCTACTAGCACTACTTTCGCCCCCTTTGGCACAAGCTCGGCCATGTTCCGAACTGTCCCTTCCTTGTCATTTAGCCAGTGGGCAACATAGGATATCAACAGTGTATCCAGGTTGTGAAACCCATGCTTCTCAAGAAGCGCGCGGTTGACCTCCATTGCATCCTTCTGCA
>JBDRLQ010000002.1:0-43830 GCA_043812915.1 Microcaldota archaeon | reverse complement strand
AGGAGAGCGGCAGGAAGGCGATGCAGGAGTTCCTCACCAGCTACCTCGAAGTCGTTTCCGACATCAACCACAACGGCCAGGAGGAGGATGAAGTCCCTGAAGGGAACGGAGCCCCAGAAGAGATCCAGAAGGTGAATGAGGAGCTTGCCGGGGAGCTTGGGGAGCTTGGCACGAAAGAGCACAGGCATGAGCTGATAACACGGGAGATCCAGGAGATTGAAAGGGACGAGGAAAAGGAGATACATGAAGAGAGCCATATAGAGAAGATGCCGGATACCCTCGTCAAGAAGGCATATGAGACCATGATGCTCTCGGAGGGGGATGACGAGCTGATGAAAAAGGAAATGAAGCGCATGGTATCCTCCGCAGAAACGGACATCAAGCTCGCCTTCAGCATGGCAAAGAAGAAGTTCAAGGAGACCAAGATTACCCATATTACCCAGATAAACGACAGGATGAGGAATATCAATACTGAGATACTTCTCGTGAAGAATGCCGAGATAGGCGAATACCAGAAGAGCAAGAAGCAGAAGGCTTCATACACCAGAATGGTCATTGCCGATGGAGATGGCAATGAAGGCCTGGTATACCTATTCGATGACCGCGGAGCACCGATAAGGCCAGGCATGAGGATAAAGGTCGAAAAGGGCTATGCCCGCACATTCGACTTCTCTGGGGAAACTGCCCTCACGGTGAGCAAAAAGGGATTGCTTTATATTGTTTTGTAAGCTAATGAGTCATGCTTATTATTGGTGGTTCATGATGGATTTAACAAAATATGAGCTCGCACGCATCATCGGAGCAAGGGCGCTTCAGCTCTCATGTGGAGCACCGCCACTCATTAAAGTGAGCAACAAGAGCACTAGTTTCATCGAAGTCGCGCAGTCGGAACTGGACAAGAACGTAATTCCACTCTCCGTGGTCAGGGCAGAGAACTAATCCTCGAAATCAAGTCCTCTGACCAGCTCTATTTCATATCCTTCTCCCATTTCCTTGAGCATTATCCTTTTCTCGCCATCCACCCATACGAAGGTGTCTGGGCCATCCCCCGTGGATATCTTCACCACATAGGCCTTCCTACCACGGTATTTATCGAGCCTTACGGTGGAGTATTCCAGCTCAAGCACTTCATTTTCAACACCCTCGAAGGCCATGTTCATGGTGGCGCTCCATGCCCACCCGCCATCAACGGCGAGCATCCAGGGCTTGAACACGATGAGCATAGGATTCGCAAGGGAAGTATTCATTCCTGAATAGTCATTCCCCCACTGGTCAAGGCAGGCATCCACACTGGTGGACTCGGCATAGTTGAGCACCGTGCAACCGGGCCCCCTTCCGACATTGAAGGTCATATCAAGAGTGGTGTTCTCAAGCCGATACTCATAAGTATAGGACTCCCCGCTCTTTAGCTGGAGCACGGTATTCTTCTCGAGCGGCCCCTCGGATATTGTCGTCCTGGCTGACTCGAGGAACGGCTGGAACCTGCTACCGGAATAAAGCATGATGACAAGCAGTATGGCAATCGATATTACGGCTACCGGGACCATGGGCAGCTGCGGCACCTTTTTCTCAACTTTCTTCTCAGCCTCCTTCTGCACCTTTTTCGCTTTTTTCATGTCATTGCCTCCTTGCTATTTTTCCGTACTTGGCATATGGCTTCGAGCTCTTGCTCGTGAGCTTCTTGAAGACTACCTGCGATATTCTCATGCCCTTGTGAAGCCTTACCGTGAAGGGCGCCATGTTGACTATTTCCAGCACCTGGTGGTTGTCGGAGCCAGGCTGCACGATGGCGGAGGTTATGTGTACAGATATCCCCATCCTCGCGTACCTGCTTCTTCCTTCCAGCTTTCCCATCATGTCCGCCGGGAGGGTGATTTTCTCGATTGTCTTTCCAAGGCACATCTCGCCAGGTTTGAGCTCTATTGAATCCGCCTTGACTTTTTTGTGGGCCTTCCTGAAATCGACCTTTTCCAAATCGACAAGCTTCCCAATATACTGCTTCTTGAAAAAATGCCATTCGTCACTGACTGTGAGGTCTACGCTCGCCGGCCCTATCTGCTCGGTTTTTAGCGGCCTGATTTTCATGGTGCCGTCCCTGAGCGCTTTTTTTATTTCAACATCCGAAAGAACCATAGCCAAATAGTGGTCGGGGAAGGATTTAAACTATTCCCATCAGATTTTTTTCCATGCTTGAGAGGATCAGGAAGGCGGCGGAGATTATTGCCAGCCGGGAAACGGAGCTTGCGGAGATTGCACAGGTTATAAGGGATGGCGGCGCTCCTGCAAGCTCAGCCGAGAAGGGGCTTATCCTTCCGGTGAAGAGGCGCGGGCTGGACATTTCGGTGTGTGGTGTTGACGGGGGTCTGATCTATGAGAGACTGCACGGAATGGACCTCCTTCTTTCGAGAGCTGTTGCTGTGAACTTCACCTATGAGGACTCTTCTATGAAATCGCATTCGCATTTCCCCTCAAAGTTCCCTGAGCACTCCCTTGATATTGGAACCGGGCTGGATGAACACGAGTCAATGCTGTGGAAATCATTGCTGCGACTGCAGGCGGAAGTCTCCGTTGCAATCTCCGCGCTTGAGAAATCAGACCCGGATATCCTGCTCATGGACGGCTCAATCCTTCCGCTACCATCCGACAGGCCTGCAGAGAGCAGTCCGCTATTTCCGGTTTATGAGGGCGTAGTTACCCTTTACAGGAAGCTGTATGCCGAATGCGGGAAAAGGAACTGCCAGTTGGTTGGAGTGATTAAGGATACCCGGGCAAAGCGGCTCGTTGAATCCGTTGGCTGCAGGCTTGGCGTTGGGGACACCCTGCTCGCAAGCCATCTCCTTGGTGAGGATGAGCGGACATGCGCCATGTCATATTCGGACCACTCACAGCCGGTGCTGAAAGACCTGCAGGATTTCTCATATAATGTGAAGGTATTCTACCTCCGCCCTTCAAAGGACGACCTTCCGCTGCGGATTGAGTTCCTCGACTGCGGAAAGAGCGCGGATGATGTGGCGTCGGTCTTGTGCTCACTCTCATCGGTGAGCAGGACCTTCGCATATCCAGCAGTGCTGATAGAGGCGGACATGTGTGCTGCAATGAATCCTGTGGATATGGAGAGCGTAAAGAAGCAGCTGTTCGCGCTGTCCAATGGCACTATACGACCGCTTAGGAGGAACTGCCGGCCGTTCAGATGAACACTGGTTTTTCCAATAGATATTTATTGTTTTTATTTATAATAAATTGTGGTAGCTATGGCAATTGCCAGCAAGCAAAATTAGAGATTTCCGCAGCAAGAATCCAGAAAGGCGAGGAAAACCCTTTAGCGCGGCCCACATACTCGAGGATAAGCACATCCTTTATACCAAGGACCCAGAGCATCCAAACCTTGTGCTCCTAGTAGGAAGAAGACTGGCCGCATTTTCTACAAGCAAGGAGCACGAAGCTCTTGGGATGCTTCTTGATGAACCGCAGCTCGTTGTGTTCCCACTGCTGACTACCCTTCGGGGAATAATGATGGCTGCATATTTAGCTCGCTCAATGAGAGGTACAGCAACTTCCACCCACAGAATGCTTTTTTTCAGGAGGATGATATCAAAAAGTGACTTGGATGCTTTAGATGGCCTGCAGTTCAATTCGCACGAGGCGGTTCACATAGGAATTCCGATCAAAGAGAGGACTCCTGAGACGCGTCGGATGCAGATTCTTCTGACAGAGGATATAAGCAGAGAGTTGAGGAGGATTACAGGAGTTTGAGCTTTCCATAGATTTTGTCGAGCTCTTCCTCGTTCCAGGGGCCCGCGCCGAAGCAGGTGATTGAACCGGATTCAACCTGCGTGTGACCCGCATCACGAATTAGGGCAACCGGGATTCCGGCATCTTTCCCCTTGTTGTAATACTCGAGAAGCTCGTCCTCACTCTGCACCTTGAGCACGACTTTCTTCATTCCCATCCGTTCCCAGTCTGCAGCGGCCTCGGCATCATTCTTCTTCGTTTTTTCATAGGCTGCAAGGGAGGCGTGCGAAGCCTGGGCAGCAATCTTACCCCTGCCCATATTCAAATCAGTGCGAACAACAATGGTCTGCTTGTACATCTGGAAGAACCTCTGGTATGGAAAATGAGAAAGAAAGAATAAAACGTTATCTTATCCGGAAGTTGTCGATTGCAAGGGCGCTCATTGCCCGTTTGATTTGATCGAGCGGGTCTGCGAAGACGGAGCCGGAGTTATGCTTGTCTGAAAGGCCTGAACTGGCTACGGGGTCTGCAGAGCCTGAATCCCCTATGCGGTGCACACCGGTCACTTCGCCCTTTATGTCCGAAACGCTCTCAACTTTGGCTCTGGGCGCTTCGGCTTTCCTGGGAGCGGGCGCTTCCATTCCGGCATTTCCGAAGATCCTGGCGCGCAGATCGGTTTTCGGAAGCTCGTATGCAGGCCTCAAGGCTTCTTCCACCTCGGCTGCTGCAAGCCCCATCCCTGCAGACTTGAGGATTACAAGAAGGACTTCGGCTACATTCTCCAAATCCGCAGGATCCCTCCTTGAATCTAAAGTATCGAACGCCCTAGGCATGACGGAGTAGAGGCCATCCCTGCCAGGCTCCACTTTGAAAGATACGCGCGGGCCCAGTTCGCCATCATCTAAAGGCGGGCAGGCCTGGGACTGGGGGAGCCTCTCGGCCATCCACTTTGGCATCCGGACCTCGAGCAATTCGCCAGAGCCCATGGGTTTGGGAACTGTTCCAACCTTGCATCCTGCTTCCATAAGCTCATGCAATGCTATTCCGCAGGCTTCGCGCTTGGGCTGCCTCTGCCTATCGTTAAGGAACATATTCATGACTCTATCGGCCGCCGGAAGCATGCTGACTAGCCCCTCGAGCTGCGGTCCCCGGTTTCGCGCCCTTCTGGGCGCATCGGAAGATGGCTTGCAGAGTACTGCCTTCAAAGTCTTGTTGTCCACACTGGTCACCTATGTTATGGGATATTACAATATTTTGGGCAGAAAAAGTATTTAAAGGTTATTATAAAAATCCCACCAAAGTGGGATTAATGAGACAAGCTTATTTAAATGTTAGTAACTAATTCACAATCCTGCGGGAGGAGAGGGGGCATGCCTGTCCTTTTGGTTCACAACCCCCTCCTCTTTCCTGGCAATCAGGGCTTCCAGAATTTCTTGTTCTTAATAAAATGCTTCTGCGCCTCCAAAAGGTCAAGATAGAAAAGATTCTCATCCTTGTGGATCTTGCGCAGAACGCGGTCGGCAGTCTTCGGGCCGATCCCATATGTAGAAAGGGCGACAAGGCCCCTCTTTCCGAATTCCCGGATTAGTGTTGCGGACAGCTCCGCATCGCCGGTCGCAACACCATCCCGATTGGCAAGGGCGTAGGAGGGCTGACCGCATTTAGAGCATTTGATGATGTCTGGCGCCCCTGCCAGGTGGATGAACCTCTTAGAGGCGCAGGAGAGGCACTGCAGGCGCAGCGTCTTTGAGAGAGCATTCTCCTTGAAGGCAGCGACCATCTTCTCCCTGGGCTCGAAAGCGCCAAGCTTCTCCCCTCCTGAAGCCCTTTCCATCCCGAGCTTGGCAAAGAAGCTCGGCTTTGTCCGCTTGTCCACCACAAGCTGTATGCTGCCCTTCCTGATTTTCTCAACGGTCTCCTCAGTCTTGGGAACATCGAAATACCTGAAGAATACCGAGCGGACCGCCTCCTCATAGACAACCGAGTTGCGCATGGCCTCTATGAAGCGCTTGCCAACGGTCGCGTCTTCCGAAAGCAGGCCAAAAAGCCTGCCAACGTGCGTGAACTTGAATTTCAGGAGCAGGGAGCCTGCCAGGCTCTGCTCCAGCCTGCTTCGGACGTCGGATATCCTGAACGCCTGCAGAATGTGCTCCTCCCTCAGCGCGAAGGGGAGCTTCACCATTATGCGGTATGGATCGGCAACAGAATGCACGCTTTCCCCGACCAGCTTGGATAGGTTGTCCGCGAATATGCGCGAGATGCCCTCGTTCACCTTGCTGCCGAAGCATGCATGCACAACAATCACATCGCTGAACATCTCGATTACGACTGTCTTGTGGTCAGGCATCGGATCCGCTTTTTTCCTGAACCCCTGGCGGATAATGCCGACTTCCTGCGCAACTTCAAATGGAACCGGGATGTCTTCTCCAGTCCATGCAGGGACAGCTATGTCCATGGAGCCGCCTGGCTCCGCGAGGACCTCATCATCAGTGATGTCAACGACCCGCCAGGGCCTCCCTTTTGAGAGAAAACTCGCGCCTGAATCCAGGCTGCCGACAAACTCCTCGTCAAGGCTGGAAACGATCCTGTTGGCCGAGATGTCCTTCATCAGGTAGCGCTTCATCTTCGGAATTGTGCTAAGGTATGAATAGTAGTACTCCCTTGCCCTCATCTTTGCCTTGATGAAGATGGTGCCATCAGGCGCCTCATCATAGAACAAAAGGCCCTCCCCATAAAGCTGCAGGGCTATCTTCCTGAGCTTCTCATAGGCAATTCCATAAGCATACGAGCGGCCGAGGATGCTATGCACCTTCGCAAGGGGCATCCTGCCGAAATCAAGGCAGAGCCCGACCACCTGGTGGGCGATTACATCCAGGGAACCGCGCTCAATCGGCTTGTCCTCAATCCAGCCGTTTGCCGCGAGTATCTTCACCACCTCGCACTCGAGCATGTCATCGAAGTCGGTGCTTATCATAACTCCCCTCGGGGTTCCCTGCAGTGAATGGCCGGACCTTCCGACACGCTGGATGAGCCTGGAGACCTGGTGCGGGGAACCATTCTGGATGACAAGGTCAACATCACCCACATCTATCCCGAGCTCAAGCGAGGATGTACAGAGAACTGAGCGCAGCGCGCCGTTCTTGAACCTATCCTCGGTGTCAGCGCGGACCTGCTTGTCGAGCGAGCCGTGGTGAACCTCGATTGGCGCCTTGACCTCAATCAGGGATGCCCCGATTTCCTCTGCCGAACTTCGGGTATTCACGAAAACCAGGGAGCGGTTCTTGGTCGCAAGTTCGGCAATCCGCCTCACCCGCTGCCCCTGCTCCTTGTAATCCTCAACGCTGATGTCCATGTGCCGGTTCTTGCCAGCCTCGCATACCGAATAAGGCCTGTTGCCGAAAAGCAGCATGCCCGCATCCGATTCATTGGCGACTGTGGCGCTTATCCCGATTCTCGTGAATTCCGCAATCTCCGCAAGCCGCTCGAGGCCCAGGGAGAGCTGCACCCCGCGCTTGTTGTCAAGGACATCGTGCACCTCATCGCAGATTACCCACTTGACATTGAGCAGGTGCCTGCGCAGCACCCTCCCCATCAGCAATGCCTGGAGGGATTCTATGGTAGTTAGCAGAATCTTGGGAGGGGCCTTCCTTTGTTTAGCCCTTTCAGAAGTATTGGTATCCCCATGCCTTATGCCGTGGCTAATCCCAAGGCGCTCGCACCACCAGGAGAACCTCCTCAAGAGGTCCCGGTTGAGGCTGCGGAGCGGGGTGATATAAAGAGCGCATATCCCGCTTTCCATCGGGCGGATATCCTCCAGGATCGGGAGGAGGGCCGCCTCAGTCTTCCCGCTTCCGGTCGGGGCCAGGATAAGGACATTCTGCTTGGCAATCAGCTTGGGCATGGCGAGTTTCTGTATCTCGGTAAGTTCGCCGAACCTTTCTCTGACTAAATCAGCTACTCCTGGCATGTGAGGATAATAATGTTAAAAACCGAATAAAAAGCGCTCGCATTAGTATATTACGACTACAGGCTCGTAGTACTTGCGCACGTTGCCGGCGTAGGCGCGTATCTTGAGCATGTTCTCGAGTTCCTTGACAGCGCCCTCTTCGTCGCGATAAAGCCATCCGAGCTTCATGTTCAGGCGGATTATCCTTCCTGGGATTGTGTGCCTTGTCGATTTCGGGGGGAAGGGATTGTGGTCCTGGGCGCATTTGATTACTTCCGCCTTGGTGTATGACCTCCTGTAGAATACCGAGCGCCCATCTTCCTTGTGCGCAGTGACTTCCTCATCAGGGATGTAGTCGACCGAACCCTTCTCAAGCAAAGAAAGGATATAGTTCTGCTCCTCCACCATCTCCATGAGCTTGTAGGTTCCGGGGTTGATGAGCAGGCACCCTTCCTTCTTTGTCATTAGCATGAACGGGGCCTTGAGCTTGTCAACCGCCTCTTTTCCGGCTTTCTCATCCACCTTCTCGTATTTCAGTGAATCGAGCTTGAATACTTCGTCCGCCGACAGGCTGACGCTGGGGTACCAGGTGCTTATCTGTATTTCAGGATTCTGATAGTCCACGACCTGGCAGACTGCGAGCGGGCACTCGATAATCTCGAGCACTTTCCTACGGTGGTTGCCATCAAGCACCACACCCGTTTCCTTGTCGACCACTATTGGGTCCACCAGATGGCCGATGTTGAGCATGCCCATCTTCAGCCTTTTGAGGTTGGCCGCGATCACCTGCTCGTGGCAGAGGAGCGACTTTACCTCCCTTATCTCCAGTTTGCTCATTAGTTCTTCAAATAGGCTCATGGAAATCCAAATCTATCTCATGAGGTCGGATTTAAATTAATATCGGAAGGCCTTATGGCGGATGTCGAAATCTTGCCGGGAGACACGTTTTATATATGTTTCAGCATCTTTTATAACATAAAGCGTGAAGCGGATGCCTTCGGAATCAGGAGGGGCCTTGATTAAGGTGCAGAGGCTAAGAGGGGGCTTTGGATATTCTGCCAAAAGCAGGGAAAATGGAGTCGAAATGCAAAGAGCAGGAATGTTATTCCTGAATGTCTCTTTAACGAAGTTCAATGCGACCGCCGGGAGTCGAACCCGGCCCTCGAAATTGGCAATCTCGAATCATAACCGATAGACTACGGTCGCGAAAAAAAGCAGAAGAATGATAGGAGCAAATCAATTAAATATTATCTTATTCCCTTGACCAGCCACATCCAAAGGGCCGCGACAGTGGGGTCCGAAAGCTGCTGGCATCCGTGGAATTCCAGCCTCGCATCAGGAATCCTGCAGAACTCGAATCCGCTGGAGCTGACAAGCGTCCCATCCTCCACAGTAGCAAGAGTGGTGCCAAGGAGATTCCTGATTTCGTTTCCCTTGAGTTTTATGATTTCATCCCCAACCTCATCGTATATTGCATTTGCCTCTGCCCTTGCCAGGAAGTCGCCCTCCTTGTTCTCCACGAGATTTCCCTTGACGAAAAACATAATCACACCCATCCTGCTATTCCATATGAGATATTAATTCCTTTGCTAGCCTAGAGGAAGGCATCCAGCCTGCTCTGGGCAAGGATATTGCTCTGTCCCAAGTACTTCCCCAAAGGGACTGTCACCTTCTCCCTGATGCGATCTAGGGCATCCTGAAGGCCCTGGAACCTCTCCGGTCTTTTCCTAAGGGCTGCGCGCACCCCTTCCCGCACCTGGAATACCCCCAGCGGGACCATGTACCCATCCCCGATTTCCCGGAAAACCACCGCGCGGGCCTGCCTTCTCAGTGAATGGAGGTGTTCCACCACCGCGAACCTGCTCGCGTAATATCCTCCGACCTGCTTGTCCGCGTATTTGGTCCTGCCTGAGAAAGGCTCGTGCTCCCCTGTGACCACAGCCTCCTTGGCGCCGTTGGCCCATATGCTCTTCGGGGACCAGGCCTCGAAATTCTCGAACTCCCAGTTCCCGGGCATCAGCAGCACCTCATAATGGTTATCGTAGTCTGTATGCGAGAAGAGGAAGGTGTCGTTTATCCGCGGATACCCGCGGATTTCCTCCATCCTCTGCTTTGCTATTATGTCGTCCATGGCAGTGATGCTCCAGCGGGTCGGGACGACTTTCCTGCCCTCCACCTTGCCCAAGGCTCCTGTGGAGAAGATGTTGGTCAGGTAATAGCTGTCAAAGCCGTGGTGCGTGAGCTCTGATATTGCCTGGCCGGCAAGGAGATTCTCTTCGATGACAATATCCACGCGCTTTGGGATTTTCGGGTTCTCGGCCTGCCTGAAGCAGGAGAGCGGGGCAGAGGGGCCCATGGGCTGGACCAGGGAGGAGAAGCTCAGTTTCACTTCCGGGGTTTTTGAGAAATTCATCTCGATGTCTGTTGGCCGTATGCTCAATGCGACCTCCTGGATGTCTCTCTGCATCCTCCCCGAGGCCGTGATGTGCCTTGTTCCCCGGACCATTGAGACGCGGCTGTCTATAATGTCCTGATAGGGCCTGCCGTACGTCTCCTGGATGGAAACTGGCTTGCGGTCCACGGTCGCCAGGGGGCCGAAAGAGACGTTCGGGTAGCCGAAGCTGCCAACGAAGACCTCCTGGGAAGGCCCGAACACGTCCGCCTTCATCTTGGTCCTGAAGCCTAGCTGGAGGTCCATCTTCTTCAGTATCGGGCAGAAGGACTGGCCACAGAGCTTTTTGGTGCCCTTGCACATCACGCACAAATCAGCAGGCGGCTTCATGAAATACCTCGCACGGTTCCTGCGGAATGACTCATCCCACCATTTTTCCACTCTGGCAGAGGGAGGAACCGCGAAATTTATACAACCAGATTGGCCCTTAAGGCTATTTATTTGCTTTTACAGACCACATTTCCCAGGGTAGGTAAAGGGGGGCCATAGGAAGAAAAGATTGAAATTGTGGGATTTTTAGGCCATTTGCAGGGATTAAGTATTTAAACATTTAGTTCTGTTATCTCTCCCATGCGACCACAATGTTTGCTATTGTTGCTGTTGATTATCCCATTCGCTTCTGCTGGAGACTGTGCAGGATATATAGACAGGTTCGATGTCAAGGTGGTCGACTACGGGCTCCGGCCAATTGAGGGCGCAGCGGTGCAGGTGCTATTTGACCGCGGAGCCTCATTCGGAGAGCAGTATTTCAGGACAGAGCCCAGATATACAGGCTCCGACGGCAAGCTGCATTTCGATATATACAACCAGGGCACCAATGTCCGGGATATCGACTGTGAGATATACATCAACGCCACTCTGGGCGATATCTATTGGAGCACGACCGTGGAGGAGAACAAGCATTCAGACCTGATAATGGTCCAGCTATATGTCCATCCAGTGACATTCCGGGTCGCTGACCAGTATGGGCAGCTGCTTGAGAATGCTACCATCAGCTTAAACGAGATGACCAAGGACACCGACTCCGGAGGAAAGGCGAAATTCTTCCTCGGTACCGGAGATTATGAGTACCTTGTGAGCTATGGAGACGGAAAGCAGAGCGGGAATGTATACGTCAGCAACGACACTTTCTTCGATGTCACGCTGGGACACTCGGAGATAGAGATTGACATCATAGACGACTTCGGAGCTCCTCTCGAGGCTACGATATTCATACTCAATACTACATACCATGTTACCGATGGGCATTTCGAGTACGAAGAAGCTTTCGGGGATGATATTCCTTATATCATCACGCATATGGGCATCGAGAAGAGCGGCGCTATAGTGCCCTCGGAACAGAGGAGCATCGAGGTAATCTTCGACAAGCATGCGCCGGTGTTCGGGGAGATTAGCAGCACAGGGGATACCGAGATAACGAGGCTTGTCATACCAGTGTGGGACAATGGGGACCATGCCAGCGGGGTGGATTATTCCAGCCTTAAGGTCTCGTACCGCCTGGAGCCGGCTGAAGCGGCAACGCCCTGGAACGATGCGGTGACATTCGTAAGTGCGCTCAACACTTTCATGGCAGACTTCCCGGGGCTGCCCAAGAACAGCATCGTCCAGTTCAAGATAGAAGTGAAGGACAATGAAGGGAATAAGGCGACGGTTGATGGGAGATTCAGCCCGCCGCTACCTGAGCCTGAAGACAATGAAACAGGCGGAAATGGTGGGGATTCACACCAAAATGGAGCTGGGGAACAGGAAATCCCATTTTTGTACATTGTTGGTGGTGTATTTATAGTGCTTTTGGTGATAATCCTAGTCTCCCGCATAAAGAGAGATTGAAAACGAGTGTGGGCGAAGCGATTGTTTTATAAATACTATGTTATAAAGTAGCATACACACATATTCACAAAATACAATAAAAAGGTGGGTTATATGCCGAGAGGTAAGAAAATCATCATAGAAACCGAAGTGGATGATGAGTTTGTAGACAGATACAAGGCCATCGACCTTGATGACATACGGAAGAAGAGGAAGGGCGTGGAGAAGGACCTGTCCGGATCCATGGCCAACGTCTTCAAGGTAGCGCAGAGCCTCTACAAGCAAAGGGCAAGCGAGGATGAGCTTGAGGGAAAGCACAAGCTTTTCTCCGTCAGGGCCGCGTATGATTACTTGAAGGGCAGCGGCGTCTACATCTCTTTCAGAGCCTTCGGGGGAAGAATAGAAAGAGGAACAGTGCCATTCGTCAAGGTGGGAAGGAAGAGATTCATCCCGCAGACGGTCCTCAATGACATCGTGGACACAAAGAAGGAGTTCTACACGGTCAAAGAGGCATACCAGAACTACAGGAAGTCAAACCCGAAAATCAACTTCAGGGCGTTTATTGGCAGGATTGAGAAGGGCTCTGTCCCCTCAGTGAAGTTCGGCACCAGGAGGCTTGTTCCAAGAGAAGCAGTCGATGCTTTGACCCACATAAGCTCGAACTACTACTCTGTGAGCGAAGCAGTCAAAGCCCTGCACAAGAACGGGATTAAAATCAAGAGGAACGCTTTCGAGAGGCGCCTTGATCGGGGAAGGATACCTCACGTCAAGGTGGGTGGAAGACGATTCATCCATGACAACGTCCTCTCAGAACTGGTCAACAAGGAAGTTGCGCTCAGGAAGAACTGAGCCCACTTTTCTTTCTTTTTCTCAATTTTCTTTTAGCCCTTTTTTTATCTCTCTTCGCCCACATTTTGAGTTGGCCTTTGATTACAGGATGAGCCACATTTAGAAACATTTAAATACATTAACTGTGTATCTAAATATGGATTTTCATGGCAACTAATCATCAGACGAAGCAGAATGGGGAATCTGTAGATAAGAGAAGGCCGGTAATGGTAAGGCTCGGCGGGCTCCTGGGCAAGAAGAAGGAGGTCGCAGAGATTCTGGAGTCCCCGGACATGCTGACCAGTGTAAAGGACATAGTCAGGGCCCTTAATGCCGCTTCCACGGCAGAGCAGTTCGGCGCCATGTTACTGGCGGCGGAGAGGAGGATCGGCGATGCGGAATCATGCCACAAGGCGGCAATCGGGCTTATCGAGATTGCGGCCACAAAGGTGAATTCTGAGAGGTCGCGGGTTATTGACCTGTTCGCTGCGGCATATGCAAAACTGCCGGAGAAGAAGAGGGCAAAGGTGGACAGGGTAGTAAGTAACACGCTCGCCGCGCTATGCAACGGCATGAGGCTCGAGGGGCACAGCCTGGTCCAGAAGCCTAATGAGAATTCAGTATATGTGCTTGCAGGGGCGGTTGAGGAAGCTAGCAAAATCAGGTTCAGCGGTAATAGCAGCATAGAGGAGGGGGAAACGGACAAGAAGACGCTCGAGATGCTTCTGCGGGCGGTTTTCGCGCAGTGGGTAGTTGATGATGGTGAATCTGGGATGCTCAGTCCCCAGACACGGCAGGCATGCGCGAGGGCGCTTTGGGAAGCCGGAGAATACAGGAAACCGTACTGGGCTAAAATGGTCAATGACATGGACACTGAGCTTGCCAAATACGCATCGGCATGCATGCTTTCGCTAAGACGCGGCGATGACAATGGCTGGGACCTGCTAGAAGAGCAGATAGCCGGTGGGGGGCATGACATTAGAGCAATAAGAGTGGCTATGAACATCGCATCCATTGAAGATGAGAATGCAAGGGATTTCACGCTCACGCACCTGGAAGATGGGAAGAATCAGGGCGCGATGCTGGCTGGGATGGCGGAGGCGGTTGAAAAGAGAAGGAGAAGAGTGCCTCGGGACATCGCGGATGCAGTTGATGGACTGCTGGAGCGGGAACCGCTGAAAAAGAACGCGCTAAGGGTGCTAAGAGGCGGGCCCAGGCCTTCGGAAGAGAGCAACGCTTACAGGCTGGCGCTTGGTGGGGATATTGAGGTTGCCAGATTCATAATCGAGATGAGGCCCGAGAGGATTGACGATGTTCTGGCAGAAGGCAAAGGGGTGTACGAAGCTGCCGCGGACGGCGACCTTGGGGCCATGTACCTGATGGAGGACAGGCCAGGGACATTATTGAAGCTTCTTGGCAAGCAATACGGGACTTTCAGAAAGGCTAAAGATGGAGACACGCACGCGCTTGTGATTTACGCGGAGCATAAGAGGGATGACCTGGATGTGCTACTTGGGCCCAAAAGCGTGTCTTTCAAAGAGGCTGCCGGCGGAAGCGAAAAATACATCGAGACATATGCGCAGCTGAAACACGGATTCCTTAGGGGAGTGCTCAGGCAGATGCGAAGGGACGGCCTGGAAGTGATGGTTGACAACGACCAAGGGCAGTTGCGCGTAAAGAGGGGCAGGATTGACCCTGCCAAAGGAACGAAGATGGCGCCCGGATGGGAAGTATGGTCAAAGGAGCTTCTTGGGGACCGGAGGATTGGAGTCCGCAAAGCATCACTCGAGTTCCTGCTTGAGGCGCAGGCCAGTGAGACGTGGAGCGTTGCCGCCAGGAACGTCGAGATGGTGAAGATAAGTGACACCATGGCCGCCCTGCAATCGCGCCTGGCAGCCGAAGGCACACAGCTCCGCGAAAATGCGAAGAGCGCTAAGGGGAATACGGCTGATGACCTCAACGCAAAGGCAGAGGCAAAGGAAAAGAAATCAGGGAAAATGGACATGGCCCGCTTCCTGAGATGGGCAGTAAGCGACGGAAGGGAGACCGACATCAGAAGGAGGGCATTCGCATACCTGAGAGACGCCCCGGAAATCAGGCCCAGCATTTACCTGAAGGTTGCCGCCGAGGCTGGAAGGGAGGACGCGACCGAAGAGACAGTGAAAATGTCGCTCAGGATTATCCAGGAGAGGAAGATGAAGCTGACTGATGAGCAGGTCCAGCCAATACTGGAGGCAATTGAGAAAAACAAGCACGGACTCGCGATAGACGCGCTGTTCGCAGTCCATGCCGCAGGACATACCGCCCCGCTGAAGCATGTCAAGGAGACGGTTCTGGACCTGAACCCCGAGAACACGCCCGAGGTGCGGAGAGATTTGCAGGACATGGTCCACGCGCTTCCGGAACTTGCGCCCCCGCTCGGAAACGACAGAGACGTGATAGAACACATCCGCGGGCTGAGGATGCATATACCTGAGGCATACTACTTCGCTCTGGCTGGATTCGCAGTAAAAGGAATGGATCTGGCACGGGATGAAGCCGATCTTGTGATTGATGACGCGCGCTATGTGCTCTGCGAGAAGGAAGAGCTGAACAGGAACCAGGTTGCAAGCGCATTCACGGCAGTCTACATAATGGCTAAGCGCGGCTACCAGGCGGCTAAGGACATGATGTGGGATGAAGCCATTCCTGCATTGGACAGGCTAAGCATGGAAGAGGAAACCCTCAGCAATACCGCAAAGGGCATCTTGGCGGACATCCTGCCTGAGATAAAGGAAATGGCCGAGACGGCAGATAATAAAAAGTGGAAGAGCCTTGCAGAGGGCCTGATGGAGGATATTGAAGAAGCCCTTGAGGAATTCGTCAGGATGGGAAGCCCCCAGGAGGCCATGATCGGCATCCAGAGGCTCAAGGAATACTATGGCAGGGACATCAAAGCTGAGATTGGGAAAGAGCGGAAAAATCCTGTAGATTCTGATATTGATGGGGATATGAGCGCCCCTGACGAGGGCGAAACAGTGCCCGCAGCTGGGCCCCAGGTACGAGCCCATCACCTTGGATATGGCGGCCCAAATAAGATTGATACCCGGGGCGGGCTCCTTGAGAGCATCATGGGGGCAGCGGCAAGCGGGCAGGTCGAATCAGAAATCATGGTCCCTCAGGAGTTTGTGGACGCGCTGGAAAAGGAACTGGGGCGACAGCCGACTGTCGGGGAAGTACTTGGAGCCGTAAGAATATTCATAGGCGCCAATGCCAGGAGCCCCAAGAAGGATTAATCATCTTTTTATTTGCCGCCTGTGATACCTTAACATGGTTAGGCGGAGGGCATTTTTTCTAGATGCCAGCTACTCGATAAAGAATGGGAGAACCTATGTCACCCTTCTTGTAAAAGGAAAGAAAGTGGCAAAGTTATACTACCAGCATGACCCATATTTCCTCGTGGACGCGCCGCTTGAGCGGAAGGATGATTTGCTAAAGGTCGCAGGCAGGAGGAACAATGGCGAGGTGGTCACCCCTCTGAGGGTGGAGGAAGTGACGC
Source organism: Microcaldota archaeon (assembly GCA_043812915.1). GTDB lineage: Archaea > Micrarchaeota > Micrarchaeia > Anstonellales > Bilamarchaeaceae > CAYVTJ01. The sequence continues at coordinate 27,525 of JBDRLQ010000002.1, read as the reverse complement.
TGCATTCCGGGCCTGAGGAGAGGCGGCTTCTGAAGCTCTTCTGCAGATTCCCGCAGGACGTGCCGGTGCTCAAGACGCCATGCCCTTCAAGTGCTTTGAGTACAACATCCCGTTCGCAAGACGGTTCATCTTCGACTACAGGCTCACCCCGCTCCACATAATAAGCTACGAGAGGGAAGGACCAGTCATAAAGAAGATTCTGAAGGTCACCCCTGGTGAGCCCGAACTGAGCGCGCTTGCCTTTGATATAGAGACGTACAACCCCGTCGGCATGCCCAGGGAGAAGAAAGATCCGGCAATCATGATTAGCTATTGCGGGAAGAAAAAGGGAGTGCTCACCTGGAAGGAATCTGATAGGGAATTCGTTGAATCCCTTGGGAGCGAGAAGGAGATGCTCGAGAGGTTTTCTGAGATTGTAAGGAAGGAGGACCCGGACATTCTCTACGGCTATAACTCAGGGAATTTCGATATTCCATACCTCATGGCAAGGGCCGAGGCTACAAAAGCGGACTTCTCAATCTGGAAAGGAAGCTCGGCCCCGAGGAAGCTTACCAAAGGGCAGGTAACAGGAATCAGGGTCCCGGGGAGAATCCATGTCGACCTCTATCCGCTTGTGCGCTTCCTTGGGATTATAGGAATCATCAAGGCGCAGAGATTCACGCTGGATTCCATAGCGAAGGAAGTTCTCGGAAAGCGGAAAATCGAGATTGAAAAGGAGACCATGTGGAAGGACTGGGATTCGGGGAATATTGATAAGCTGCTTGATTATTCGCTTGTGGATTCTGAGCTGGCAATGGAGCTGGGGGAACGGTTCATCCCCATCGGAATGGAGCTCTCCAGCCTTGTCAGGCTTCCCCTCTTCGAGACCGTGTTATCTACAAGCGGGCAGATGGTGGAGAATCTGCTGATGGCGGAGGCGAGCGGCCGGGGGATGCTCATCCCGTCCAAGCCGGGGGGGGACACTATTCATGAGAGGCTCAATGATCCGATTCAGGGGGCTTTTGTGAAGCTACCAGAGCCCGGTATTTACGAGAACATGGCAGTACTGGACTTCAGGGGACTGTACCCATCGATCATAATCTCGTACAATATAGATCCGGATACGCTAACCGGTGGGGATGGGGATGCCCACATCTCACCAACAGGCGCAAAGTTCATCAAGAGCACCAAGGGGCTTGTCCCGTCTGTTCTGGAGCACCTTGTGGACCTGCGCGCGCAGCTGAAGGCGCAGCTTAGGGCAATGGACAAGGATAGTGACGAATATGTGAGGATGAGCGCGCGCTCCCACGCCATCAAGATCGTATCCAACTCATTCTACGGATACCTGGGGTATGCCCGTTCCAGGTGGTACTCCAGGCCGTGCGCAGAGAGCGTGACTGCATGGGGAAGAAAGCACATTAATGAGACTATAAAGAAGGCAGAAGAAAGCGGATTCCAGGTGCTTTACGCTGATACGGATAGTGTCTTCCTTATCCACAAGGACAGGGATTCGGTAATAAGGTTCATGGATGAGGTGAATGCGTCGCTTCCGGAGAAGATGGAGCTCGAGCTGGAAGGATTCTACCCAAGAGGGGTTTTTGTCAGCAAAAAAGGCGGCGGGGAGAGGGGCGCAAAGAAGAAGTACGCGCTTATCGGCGAGGATGGGAGAATCAAGATTAGGGGCTTCGAGCTTGTAAGACGGGACTGGTCGCCAATCGCCAAGAACACCCAGAAGCAGGTGCTCGAGGCAATCCTCAAGGACGGCAGCAAGGAGAAGGCGGTGAAAATCGTAAGGGACACAATCAGGAGGCTGCAGGAGGGGGATGTCCCGATTGATGAGCTGGCGATAAGCACCCAGCTGAACAAGGACATCTCAAAATATGAGATAGTCAGCCCAGAACTGTCTGCCGCAAAAAAGATGCTCAAAAGAGGGCTCCTGATCGAGCAGGGAAGCATAATCTCCTATGTGATAACCCAGGGTGGGGGGAGCATATCCGAGCGCGCCGAGCCGGCGGATTCCGCCAAGAACTATGATGCCGACTATTACCTGAACAACCAGCTGCTGCCTGCGGTGATGAAGATACTCAAGGAGCTCGGCTATGATGAATACGGGCTGAAAATCGGGGGGAAGCAGAAGAGCCTGGACAGTTTCTTCTAGCCTTTTTTCACTATTTCTGCGAAGTTGTTCAGCACCAGATTGTCTATGCGGGGGCCGGAGGATAATGATTCTATCATTGCATTGACATCGACGCCCTTTGCTTCCAGCGCTTCCCGTTTCTGTGAAAGCAGCCAGCGGGCACTTGACACTGTGAGCTCAGGGTGGTACTGCACCCCCCAGGTGCGTTCTCCGACGCGGAATGCATGGACGCCAGGGTTAATGCCGCAAAGAAGGGCAGTTCCGCTTTCTGGAGGCTGTGGAACATAGTAGAAATGGGAGAAGAGGGCTGCAAATTCATCGGGCATGCCCGCAAAAAGGGCATCCTTTTTCCCATCCTCAGTGAGAGATACCTGCGAGAAGCCGCCGCCATAAACAATATCAGGGCCGAAGGACTGTACCTTGACCCCGAACCTGCGGGCTATCGCCTGGTGGCCGAAGCATATCCCCAGCATCGGAACTTCACCGTGGCACTCACCTATGAAATCAAGCAGCGTGTGCATCCAGGGATTTTCATGCAAATCCTCATCCCGGATATTGAGTTTGGAGCCTCCGATAACAATTGCATCGCACGCTCCTAGTCCAGGCAAGTCCTTGCCGTCTTCTGCTGGCTTGTAAGTAATGGTTTCCGCACCCAGCTCATCGAACCTCTTGGCCGTCTCTGCCGTGAGACTGGACATCCCATCCTGCGCTTTTAGGGGGGTGTTGGCATTTTCGGTCCCTATGACTGCAATCCGGATCCGGGTTCTGTTCCCATCCATGGACATTCTGGAATTCCCTTGTTGCCAACCGTTTAAAAACAGTCTTTAAGGGTGCCGAAGGTGCGCAATCAATTTAAGTGTTCTCTCGATAATTAGAACGGTGCTAAACATGGTCAGGACAGCTGAGGCAGCCGAACTCCAGAGGAAAAGAACACTCACTGAGAGACTGAATGAGTTCCTTGAGATGGTAGGGCAGCATGGGAGAAGCTCAGGCTTCAGGCTCGGGCAGTTCACCCAAGACCAGCTCCAGGAATTCGAGCAGGCAGGGATGAGGGCAAGAGAGCAAAGGAGATTTCAGGGCTCTGTCCCCAGGCGCGTTGTGAGGGAGGACATCAGGGCGGACGCGCTGGAAGCGGCGCTTGACCTTTCGGAGAAGCTTGAGAGCGGGCATGTTGACCTCCAAAGATTTATCGAAGAGGGCAGGCGGGCCCCCAGGAGATGAGCACAATGGACATCTCAGAATTGGCTGATGCCGAGACAGAAAAGAGGATAATCGAGACCTGGCAGGGGATGGACGAGGATGACAAAGGCCACTTCATCAACCAGGTTGCCCTCGCGATGAGCATCTGGGGCAGCGACCAGGACGGGAGGCTGCTGGTGGTTCAGGTGCTCAAGCACATGGCGGACAATGACACCAAAACGCTAGCGGATTTCGGATTATACATAGAGAGTGCGCTTGTGACATCAGAACCTGGAGGGATGCCGCTCAACAAGATAAGGCGCGCATCGCTCATTATAGAGGGCTACCGGATAAAGAATGCCCTTTCATCAGTACCGCACAAAGAGATAGGGCTGTAGAATGTACACACTTTGTTCTGAATGCAATAAGGCCAATGGAGGCAGCTTCAAGGAGGGGCAGTGCCACATATGCGAGGGGGGGATGCCCTCCACAGGCACACTCCTAGAGAAGGCAGAGGGGCTGCTGAAGGGCAGGAAATTCACGAGCTTTTCAATATCCACCACCATCCCGAAGGACTGGATGATCAGGGAGGAGGACATCTGGGACTGTGGCATGAGGGATGGGCAGAGCATAAAGAACTACATGAACAGGGCGCTTAGCGCCTTGGTGGAAAAATCTACAGGGCTCAGTTACCAGCCTGAGGCGGATTGCAGGATTTCTTTCGATTTGAGGAGCGGCAACGTCTTCCTTGAGAGGAGCGATTTGAATATCTTCGGAAGATATGAGAAACTCGTTGCCGGCATATCGCAGAGCAGGTGGACTTGCAAATTATGCAATGGGAAGGGCTGCAAAAGGTGCGGCGGGAAAGGCAAGAACTACGAATCCATAGAGGAGAAAATCGGAGAGCCTGCCAAAAGCGAATGCATGGCAAGCAGCTATTCTTTGCATGCCTCTGGCCGCGAGGATGTGGACGCGCTGAATTCGGCAGGAAGGCCATTCGTACTCTCTGTAAAGAACCCTGAAAACATGAGGCCCGACCTTGTGAGGCTCGCAGAGGAGATTGGCAAGGGCAAAGAAATCATTGTCCGTAGCCTTGCAATTGTCCCGAGGGGATATGTCGAGCTTGTGACTGAATCGCATTTCAACAAGGAGTATGAGGCCGAGATAGAATTCAGAAGGGATATCGGAAAGGAGGATGTTGAAAAGATAGTTACGCTTGAAGGTGAGATGCTAAGGCAGAGAACCCCAAAAAGGGTCGCGCACAGGAGGGCAGACCTGGTAAGGAACAGGAGGATACTCTCTATCTCTGTGCTGAAGCATTCAGGGAACACGGCGATGATTAGGATTAAGGCGGAGGCCGGCACTTACATAAAAGAGCTGATTTCAGGGGATGAGGGCCGGAGCGAGCCGAGCATCTCAGCCCTGCTTCAGACAGAGGCGAAATGCACCAGCCTGACCGTCTCCGGGATAGATGACGAGTTCCTGGGATTGTTCGGCCTCTGAAAAGTCAGCGTGAGGCGGCGCCCTCGCGCACTGCTTTTACCATCTTCTTGATTTTGGCGACCGTGCCCTCTTTCTCGAAAGCGGTTCCAACTTGTATTATGTCCGCGCCTGATTTTATTACGTTTTTTGCCTGCTCGGGAGTGCGCACGCCGCCTGCAACAATATAAGGGATGTCTATTGCCTGCTTGACCGCCTTTACCATTTCAAGAGGGATATGCCCATCCTCAGGATTGCTGCCAGTATCGGTAATCACGAACCTGAAGCCCATGTGCTGCGCGGCAAGGGCGAAGGCTGCTGCGAGCGCCGGCTTGTCCCGGGGAATCCTTTTCGCATCGCCAACCCAGCCGACGGTGCCTCCAGGCTCAACCACCAAATAGCCGACGGGAAGCGGCTCAACGCCATAATGCTTAACCATCGGGGCGGCGAGCATCTGCGCGCCGCTTATCCAGTAGGGATTCCTGGAATTGAGCATTGACATGAAGTATACCGCGTCGGCGTATTTTGTTAGGGTGCCGATGTTGCCAGGGAAGAGCACGACAGGTTTCGACACATTCTCCTTGATTGCCTTTGCCACCATGTCAAGAGGCTCCCCCTGAACGCCTGTGCTCCCTCCTATGAGGATGATGTCGGCATCCGCCTCGTCAGCATGCTTGGCGGTCGCGACCGCCTCTTCCTGGCTCCTGTAGTCCAGCGGATCGATAAGCGCAAAGAGAAGCCCTTTCTTCTGTTCCAGTTCTTCAAGTATGTATCTCTCAATCTTTCCCTGCATGTCAATCATCTCCTGCGATATTCTTCATAAGGTGAAGCAGCATCTGCGGCTTTATCATCTTGCTTGGCCGATCCATGCTTCCGTTCTTGGATAAGTATTCATCAAAGCGCATCTTGCGAAGGCGCCTGCCGAACGCCTTCAGTTCCGAATCGGTTTTCCAGTTCAGGAAATCCCTGGCCATCTTGTGCAGACCCAAATCCGCCCCATACCTCATTCTCCATTCTACATTATAGCGGAGCGGATTGGTGAAATGCTGGCCCGCAATCTTGGCGCAGAGCCCACCGAAGACAACCCCGCCTCCTGAAGTGGCTTTCACCTGGCCTGCGGCATCTCCGACCAGCAGGACATTGGTCTTCTTATCCTTTATGGCAGTTTTCTCCCGGATATCTATCGGTATTATCGCGCCTGTTGGCCTGGGTGCGTCCGTTACCTTGACGAGCTTAAGCAAGTGCTTCCATGCTTCCTGCACATCATTTGGAAGCTCCACGCCAACCCCGAATTCGGCATTCTCCTCGTCGTGGGGGATTATCCATCCGAAGAAGCCGGGAAAGTGGGTGGATGACAGGAATACCTTGGCTATGTGCTTGTCCCCCGTGGAATATTTCGCTATTCCCCTTAGAGTGGAAACCACCCTCCCCACATTGCCCATCCCGAAATGCCTGGCGATATGGGAATTCGGCCCGTCAGCGCCGATTACATTCGGCGCCTTGAACTCGTCCTTCACGCGCTCCCCGAAGGAAATCCTCGCGCCCTCGATTTCAGCGGTGGAAGCAAGTTCGGTGTCGAAAGCCGCCCTGTCACAGACATAGCCCATGGTCTTTTTTGAGCGCACAAGGAGCAGCTCGTCCACGAAGTGGATATCTGCCCCCCACATATCATTGACGATGAATTTCCGGTAATTTATGATGTCCCTGAGGGAGTCGAGGCCTTCTTTCGAGAATAAGCCGGAGCAGTTAACTGGCGTGCCTGCCTGTTTATGCTCCTCGGAGACATAGACCTTGTGCCCCTGCCTCGCGGCGCTGATGGCTGATATGCAACCTGCAGGCCCGGCACCGACTACATGAACTTTCGCCATAGGAAGTAGATATGTAGAAACTCTTTTAAAGGTCAGAATCTGTGCTCTGCGCTTCTCTTGAGGAGCCACTCAAGGCAGTCCTGGTGGCGGCCGGGATTGTCATTCCACTCCCCGACGAGCTTCCTGTAGGCTTCAATCCGCCTCATGTATGGCTTCACTTCAACTTCCGGGCCCTGCATGAGAAAAAGAAGCTTGGAATGTGATGGGCAGTAGCGCGCGTTCATCCTCCCCGATATGTCGAATGGGTATCTCCTGCAGGTGAGGGGCGCATACTCGTGAATCATGCACCTGTTCTTTATGTCAAGGAAGAAGCAGGGATGCGACTTGATGATAAGGATATACCCTTCCGGGAAATCCACGTCGCTAAAGCGCAGCACTGTCTCCAGGTCCTTGTTGAACAGGGTGCATTCGGCGATTTTAGCGAATTTTGATGGGGGAAGCTTCGCCCTCTGGCTTATGGTGAGGATATCGAATGAGGTGACTGTCACTGTGTAATCCTTGCAGCAGGGTGCCGAGCAGAGAGAGCAGGGATTTATCCTATCCATTATGCCATCCCGGGAAGAAGATGTTCATTTGCAAGCAGTATCAGGCCTAGAAGGACATAGAATCCGGCGATGAGTGTTTTGGTCCTGTCCTCATCCTGTCCCGAGACGAAGCGCGAACCGATTTGGGCGCCGATCACCCCGAAAATCAGTATTGGGATTAATATGTCTATATCGACGTGGTTGAGCATGAAGTGCGTTATTGAGCCTGGAATTGCATATATCAGTATGGAGCCTAGCGAGCATGCTATCGCCTCGTGGATTGAGAGCCCAAGGACAATCATGAAAAGTGGGACGAGGAAGCCTCCGCCCCCGACCCCAAGGAATCCCGAGACGAATCCTGCCAGGGCCCCGATTGAGCCAATCCTGAGGATATCCTTCCTATAAGACTTGAGGGGCCTTGGCACGCGTGAGAATATCAGCAGTGCGCTTATCAAAAGCAGGAGCGCTATGAAGAACATTAGCTGCGTTCCTGTGAAGCTGTTCGTGAAGTACGCGCCGAGAATGGAGAAAATCGAGCCTACAAGGCCGACGATGAATATGACCCTCCAGTTCAGGGGATTCTTCTTGCTAAAAACATAGAGGCCGGATAACGCCACAGGTATTACCATCGGAAGGGTCGTTCCGACGGCCACATGGCCTGATGAATCGAGTAAAACCCTCAGAAGGGGGGCGGTTATCACCGCTCCACCTATGCCAAAGGCTCCGGATGCAACACCTGCAATAAGCCCGATAATTAGTGCGATAAGCATAGGTTCCATTCTGATATTTCCTCCTGCATATAATAACGCAGCCATCCTTTATAATAGCTTGGGAAAAAGAGGGGAAATGCGTTATTTCCGGCGTTTTTTGGACAAAACGGCGGCAAGCTCCGCAGGATCCACCTGTAATCTGTACTTGCGCATAATGGCCTTCATGTCATGGCCTTCTGATTCGGCTATTTTCTCAAGCTCGGCCCCGCTCAGCCTCTGCAGGCGATAGACTTTCACCACGGATTCGGCGCTGGCCCCCTTGGCCATGTGCTTCAGGATGTCTGGGATGGCGGCTTTTACGAACGTGCCCTTAGAATATTCACCGAATAGCCCCTTGAGCGTCTTTTCAAGCTGGGGAATCTCGAATCCTTCCCTTCGTAGGGATACTGCCGTATCCTCTATTGTGACCGCGGCCAGCTTAGGGTCCGCGCCACCTTCAACAAGCTCCTCGAAAAGCCTGAGGTGCCTGGACCTTATCATCTTTTTGGCCATCTCAGGATTGAGAATCTTGGCTAGCCCCTTCTCCTTTTCCTCCAGGGACTCGCCCATGGATTCCCTTGTTGCCGCAAGAAGCTCCTGCGTAATAGGTATCGGCGGTATGTCCGTTTCCGGATACATCCTCGCCCTGCCGGGAAGCGGCCTCATGTAGGATGAGGTGCCATCAGGGTGCGCCTTCCTGGTCTCCTCCGGGACAAAGTCCATTGAAGCCCGGCGGACTGCCTGTTTCAGCGCGGCGGACGCCTGCTTCTCCGGGGCGACAACCAGCACTATTGCGTCGCCCTCCTTTGATTTTAAGGATTTCCTGACTGCTGAAAGCTCCTTTTCCGTGATGTTGTATTTCTTCATGTCCTCATCGGTGTGGATTATCCCCTTGACGCCGGCATGCTTCGCATAGTCCGAAAGTTCACTGCCATACCTGCGGCCTGGCTGGATTTCCCTTCCGAGGAAGCCTTCGTGCCTTGGCAGTGCGACTGCCATTACTGAGGCACCCCCTTCAAGGCCCTTCTTTATTATTATTGAGGCGGTGCGTGAGAATATTTTTGTGACGTCGGTTTCCTTTGCAGAGAAATCAAATGCCTTTTCTGTCCGCAGTTCATGGATTATCTTAACCAGCGAGGTCTGCCTCTTCACTTCCAGCTCAACAAGGGTGGGCAGCATCCTTAAGTCCTGCGCTCCCTTGATTTCAACCCTTGCGCCTCCCTCGGTCGAGATGTTCACATCCTGCCTGATTGTGCCAAGGCCCCGGGCTACTTTGCCTGTTGCACGCAGCAGCATCCCCAGCTTCTCCGCCACTTCCTTGAGGTGTTCGCCATCCCTTATCACCGGAGCGGTGTTAATCTCAACTAGAGGGATGCCGAGGCGATCCAGACGGTACGTGGCCTCGTTGCCAGAGGTCCCGACTATCCCGGCGCTCTCCTCTTCTATCGCTATGAGCGGTATCTCCACAGTCCCTTTCGAACTCTCCAGACGGCCGTTCATTGCAACTACGGCGGTCCGCTGGAAGCCGGCAGTGTTGCTCCCATCTATGACCATCTTCCTCATGACATGCAGCTCGTCAACTGGATTTGCATCAAGATGGGCCGCAATCTCGAGAGCTATGGAAAGCGCTTCCGGATTCATGGCGTGTGGGGGCTCCTCGTCCACTTCCACAAGGCAGTCGCTGCCCGAGAAGGACTGGTAGCGGAACAGCCGGTCCTTGGAGAACTCGGCCCTTGAGGCCTCATCAATCTCCCCAAGCTCGCTGAAGACAGGATGCAGCCTCCGGACAGTTTCCATGTCGGGCTTGTCATCCTTGTCCGCTAGCATGGAGGGGCAATTGCAGAAAAGTTTGGTGGTTTCAAGCCGCTGGTGGATCTCAATCCCTATCTTCATGGGTATCCCTCCAGCGGCGAGCGGACATTTATCTCGCCCGCCATGTTTGTGAGCATCAGTTCCCGTATTTTCTTCATGTTCTTCGTCTGGCCCCGCACCCAGCACAGCTTGGAGTATGCCGCTTCAGGAGTCCAGTCCATTCCATCACCTATGACGCCTGCCTCTAGGAGCAGCCTGCCAGCGGTATATGTGCGCATGCAGAGCCTCCCGCTTATGGTCTGGGGGGACATCACCACCGGGATTCCGGAATCCACCAGGCTCCTGATTGCCGGAACGGTGGATTTGGCAATCTTGTCATTGAAGGCATTTGTGGGGAAATGACCAAGGCCGGTTCCGATGAGCACAAGGCCGTCATATTTGCCCATTGATTCTATGAGCTCGGGTCTGATTCCAGGGTACGCATAAAGCATTGCGATGTTGTGGCTCAGCTTTTTCCCTATCTTGAGCTCTTTCTTATCAGAGCGCTTTTTGTAATCGCCAAGAGGCTCGAAACGCTTGGAGCGGTAGTCCACAATGGCAAGGGGCGGGGAGTTTATCGGCCTGAACGCGTCCCGGCGCGAGGTGTGCATCTTCCTCACCTTCGTGCCATGGTGCAGGAAGCAGTAATCATCGCTGATGCTCGCGTGCATGCAGACCGACACCTCGCCGATATCCTGCAGTGCCGAATACACCGCGTTCGACATGTTCATCTCATTCTCGCTCGATGGGCGGTCGGAACTCCTCTGTGCTCCGACAAAGACTATCGGGACCGGCAAGCCCTGGAAAATGAAGCTCATGGCCGCGGAGGTATATGTCATGGTGTCGGTCCCGTGCATGACGACTATCCCTTTCGCCCCCCTGCGGATCTCATCCTCAATCGCATCGGCCAGCATCTTCCAGTGATGCGTGCTCATATCCTCGGAAAGAAGGGAGAAAATCTTCCTGGAGTGGATTGATGCCAGCTCACCCAGGGTGGGAAAGGCCGCGCGCAGCTCCGCAGCAGAGATTGCGGGGAATACTGCTCCTGTGCGGTATTCAATCTTGGATGCGATTGTCCCGCCACAGCCAAGGATTGCGATGTCTCCCTTTTCTGCCTTGTGCGGCTCCACATGCGTCTTCCTCAGGACGCCCTTCCGGATTAGCTTTATTTCAGCGCCCCCTGAGTGGATGCCCACATTATATCCGCTGGCAAGCTTGATGACGAGGATGTCCGGATTCCCCTGCGTGCGTGGCATCAGCACCCCGTTGTAGGTGACGTGCTCCTTCACCAGAGCCACCTCATCGCCTACTTCCATCTCGCCTTTTTTCAGCTGCTTCTCTATTGCGGGGGAATACATCTGCTCAGCCCGAGATTTTGAATATCTTCACTTGGCCGCTTTTGGTTGAGTAGACGTAGTCGAATCCGGGTATCTCTTCCATAAAGAGCGCCCGGTAGATGTTGGAATCGTAGAATTTCCCTTTCCTGTCCTCATACCCGCTTTTGATCTCCCCATTCTCCAGCCATATCATGTCGTTGGTGTAGAACATCGTGAAGATTGTCGCTTCGCCGAAGTGGTAGGTGCTTCCGGTTGCCTGTGGAAGCTGCAGCATTCCCTTGTTCAGCTTCAGGTCACCGTTCGGGTAGGTCTGATCTAGGTAATAAGTGCCATAGGTCTGCTCGCCTGTGGCAAGCGTGACCTCCCCGATGCAGTATGCAGGCTCCATTATGACATAGTTCCTGCAGATGAACGCCTCGTTCTGGCCTGCCAGCGGATTGAGGCAGTAGTACGGATAATAGTTCACATATGTCTGCCCCGTGTCCTGCAACAGCGCCATACGGTAAGCGGTGACGCCTGTCTTGCCCGCGTGCTCCGAGATTGTGCACGTCCTGCCAGCAGGGTCGTTCGGGACGATGATGACTTCCCAGATGTGCTCTGCCTCGCACGCTGACTGGCCAGGAACATATTCCACAGAAGTGCGGTTGTCCCTGGAGCAGCCAAGATAATTCAACGCGCCGAACTTTCCGCCGAGCTGTGTCCCGCCCATCATAACGAGCTCCATGTCGAAGAGCGCGTATTTACTGTCATGTGATTTCATGAATGAAATGAGCTCCTCGGGAGTCCCGTCGGTGTACGCGTGCGCCACCTCGCCAATCATCATCTGAGACGTATGTTCATTCCTGAGAACTGTGTTTTTGAGGCCGAAGTAGTTTATCCAGTGACCGTAGTCCCACCATGAGGTGGTGCGCGAATCATCCTCTGTGTTGTAGCGTATCCATTCCATGGATTCAATCCAGTAGTCGCTTATGCGGTGGCACCTTGTGCCTGCAACCTGCGCCTCCATCTCGCCTATGTTGGCGATATCTGAGACGAGCGAATAGTAGCAAAGCTTGGGATTGTACTGGTAATTGGTTCCCTGGTTCGCGTATCCCATGGGATCCTGCGATGCGGCGCATATGTCAGGGTCATTGGTAAGCGTGCAGAATTGCGTGAACTTCTCCTGCAGGGCAAGCGGGTTGTCCTGGAACCTTGGCTGCAGCGAGCCTGCGAGCAGCCCTGGCGCATAGCCGTTGTGCATGAACTGCATGAGCAGCACCAGCGCCCCGATTACGAGAATGCCGTAGTAGGCCTGGGTCTTTAGTTCTGTTGCTTCCTTCTCGTCCTTTGCGCTCTTCTCGAAGTAGCGGTTCGCCGCATCCTCCCCTTCACCGAGGACGAATGCTATCGCGGCAGCAATCATGAACGCTGAATAGATTGTGTACTTCGCCTTAATGATTCCGACCAGGAGCGGTGGGAGCACTACCACTGCGAATAGTAGGACCAGGCTGCTCTTGTCCTTTCCGGTCGCGAATTTGTAGAGCGCATAGACCAGCGCTATGAAGAATAGCAGAATCCAGAGCAGCAGGAAACTGCTGGACTGCTCGCCATACACGACATCTGTGCCCAGCAGAGCGTTGATTATGCCAACCGAGGTCCCTAGTATGAAGTTTGTGATTGCTGATGGAATCGCCATCAGCCCGGAGAGGACTTCCGGATAGCTCTCTGCGACGAAACCTATGGAATCTGAGAGGAGCGAGCCGGTGACCCCCTGCTCAGCAATGGTCCTGGAAAGCGGGCTGGTGAACGATGCGATGCTGAATCCTGATATCCCGACATTCTTTATGTAGTCGCCAAGAGGGGTTGCCACAAAGAGCAGCAGCCCGACAATGAGCATTGCTCCGAATGCGCCGAGTGTTGTGTTCCTGCCCGGCTCTTTCTTCATCAGCATTTTTAGTATCTGGGGGATGAAGTAGAGCAGAGTCCCGAACGCGAGTACGGCAAGCGCGGGAAGCGCAAGGCCGAAATAGGGATATGAGTTGAATGACGACTTAAGCACCGTTCCGGCCAGGGGTCCAAGAGCAAATATTATGCCGTTGTTGATAAGGAAATCCCTGAGGTCTTCCCATTCCTGCTTGATGAACAGTACTATGGACTGCGCCCCGACAAAGAGCAGGAATATTGCAAGGGCAAGAATCTGTGAAGAGCTTCCAAGCGAGACCGCCATGAAGGCAAGACCCGCAAGGACTGCGAATTTCCGGTCCTTCATCTTAATCATGAAGGCGTACATCGCCATGAAGAATGCGAGGGCGAAGAATGCATACGTCTGCACTTCCTGCTCCCCTGCGAATGTCTTGAATATCAGAACTGGCGCGAAGGACGCGATGCCAGCGCCTATTACCGCCCATTCCCTCCGGAAGGAAGCGGATATGAATAGGTAGAGGAAAAAGAATGCCAGCGCCGCCATCAAAGGCGGGTACATGGAGGTGATTACGGCCAAAAGCATGTTGTCGGCTTCCGCGCCTCCGGTGTAGAATGAGTACCATACCGCCTCAAGATATGACAGAGCGGGGATGATTCTGTGGTTGTCCTCCACAACTGGATACCACCCAGTCATATCATCAAACGGGTTCTCGCCAAGAGTGAGCAGCTGGTATGGCACATAAGCGTAATAATACGGGTCAAGTTCCTGGAACACAGGGCTGTAGGTGCTCATCCTGATTAGGAACGCGAATGCCATTATTAGAAGTATCGCCAGGGAGATTAGCATCTTCCTCGATATTGTGAATGAATTGCCGGAAGGCATCTTGAAATCCTGGTACGCCCCGGATTTCACGAACACCGCAGCGGCGATTATATAGAGCAGCACTGTGGACAATACCGCCAGGTTGAACGAGTACATCACACCCATGAAGAAATACAGAAAGAATGGTATTAGCGGCAGCAATACCAGCCCGAGCCCGAGCCCTATGAATGCCTTCTCGGTGAAGGTAAACTCAGATTTCCTGAAAAGCCCGAAGGCCAAGAGTGCCCCTGGAACCAGGGAAGTCAAAAAAACCCATAATAGTAATGTAAATGGCTCAAAAGCTACAAACACGCAAATTTCACCTCAAAAAAACTTCAGAGGAATTCAAGGGTGTCATCGGGCTGGCTTGACTGGGCCGGGTCTGACTCTTTCTTCAGGATATATGGGGATTTTATTCCGGTAATGATGGCCGTTATCCTGATTTTCTCCCTGAACTGGGGGTTAATCCTCGCCCCCATCTTTATGCTCGCCCCCTCATCGAAGCTGTCGGTCATCAGCTCTCCAGTCCTGATCGCGTCGCCCAGCGTAAGGTCGGAGCCGCCCTCGAGATGCAGGAGGCATCCCTGGGCCCCCTCGTAATCGACATCCAGAAGCGGATGCTCGAGAGTGTCCTTCACGCAGTTGACAACCACGTCATGGCCTGACGCCTCACCTAATGATATCATCGAAAGGCCTCCGCCTTTCATAACCGACTGGACGTCGGCATAATCGACGTTTATAAGGCTCGGGAACATTATTGTGTCTGAGATTCCTGTTACTGCCCTCGTAGTAATTGAGTCTGCCAGCTCGAAGGCTTTGTTGATTGGGAGGTTCGGTGCGTATGAGGCGAGGCGGTTGTTGTCGATTACAACTACGGTATCGCACTCGTTGACCAGGTTTCCGATTGCCTCCTGCGCTTTTCGTAAGCGCACCCTTTCCAGGGCGAATGGATATGTCACCATGGCGACTACTATCGCGCCCTGCTCTTTGGCGATTCGTGCGATAGGCGGGGCAGCACCGCTTCCGGTTCCTCCACCCATTCCGGCGCACAGGAACACGAGCTCATTTTCCCCAATCTCCCTCTTCAGGAGCTCCGAGTCCACATCCGCGCATTTCTTTGCGACTGACATGTCGCCGCCGGCGCCCAGGCCGCGGGTAGTCGTCTTTCCAATGAGTATCTTCTTGTGGGCATTCACCATGTTCAGGTGCTTGCCGTCAGTGTTTATCGCCATAGTCTTGGCGCTCCTGATGCCAAGGTTAGTCATCCTGTTGACGCAGTTGCATCCCGCGCCGCCAACCCCGATGACTTTTATCCTGACGCCTTCCGGCTCGTCGTTTGCCTTTCCGAACTCGCTTGCTTTCCCTTCGATTTTCGTTTGAGTGCTAGAGTCGCCCCTTGCCGCTTTGATGATGTCTTCGAACATGTGTCCACCCTCGGTTTTGCTTATTGGTATACACATAGGAGAAAAAGAATATAAAATGTGGTGAGCGGTAAGAGAGAAAATGGAAATAAATGGAATGGGGGTGCCACCACCGTCAGAAGGAGGGATGGGTGGAAAGTGGCGGCTTTGCCCCCGGGAAGAATTACTGATAGTCGAATCCGCCCATCAGCTCGTCCATGAACTCCTGCTCGTCGCAGACCTTGCCCGGAGTGTTGAACTTTGACTGGTCAACCACCCAGGGAGCGCACGAGCACTCGGTTGCAGGCATGCCCTCCATAGAAGCCAGGAATGACTCATAGTCGAGGGTCCCGCTTTCTTGGACCGCTGGACCGCCTTCAGCCTCATCCTGCGAGGTAACCATGTACCAGTCGCAGGCGGTGTCGAAGTATTTCTGGCCTTCACAGCCCATGTACTGGGCATTCTCCTTGTATATCATGACCATATTCAGGCATTCGGGGGTCTGGCCCGCGATTTCATAGCGGATGTTGTCCTCCCCCTGCATCCAGAACTTCACGGTGTTGGATTGGCCCTGGTAGGACGTGGTCATTGTGCACTCGACAGGCATTCCTGTTGCCATGAGCGCCATGCAAGTCTGTGTTGACAAGTCAACTCCATCATTTGTTTCCGGGTTCGCCGGTTCCTGCTGCCCTCCAGGTGTTGTTGCCGAAGGGGTTTCTGCAGGCGGCTGCGTTGCCTCTGGTGAGGCAGTTGGCGCAACAGGAGCAGGGCCCTCGGCGGGACCGGAAGGTTGGGTACACCCAAACAGGAATAGAGCGAACGCAAGTGTAATTGCTAGGTAGATTTTCATATCCCGCACCGCACTCAACTCTTTCTTAAGGTTTAAAAAGATTACAGCAGCCGCAGATGCATTGCGAAATTAGTTTAATGTTTCTAATCAAACTACTTTGAAGGTAGTATTCATGGCAGATACAGCTGCGGAAATTTTCGGAAAGAAACTGAAGAATCCCCTTGTTCTGGCTTCAGGCATCCTCGGAGTTTCAAAAAAGAGCCTGGAGAACGTCGCGGACCATGGAGCTGGGGCTCTGACTACAAAATCCCTCTCTCTTGAGCCGCGCAGAGGGCATGATACCCCGATTTTCATCGAAACTAGTGGCGGCGCATTGAATGCGGTCGGATATTCCAATCCTGGAATCGAAAAAGGGCTTGATGAGTTCTCAGGGTGGGACCGTGATGAGCCGCTTATTATCAGCATTACAGGAAAGAGCCCTGCGGAATTTGGAGAGCTGGCAGCAAGGATTGAGAAGAAGGACGGGCTTGGGGCAGCCGCAATCGAGGCAGCCATCTCATGCCCGCACACGCCGGAATACGGCCTGCTTGCCGGGCAGGGAACCCCGGAATCAGTTTCTGAGATTGTTGCTGCGGTCAGGAAGAACACGACGCTTCCTGTGATAATCAAATTGTCACCTTCTGTTCCGCGTGAAGTGGAGCAGGCGAAGGCAGCCGAGAAGGCGGGCGCTGCCGCGATAAATATGGGCAATTCCTTAGGGCCGGGTATGATAATCGACATTGAGAGGAAGAGACCGGTCCTGAGTTTCGGGCGCGGTGGGCTAAGCGGCCCCGCGATAAAGCCGGTTTCGGTCCGCTGTGTTTATGACATCTACAAAGCAGTCGGAATTCCCATTATAGGAACAGGAGGGGTGACGAATGGAAAGGATGCGGTTGAGATGATAATGGCCGGCGCGCAGCTTGTCGGTGTAGGCACTGCCGTATACTATAGGGGGCCGGAAGCATTCTCGCAGATAGATGCCGAGATGAGGGAATGGATGGAAGAGAGGGGTTATAGAAGAACCTATGAGATTCTGGGTGCTGCTCATGAATGAATACCGGAAAATCCCGATGCAGACGGCGCGGGTTGTGAAGATTGAGGACGAAACCGACAAGGTGAAGACGCTGGAGCTCGGGTGCAGGCTGATTGATGCTACCCCCGGGCAGTTCCTGATGGTGTGGGTGCCCGAACTTGGTGAGAGGCCGATAAGCATCGCGAACAACGACCCGCTGGCGATAACAGTCGCGAATGTAGGGAAGGTTTCAGGCGCTTTGCACAAGCTGAAGAAGGGCGATATGGTCTCCTTCCGAGGTCCCCTTGGAAGCGGCTTTGTAGAGCCGCAGGGCGAGGAGCGCGAGGGGAGGATTCTCCTGATTGGCGGCGGCTATGGCGTCGCTCCGCTTTATTTCCTTGCGAAGATGGCGACCAAGGTCGGACTTGCAGTTGATGTGGTGATCGGGGCGCGGAATGAGAGAGACCTGCTCTTTGAGAAGAAGCTTTATGCGGTCAGTTCAGAGGTTTTTGTCACCACTGATGATGGCTCCAGGGGAAAGAAGGGTAATGTGATGGAAGAAGCGGGCTGGCTCCTGAAGGACAGGAAATTCGATATGGTATACGCATGCGGCCCTGAGAGGATGATGATTGCGGTTGCGCAGCATTGCAGGGAAAATGAAATCCCTTGCCAGCTCTCGCTTGAGCGCTATATGAAATGCGGGCTGGGAGTGTGCGGCTCCTGCGACCTTGGCGGAAAATCGGTATGCCGTGACGGGCCGGTCTTCAGCGGCAACGAGGCGCTTAATTTTTCTGAATTCGGAAAGAAGAAAAGGGACGCTAGCGGTGCGCTGGTCAATTTGTGAATGCATGCCGGCACTTTCAGCCCGAGGTAAGGCAGGCTTGGGTGCCGGGAATGCATTACCAGTAGGAATTCATATTGCCGCCATTCTCGCTCTGGATTTTGGATAGGGCGATGTGGGCTGCTTCCTTAGAGTTCACCGCCGCGTAAATCTCGTAGATTACCCCATCATTATCGACTCTAGGCATTCTTATGGCCTGTGAGGCCTTGATAGGAGTATAAACCCTGGTGGTTTTTCCATCCATGCTAGCCACTTCGGCGATAACCACCAGTTTCGCGCCTTCCTGCTCAAGCCGGGAGATGGTTTTCTCGCCCGTATAGGGGCTGAGCAGAACAAGCAGCTCCCCCCCTCGTGCATTCAGATGAGGGGTTTTTTCATTGCCATCCAAGCACATGAGCAGGCTGCTCCGCTGGAGCTCGCTGACAACGGCGTTCTTCAGGGTGATTAGGCCAAGAGGCAGTCCAGTCCTCAACTCGGCAAGGTCCTTGATGCCAGGAGCCCATTTGCCATTCTCATCCAGCTTGCTTTCCCACACGCTGGGTCTCGGAACAGGTTTCCCGACCGGCAGGCTCCGGGGAGGTTTCCCAACTTCTAATTGTCTGATTGCCACACACATATTATTCACCTTGTTTTTCTCCCCCGATGCAAATGGCTTTCCAGAGCGCCAGCGCCATGTCCATTATTGCAGGCCTGACCTGGCAGGAATATGCGCAGAGCTTCCGCTCTCCGCAAATCTCCTCAGAAATGACACTTGTTGCTACTGGCAGTCCGCAGCAACCCTCATCTTTTTCCAGCCTGTTGCTGGAAAAGTAAATCCCTTCCGTTCTCTTTCATTTTCATTCCTCCTGAAAGTTTGGTAAAGCTATATTGTCTGGAAATGTTTTTAAATATACCCCCACTTTATTCCCACCAAGAAATAGAAAAAGAGAGAAATCAGCACCCGCCGCCCCCATATAGGCCGAAGGGCACAACTTTGCTGGAAACGTCATCAGAACCCCGCGATCTGCACGAATCCTGTTCTTGATTGGGCATGCTTGCGGCAATCCTCATGAGGCTCTCTGCCTGCTGTGGGGAAAGCGCAAGATATGGAATCACGGCAGTTCCGAAAATCTCATTCCTGTCCCCGACCGTGCCCTCGGTCCTGACCCCACATAGAGGGAAACATCCGCATTCACGGACGAAGACCAGTTCCACATTCTGTTCCTGAAGATCCCGGGCCTGCTCAGGAGTGAGGCCCTTTGCTCTTGCTAGAATCTTATCTGCCTTGGGCGGGTGCCCGGCATCGATGGGCCGCACACTGGCTCCAGACAGTCCGTACAGTCCGGTCCTCGAGTGGTCCATGTCCAAGGTAGCCACATCCACAATTGTTGTCCTAGGCCTCATGCTGGCAGCAGGGGCTGAAACGCCTCCCGGCCTGCCAACGGGCCTCGTTTGTTCCAATCTCATCATTGTTGCTGCTAACGCCATCATCATCACCGCAAAGGAATCCTTCGCATATCGAACATTTGGAGTTCCCCAAAAAACAAGGAATTTCAGGGCCTTTCGGCCCTAAGAGATTCACCCACAGCTCACACAAGCAGGATTTGGTGTTAGAACCAGCGCCAGCATTCGCTAAGGAGACCCGATGTTTTGTTCGTCAAACTATTTTCGTTCAGTTTCATATCAGTCACCTCCTTAGGTCAACATAATTTGCTCCAGGCGTTTATAAAGAGATGTAACAAAAATCAGAATCCTGGGCAGATGTGGGATACTTTTTTATTGAGTTGTCGGGATTATAGGAACTCATGAAGCTCATCCTTGAAGATGATTACCGGCTATATAAGATGGAACGGGGGGATTTCCCTGAGAACACGTACATCCTCTCTGGTGAGGACACGGCGCATATATTATTCAGGCCATACCTTGCAGGCAAGGAGCTGCAGGACAGGATGGAGGGAGTGGCTGAGAAGATGATGAAGGCCGCCGGGAAGGTTGCCCTTAACGGGAAGAAGCCCTCGGAAATCAGTGAGCTGGTTTTTCTGGCAGGGGGGCTTTATTATCAAATGAACCAGGGATTCAAGAGGGTCTTCGACCGGGCCCTGCCACAATGCTTCCTCGGGATAAAAAGGCAGAGGGTCGAGGGAACTGAAGGTGGGTTCACTGCGGTCGCGACATACGAGAACTTCGAGTCCCTGCCAGATAACGCAACAGTCATAATCGGGGATACTATCGCAACGGGCGCGACACTGCAGAAAGGCATCTACCACCTCTTTGAGGCACTGCAGCTCCGGAAGCAGAGGATATCAGACCTCATAGTCTTCTCCCTTGCCTGCTCTGTCGCGGGCGCTAAGAAAATGAAGGAAATAGAGGACAGGATGAAACGAGATTTCCCTGAATCGAAAGTGCATTTCTTCGTTTGTGAGCAGCTGTTCCACCTGATGCCAGATGGCACAGATATGAGGTTCCTGTATGATGATTCTGTTATCCCGGATGGCTTCAGGGCCAAGGTGATTGAGAACTTCGGCGAGGAATTAGGCCATGATATGAAATGCGCTGTCTTCGATTGGGGAACCAGGTGCAAGAACCCGATTAAGCACTATGCCGAGTTCCTTGAGGCGGCAGAAGGGATGCTCAAGGAAGCAAAGGGCCAAAAGACAAAGGCTGTGCTTGAGGATATGATAAAAGAAACAAAGGAAGCCCTTGAGGGCTTCAGCAGGCCGCTATGATTGGGTTGCCCTAGTTATTTGCTTGAGGTAGTCGCGCCCCCAATTATCATTTGTGAATGCCAGATCATGCAACGCACACGCTGCAGCATATAGGATGCCATCCTCTGTTTTCTTTGCCCGCTCTTCCTCTTTTGAGCCAGGCTCTGCAAAGGAGCCTCCAGGGACCAATCCGACCACCGTGGAAATCAGGCCGGAGCGGACGTGCTTGCCGGCTTTGGTGAACAACTCCGCAAGCCTCTTGAGCCCGTAGGATTCCATCTCTGTGCTCAGGATGCCATATTGGTCCCGAAGCGCCACGATTGCCCCCTCATCCGCTTCCACATACAGGGAATCCTTGCTGTGGTTGCCACCTAGATATGCAACTATGGCAAGCTCATCGCAGGCTCTCAGAAGCGCCGCAACCACTTTCTTATCAGAGGGGATGCTCGGGAGTGGGAGCATATTGCGAAGAAACCGCTTTAGCTCACCTGGGGATAGTTCTCCGGGATTTGTTTGCCGGCACAGCTCAGAAACGGCATTTCGGACAATCTCACCCACATAATCCGGGCCAAGCTCCTGTTGGAGGACGGCCCCAACCCATCCATAACTTTTGTCTGCGATGACCGCATCCCCGATTTTAAGCACTGGGTTTTTTCCAGGGGAGATGATGCCCCCCGCAGTCCCAACACGGATTGCGCTGGCGCAGGCAGAATCCTGCCTATCGCCATCCGGCATGGTATAGTTGCCGGAGCTGGTGAGCGATAGCACTTCACGCATATTGATTTCCTGCGCAGAGCAGCCCATCTGCGTCTCCAGAAGCGTTATGCCCATCTGCTTCCCGCTTCTCTCGAATGCGCCGATTGCCACATTCACACGGCCCATAGCATTCATGCCTTCCTCTGCACCCATGAAATCATGGAGCATTGTCAGATGCTGAAGGCCCAGCCCTTTTGCTGCAGAGATTACTCTCCTGCGGTCCCCGACCTCGATAATATTTGGCGGGAGCCGCCCCTCATTTTCCCTAAGAAGCGGAATTCGTTTCCATGCCCCAGTCTCTTTCGCGAAAGACGCAGGGGTGTGCCTGCCCATGTATCCTAGATTGCGCTCTCTTGCAGTCATCGTAAATCACCGTAGAACTAGATATAGTTATAGGAAGTTCATGTATTTAAATTGAACTGGGGCGGTAGATACTTAAATCCTTGAATGCACATAGATATGAGCGATTCTTATGACTGTAACCGAAGAAGCCGCAGCCATGCTCAGGAAAGGAGGCATGATAGTAGTATACGACGGCGATGAGCGCGAGGGCGAGGCCGACCTGATGTTTCATGCTCTATTCGCATCAGCAGGGAACATAGAAAGGCTCAGGAGGGATGCCGGGGGGCTAATCTGCGTTGCTGTTTCCCAAGAGATAGCGGAGAGGCTGGACCTTCCATTCTACACAGACATACTCGCAGGCTCTGATTCAGGCATCAAGGAGATGGAATGCACGAAGACCGCATACAAGGACAGGCCCGCATTCGCGATTCCGGTAAACCACAAGGGAGTGTATACTGGCATCACTGACAATGACCGCTCGCTAACGATAACCAAGATGGCGGAGCTCGCAAAGGAAGGGGGGGATATCAGGAAGAGGTTCGTGGATGAGTTCTATTCTCCAGGGCATGTTTTCCTGCTCCGCGGTAGCGGGATTGAGAAAAGGAAGGGCCACACAGAGCTCTCGCTTGAGCTTGCCAAAATGGCAGGCATTAGCGGAGTGATGGTGCTCTGTGAGATGCTCGGCAGCGGAAAGGCTTTGCCCAAGGAGAAAGCAAGAGAGTATGCGGAAAAGAACGGATTCATATTCCTTGAAGGGAGGGAAGTTTATGGCTAAGATTGGAATCGTCGATACCATGTTCGCGAGGGCAGATATGGGAGCAATGGCGCTTGACGAAATTAAGAAGCATTATCCAGACGTTGAGATTGTAAGGAGAACAGTGCCAGGCGTAAAGGACCTGCCGGTGGAATGCAAGAGGCTGCTTGATGAGGGCTGCGACTCGTGCATGGCCCTTGGGATGGTCGGTGGGGCTCCGGTTGACCAGGTATGCGCGCATGAGGCTTCTCTTGGCATACAGCAGGTGAAGCTGCTGACCAATAAGCATGTAATTGAGGCATTCGTGCACGAGAACGAGGCCTGGAGCGATAAGGAATTCATTGAAATCTGCAATAACAGGGTCCGGAAGCACGCCCATAACGCGGTGCTGATAGTCACCAGCCCTGAGACGCTCGTATCATTCGCTGGAAAGGGCATGCGGCAGGGCAAGGCAGACGAAGGCCCCGCAAGCGAGCAGGATAAGAAGATAAAAATCGCAATCGTTGCGGCCCAGTTCAACGATGAGATAACCGGGCGGATGGTTGAGAGTGCGATGGAAGCGATAGGAAATGCGGAGGCTGAGCTCACAATTGTTATGCAGGTTGCAGGAGTGTTCGAGATTCCCCTTGCTGCCAAGAAGCTGCTGATGGACAAGAACAACGACGCGGTGGTTTCCCTGGGCGCGGTGATAAAAGGCGACACGGCTCATGATGAGCTGATTGCGAAGACAGTTGCAAGAAAGCTTAGCGACCTGTCGCTTGAATTCAACAAGCCTGCGACGCTTGGAATAATCGGGCATGATGCAGATTACGATGCTGCCGAGGAGCGCGCGGATGGGTATGCGGAGCGCGCGGTAAGCGCGGCAGTGGGCCTTGTGAGGGTGTTGAGGGCATGAGCGTGGAGATGGCATCGGCCGCGGAATTCCCGACACGGTTCGGGAGATTCAAGATATATGCATTCAGCGATGGAGAATATGAGCATCTGGCGCTTGTCCGGGATGAAGGCAAGGAGGATGGCAGCGTGCCGGTGCGGATACATTCTAGGTGCATGACTGGGGATATCTTCTCATCCCTGCGCTGTGACTGCCGGGAGCAGCTTGAGAGCGCCCTGGAGTACATTGCAGGCAAGAGGCACGGGGTGCTGATTTACCTTGACCAGGAGGGGAGGGGAATCGGCCTGTGCAACAAGGTCAGGGCATACTCGCTGCAGGATGGGGGGCTGGATACTGTTGAGGCGAACCTCAGCCTTGGATTTGCGGAGGATTTGAGGGATTATAGGGCGGCAGCGGAGATCCTCAAGCAGCTCAAAATTGACAAAATCAGGCTCATTACAAATAACCCCCAGAAAATCCAGGAGATGAAGAAGCACGGGATATTGGTGGTGGAGAGGATTCCACTGGTGATAACGCCCAATGAGCACAACAAGAGATACCTGGAAACGAAAAAAGAGAAAATGGAGCATATGCTCGACTAGTCCTGCTCCGGGAGCCCCAGGAAGGATTCCGGAACATCATCTGTGAAATAAAGCAGCTCTGTCTGCTGGTTTGCTATGAAGTAGCCTTCGGGTTCGAAGTCGAAAATATAGGTGTGTGTGAGATCCAGAGTGATATTCCGGTACGCTGTTATGCCAGTGCTCTCATCCAGGCACTCCTGCATAGGGGCAGCCATGTTCGCAAGCGCCCAAAGCAGCGCATACTGCCCCTCATCAAGCTCTTCGCCTTCAATCAGGCTCATGGCATAGCTGCGATTCGCGCTAATCAGGAAATTGTCACACCTGCTGATGCCAATTTCCTCGAGCCCAGTTCGCTCAATCTGGAGGAGTTTTGTGATGTCTGCCGAATCCGGAAGAGAGGTTTTTCCAAGGTGGAGGCAGTTCGCCCTCATTGCCAGGATATCGGCGTAATACTTATCAGACTGCTCATCCGAGAGCAGGTCCATCGTGCAGCCCGCATCATCACACTCGTATATGCGGCCGGTTTTCCATATCGTGGTGTGCTCCAGCCCATCCACCTGGACGACCCGCTTCATCCAGTCGCCACGGACATATGTCTTGATTGTCTGGTTGAATGAATATCCCTGCGCAATCCCCTGCACGACGGCTTCCTCTTGCGGGATAATCGGGATGAGACCCGAGATTTCGGCGTAGGAGACGTCGCTGGCGACTATCAGGAAATTGCCGGCCAGGGTATCGCAGGAGGTGTTCTTGAGCTCATAATATCTCTGCATATCAGGAGGAAGAGCCGGCCTGGGGGGTTGATGCTCCCCATCATCCATCGGCATGTCGGAAAGGCCCGGGAGGCCCACACCCGGAACTTCAGGGAACTCGAGCTCTGCAAGCCTCGGGATAAGGATGAAAACCACCGCCAGGACTGCCAGTGCTGTGAATACCATTACTGCGAGGATAATATTGAGCAGCCATCTCATGTGCAGAAAACGCAGATAACCATTATATATGCTAATGGACACGTTTTGGAGTGATGGACAGATACATGGAGATGGCACTAAAACTTGCCAAAAAGGCGGAGCCGTTCCCTAATCCAAAGGTCGGTGCGGTGCTTGTGAAAGGCGGGCAGGTAATCGGCAGTGGGTACCATAGGAAGGCAGGAATGCCACATGCGGAAATTGAGGCGATTGAGGATGCCAGGAGACATGGGCATGAGATTGCGGGGAGTACCTTGTATGTCACCCTTGAGCCGTGCTCGCACAGCAACAAGCGCACCCCGCCATGCACGAAGGCGATAATCACAAATGGGATAAAACAGGTAGTCTTCGCGATGCGCGACCCTAACCCGCTGGTAAGCGGAAGGAGAGAGCTTGCGGGCGCGGGAGTGGCGGTCCGGGGGCCAACAGATGAAAAGATGGCAGCCTCCATAAACAGAAAGTACATAATGCATATAACAAGGAAGCCTTTTGTCGCGATAAAGATGGCGATGAGCGCCGACGGGAAAACCGCGACTAGGACGGGAGACTCGAAATGGATAAGCTCCGGGGAAGCCAGGGAGCTTGTAATGGAGATGCGCTCTAAATCAGATGCCATAATCGTCGGCTCCGGCACGGTGAATATTGACAATCCGCGGCTCACGGCGAGAACCAAAGGGGCCAGGAACCCATATAGGATAATTGTGGATGGGGACCTTTGCATTAGCCACAATTCAAAGATTATGAAGAATCCAGATGGGAAAACATTCATTGCGACTACCGAAAGGGCAGCCAAGAGAGAGAAGGGATTCGGGAACCTCCTTGTCTGCGGCAAGGACAGGGTGGACATGAAGAAGCTCATCCTCGGCCTTGGCGCAATGGGCATGAGGAGGATCCTGATTGAGGGCGGCAGTGGAATCAACGCAAGCGCCCTGGACTCTGGGATTGTGGATATGCTCTACCTGTTCATAGCCCCGAAGATTATGGGCGGAAAGGATGCGAAAGGAGTTTTCGGAGGGGAAGGAGCGGCATTGGTAAAAAACTCGAAGAAGATAAAAAAGATGAGGAGCAGGAAGGTTGGAAAAGACATCCTGCTTGAGTGCTGGCTTTAGGCGCCTGTAGTCCCGTTTTCAGCCTCCGGCTCCGATTCCGGAGGCTCCATCTGATTTTCAGGTAGTTCAGGAGCCGATAGATCACGGTATATGAGCTCCGAGGAAATCATCGCGTGGCTGCGGTAGACATACCAGCCATCCGCTTCCATCGTGTCACCCGCAGAAGTCCAGGTCTCGCTGAAATCTGAATATTCAGAAGCTTCCGGGGAGACGAGCACTGTCGGAACCAGGGTGATGTCGTATTTCTCAACAAGCGCCCGGCCTTCAGGCGAGCTGATATCATACTCGTTCTGCTCAGCGACATACAGGCCGAAAGCAGACGTTATGCTCTGCGCCAGCGGCTCCGGGTCGAAGCAATCCTCGCAGCTGGAATCGACAAGCTTGACAATTTCGACAAGGCCGACTATTTTATGATCATTCCCCAGGTCAACGTATGGGGGGAACCAGTCTGAAAGGACCTGCCACCCGTCCGCCTCAGGGCTCACTATCAAGGCAAGCTGCTCCCCATAAACCGGATAGACGGTTACCTCATTAGAGAGAAGGAAAACAGGCAGCTTGGTGATGTTGTACCTCCCGATAAGCTCCTGCGCCAAATCGTCGCTTTCATTCAGGCTTTGCCTGCTTGAGAAGGTGATGAGCACCATGTCCCCCGCAAGGTAATCGATGAAGCCGTTCAAATCCTCGCATTCATCGCAGCGCTCGGGGCTGATGACATAGGCATCAACGAAGCCGCGCACCGAATCCGAGCTTGCCTCAAAGTATGGAGGATATATTTTCCTGAAAACGAACGAGCCGTCGCTCTCGATAGTTCCCACGTTGGCCGCCCACACTCCCGAGAATGTGGTGTCAACAGACGCCTCGCTTGAGACAATCATCGTTGGAAGCATTCCGATTCCGTATTTCTCAATCAGCCTGATGCCCTCGGGTGAATCATGGGCTACCATAATGGCTTCTGCGAGCGTGAAGTTGAAATTGGGCTCCAGATCCTTGAGCTGCCCGAGCAGGTAAACCGTAGAATTGCAGTCCTCACAGCCATCATAAGTTATGACCGTCACGGTGGCTTCGGGCTTTGCAACCTCTGCCGGAGGCTGTTGCGCCGGAGGCTGCGGGATTGTCGGCACTGAAGGTTGCGTCCCCGCCGGAGGAGTAGTCTGGGGCGCTGACAGAAACAGCACGAATATCGCTGTTCCGAGAATCACTCCCAGAACGATCCAAAGGAATAGGTCGAGATACTTCCTGCTACAGTCTTTCATTTCATCACGTCCATTAATTAGAATTCAGAGTGGAAATAGGGTCGCTAAGAATGTTTTTAAATACTTCATTGTAAGGTTAGTTGAAGAGAACGACGCTCATTTTGATTGAAGCTGTGATCGGCATGGAGAGCGAAGAGGACCTTAAGACAAGGATTGACGAACTGGAGAAGAAGAAGGGCGACTTGATAGAAAGAATCAAGCGCCTCAACCGCAGGGTCAGATATAAGAAGTATGAGAAAAAAGCCCTGGAGCCTTTTC
>JBDRLQ010000001.1:0-92018 GCA_043812915.1 Microcaldota archaeon | reverse complement strand
GTTTACACCAACATCACCACTGGAGAGAGACATCAGATTGAAGGCGATAGTGAATGCGCCATTCTCTTGGATAGAAACTCTCGCATTTCCGGTAATTTCATCACTCTGAATGGGGGAGAAAGCGGAGATGATTTGAACTACTATAATCTCTGCATCTACAACATGCAAGAAGGAATGCTGCAATTAGTAGATACAGGTTGGAACTGGGACATAGATGGTAATCGGGTAGTTATCAAAAGGAGAAGAATTTCTGAAACTGACCAGGAAGTATGTCAGTTTAGGCTGATTGACGTCCTATCAGGAGAAGTTACCGACATTCCATTTCCTGATGAATACTCAGATGTTGATATTCATAGAAATGCAGTCAGTAATTGGGCATTCCAAGGTTCACGACTGGCAGCAATATTGACAAACATGGAGCGGGAAAGTAGTCTATGGTACTTTGATGTGGATGAGGGATATTGGGAACAGATAAGCAACTATCGAGAAATAAATGAAATGTCCGTTCCCATCCAGATTTTTGGAGATAGGATTGTATTCAATGATGATGCTGGAGGCACACAGAGAGGCAGCATTTTTGTGCATAGCATTGTATCAGGAATTACCTCGGAGTTGCCCCTCTATGATTATTGGCCCCAAACAGCCGAAACGGTCCATATATGGGGAAATCGAATAGCATTCAGGGACTGGTCAATGGAGATGATTTATACTATGGATTTGTCCAATGGTGAGGTTCATCTTGTTGCAACAAACGGGGGATGGCCCCAGCCCATTCTTGGAATATCACAATATTATCTGGCTTATAGAAGCGGCGACTATGAATCATCTAACCGGCTTCATGCCTGCCCGCTAGATGAAGAATAATGTGTTTTTTCCTGACCAAACATGAAAATAACAGCTTTTTCCCGATTTTAGGTGCGTCCCACATAATTTCGTCAATTGCCTGTAAAAAATACAGAAAAAAGGCATATTTATAAAGGAGAAATGCAGCTATTAGTACGGGATGTTGTGTGAATAAAGGAGGGGGTTTGTATGACAAATAGAACATTAAAGCACGGAACCGCTGGCGAAGCCGGAAGACCCGGCACAGTCAGGGATACCGCCAGGGCAATGGCAGAGAGGGCCAAGGCACGCTTGTTCAGGACATCAAATAGAGTACTTGTCGGCATGACTCTGGCAGTCTCAGCTCCGGCGCTGGTCGTAGGGGGGGCTGTTGGTCTTACGGCCTTGAGCGCTCCGAAGGAAGCACAGGCTGGAAACCGTGGTGGGGTTGAAGCCCAGGATGTAAGACTGCCAGTATCACTTGCGACGCTTGATGCATCTACTGATGCTGCTCACTACAACCACGACAGACGTGGAGGTGCGTGGGTCACTAGAGAGCACATACCAGGAGTTGGAAGGATTCCAGCTGATGCGACATATAGTAACGCTGTGAGGATACCTTCGCAAGCAGAAGACCCAGTAAATGGAATTCAGGGAGGGCCTGTTACAGTTACTGTCTTCCTTGGAATGACGCGGACTGATGGGGGACCGGTCAACATGCTATCTTTCCGAACACCAACAAGAGAAGGTGAACTTAGCCTGGATGACCTTGCAACCGCCATGGCACAACTGGGAGGCTCTTTAGATAGAGTGGCTTTCACAGTTCATCAGCAGAATTCTAGCAGATTCAATATCTTCGTACAGCCAGTCAATGCAGCAGGAGATATCATAGGTCAGAGGGATGGCTTCCAACTCGCAGTGGCAGTTTCAGTCTGTCCGGTATGTGCTACAGAGGTAGGAGCTGCAAGAGTCTGGGTAGGGGATTCTACAGGAGCCGCAAGGAGAATCAGTGACCCCATTCAGGTTGCGAGCAGATAATCTGCTCCATATCTATTTTTTAATTTTCATTACCTATCTTCTTCATGGTAGGCGAAGAACCCGGCGGCGGAATGCTTTTTTCAACTGACATTGGGATTAGGGAAAGAATTGACGATACAGCTACGGCCCATCAAGAGAGGGCTCGTGAAATTCTTGTAGGTAATACTCCATTCATCGCATCAATCGCACAGATCAGAGTGGAAACTCCTCCCGAGGTTGACCACGAAGCAGCCCAAGTCCTGGCAAATCCGGACAGCAGGCAGGAGATTGACCAGTTTGCACGAGATAACGACCAGGAGGGCTTCAACCAGTACATCCTGAACCTGGCAGCCCCCCAGCAGGGAGGGATGGAAGCGGTACTGACGGGAGACCAGGCAAGAGCCGTCATAGAATCAGACTATTTCATGCGCCTTCGGCAGTCGATGGATGAAAGGCCGGACATTGCAGAGCCGGCAATAGACACGGATGCCCAGGAAGTGATTTCCCAGACAGAGGTTGCCCAGCAGCTTGTCGAGGCAGCCTCGAGGGGGGATAGAGAGTCTTTCGAGAGAGTGATTCACGGGCTTGGAGAAAGGGAAATCGACCGCCCCCCGCTGCTAACAGAGGCGCAGATGGATTCGATCATCAATTCAGACCTTTTTGAGAGGCTCATGCTCAGCTACCACAGGTCCCTTAGTGACGAGATTTCCCAGGATTATGGGGCTGCCATCAGAAATGATGACCAGGAGGAAGCTGGCAGGCTCGCCAGAGCTGTCCGAAGAAACGGAGAGCAGAGGCAGCAGCTCGGGGAGAGGGACGCAGTTAGGAGCTCGCTCCTGGACCTAAGAAACGGAATCAAGCAGTCATACGCCAATGATGGCCAGTCGAGGAGCCTGGGGGAAGTGGTCCAGATGCATGGTGAGGCCATCAGGGAGACTAGCCGTGCCGCGGGCTACAGCGCATCAGACGTTGATGAAATCCTCGATATGGGCCAGTTTGGCCTATCCTCAGAGGACCTGGCAGGAGGAGCCAACAAATCAGAATCAGAATACTCGAAAATGGACACAGGCGCAGTAATCCACCAGCTCCTTATCCAGAGGATGTTCGGCGAGCAGCGGGGCAGGCAGGAGACTGAAAGGAGAAGAGGCGAAAAAAGGGTCGCTGAAGCGCGCTTGAGCGAGGAGGAACGGGCACAGATAGCCGCCAGCCTAAGACGGAGACTGGAAGAACTTGTCGGAGGAGAGCAGGCCGAAGAAATCACGAACGCCATTGACAGCGGCCAGATAGGACTTGGAGAAATAGGCGGGGGAAGTGCCAGGAGGCACATGACCACCGCCGACATGGATGCGGTCCCGACAAGGAATTTCGTCAATATCGACGGTATGGATTTCGAGGACAGGACTGAATCCAGAGTGCTCTTGTCACTAAGACAGAGAACGGCCGAATAAAAAAAGCAAAGCCTTTGAGGTTAACCCCTAGGTGAACAACGGAAAAGCCTCAAAGGAGATTCTTGTTTTTTAAGGATGAAACTGCCGGATGGCCCCGCCAACAAAAGGGCCACTCCAGCTGCCCACCCGTAACAGACTATAGCAGCCTTTCCACATCATTGCCAACGGCATCCAGTGTCTGGAATGTGGTGAATGCCTGCCGGGTGCCACGCATGAAAGCGCGCACCTTGACGCTGTTGAGCATCACCATCAGGTGTCTCTTCTCCTCGGATGAGAGCGCAAGCCTTCCGGTTCCAAGCAGGTTTCGAAGCTTGACGACCGTATCCACCAGAAGGCCGCATCGCGTCTCATCCATCTCATCCACACCAACAAGTGACGCAGTGAGCCCAAGGAACTTGACCCTTGGATTTTCGTCCCCTCCATTCAGCAGTGTTTTAAACATATTCATAATCCCCACCTCAAACTTACTGCAGCAGTGGGGCTATATATATCTATTCGCATGAAAAGTGTGCTCAAAATTAAATCATTTATAAATGGAATGTTATCAGCAACATATATGGAAAGGTGGAAGATAATTCATAATATAAGGTACTAGGTACACTTAAAAGGCCAATCCATTGTTGCCAGACACTTATGTAAGGGAGCGCGGCTAGAGGCAAAAAAAGCGGAAAAATGAGAGCGCACAGCCTATGGCCGTGCATGAACAATTATTGAAGCATTCAGCATACGGCTGCGTCTGAACCGAGGATGAAGTCGTTCAGCATGCGGGTGGCCTTCCTCGGCTTGTCGACTAGAAGCGCGAAAATGCCATCCTGGGAGTCGGATGAGAGCAATGAGAAATCCCTCACCTTTATCTTCTCGCCGGCTAGCATCTCGTTTATCTCACCAATTGCCCTCAGGTAGTTGGATACCTTGATGACGATGGTGTTGGCCTTCGTAGTCCTAAAGCCGTTCCCCTCGAGTATGCCCTTGGCCTTTTCCACATCCCTGGTCTCAAGCGATACTATCGCTTTTCCGCCGATGACTTCGACTGTCAGACCCTCTATGCCAAGGTTTGATTTCCCGAGGATATAGGATATGTCAGCCAGAAGGCCAACGCGGTCGTCTGCTACAACAGTTATTGATTTCACTTATACCACCATTTACTTCGGGCCGCACTGGTCAGAGCAGCCCTATAACATCACTGCTTATCGAGTCCAGGGCCCTGAAGGTATCGAAGCTGTGGGGAGTCCCCAACATGAAAGCCTTCACCTTCGCCCTGGTAAGCATCTTCACAACATCCACTTTCTCCTTTCTTGAGAGCGCTAACTCCTCTGCCTTAAGCATGTTCCTCAGTTCCATTGCTACGTCGATAAGTCGGTCGCACCTGCAGTTAAAATCAGCGGGCATCGAGCCCTCCAGCTCAGAGGTCAGCCCGATGAATCTGCTTCGGATTGTTTTCATTTCTTCACCAACATATGTTTTTTGGCCCAACATAGCCATCTCCCACAAATATTCTATAAACATGGATGTATTTATACCTTTCTGAAAAAATCCAGTGTTATTTCACATATTTTTTTTGAAAGCATGTGATGCTAAAACAATCTGAGAATTTTACCACGTCGACGATAGAAATAGTTTATTTGTTTTTTCAGAGATGGCCGAAAAGCGTTAAATAACATTCCAGCATCACTACCCTCATGTCCAGGATAGTCATTTCAGATAACATGGAATCCGAGGTTGTTGAGCTGCTCAGGGAGGTTGGAGAAGTTTCCTACAGGCCGGAGAACCTGGAGGATGCGCTAAAGGACGCAGAAGCGCTTGTAATCCGGAGCGCGACCAAGGCCACAAAGGAGCTCCTCGATAAAGCGCCGAATCTGAAAGTTGTCGCAAGGGCAGGGGTAGGCCTCGACAATGTGGACCAGGAAGAATGCAAAAGGCGCGGGATAAAGGTGGTCAACACCCCTGGGGCCTCATCCAACGCTGTCGCCGAGATGGCAATCGGGCTTGCGATATGCGGCATGAGGAACGTGCAGAAGGCCCAGGTGCAGATGAAGAACAAAATCTGGGGCAAGAAGAACCTTGTCGGCAGGGAGATAGAGGGAAAGACCCTTGGCGTAATCGGCTATGGCAGGATTGGGCACCTGGTCGGCCTGAAGGCGCACTCGCTTGGAATGGAGGTAATCGCCTATAACCCGCCCCCGAGGCATGAGGATGGGATTGTAAGATTCATTGATGATTATGATGAGTTCCTCGGGAAGGCGGACATATTCACAATACACTGCATCCTGACTGATGAGACCAGGAACATGATAAACAAGGAGGCGATATCAAAGATGAGGGATGGCGCCATGATAATCAACCTGGCAAGGGGGGAGATTATAGAAGAGGACGCGCTCTATGATGGGTGCAGGAGCGGAAAGCTGCTTTGCGCTGCCATAGATGTCTTCCCCAAAGAGCCTTACACGGGAAAGCTGCTTGAATTGGACAATGTCTACATGACCCCCCATATCGGCGGGAGCACGAAGGAAGCGCAGCTAAGAATCGGAGAAGAGTTGGTAAAGAAAATTAGGGAAGAGCTCTAATCCTGCTTTTTCTTCTCTTTATGGATGAACTCCGCAGCATGCTGGACAACCGCCGCGACGTGGGACATTGTTTCCGAATCGACAAGCTCCGGATCGATTGTAACCGAGACTGTATATGAGAATTCAGTATCATGGTAGTTGGTCGCGGCATGCACAACCCTAAGCTTCATAGGGTGTGCGCACCCGGAGTCCATGGAGTCCGGAAGGCCATCCCAGAGACGGATATTCTCCTGTGACTCCAGGTCCAGGGTGGCGGCAAGGCGGCCAACAAGATCCTTGTCCAGGAAAGTGTCTGAAGTGCATATTCTGCTTAGCCTCGTCAGAGGGGAATGGATTATTTCCCCGCCGGTCTTTAGGCAAGCGCTTGCCAGAGTCTGGCCAGGCTTCATCTCCTTCCTTGCCCAGCCTGCCCATTCAAGGAACCTCTGCTTCCTTGTCTTCGGAGGTTCAGGAGGCATCGGCTTCACGATATTGAATGTCCTCAGCCTCAAGCATACGCCATTAGGTTCTCTCTTGCCCACCATGGACAACTATGTATATAGAAATGTTTTAAAACTCTTTTTTATCTGTTTTACAACAACAATCAGTCATCGCCCTCTTCTTCCCCATCATCTTCGGAATTATCATCGCCCTCTTCTTCCTCGTCCTCGGCTTCCTCTTCGGCTTCCGCTGCCTTTTTCATGGCCTCGATTTCAGCGGCAAACCGCTGCTTCTCCGCCTCGGTATAGGGAATGGCGAAGTCCTTCTGCATCTTGCCCTTGGGGAAGACCAGGATATCCTTTGTCCTTATGGGGAACTGAAGCTCCTCGGCAAGCCGGACCATCTCAGTCTCCGGGAGGGAATATCGCCCCTCAAGTATTGTGATCCAGCCATAGGGGGACTTGTCGCGGACCAGCTTCAGCCTGTGGGTCTGCCTCAATCCGGTTACAATCGCCTTTACGTCAATGAATCCTTTCCTGAGTATGTAATTCCTGTCAAATCTCCTAAAAGCCATGTTTACCAACGCCTGTGAAAAACTTGAGGAAGCCGTTTCCGGTTACTGTTATCTTTTCATTCTTCCTTAAGTGCCTTATGAACATCCCGTCCACAATGAATGCCGATTCCCGGTCGCAGCGGATGCGCACTTTCCCGTCCGGCCCAAGCACAATCGGCTTGAACGCCCTCTTGTAGGGGCAAATGGGAACGACCGTTATTTTCCTGGCAGCGGGCCGGAGCTTTTTCCCCCCTGCCGAATACGCGTAGCTTGCCGAGCCAACTGCGCTTGATACTATCACCCCGTCCCCTTCAAAGGAATATTCCTTTCCGGCGATGGACAGATAGATCGTGAGCACCCGGTAATCAGGAGTGTGCACCACGATGTCGTTGAGGGCCGAGAGTTTCCTGCGGCCTGCCTTTGCCTCAAGGGTCATCAGGTTCTCGGTCCGATGGTTCCGGAGGGCCTTCGGGAGCTCCTTCTTCCAGTCCTTATCCTTTAGCTGGCAGATATAGCTTGATTTGCTTCCTATGCCAAGGATTGCCCCTTCCACCATGCCCATGTGGCTGGCGTACAGGATTGTGCCGTCACCGCCGATGCAGATTGTGGCATCAGGGTTTTCCTCGGCCAGCTCATGCCCTTTTTTTTGCAGAAGCGCGCGCACCTGATGAGATATCCTCTGAGCCCAGCTCTTTTTCGGATTCGGGATAATCTTTATGCGCATACGGTGAAAGAGAGTAGAAGAAACCATTTATATTTACCTGTTTCTTTTGGACCTCTTGGGAAAATAAAGAAAAAGGAAAAAAGGAAAGAAAGGATTTAGCCAAGCATCTCAAGGTCCTGGCTGTATACCGGAAGAGATGAGGCCTGCTCCTGCTCCTCTGAGAATGCCGAGCCTGCAATGGAAGCGCCCTTCACGCCGGTAACGATGGCAACGATTTCGAGCTTGCCCTCGTAGTTCTGCATGATTCTGGAGCCCCATTTGACATTCGCCTCGGCGTCCATCTTCTCCGTAATCATCTCCCCTGCCTTGATAGCGTCACCGAGCGTCAGGTCAGAGCCGCCGGATATGTGGATGATTGCGCCCTTTGCGCCCTCGAAGTCAACGTCAAGAAGCCTGTTCTTGATGACACCCTCGGATGCTGAGCGGACCTTGTCGTTGCCCTTCCCTTCTCCGACCGCGATGAAGCCTACGCCTCCGCCTTCCATGATTGCGCGGACATCCGCAAAGTCGATGTTGATGAGCGAGGGCTGGGTGATTGTCCACACGAGGCCTGAGATTGCCCTGGCGATAATCTCGTCGGCAACAGAGAAAGCCTCTGCCATCGGGAGGTTAGGTACCAGCTGCACAAGCCTGTTGTTGTCCAGGATAATCACTGAGTCGCAGTATTTTTTGAGCGCCTTGATACCCTCTTCCGCCTTCTTCTTCCTTGCCCTTTCCAGAGCGAAGGGGTACGTTACAACGGATACAACAATCGCGCCCTGCTCCTTTGCAATCTGCGCGACGATTGGGGCCGCTCCGCCACCGGTTCCACCGCCCATACCGGCGCATACGAAGACCAGGTGGGCAGCTTCAAGCTCTTTCTCAATCAAAGGCCTGTCGACCTCGGCTGATTTTGCGCCGATGTCTGGGTATCCCCCGGCTCCAAGCCCTTTTGTTACTGATTTTCCAATCAGCACTTTCTTTGACCTCTCATGCACTATGTTGAGGTGCTGCCTGTCCGTGTTTATGGCGACAAGCTCTGTGCCCTTGACGCCCGATTTTATCAGGCGGTTTATCGTGTTGTTGCCGGCTCCGCCGACACCGACGGTGACGATTTTGATTGTCTCAGAGCTAAGGTTGCTCTCATCGTCTCTTCTTTCACTATCAGCTACATTTTCCCCCATTACGGATTTGACAAGGTCTTCCATATCTTTCACCTATTGGTCGCGTGTGTTGCCATTTTCTTTCTCTAAAAGCGCCAAACTGACGCTTTTTTCGAGATATGCATGGTAATGGATAAAGCCCGCCATAGCTATTATAAGTATGAGGTTTTACTTCGGAGAAATTAATTCATAAGAAGAGTTTTTGTCCCACAGTTTTTTCTCCCCAGAGAGGAAAAATTTAAATGTATTGAGTGAATACATTTAGCCAGTTTCCAGGTGGTTATGTGGTCCGTGTTATAACAATAATGGATGATGTCTATGCAGAACTGTATAGGCTCAAGAAATCAAAGGGCACCAGCTTCAGCGGAATTCTCAGGCATCTCCTTAGCGAAAGGTCAAAGGAAGGGCGCAACATCATTTCCCTTGCCGGCTCTATCGGAGAGGGGGATTTCGACCAGAGGACGGCTGAGAAAATCAGGAAGGACAAGTACGGCTGGGGTAAGTAGATGGAGAAGATATGCCTTGATTTCGAGGCTGCGCTGGATTTCCTGCGTGGCGAGCAGAGCACCGTGGAGAAGCTCAAGTACTACGCCAACCAGGAGGAGATCTGCCTGGGGAGCTTCACCCTGATACATCTTCTGGAGACAATAAAGAAGCCTGATGTTGTGATGGCCTTTGCCGATAGTGTCACAGTGCTGCCGTTCGACCGGCGCGAGGCCACCATCGCAGCCAAGCTGAAGGCGGAGTTTGAGAAGAAGGGCACGTACAGGAGGGGGGTGGACAGCCTGATGACCGCCGCGACATGCCTCTCGAACAACGCCTTCCTTTTCACGAGGAATCCTGGCAAGTTCGAGGGGATAAAGGGGCTGCGAAGGGTATAGAGGGTAATTTTTTATTCCCTTGCCCGGATTACCATATGCATGAAGTGCAGGGCACTAGTTCTTACCGGATACGGCATCAACTGCGAGCAGGAAAGCAAATTCGCAATCGAGAAGAGCGGAGGCTCCGCAGAAATAGTGCACATAAACAAGCTCATAAAGAATCCGAAGATGCTCGAGGACTTTAATTTCCTCTTTCTTCCTGGGGGCTTCTCCTTCGGGGATGATTTGGGCTCAGGGAAGGTATTTTCCAACAAATTGAAGTTCAGGCTGCAGGAGCCAATCAAGCAGTTCGTTGATGGCGAGAAGCTTGTGATGGGCGTCTGCAACGGCTTCCAGGTGATGGTGAAGATGGGGCTTCTGCCTTACCCCGACTTCCAGCAGAGGGTGACACTGATAGGGAATGACTCGGGGCATTTCGAGGACCGCTGGGTGTTCCTGAAAATCAACAAGGAATCCCCATGCGTCTTCACATCGGGGATGGATTACACCTTCCTGCCGGTAAGGCATGGGGAAGGCAAGTTCGTAACAAAGGACGGGCAGACTGCCAGGCAGCTTGCGGATGAGAAGCTGGTCGTAATGCAGTATGTAAATGAGAAAGGGGAATTGGCAGGGTATCCCGCCAACCCAAACGGCTCGCAGGAGAACATCGCAGGCATATGTGACCGGAGCGGATACATATTCGGTATGATGCCGCACCCCGAAGCGTTCAACTCAGTAGAGAACTGCCCCTATTGGACACTAGGGACAATAAAAGAAGCGCACGGGCTTAAGATATTCCGCAACGCTGTTTCTTACCTTGAGCGCGAATTCTAGAACCTTCTGCAAAGGGTTGCGCGCACTACCATCACGAAGCCGAACAGAACAAGCAGAAGGGGCCATGCCTTTGCCCAGTCCATGGACGGGAGCATTCCAAAGTTCAACGGAACCGCCATAATGCCAAGGGCGATAAGGAGGTATCCCGGAAGGCGTGCATGTTCGTCATGGCATGATGAGCCACAGAAGCATTTGGTAGACCTTGCTGGTCTGGCAGCCGGCTTTGAGAGCCTTGGGCGCGGAACGGATTTTTTCTTTCTTGCTGTTTTTCTGGAAGCCATTACTGATCACCTAAAGTCAATAGAAGGAATTCTCCAGTAACCTTTAAAAGGGCTTACCGCCGTCCGGCCCTCAGAAGCCGGCCAAAACAAGGAAAAGCAGGGCAGGAACAAGCAGCAGAACCAGCGAAACGAAGAACAGGGTGTGGCCAAAGTCCAACGTGGACTGCACCATGAACACTGTCAGGGACTTGTGCTGGTCCATCCTGGCGAAAAACCTCTTGAAGTATCCTAGGAAAATCATGAGCGGGATTACTATCATCACCGGGATGAAGATAAGCATGAGATAGGTGTTGTGCAGGAGGGTAATCATCTTTGCCATGTTGTTGCCCTGATAGAGAACGAACATCGCGCCGATGCCGATGAGGAACAGGATGATGTCGATTACCCTGCCTGTTTCCGGGTAGACGTCATTCGTGTACTCTTCATCAAGGAGCTTCACCGTCCTTGGAAGCTCCCACTGTATGAATGTGATTATGAGGAGCGCTGAAATTACGTCAAACATCTGCGGGGTCACAATGTGGAAAAACATCTCGGCTACATCGAACATGCTATTCACCTTCCATCTACTGTATAAAAATTATTCTGTTAAAGTGGTGTAGGATTATGTTTAAGAATGTTAGTTTATCAGACAATCACGGAGCCTGCCCGCTGCATTGGCGAGTATCCTCCGTGAAGAAGCTGCCTGCAACAGCCGCGTTGAACGCCGCCCATCCTGAGCTTGGAGAATGCTGCATTTGCGCCAAGCGCGTTGCCGCAGGACACCACGCCTTTCATAGCGGGGTAAGAACGCGCAGGGCTTTTAAAACTTGAGACAGTGCCAGGGCAATCTGACAACTGCAATCAACGTAACCCATTTAAACACTTGTCTGACTAGTATAATCAGACAGACGGTGGATATTTTGGAAAAAACCAAGATGGAGATTGCCGGTGAGATTTCGCTTTCCGATGACCCGGGAGCGACCATGCGCAAGTGGAGGGAGATATTCAAGATAAGCCAGGTTGAACTGGCAAAGCATCTTGGCATCACAGTCTCCACCATCAGCGATTACGAGGGCAACCGGAGGAAGTCCCCGGGAGCCGGGATAATAAAGAGGTTTGTCAACGCCCTTTTTGATATTGACAGGTCGAGAGGCGGGGAGATAACCGCCAAGTTCGCCGAGAGGGAGAAGCCGGTATCCGAATACTTCGAGGTGCATGAATTCGCCAGGAGCATCACGCTCAAGGATTTCGTGGACCAGATAAAGGGCAAGATCCTATCCAATGAGGACATCGTGGAGACCAAGAGGATTTACGGATATACCCTGATTGACAGCATCAAGGTAATCCTCGAGATGCCCTTCTCCTATTTCCAGAACCTTTATGGGAACGTCAATGAGAGGGTCTTCATCTTCACTGGAGTTAGCACCGGGAGGAGCCCGTTCGTCGTCGTGCGCGTGTCATCTTCAAAGCCTTCAGCGATTGTATTGCACAACCTTGATGCTAGCAAGGTGGATAAATTGGCCATGCGCATTTCAGAAAAGGAGCGCATCCCGATGATAACCACCAAGATGAGCGTCAATGACATAAAGGAAG
This sequence comes from Microcaldota archaeon, assembly GCA_043812915.1. Classification (GTDB taxonomy): domain Archaea; phylum Micrarchaeota; class Micrarchaeia; order Anstonellales; family Bilamarchaeaceae; genus CAYVTJ01. The sequence continues at coordinate 79,781 of JBDRLQ010000001.1, read as the reverse complement.
CGCTCAACAGGCTCTGATTCTAGGAAAGCTCGGTCACCTGCAGCCCGAATATCAGGGCGAGGTAAATTCCGTATGCCAGAAGGAATAGGATGCCCCCCAGCCTGGCCATTTTCCTGTTTATGGCGGCGATATAGAACAGAATGCTGTTGGCAACGACCGCGAAAAGGAGCGCTGCCGCGAAGACCGGAAGCCTGACCTCTATGCTCCCGATAAGGGCCGCGGAGCCTAGCACGAGGGTGAGGTTGGTGATGTTGCTTCCGATAACGTTCCCAAGAACCAGCCCGTGCCTTCCCCTGCGCAGGGCCTGCATCGCGGTGGTAAGCTCCGGAAGGGATGTCCCGAAAGCGATGAGCGTGGCCCCGATGAAGCTCTGCGCAAGACCCAGGGAGGACGCTATTGCCACAGCAGAATCCACAACGAAAGCGGAGCTTATGACAACAATGATTATCCCACCGCAGAAGACGAGGAATGCGCTAAGGGCCTTCTTCTTGTCTATCTTGGGCATGCTGCCGCCATTCTCGACCTTCTTTTTTTTCCGAAGAATGTCCCACACATAGGCGCTGAAAATTACGAGCAGCGCGGCCCCCTCCACCACTCCCAGGGCGGCCCCCGCGACATAGCTGCTGAAAATGATATACACGGAAATGAGGGTTGTTAGCAGGAGTATAAGGCCGATATCCTTCAGGTTCCTGCGGCTTATCGTTATGCCATAGATGAATGCTCCTGCGCCAAGTATCAGGAATATGTTGGCTATGTTGGAACCGAATACATTGCCGGCAGCTATCGCGCCCTGCCCGGCGCTAGCAGCAGTTATTGAGACCGAAAGCTCGGGCAGGCTGGTTGCGACCGCAACAAGCAGGAAGCCCATTGCCAACTGGCTTATCCCGAAGAAGCGGGAGAGCCTCAGGGCGCTGTCCACAACCTCCGAAGAGGAGCGTGATAGAACGGCTATTGAAGCAATTAGGATCAGCAGCTCGAGCATCATGCGACCACTAGAGCCATTTCTTGCGCCTGAAGAAAAGGAGCATTATCCCGGCGACCAGGATCATCAGGCCGACTGTGCCGAAATAGCCGAAGGGATGCTCCAGTTCCGGCATGTAATCGAAATTCATCCCGTAAATCCCTGTGATGAAGGTCAGTGGGATGAAGATGGTGCCGATAATTGTCAGCACTTTCATGATTTCATTCATCCGGTTGCTGACGCTTGATAGATAAATGTCGAACATCCCTGACATCGAGTCGCGGTAGGTCTCGACGTTGTCCACCACCTGCACCGCGTGGTCATAGACATCCCGTAGATAAATCGCGGTCTCAGTCCCAACAAGGGGCTTGCTGCTCCTGCTCTCCCTCTCAAGCGCAAGTACGACCTCCCTTAGGGGCCATACCGAGCGGCGCAGGACCAGAATCTCCTTCTTGAGCTTCCTAATTGAATGGAGCACCTTGGGATCCGGCATCCGTATAAGGGACTCTTCCACGAACTCCACCTTCTCGCCAAAAGCCTCAAGAATCAGGAAATAGTTGTCCACGACGGCATCGAGAAGCGAATATGCCAAAAAGTCGGCGCCCATCCTGCGCAGCCTTCCTTTGTCCTTGCGTATGTACTCGCGCACTTTCGAGAACACATCGCCCTCGCGCTCCTGGAAGGATATCACGTAGCTTTTTCCGAGTATGATGCTTATCTGCTCGCTCCGAACGCTCTTTTTATTGGAGTCCTGGAAGAGCATCCTGACTACCATGTAGAGATATTTGTCGTAATCCTCCAGCTTGGGCCTCTGCCTTGTGTGGATGATGTCTTCCATGACCAGAGGGTGGAGGCCAAAGCACTTCCCGATTCTCTCGAGCATCTCAGTATTCTTGAGCCCGACAACGTCTATCCAGGTCACTGATTTCGGATTGTTCAGGAAGGCCGAGCATTCATCAAGCTGGCCGAATGGGACTTCGGTGAGCCTTTTGCCTGAGTAGTCAGTTATGCGGATTACCGTCTTCTGCTCTGCCAGAGGGTCGGGCGATTGGGCAGTTGGGCTTTTTCCGCCGTTGGAGTTCCCGGTTTTTTTCTCCATGGGCGGAAGACTCGCTTAAGCTTTAAAAGAATAGCTGGAGAATATGTCCTATGCGGGACAAAAAAACTAAATTCATTGTAATTGCTGGCTCAATAATGTCTGGGCTGGGGAAGGGTATAGTGGCTTCTTCTATCGCAAAATTATTGCAATCCAGAGGATACTCTGTCGTTCCGGTCAAGTTCGATGGCTACCTGAATGTGGACTGCGGCACCATGAACCCCTATAGGCATGGCGAGGTTTTCGTGCTTGATGACGGGACGGAGGTCGATATGGACTTCGGGACCTATGAGAGGTTCCTGAATATCTCGTTATCCGGAATCTCAAGCATCACCGGGGGGAAGCTCTTCAAGGCGATAATCGAGAAAGAGAGGGAAGGGGACTACCTTGGCAGGGACGTGCAGTTCGTGCCGCACCTGACGGATGAGATAAAGGGCAGGCTGCGCAAGGTTGGGGAAGATACCAATGCGGATATCGTGCTTATCGAGGTTGGCGGAACGGTTGGCGATCTTGAGAACGGGTACTTCCTCGAGGCGATAAGGCAGCTCCAGTTCGAGGAAGAGGACCTGCTTTTCGTGCAGCTGACATATGTGCCAAGCCTATCCAAGGGCGAGCAGAAGACAAAGCCGACGCAGCATGCCACAAGGCTGCTGCAGAGCATCGGGCTGCAGCCGCACATAATCATATGCAGGGAGCAGGAGCCGCTGACCAAGGACGCGAAGAAGAAAATCAGCCAATACTGCAACGTGCACGAGGATGACGTCTTCGACGACCCGTATGTCAAGACCGTGTACGAGCTTCCCCTTGTTCTCGAGAAGCAGGATGTGTACAAGTCAATCGCCAAGCACATGGGGCTCAAGAGCAGGCCGGCCGAGCTTGCGCAGTGGAGGAAGCTGGTCGAGAAAATCATTGAATCGAAGGAGAAGAAGCTCAGTGTGGTCATTGTCGGCAAGTACACCGCCGTAAAAGACGCCTATGTCTCCGTGAGCGAGGCTCTTATTCACGCGGCCGCCTCGCAGAACCGCTCGCTTGAGATTGACTGGATTGAATCGATAGACCTTGAGAAGGAGGAGGATGTTGGGAAGCTCCTCTGCGGATATGACGGAATTGTGGTCCCCGGAGGCTACGGCTCCAGAGGTATCGAGGGGAAAATCAAGGCGATACAGTATGCCAGGGAGAACAAGGTACCGTATATCGGCCTCTGCCTCGGGATGCAGCTCATGGTGATTGAGTTCGCAAGGCACGTGTGCGGGCTCGAAGGCGCCAACTCCACCGAGATTGACAAGAAAACCCCTCATCCGGTGATTGCGCTCCTGAAAGAGCAGCAGCAGATTTCCAGGATGGGGGGGACGAACCGGCTCGGCGCATATGAGTGCATGCTCAAAAAAGGCTCTCGCGCCCAGAAAGCGTATGGGGCGGACGCGGTCTCCGAGAGGCACAGGCACAGATGGGAATTCAACCCGGAGTACAAGGAGAAGCTTGAGGAAGGCGGCCTTGTGATATCCGGCTCGCATCCTAAGGGAGTGGCCGAGATAGTGGAATGGAAGGACTCATTCGGCATTGGCACCCAGCCGCATGTGGAGCTCAAAAGCAGGCTGGAGCAGCCGGCGCCGCTCTTTGTCGCTTTCATGAAGGCGATGAAGGAGAATGATGGGGAGAAATAAGCGCCGGCGTCCCGGATTTGCCCGGGAGAGGTAGGCTGGGCTTTGGATTGGCGATACGATGGAGGAAATCACTGTTGTTGAGATTAAACCCCAGATTGTTATGGGGATGAGAAGGAGAGGCCCGTACCAGCAGATTCCCCAGATGCTCAAGGGAATATTCCTGCACCTGATGGAGAAGAAGGCCAGGATAGCCGGGCCGCCGATGTTCCTGTGCCATGAGATGAGCGAGCAGGAAGCGATTGAGGCTGACAAGAACAAGGACGCCGATGTCGAGGTCTGCGTTCCGGTGGAGGTGGAGCTTGGGGGGACTGATGAAATCAGGTGCTACAGGCTTCCTGGCGGCAAGATGGCGAAGATAGCGCACAAAGGACCTTACGAAGAGTGCAAGCCGACCTATGACAAGCTATTTGCATGGCTGAAAGAGAATGGCAAGAGGATAGCCGGGCCGATTAGGGAAGTTTACCTCAATGACCCTCACGAAGTTCCGAAAGAAGAGATTCTGACTGAGATATATGCGCCAATAGGATAGGCGCTATTTCTTTGCCAGTTTTAGTAATTTTACGATTTTCTTCGCATCAATTTCCTTTAATGAAGCGAACTTCAAGTGTTTCATGGTCTTTCCGGCGCCTTCGAATAGTGCAATCTCGTCTTTTGTTAGCCCTTTCAGGGAAACCCCAAGATTGACATGATCCTTCAAGGCAACTATGTAGAACTTGCCCTCATAATAGGGGACTCCAAGCCTCATCTCCTCATTAATCTCAGGAAAAGTCTTCAGGATAATTTTTCTTAGCTTCTTGCAGATTTCCTTCTGCGGGGATTTCTGTTTCTCTAAATATTCATCAACTGTTTTGGCCATGGATGGGACTGCATCATCAAATAATAAAAATCAGAGTGGGCCCGCGCGGGATCGAACCGCGAATCCCTACCATGTCAAGGTAGTGTCTTAACCATTCGACTACGAGCCCTAAAGTGAGACTAACTCTTGATAGGATAAAAATAAAAAGGCTAATTCTGGGCCTTCATAAGCCGGAGTGCATTCGCACCCTGACGGAGAAGGTCGATATCAAGGTCCGTGTTGCTCATGCCAGGAGTCTCCGGTATGAAATGCAGGCTGTGGACCTTGCGCTCCACCATCGCACGTGCAACTTTGTGGAATCCGTCAAGATCGGCAACATGCAGGACCATTGCAGCCGAAGGCATTTTTTTCTTTAGAACATCCAGCACTTCGCATAGCTGGCCAAGCCCGCGGGGGCTTGCTAGGATGCCCCTGCTCTTGAATATAATCACATCTGCCTTGAGGACATGCTCGGGTGGGACTCCGCCCTTCAGGATTTCTGCAAGGTCCCGCTTCAATTCACCGAAGCCGGCTAACCTGCAGTTCACCCCGGCGCCAAGGTTATCAATGTCCACTGGCAGGGCCCTTGAGGCTTTCTTCTCCTTCCTGCTCATGACAAAAAGAACCGACTTTCCGCTAAGTATCTCCCTTATGCCTGGCGCGTTGCCATCGGTTTTTGGAAGCGGGGTTGGATACGCCCGGGTCCCCCTGCCAATCTCGCTGGAGGCCATTGTTTTTTTTGTTGTCGGACCGCTCATAAGATTCACCTTAATCTGACTGAAAGCAAGTTATGAGATTACTAATGGAAAGTAATGTTTATAAATTAGAATACCCGCACTTTCCCCTCGACAATCCGGTGCGTGACATCGGTTATGTTCTCCAGGCGCTGGTCGATTACATACTGAATCTTGCCCCTTGCCTTTGCGAAATCAGCCCCGTCCAGTATCACGGATGCAGATGCCACCCTGGGCTGGTCCACCGGCTTTCCTATCTGGGAGAGCAGCGTGATTGTGGCATCCTCAACTCCTTTTACTTCCTCCGCAATCCCATGCGCCATCTCCTGCGCCAGCACCGAATATATCTTGCCCACATGGTTCACCGGGTTCTTTCCGGCTGCAGCTTCCAGGCTCATGCTCCGGAATGGGGTAATCAGGCCGCTAACCCTATTGCCCCGCCCTACCGAGCCGTCATCGCCCATCTCGGCGCTTGTTCCGCTTAATGTGATGTATACAGATTCCTTCTTGATGTCATCCGCAGTGTTCAGGAAGACCTCAACATCCATGTCAGTGAGTTTCTCCGCGTTCTTCCCAATGTCCTTCTTTACCCTTTCCTTTGCCTTCACATATGCTTCAATGTCATTCAGATGCTTTGAGATGAATGCGCATGCGACAGTGAGCTTGATTTTGTCCTTTTCCCGGAGACCCATCACCTTTATGTCCTCGCCTACTTCCGAGTGCGAGGACTTGTAGGCATCTGAATTGAGGTGCGTCTCGGTCTCAAGCACCAGGCGCTCCAAATCGCTGTATGGGGCAAACCCGGTACCGAAACTGGTATCGTTTGAGAACTGGATCGCCGGGCCGCGCAGGAACAAATCGACCAAATCGGCTGAGCCAGGAGAAATCCTGGATTCGATTTCAACATCGGCAGAGACATCAAGGTGCCGAACGGTCTTTTTCATGTAGTTGAGGGCCGCCTCTTTGGCGATATGCTGTACCGGGATTGTCTTTCCGTCAGCTTTCTCGGTGGCGCGGCCGCTAAGGAGGATGAATATCGGCTTTGTGAACAGCCCGCCTCCGAACTCGACCCTTGTGCCGCCTCCGCATATCTGGCCCTTGTCAACATTGTGGTGGAGGATTTTGCCGAACTTGGCAAGGTACTCCCGGGAAAGCTCGCGGCTGATGTTCTCCATCACCCCATCAATCAGGGAATCGGGATGCCCAAGGCCCTTTCTCTCAACCAGCTCAACCTCGCGCCTGAAAACAGGGACATAATCCCCTTCTTCCACTACGATATTCCGCTTTGGCATATGCACACCGATGAACCTGATGCACACAACTCGCCCATGAGATTAATATCAGTTTCGAAAAAATTAGAATCCGTATGTCCGCTCCCAGATGTGGTTTTCGGGATTTGTGCCTTCCAGATAGAATGCCTGCCTCGCAAGGTTCCTCACGCAGTAGCTCGGGTCATGGTGCGCGACATAGTGCAGCGCCAGCCTCGCCAGGTGGCCCTTCTCGCGCGTTAGGTGCTTCCTCAGGCCCTTGATTGCCTTTTTCCTCACTGCCGCCCTCTTGCTTGATAGGCCGTGGATGTGCGTCAGAATCTCTTGCATGCTTGTCGCCTTGTAGTCACTGTGTAATGCCTGTATAGATAGTGTTGATAAATGTTTATAAATGTATGCTGAGCACCGGGATATCCGTTGGGGATAGAGGACTGCAGGACCCGAAGCCATCCGGCCAGAAAACAGGCGCCTCCCATACCTATTTATTCATTAATCCTCAGTAGCAATACAGGAGAAACGAGTTTTGGTGTTTCAGATGTTAATACGCTCACCCATAGTCGCTGTGCTTGGCCATGTTGACCATGGCAAGTCGACAATCCTTGACGCTATCCGGGGGACAAGCGTCGCCGCCAAAGAGGCCGGCGGGATAACGCAGATGATTGGCGCGAGCTATGTGAAGAAGGCGACCATTGATTCTGTTGCCGGTGAGATGGCCCAGAAGATGAAGCTCAATCTCACGATACCAGGTCTGCTTTTCATTGATACCCCGGGGCATGAGGCCTTCACAAACCTGAGGGAACGGGGAGGGAGCATAGCGGACATCGCGATTCTGGTTGTTGATGTCACCGAGGGCTTCAAGCCGCAGACAATCGAGAGCATAAAGATTCTCAAGCAGTACAAGACCCCGTTCATCGTCGCCGCCAACAAGATTGACGCTTTGGGCGGGTGGAAGAGCTACAAGGGGGAGTCGTTCCTGAGCTCGCTTGCCAAGCAGCCGGAGCACATCAGGCAGAGGCTTGATGAGAAGCTCTATGGGCTGATGGGCAAACTATCCGAATACGGATTTGACAGCGAGAGGTTCGACCGGGTGGAGGATTTCTCCAAGGCTGTCGGGATAATCCCGACAAGCGGAAAGAACAAGGAGGGGCTCTCTGACCTTCTTGTCCTCATTGCCGGCCTCAGCCAGAAATTCCTTGAGGGAAGGCTCGGGATTGAGGAAACAGGAAGAGGCAAGGGAAGCATCATCGAGGTCAAAGACGAGAAAGGGCTTGGCGCGACCGTCGATGTCATTCTCTATGACGGGCTGCTAAAGAAGAATGACGAAGTCATGTTCCTCACTGCCGAGGGGGTTGCAAGGACCAAGATAAGGGGCCTTCTGGAGCCGAACATGAAGGGAGGAACCGAAAGGTTCGCGAACATTGAGAGCGTCGTTGCCGCAGCGGGAGTGAAGATATTCGCGCCGGGGCTGGAGAAAGCGCTTCCGGGCTCCCCGATTGAGGCAGTCATCGACTTTGAGAAGGACAAGAAGGCGATTGAAGCGCAATTCAAGAACGTGCTCGTGCAGAAGGACGAGGCGGGCGTGATACTGCGCGCTGATTCCCTCGGCTCAGTTGAGGCGCTAACGGCGCTGCTGAAAGAAGCTGAAATCCCGGTCAAATACGCGGGTGTCGGAAAGATAACCCGCAGGGATGTCCTTGCCGCCAAAGTCGTCCGCGAGGAGGACAAGTACAGGGGCGTGGTAATCGGATTCAATGTCCCGATTCTTGATGAGGCCAGGGTCGAGAGCAAGGACTCGGGCATAAGAATCATATGGAGCGATGTCATCTACCGCGCTCTGGAGCAGTACCAGGAATGGATACAGGAGATGAAAGGCGCCGAGAAGAAGGAGATGGAGGCAAAATTCCCCTGGCCAGGAAAGATAAAGGTGCTCGAGGGATTCTGCTTCCGAGTTTCAAAGCCGGCCATATTCGGTATTGAGGTGCTGGAGGGCAAGATAAAGAACGGCTGGCGGCTGATGAACAAGAATGGCGTGGTTTTGACCGAGCTTAAGGGCATGCAGCATGACAAGGAGAAGGTCAGTGATGCCAAGCCTCCGATGCAGCTTGCGATTTCATGCGACGGGGTAATTTTCGGGAAGGATGTCAAGGAAGACGATGTCCTTTATGTATATATGACAAAGGATGAGATGGTGAAATGGGACGGGCAGATCAGCCTGCTCTCGGATGTTGAGAAGGAGCTTTTTGCGCAGACAAAGAAGATGCTGAAGAAGCACTCATTCTAATGCGCCCTTGTAGTCTAGCTTGGATAGGATGCGGGCTTCCGGAGCCTGGGGCCAGGGTTCGAATCCCTGCAAGGGCGTTTTGCAAACATGAGCAGGTGGCATTTTCCAGACACACGCATTTAATGCTTTCCTGATTGACAAATATGAAAATCCATGGCAAAGAAAGGAGAACCATACCAGAAACTCTATGACGAGGCGTCAGACTTATTGCAAAGGGGGAAGGGGAAAGAAGCGAAGAAGCTTTTCCTGAAGGCGCTGGAGATTTTCCCGAAGAACCGTGATATGGGTGAAAAGGCATTCATACAGTGCGGCATCGGAGAGAAGCTCTTTGAGGAGGGTCTGAAAAAGGACGGGCGTGGACTCATCAAAAATGCCATGGCACTTGCACTTAGTAAAGATATAAAGGGAAGCAAGTATGAACTGGCTCTTACCAGGAGCAGCATGTCAGCAACAGCTGCAAGGGTCGGACTGAAGAAAGAGGCAAAGGAAGGGTTCAAGGCCGCACTTGGATTGGGGATTTCGGAAGCACGGAAGCAGATTGTCTGCGAGATGGCCTCTGCAGGTTTCGTGGAGGATGCGCTGGAAGAAATACCCAAATTAAAAAATGATTTTGACCGGGCTCTGGTTTATTCCGAAATCATCTCTGCCTATGCAGAGCAGGGGAAAATCGGCAAGGCGCTTGAACTGATGCCGAAGCTCAATGTTCCTGACACTGCATTGAACCGGCTGGCCGGAAGCGACAATGACGCGACCATCATTTCACAAACCTGGCTAAAGATAGCGGCGGCACAGGCGAAAAAAGGAAAGGATGCCGATGCAAAGGCAAGCTTTGCAAATGCAACCGAAGCCACACAGAGATTCAAGGATCCGTTCAACCGCACCTGGGACCTGGTATCCATAGGAGAGGAAATGGGCAAACTTGGATACAGGAAAGAGGCGAATGGGACTTTCCAGAAAGCCATTGACGCTTCGAAGGAGAAGGGCGACCTGAATTGGATGCTGGGCGTATGGAAACAGATATACAAACGGCAGAAAGAATACGGCTACACCGAAGAATCAGAAAGCACTGCTGAACAGATAAAAGACCTGAGCAGAAACCCAAAAGCCCATGGGACCAAGGTAGCTACGTCCGGTGAAACTGGCGTAAGAGTAAGCGGGATCCTTGTTGTGATCATCTTCGGGTTCCTGATGTGGCTCGTGGCCATGAATACTGGCCTTATACAGGAGTATGTCAGCACCGACCTGGCATTCATCCTGGCATTTGTCTTGCCCCTGGTTTTATTCGGCTGGACCTATTTCATCCAGACAGACATGCCGATGAGAATACTCAGGGGATTGGTCGCCATAATCCTGTTCTTCGTTACGCCCCCGAAGCTGGCGCTTCTCATGTTCATAGTGATGCTGGGCCTGGCCCCTTCGGCATCGACCCTGGCCCTGACCTTTGAAGGAGCAGACATGCTTATCATGCTGGCCGTACTGCCGGTTGTAACAATCGCGGCATACATACTAATCAACCGTGTTGTCGGTGGAGCAGGAATAGCCAATGCGTTTGCACCCATATTGCTGATAGCATCGTTCATCGGAATGGCTTTCATGGTCGGGAGCAGCAGTCCGGACATTGTAACAGCTGCAAAGGCCGCTTCCCTGTTTTTCCTGGTCCTGCCATTTGCAGCAAATCTCTTTGTTGTAGGGGACCTGATGATAAACATGAGTCCGAAATACTCAGGAGCTATAATCGCCTACCTGCCGGTTTTCTATATTGTTTTTGCGCTTCTCGGAGCCATACTTGGAGCAGGGAACTTCCTGATTTTCGGCTGAGCCTGGGACGGTTACGGGGATCTGGTATGTCCGGGGGAAATCTTTACATAGATTAAGTCCGTGGAGCCTTGATGGTGAGGTTATGGGATTAAGCAAAAAAGACCTTTCAAGGAAAAAGGCAAACCTGAAAAGAAGGCTAGAGGAGCTTGAGGTGAAGGCCAGAAGAGATTCGCTTAAGCGTGACAAAGCACTCCATGCAGAGATCGAAGACCTGAAGAAAAAGCTTGAGAAGGAATGACGCTGATCCTATGGCAAAGGAAAGTTTTGCAGAGAAGTATTGGAGAATATCAAAGACGGCGAATAACTGGATGATCATGAAATACGCACTGAGTTTCTTGATCCTCGTATCGCTTGTGGCCGCAGGTATCACCAGAAATGCACTGTTCATGAAGGCCTTTGCCTTCGTTTGTTTCGTGATCGGGGGAATCGCACTGGTATATGTCTCTACGATCACCAAAACTCTCTCCAGATACTTCCAGATGACAAAGGAGATAATCGAAATGAGCGAGGATGAGAGGAAGAGGGCATTGGGTAAGGATGTGAAGCTTGCCCGGGGTCTGCGGATTCCGAAGGCAGGCCTCTTTGCGGGCCTGTTCCAGGGGCTTTTTGGATCCGGATTGTATAGAATCTTCCTGAAGATTTTAGGTCTGATAATGATATTGCTGGGATCCGCAATCATCGTGCTGTACAACCCCCCTGCTTGAAGATATGCTTTTATCTTTTCTGGGAGATAATGCATTATCGAATTTTGACGTGATCAAATGATAATAGGGTTGACGGGAGAGAACTGCGCGGGGAAAGGGACGGTTGCAGAATACCTGCAGAAGAAGAGCTTCTACTACCTCTCACTATCGGATATTATAAGGGAGGAGCTGAAGGCAGATGGCAAGGAATTGACAAGGCAGAACCTGATTGAGAAGGGCAATGAACTGCGGGAGAAGTTCGGGCCAGCCATTCTTGCGACAAAGACTACCCTCAAAATCCAGAAGGACAGGAACTATGTCATCGATTCCATCAGGAACCCAATTGAAGTTGAAGAGCTCAAAAAAATCAAGGGATTCGTGCTGGTGCATGTTACCGCGCCGGCTGAAATAAGGTTTGAGAGGATGAAGGCGCGCGGCAGGGAGGAGGACCCGAACACGCTGGATTCTTTCAAGGAAATCGAGAAGCTGGAGATGGAGAATGAGGAGAGGACCAAGCAGAACCTGGTCGGTGCCTTCTCCCATGCGGACAGGAAGCTTATGAATGATGTTGACCTCCAGGAACTTTATGACAATGTGGACAGGCTGCTTGGGGGGATTTCCGAGGAATTCAAGGTGGGGAGACCGAGCTGGGATGACTATTTCATGAATATAGCAAAAGAAGTTGCAAGCCGCAGCAACTGCGTCAAGAGGAAGGTCGCGGCCATAATCGTTAAGGACAAGAGGATTATCTCGACCGGATATAACGGGACTCCGCGTGGGACAGCGAACTGTGATGAGGGCGGATGCCCGAGGTGCAACAGCTACGCTGAATCTGGCAAGAACCTTGATGACTGCCTGTGCAGCCATGGGGAGGAGAACGCGATTGTGCAGGCGTCCTACCATGGGGTTTCGATAAAGGACTCTACGATTTACACCACATTCTCACCGTGCCTCATGTGCACGAAGATGATTATCAACGCCGGGATACTGGAGGTCGTTTACAATGTCCAGTACCCCATTGCTGAAACGCCGATGCGGCTCCTTAAGGAAGCCGGCGTGAAAGTGAGGCAGCACAAAGTAGAGTGAGGTATACCCATGGCAGAGAAAAAATCCAATGTCCAGGTTCCGAATATTCTGAAATCAGCGGCCGCAACAATGGCGGCGGATGTGCTTCTGCTGGTCGGATTCGTATTCCTCCTTCTTGGAATGGCGAAATTCCTTAATGATTTCATAGAGATTCCGGGGATTGGGGAGGCCGGCATCGGGGCCGCGCTTCTGGTGATTGGAATAATTATCCTGCTCAATTCCAAGATGAGGATCCGCATCGCCAAGGTGCCGATGATGCCCCAGGGGATGATGCCGCAGATGCCCCCGCAGCCTCCAGTGCCCGATGCGCCGTCGGATTCGTACCGCTGATAGGATTATAAAGCCGGAATGTGTTAGTTGTATGGCAACAATGAGGATACTGCCCCAGGCATCAGCCGCAAGGCAATGACGAGAAGAGTAGCTGCCGAGTTGCCGTTTAATTCACTTATTCTGAGAGTGATTCGGATGGAGAGCGTAAAAATCAGGACTGCCGACGGGCTTGAGCTGGATTGCCGTTTCTTCGGAAAGGCCCAAAAGAAAAAGGCAGCCCCGAAAAGCGGGATGGTCTTCATCCATGGCTGGAAGGATGATGCAGGAACAGAGCGTTTCGCGGAAGTCATTGCTGAAAAATGCGAAGGGGAGGACATCGGATTCCTTGCCTTTTCCAACCGCGGCGCAGGGGAGAAGGGCGCGACTGAGAATTTTGAGGATTGCATACTTGACATTGAAGCTGCGGTGTCATTCATGGAGGCGAGGGGCTATGGCAAGGCGTTCCTGCTAGGGCACAGCACGGGCTGCCAGAAAGCCGCGTATTACTGGCATAAGAAGAGGGATGGACGCGTTGAGGGGATGGCGCTTCTTGAGCCGACCGACGATGCCGCACTTGCAAAAAGGGAGCTTGGGGAGCGGTATGGAGAGGCAATCTTGCTTGCCAGGAAGAATGGCAATAGGATGATGCCCGGGTGGGCGCAGGTCGGCGGAAAAATAAGCGCCGCCAGGTTCCTGAGCATGTTCAGCCCAGATGAAACGGAGGGCGGGCTGTTCGATTTTGGGGGGGACCTTGGGATTCTTGGCTCCCTCGAAAGGGACTGCCTGATCATCTTTGGCTCCAAGAGCGCATATAATGAAAATCCGAAGGAAAAGGCGAAGAAGCTTATGTGGAACATGCCAAGCTGCCAGGCGCTTGTCGAGGGCGGGGCGGACCACCACTTCCATGAGCATGAAGAGAGGCTGGCCGACATCCTGATAAGCTGGATAAAAGAGCGCGGGGAATTCGTCGCATAAGTATTATATTGATTTTCGGTGAATAAGGACAAGAGAGGTTGGGATTATTATGAAACTAGTCGTTCAGGAAGCGCCCGCTCTAAAAGCGGCGATAGATTCGATTGTCAGTCTGGTTGAGGAGGGTCAGTTCGAGGTAAAGGAAGATGGCCTGCACCTCAAGGCGATGGACCCCTCACAGATATCCATGATATCATTCACGATGCCCAAGGAGGCGTTTGTAGAGTATAATATCAGCGAGGAGTCCAAACTCGGGGTGGACATCGGGCAATTGAGCAATGTCCTGGCAAGAGGTAAGAAAGGCGAGAAGGCGGAAATCACCACGGAGGAAGGCAGGCTTGTCATCAACTTCCTCGCTGACAAGAGGAAGAGGACCTTCAAGGTTCCGCTAATAGAATCTGGGGAGAGAATCCAGAAAGAGCCGAAGATAGAGTTCTCGAGCGCTGTCAAGATGACGGCCGAGGCCTTCAAGGAGACCCTCAAGGATGCCAAATTGATAAGCTCGCATGTCAGGCTGATTCTGACACCCGGTGAATTCGTCGTGGATGTCAGGGGGGAGAACGGCGACGTTCGCGCCCAGTTCGATAACGGTGGAAGCGAAGTCCAGGAGATAACCACTAAAGATGGGGCGAAGGCCACATTCCCGCTGCAATACCTGGAGGACATAGTAAAGGCGGCAAGCGGCAGCTCGAGGCTCAACATAAACCTGGAGACTGACAGGCCCCTCAGGATAGCGTACGACATAGAGGGCGCAAAGGTCACCTACTATCTTGCTCCGAGGATAGAGACTGACTGAATTTTCAAAAAAAATCTTTGAATTCTGTGGTCATTGGAGTGTTACACAGGTTTAAAAGGATTTATGCGTCCTATTAGTATGAGGGACGGTTAGAAAAAAGGTTTGTGTGTGGTAGTGATATGAAGAAATTCGAATACTCCGAAAGTCATTTTTCAAGCGCCGAGCAAAAGAGGCAGGAGCTTGAGGCAGGAAAGCAGGACGACTACGACTTGCCGGAATTCACAAAGGAAGTGCCATCCACCTCCAGCAAGACCGAGAGCGGTGACATGGTATCCATTAGGTATTCATGGAGAACGGCACAAAGCCCCTCCCTGAAGGTAAAGAAGATTGATTATCGGAAAGGGGAATCGCTTGAGGATTTCTATAAGACGAACGCGCGCGATGGCGCTGATACTATCTGCGTGAAGCACAATAACGCTGTATATATCCTGAGGAAAACAACTTCCGAGGTCGCGCAGGCGCTATATAGGGCATCCGCGAAGATAAAGGCCGCGGTCGAGGGCATCGTCGGATTCCTAAAGAGCCTGGCTGGCAATGACTATGTCATCTCCAGGGTGGAGGATGGCGCCTGGTCATTCGACTGGAGGGTCGCCAGGGAGAATGTCAACTATGTTGAGCTTGAGAACCTTGATGATGAGCACAAGGCAAGGCTCACAGACATGATTATAGAGGGCATATCGAACCTGCACTCAAACAACCTTATCATCGGCAGGTTCAGCCTGAACAACATCCTGCTCCATGCAAAAGGGATGACGATTTCCGACCTTAGGAAGATGAGGGCCTCGAGGAGGCGCTCGTTCTTGGTGGATGAGTTCCGGAACATCATGCAGTACCTGTTCGCAATAGGCCTTGTGGACAAAGGCGATATCTACGGCGCTGTCGCCACTTACTGCACGGTGAACGGGGATGGCTGCAAGGACTGGTATCAGGAAAAAACCGGGAAAACACCGGTTGATGAGCTGGACATGACCTGCACCATTGAGAAGGAGATTTATCAGTAGTCACATTTCTTCTGCTTTTGTCGGGCCGTTGTGCTCCTTGTCCCTTTTTAGCCTGTAGCTTGAGGCGAACTCAGAGCCCATAAGGGCCTCTTCATGCGTAATCACGAATGTCTGGTTGACCACTTCCGGGACTTTGAGCTGGAGCGTCTCCGATAGCAGGAGAATCGCCTCCCGGTCCAGGTTATGGGTCGGCTCATCCAGTATGAGCCAGCTGAGAGTGGGCGTCAGGACCATTGCCAGCGCCACGCGGAGGGTGAGTGCCGCGCTTGCACGCTCCCCGCCGCTCGCGATGCTCTCAAGCGGGCGCCAGACACTGCCGTCATACACCTGGAAGAGATAGTCCTTTTCTGTAACCGAAAGCCTCAGTGCCGGATAGTTATGGTATGGATAGAAGATTGCCCAGATATCCCCCATCGCCTGGTTGATTGCGTCGGTCAGGCTTGATCTTAGGCTGGTCTGGGTCTCGAGGAGCGCGCCGCGGAATATCGAAAGCTCCTCTTCAAGCGCCGCCTTGGATGAAATCAGCTTCTCTGTTTCGCTCAGCCCTTCAAGCTCCTTTTTCACCAGCGGCACCATCTGGTTCGTTGACTCCAGCTCTTTCCTGACCGCCTGCGCTTCCGCATTCAGCCGCTCTGACCTAATCCTCGCATCCTCGAGCAGCTGCCGGGATTCCTCGAATGTCTTCTCATCGAAGACCATGCTCCTGAGCAGCGCTTCGTTTTCACCAAGCTTCTTCTCAAGGATTTCCAGCTGCCCCTTCTTTTCCAGCAGGGCCTTGTGCTGGTTGACCGAGACTGCCTGCCCCTGGATTGAGGCGGACATTTCCTCCGCTTTCCTTGAAAGCGATGCCTTTTCCGCGGACGCCCCCATCAGCCTGGAATCCAGAGCCGCGCGCGCCTCCCTTGTTGGTGGAAGTTCAGCCTGCCCGGAGGCCAGCTGCTTTATCCGCTCCCCGGCAAGCTCGGCGTCCCTCACCCGGCCGACTATCCCCTCCCTGGAGGATTTCCTCTGGGGGAGGAGCAGCTCTATCTGCCTTATTCGCTCCTGAAACCCTGCGATAAGCGTGTTCTTCTCAGTTGTGATATTGCTTATGTGCCCTTCAGTGAGTTCGCTTCCGCAGAGGGGGCATTCAGCCGAGCCGGGCTTGAGCGCATGCAAAGCCTCCTCAGTGTCCTTTATCCTGCCCTGGAGAGAGCCTTTCTCTGAATTGAGCGCTATGTATTCCCTTTCGAGGGCCGCAGCATCTTCCCTCAAAGCATCGACAGGCTTCCCGCCCAGCGCTTTTTCCATGGATTCCTGCAGGCTTCCGAGCTTCTTCCTGTCCTCCTCAAGGGACTTGATCCTGGATTCCAGCTGGCCAGCCTCTTTGGACAGGCTGGAGAATTCCGCATCGCGCTTTCTTATCATCTCAAGAACCGCGGAGCGCTCCTGGACTGCCAGGTCATACGCGCCTTTCTCGAGCAGATACTTCTCCTTGCTGATCTCCTTCCCATGAAGTTCGGCCTTCAGTGACTCGCGCGAGCCTGAAATCCTGTGCCGCTCCCTAGTGGCATTGTCGAAGCCCTCCTTCTTCCCCTTGAGCTCGGCGAACTTCTTCTGGGCTTCTGTGAGCACCACCCTCTCCTTTTCGCAATCAGATGACAGCGCCGCCGCCTTCTTGGTGAGGACATCAATCTGCTTCTGCAGCTCTTTCCCTTTCTCCTCCAGCTCCTTCTTGCGCTCAGGGGAGAACCGCTCTTCCAGAACCTTCCGGTTCGAGCGAATCCGGTTGATTACGGATATTATGTTGGTCCTGGCATCCTCGAACCGATCAAGGCCCAGCAGCGCGTCAATCTCCTGCTTCCTCCTCCTCGGATCGAGATTCAGGAAGTAATCGGTGTTGTTCTGTTCAGAATAGATTGCCCGCGTGAACAGGTCATAGTCCAGGGCGAGCAGCTGCTCTATGTAGGAGGTCACCGCATTGGTTCCGCTCTCAAGGAGCAGCCCATCCTTGAACAGGGAGGCCGACGAGGAAGTGCCCTTCTTGCTCTTTGTGAGTACTCTCTCGGTCCTGTAGGCCGCGCTGTTCCATTCGAACTCAAGGGCGACCTTCGCCTCGCTCTCATTGAGCCGCAGCAAATCATCGAGCTTGAGCTTCCTGCGCTCAAGGGCCGGGAAAGTGCCAAAAAGAGCGAAACTTATGCCGTCCAGCACGCTCGATTTTCCGCTGCCCATGATTCCGACAAGCAGGTTCGTGCCTTTGCGGAACTGCAGGTTTGTGTCTTGGTGCGAGCGCCAATTCAGAAGTCGGATGGATTTAATCATCGGATATATAGAATGGGGGGAAAGGGATAAAAAGAGCGTCTGGGAATTGGGAAGTTCCCATAAATACTCCCGGTAATCACATGGCATTCGAAGAAGCGCTCAGGCAGATAATTGATGACGCAGAGCTGGATGAGAATCCCTCCTTTGGGGATTTGCGAAGGATGTCCCTCAAGGAAGGGAAGGAAACCGATTTCGGAGCCCTTGCGTTCACAACGAAAGTTAGGGGGCGGAGCGCCAAGAATACCGAAATAGTCGATGGGGAGCCCACCGCAGAGCAGAAAAAGACTGTTGGGAAACTGGTTGAATATCTCAGGGGCAGGAAGCTGATTATGCTGGAGCGGAGGATGTGCCAGACCAAGCCGTTCATATGCAGGGCGCTCGTCTCCGCTGATTATCCGCACATACCATACATGTGGGGAAGGATGCTCTTCGACTGTGCAGGGGAGGGAAAGCCTGATTTCAATACAGTACA
Organism: Microcaldota archaeon; assembly: GCA_043812915.1. Classification (GTDB taxonomy): domain Archaea; phylum Micrarchaeota; class Micrarchaeia; order Anstonellales; family Bilamarchaeaceae; genus CAYVTJ01. Next base: position 61,501 of record JBDRLQ010000001.1, on the reverse strand, counting down.
GGTACCTGAATGGCCGGAGATAAAGATAATTGCAGATCCCAAGAGCGGCATCACATTCGTGCTCGGCTCCGACTACACCGGGGAGATGAAGAAGGCGAACCTGCGGATGGCGATGTACCGGACGAAGCAGGCGGGCGGTCTTGGGCTGCACGCGGGCTCCAAGCTAATGAAGATCATTGATGCTAAGGGAAGGCTGCAGGAAAAAGGGGTGCTGCTCTTCGGCCTTAGCGCGACAGGGAAGACCACGCTCACCTGCCACCACCACTGGCTGGACAAGGAAGGCGGGGAGGGCGTCGTGATAAGGCAGGATGACGTTGTGCTGATGCAGAAGGACTCATCCTGCACAGGAACGGAAGACAACTTCTACATAAAGACGGACGGCCTGGAACCTGCCGACCAGCCGCTTCTTTTTAATGCCGCGATCAGCCGGAACGCGCTCTTTGAGAACATAAAGGTCCTGCCTGGCGGGGGGGTGGATTTCTTTGACACATCCCTAACAAGCAACGGCAGGGCGGTTGTGATGAGGAAGGAGATAGGATTTACCAATACATCCATCGACCTGCCAAGGGCAGACATCATCCTATTCATAACAAGGAGAAACACCATAGTGCCCCCAGTTGCCAAGCTGGACGAAGTGATGGGGGCAGCGTTCTTCATGCTGGGCGAATCCGTCGGAAGCGCGGCATCTGATGTCGACCCGGGCAAATCAAGGAGGGTTGTTGGCACCAACCCGTTCATCATAGGGCCCCCTGATGAAGAGGGGAACCGCTTCCATGACCTGCTGAAAAAAAATCCGCACCTTGAATGCTATCTGCTGAATACAGGGATGATAGGGGATGGCGGGAGTGGCCCCGGAGAGAAGATAACCGTGCATGACTCCACAGTTATTATGAGGGAGATTGTCAGGGGCACTGTGCAGTGGAAGAAGGACCCGGACTGGAACTACCAGGTGCTCGACAGCTGCCCTGAAGTGGACGTATCCAAATTCCACCCGGAGAAGCATTACGGCAGGAATGAGTATTTGCAGATGACCGAGGAGCTGAGGAAAGAGAGGCGGGAATGGCTCGCGCAGTTCAGGAATCTGTATCCCAAGATAAGAAATGCCATCTAAATCCAGCATTAATAACATTTATAAACTCTTTTTGCCAGTATTACGTGAGTGTCAGGAGGGATAAAAAAATGAAAGCAAAAAATTTGCGTTCAGCTGCCGCCCTAATGATGGCAGTCGCGGCAACTTCATGCGGAGGCGTAAGAGGCCAGCCCACGCTCAGGGAGCCGCTCAGGATTGAAGTCCAGGCCGAACAGGGAATGCCCAGGAAGCTTGGCAAGAGATACTCACGGTCGATACTCGCAAAGGGAGAGGAAAGAAACGAGATAAGCGCATTTGGCATTGCCAGGAAGGGAGGGGATGGCCTTGCATTCTCAATCCCGCGGAAGAATGCACCGGCAGAAGCGGTTGAGATGGCAGGAGAAAGGGCAACATCAAAGATAACCGCCGAGATTGACATGGTAGGTAAGAGAGTACGTATCAAAGTAATGCATGCGGATGGCTCTCAGGAGAATTCCGAGGTAAAACTGAACGGGGCTTTCAAAAGAGCTGAAAGGGCGCTCGTTGCAGCAGTCCCTGGTGAGGACAACGGAGTCTCATTCTATTTCGTGCCGGTCACCAATAAAGGGAATCTTGTACGGCAGAGGGGCTGGACACCCGGGCACAGGATAGAAGTCCGCTTCACCACGATAACAAGCGTGAGCAGCACCGGCCCCGCAAATGATTCGCCAACAACCGAAGAAAGCTCGGCAAAAGGCATAGAGGTAACTTCAAGGGAGGTGCGCATCTCACCCACCCCTCAGAGACAGGGCAACAGATAAAAAGCATGTGTGCAAAATGAGTGCATGCGCACGCTCCAGTTTTTCATGCTTCTGGCTTTGGTATCAGCCCTGAACGCCTTTTCAATTCTTGATTATTACAGCCAGGTTACTGTCCAGGAGGACGGCAGCCTTGATATCTACGAGCGAATCGTGTTCGACCTGGAGCAGCAGTACAACGAAGGCTACCGCTCAATCCGGAGCGCTGATTTCAGCAGCTTATCAGATATTTCCGTTTCAGGGGTGAAAGTGAATGGCGCCCCCTCCCCATTTGAGAAGGTGCTCAACCAGGATAAGGCCGAGATTGTCTGGGAACGGACAGTGCGCGGGGAGAACGTGGTTGAGCTGGAATACACGATAGCCAACCGGGTTGAGCTCTACAATGATTTTGCCAAGGTGTGCTTTGAGCACTACGGGGCCAACTGGGCTGCAACAGGAAAGGCATTCAGGGCAAACACCACACTGCCCCCGCGTTCTGCCGGCAAGACCATGCATTTCGAAGTATATTCGGAAAGGAAAGGGGACGCATTCGTGGATGATTTGAGCATCATAATCGATATGGATAATGTCCCTCCCGGCAACTATGTCGGGGGGTGCTACTTGTTCGACAGGGGTTCGGTGCAGACTTTGAATGCCGTGGATGCCTCGGCCTATGCGATACTGAAGGAGGAGCGCTTGATTTACGGCTCAGAGACCGTGCTTGAGCCTGAGAAGCCGATGCTGGAATACTGCTGCTTGCCGCTGTTCCTGCTTTCCGCACTTGTTGCGGCATTGATGTTCATGCGGGAGATTGGAAGGCCCAAGGGACCAGAGACCATCATGCCTCCAGGAAAAGATGAGCCGGTGGTGGTAAGTTCCCTTGTCCGGAACGAGTACAAGATGAAGGAGCTGATGGCCGCGACAATCATAGGCCTGATAAGCAAGGGCGTAATAGACATCCTCGAGATGGAAAGGGAAGGGCATGTGGGGACGGAGCTGGAGAAGGAGCGCACCATACTCATGCTCAAAAAAAGGCTTATGGACCTCAAGGATTACGAGAACTCTGTACTGGACCTGATATTCATGGACAAGAATGAGGTTGACCTTGACAAAATGATGGCCGGGTATGACAAGGTCAAGAAGAAATCGGATGCGGAAGACATGCCGATTGTCAAGGCCATGAAGAAATTCAGGAAGGAATTCAAGGAGGGCATAAGATCACGCCTTGAGGACAGTGAGGTGAAGAGGCTAAGCACATCCGCAGAGAATAAGCGCGCAATGGTTACCGGAGTGGGAGTGACCTTTGGCATCTTCTTCCTGATAATGACCTGCGCATTTTTCTCAACCGACATTGAATGGTATTTCCTGCATGGGGAGAACATCCTGCTTGCAGTCATTTTCGGCAGTGCGATAGGTTTCGCCGCAATGTCCCTGGTTTCAGCCCTTTTGCTCCTGAAAACAGATATCCCGAAGGATAAGAAGAACCTCGAGCTATATACAAAATGGGATGGGTTCTACCAGGGGCTCAAATCATCAAGGATAAAGGAATATCCGCCCGCCTCGGCCATAATATGGGATGACATTCTGAAATATGCGACCGCTTTGGGCCAGGCCAAGAAGGTTAAGCAGCACCTTTCAGAGCTTGATTACGCCTTTGCCCGAAGGGTTGAGAGGATGGATGACGTTGCAATCTCTTCCATGGCATACTATGGAAGCGTGATGGCGATATACAACCTTGGCCAGTACGGCAACCGGGCGGGGAGGGTCGCCAGTTCGGGTGGATCAGGAGGCTTCTCATCCCATTCCTCGGGAGGATGGAGCGGCGGCGGTGGGGGATTCTCCGGCGGCGGCTTCTCTGGTGGCGGGGGCTTCCGCTGAATTGGAAAGCGATATAAAGGAGAAGCTCACTAATTACTACAGATGATGACAAAGGTGATCACTGAGCTGACGCTCTAAGCCAGCAACCGCAACCGGTGTCAATCGATTGCAGTTCAGGGGCTTTCCCGGCCACAGCGTCCAGCGATGACGATTGACGTGCGGTCTGAGACAAAGTGATATTGAAAACAACAAAGATTAGTTTATTTTGGAGAAGGCCGGAACTGGCCCGGTCTTTTTCCTAAAGGGCCTCCAAAACCAGCCAATATAGCTCCTTTAGGATTAGCCCGACCAGCAACATTCCAAATACAAACAAAGCCGCCACATGAAAGACGCCCGCATCATCTGGGGCGGTAACAGCCACAAAAAATCCACCCATGAAAGAAACAAAATCAAATGTTTTTTCCTTGAGCAATAATGAAAACATGAGAATGATAGAAAAGACATATGATGCAAATGAGAACACTGATGCCAGTGCGCCTGAAATCGCGGCTTCGATAGCTGTCTGTCCTTTCCTTACAGTTGAATAACCGAAATATAGCAGAACTGCCCAGTTAAGGGCTCCAACAAAAGTAAGTGGAAGAGCCAGATCAATCAACAGAACAAGAAGGATGATGTAAAGAGCAGCAATAGCTAAAGTAGGAACAAGGGCAGAAGATATGATTTTCTTTAAATCCGTGTTTGTTGTTTGATTGAAAAGTAGGTTATAATTATCATATTGGATAATGGTTTGAAATACCTGCCCAAAGAGCGCAATCAATAGCAAAACCTTGTACACGTGCAGGTTTGGGTTATAACTGAAACTTGGATAAGAATAAAACCAGTGATAACTAGTTATCACCGAAAATTATTTATAGCTTATTTCAGTGATAACTATATGTCACATATCACTACCCGCAGGGTAAAGGGAAAGAAATATTATTATCTTGAAGAATCAGTGAAACATGGCAACAAATGGATTAAAGAAAGCGTTTACCTTGGAGCAGAGCTTCCAGATAATGAAAGATTAGCAGGCACCTATGAAAAATTCAGGAGCAGACTAACAAAAAAAGGAATCCGTGGCATTGTTCCGCCCTTCACAGAGTTTCTGACAAGGAATATGACAACAAAAATAGAAAATGCAACCAGAAACAAAGTATCGTTCTTGAAATCACTGACATCTACACAAAAAATTGAATTTATGGAAAGAGAAAGGATAACTTTTATCACTGATTCTAATGCAATTGAAGGTTCTACTCTGGACTATTGGCTTACAGAGCGTGTTCTTGCTGATCAAAAAAGGATAGAGATATTGCAAAAACGCGGGGCCATAATCACAGGTATGGGTAGGGAAGAACAGGAAGCGCTCAACTTAAACAAATGCCTTGAGATATATGAAAAACTGTTCAAACATAAAAAAGATTTGAGTTTGGAAATGATTCTGAGGTTTCATTGCACATTACTTTCAAAAATAGAAGGATATGAACAATATTGTGGTGTATGGAGACCTGTCAATGTGAGGATCCGTGGCTCAGATCATGTTTTTCCGCATCACAGAGAAGTGCCCAGACTTATGGAAGAATTGATTGCCTGGTATAATGAAAATAAACACCTGACACATCCTGCAGAGCTTGCAGCAAAATTCCACACAAAATTTACTACTATTCATCCTTTTGCTGATGGAAATGGTCGAATGGCACGCTTATTGATGAATTACATACTTCAGATAAATAAACTTCCATTTACTAATATTCCATTGAGAAAAAGAGCAAGTTATATGAAAACACAGGCAGCAGGCAACACAGAAAATTACAAGCCATTTGTGTTGTTTCTGGTAAAAGAGATAATAAGACAAAACAAAAAATGGAAATGAGTCGAAATGACTGCTTAACGAGCGCAACTACACACAAAACCTCGCTTATGTGCGGTCTGACCTAGTAATCCTACCTGCCCACGGGCCGGAATGATGGAAAGGGATTAAAACCCAAATTGCAGATTCTGGATTATGAAATCCAGGATTCTTATCATATCGATATTTTTTGCGTTGTTGCTGCTGAATGGCTGCACAAGCCCAGTCAGTGAAAAGATAGATGCGGCAGTGGGCAGCAACAACCCCGCGCTGTGCAATGAGCTTGAGGAAAAGGAAGATGTCAACGAATGTTTCGCCGAAGTGGCCAGCAAGATGGAAAGCCCTGAAGTGTGCCTGCAGGCGGCTGACAGGAACCATTGCGTGGGGGAATACGCATCGAACAAAAGGAGCCTGAAATACTGTGACTTTAGTTCAGATGAAGCTGCAAAATACGGTTGCATCATCAAAGTCACCGGAGACCAGACCGGCAGGGCCATCGAGGATATTATATCGGACTGGAGAGCCAGCGGCGCAGTAAAAAAATGCAGGGAGGGCTGCGCAGCAACCGAATCATCATGCAAGGAAGCATGCTACAACACTATGAAAGCCGAGGAGGCAGATTGCCTCGCATCACATACTCCTGGATCTGATGAACATTACTGGTGCGAGGACGCGGCTAAAAAGAAGAAGGACGGCTGCTTCCTGGACTGCTATGAAGAAGAGGATGATTGCAAGAAAGGCTGTGAGCAGTAGGCTTGGCTGGTCCATGCGCTTCATGAAGCGCTAGCCTTTTTTGATTCGTCGCAAGGCTATTAAACCGGATATTCCAAATCATTCCATGCGCTCCATATCAATCGGGTTGGTTTTCCTTGTTCTTTCGGGCTCGGGTTTTTCGCAGTGCCTTGATGCATGCATGAACGATTGCTGCTTTGAAAATGGCGGCTTGCTGGCAGAGCTTCTTCCAGGAAAAGTCAATGAATGCCAACAGCAATCCGGCTGCATGCTGCTTTTCCTCGGCTCGATTAAGGGGCAGGATGACATCGCCTGCCTGCAGTATGCAGGGGAGCAGGGAAGCGGATTCAGCAGGGAGAAAATCGCCAGGTGCATGGGCACCTGCATGAACGAATGCGGGCAGTACTGGAGCGGCTCGCCTTCACCATTCTCAGACGGGTCTCCTCCGGCTGAACCTCCTGAAGAGGAGGAAGAGCCCAAAGGCCCCTGCTACGGAATTTCCTGCCCTAGCGTATGCAGGTATGAAAGCAGCCTGCCAACATTCTATTATGACGGGAGATGCATGGAGGACAATACCACTTCCGAGGGCTATATATGCGGGTACACGAAGGGTCAGTGCGTGTGGAAATGCAACTCTGCCGGCACCAACTGCGAGGACGCGGATCCGCTGGGCGTCAACATTGACGAGCCAGCTGACGGGCAGACTTATGATCCAGGGTCTTCTGGATACGCGCTATACCCGGTTTCAGGTTCTGTTTCCATCAGGGAAGGATACGCCGTGAGCAGGCTGATGGTAACCACCACGCTCGGATTCTCCCAGCAGGCGCAGTTCAATCCAGATTCAGGCAGATTCAGCCTGGATGAAATCAGGATTGATGAGGGCAGGCCGAATTACATCACCGCCACAGCTTATGATTCAGCGGGCAGGAGGCTTGGGACTGACACAATCACCGTTTATGCGTCGCCGAAGCTGATAAACCTCCTGTTCAAGAAAGGGCATGTCACCTTGTGGAGGACCGGGGAGATTATCGGAAGCGACTGGGTGGAAGGCTTCAATGAGTACAAGGCAAAGGAAGGGGACACCTTCGAGGTCTCCGGGACCGGAAGCGTCACCGGCATTTACAGCGACGGGACGACCATTCTTCTCAAGGGCCCTTTCAGGATACAGTTCTTCAAGGATGCCATACACCTGCACAAAGGAGCAGTTGAAGTGGATGTTAACAAGGATTTCACTGTCTTCGGAAGGCTCGGCGAATACCTGGTCAAGGGAACGAGATTCAAGGTGATTGTGCCGGAGAATGAGGGCCAGCCTGAAACGCTTATAGTCCTTGAGGGGACGGTGGAATCAGGGCTTATTGTGGCGCCTGAGGATTCGGCGGATGTGGGCCGCGGCCAGCATCTTTACCTATATCCGGGCCTGAGCCCAACGCGGGAGAGCATTGATTACGCAAGCTCGGCGGAGATGCTCAGCTTTGAGGAAGGGGGGGAGGTGACCGCTCCGGTTACCTACGGTGACACGCCCGCTGGAGAGGGGGGATGCGTTGGCGCAATCCTCATTTTCTCCCTGGCGGCCCTCCTATTCTTCAGAAGAGGGTAATCACCAGGGATTGTGGGCCGGGTTTGCATCAGGGCCCTCTTCCTCGGGCAGCACTTCCACCGAGAACTCCTCAGCCACAACCAGGCCGATATCGAAGTCCGCGCTCTCGCACACCGCAGCCGGGCTCTGGATAACCATCGGGAACGTGATGCGCTCCTCCGGCTCTGGCGCAAAGGGGATGTCAACATCATTCTGGATGATGAACCTGAAGGCGTCGTTGTTGCCGAAATAGAAGGCCTTGTACTGCATAACCTTGTCCTCAGGAACCCCATACCACCATTCGGAAACTTCCGCCACCGTCACATCCGCAGGGAGCCAGCCATAGCCCGGGATGTAGAATTCTGCCCAGAAGTGCGAGCCGGTAGCTCCGGTAATGAGCTGGTAGCCGCCAATTGCCCTTGCCGGAATCCCGACAGAGCGGCAGAGGGCGGCGAAGAACATGCTCTGGCTTCCACAGTCGCCAATCTTGTGCTCCCGAACATACTCGGATTCCGGGATTCCAAGCTCATGCATTGTTATGTGCGGCATGAAATCATAAGTAGTGCCGTTCACCACGAACCAGTAGAGCTTCTGCGCCTTGAGGTAGGGATTGATCTCGTTCCCGACAACCTGCATCGCAAGCTCCCTGGTTTGCGGAGTGAGCGCGATATTTGCCGAGGGGCTGGTGTATCTCTGGTATAATTCGCTCTCGACATCATATTCGCCAACCCGCCCGGGATCCACTGCACCCCTTACCTCATAGGCAGTGTACCTGAAGATGATTGTGATGTTCAGGTCCCCATCCAGGGAATCAAGCGGAACCTCGAAATATGCTATGCCGATATCCGCATTTGTATCGGGCTCCCGGGCAAGGTATTCCCCAGGAGTAATCGAGAGGATTTCGACTTCTTTCTGTGATGGTGTTTCTATTGGAAGCGGGAGCCAGAGCTTCAGCACGCCGGTTTCTGGAAGCTCAGAGCGCTCCAGGTTTAGGGTGGCCGTGCCGGAGTAGTTGATTGGCATTGCCAGGAAGGAGCAGTTGCCGCAGCTGCGGGGGGTCTCATTGAATACGACGGGCTCCAGGTTCTCGTAGAATGCATTGATTCCTGTTCTCCTGGCGTACTCCCGCAGGAGGTTGGGATTCTGGAAGGCCACGTCCTTGGCGACATCCTGGAAATATGCAGGCTCCCCGTCTATATTGAAGATGATTGTCCTCGGGTCACCTAGCCAGGCATCCACCTGGGCGCTTGTGGCGTTGGTGACATTGCCCGCGACAAGGGCTTTTGCCTCCCCTTCATCCAGATTCATCTCTAGGAGGATATGCTCGATGCTGAACATCCGGAACATGGCCTGCCTTGCGGCCTTGTTGTTTCCGGCAAGCAGGTATCCCTTCCGTGCCTGCGAATATAGCTCATGCGAGCGGGTGAGATAGAGCCCTTCATAGAGGCGCTCGGCCTCGGCTGAAAGCTCATCAGGGGAAGTGCAGTTCTCCTCCCACTGGCGGTAGCACCCCTGAGTGTATTCACACCAGGAATAGCCCGCTGATTGCCTGCAGCCATGCGGGTCGGCATCATTGCCGACGATGATATCGGGCTCCTCGTCCCCGGATGGGACCGCAGGCTGAGTAAGGCAGCCGAAAACCAGAGCAAGCGATATTGCGAAAAAGATGAATCTCATGGCTTGGATAGTTCTCGAACAATTAAATATGTGTTGCGATTCTGGAAAAATGAAAAAGGGCGCAGGTCACTTCTTGCTGCGCAGCATGGCTATTGTCACTCCTCCGGCGAGCATGTAGGCCGCCCCTCCGAGCATCTGCTCGACGGTGAAACCGATGGGGTATACCATGCTGGTGTACACCAGAAACGCCGATGGGAGAAGGGCCACAAGCCACATCAGGCCGCCGAAACACAGGCCTTTCTGAAGTGCATCCTTGCCCTCAGGGCGGACGAATGGGAATATGTAGCTCATTGCAAACCCGAGCACCCATGGGTACAGGAATGAAACGGCCATAAGAGGGTCTTCCATCGGCCTCATGCCCCCAAGGTCCATGATGCTGTATGGAAAAATCAATCCGATGACGATGTTGGAGAGAATCCACACTATCGCAATCGCCAATCCAGAGAGAAGTCCGGAAATAATGAAATTTTTCATGCCCAGATATTGCAGACAAATCTTTATATACGTTCAAAGGATAAGGACATGCAGGTGATACAATGGGTGGGTTCATAAGCACACAATCTCTTGGATTCGGTCTTATCGGAGCTGGCGGAGCGATGGCGGGGGCCGCTTTTGTTCCCGAGGGCTCCGGGCTTCTTCCGCCGGGCCTGCCCAGCAGCGCGATGATGGTCGGCGGGGCCGGCATGATTGGCATGGGCACAGCGCTTTCAATCATAGGGATGGGTGCCAAGGATTAGGCATCTTCCTTGGGCGCCATACGCCTGAAGCGGTAGTGCCCATCTTTTTAAAAGTTATTGGAGAAGTCAAACCAACGAGGATTGATATTATGAACAAAACGCTATTGGTACTTGCCATGGCAGTATTGCTGCTCGCGATGCCGGCATTTGCAGAGTACTACGATGACGACTATTACTATGACGATGGTTACTATAGTGACGACTACGGAAGCTGCTGCTGCGGCCCGGCCGCAGTTCTTGTGCTGCTTGTCGGAGGAGCGTTCATCCATTCGAGGGGCAGATAGTCCGCCCTCCTGATATTTTTTTCCAATCTTCTTTTTTCATTATTCCATTGCCCGGGCCAAGAAAAGCTTTTTATTTCAGTAAGAGTTATTCCTGCGTGGCCGGAATAAAAAAAGTTCTAAAGAAGCATTTCAGGATTATTACGCTCCTGGTCCTCTCCGCAGTGATAATTTTGCTCTCGATGAACCTGGGGGAAGCGAACGAGATGCTGCATTTCAGGACGTACATGTTCAATCTTGAGGGCTCAGGGCAGCTCGGGGGGGTTGACGCGGATTTCGACTTCCAGAAGCAGAGGTATGAACTGACAACCTACCTGCAGAAAGGCACTTATTACATGCACGGCACTGAGAGATTCGAGGTGCTTGCAGGAGGCAAGAGCTACTGCGCTGAGATTGAAGAGGAGAGCGTGTGCAAAGTTGTGCTTGCCGCGCCTTCTGAGATGAAGGTTGTGTTTGACGGGGGCAGGATGCTGCCCAATGGGAATTTCAGGTTCAACTTCTTCAACAAAACTGAAATCTCCCTCGAGATAAATCTTGGGGAGAACTACTCCTTTGAAGGGCTGTATTCGGTCCTGCCCCAGGGAATCCATGGGCATTACGCGCCGGACGATAACCAGGTCGTGGTCCAGACCTATGGCGGGACGAATGTCGCCAGAAGCGACCATGTGGACTTTGCGCTCTACTCCATTGATGGTGTTGCCCACAGGAAAAACCAGGGGCGCGAATGGTTCGAGGACTACATCCTGGTGCCGCTTGTTGTCGCTTTCGTGATGCTGCTGATATCGGACATGATAGACTATGCCCATGGCTACGTGAAAAAGAGGTGAATCTCAGCATCCGTTCCCTTTGATAACTTCATGCAATGCGACGGACAGCTCCCCGAGCCTGAATGGCTTTTGAAGCGCGCCTTTGAATCCTAGGGCCTGATAATCACTGATTGCAGAACTGGTGGCATAGCCGCTTGAGACAATCACTTTCGCAGAAGGATCAATCCCAAGCAGCAACTGAATGGCTTCTTCGCCTCCCATCCCGCCCAGGATTGTAAGGTCCATAAGCACCGCCGAAAATGGATTGCCTTCTTTCAGGGCCCTCTCATATTCCGCAAGGGCATCATCACCGCATGAGACTGACAATGCCTCATACCCAAGGCCTTCAAGCTGCTTTCTTAAGACTTTGCGGATAGTCTCCTCATCATCCATCACAAGTATCCTTCCTGTGCCCCGTATAACGCCCGCATCAGCCTCGCTGCTTGGCACGGAGTTCCTGGCCGCCGGAAGATAAATCCTGAAAGTCGTGCCAACATCCACCTCCGATTCAACAACCATGCCCCCCTCATGGTTCCTGACAATCCTAAGAGAGGTAGATAGGCCCAGCCCCATCCCCTTGCCCGTCTCTTTTGTGGTGAAACCTGCATCGAAGATGTGGCTGATTTTATCCTCCGGGATGCCGATGCCCGAGTCCTGTATCGTAATCTCGACATACCTGCCGGGTGAAAGATATGCGCCCTTGCTTCCGGAGAGCGCCCACTCTGGGGAAGGGACCTGGCAGTCCTCAAGAGTGACGTTCCGTGCCGAGATTTTCAAGGTTTTCAAATTGTTCCCCGCCTCCAATGCATGGCTCGCATTGATAGCAAGGTTTTGGACCACCCTGAATATCTGGCCCGTGTCGCAATTCACCTGCCAGAGACCCTCGGGGATGTCGAATGTGGGCCTGATTCCAGAGCCTGGAAGGGCATGGTTGGTTGCGCGGCGGAGGAGGCTGCCGATTTCGACAATCTTTTTCTCAGGGGCCTCTTCCCTTGAGAAGGCCGCCAGCCTTCCGGTGAGGTCTTTGCCCCTATCGACACCAACCTGAATCTGCTCGCAATCCTCTTTAGTTGCTGGATCAAGGCCAGGGGTGGATTTCACAAGGGACGCGTATCCGGCAATGCCTGCAAGGATGTTGTTGAAATCATGCGCGATTCCCCCGGCAAGTTGCTCAAGGGCGGATGTCTTGGCAGCCCGGCTCTGCTCCATTTCGAGCTTCTTCTGGGTGGACATATCAATAACGATGCCCCGGACGCCGACGATTTCATCACCCTCATGGATAGGCGCCGACCATATCGCGACGGGGAACCTGCGCCCATCCCGGGTTACTGCTGTATACTCATTGTTCGATGTCCCCCTGCCTTGCAGGATGCTGGCCATGCGCCTGTGCACCTTGGGGTGGTCAGCAGAGTCAAGCATGTCAAAGAGAGTGCGCCCTTCAATATCGCCCTTTGGATAGCCGAAGGTCTCGAATGCGACCCTGTTTGCGAATGTGAAGCCCCCTTCCCTGGAAATCTCGAAAACAGGTACTGGCAGCTGGTCCGCAAGAAGCCGGAACTTCCGCTCGCTCTCGGCAAGGGGCGTCAGGTCAAGGCCAGAGCTCAGTGTGCCGACTGGCTGGCCATCACTTCCAGTGATGACAGCGTTGTGCCATCCGATGAGCTTTCTGCTGCCATCAGGACCTATGACATGATTCTCATAATAGCTGGCCCTGTCAATCTGTCCGGCCATCAGCTGGTCGAACACTTCGCGAACGGCACCCCGCTCATCTGGAGGAACAAAGCTTTCGAACCAATCCTCGCCAGCCAGCCCATCCTGACTGCAGCGGAGGAGTTCGCCGCCCTTCCGGTTGCAGAAAGTAATCCGCCCATCCTTGCCAAGGCTGACAAAGGCCACGGGAGCCAGGTCGAGGTACTGCTGGTAGCGCATCTCGCTCTCGCGCAGGGCGTCTTCGGCATCCATCCTGGTTGTTATATCCCGGCTTATAACAAGTATCGAAGCGTCTTTCCCTTCCCCGACAACAGAGAGGGAGATCTCCAGCCACATCATCTGTCCGTCCTGGACGACATTCGTCACGAACGGCTCAAGGCGCTCTCCGGCAAGGAGATTCTGGAACAGGGCCGGATATCCAGGCAGGCCCTCTGGAGGGAGCACGCCCACATGCAGGAAATTCATGCTGACAAGCGCTTCGATAGTGGAGCCTGCGATTCTTGCGGTCTCCCCATTGCACTCGATAATCTTCCCATCAAGGCTGACAAGGGTTATTCCTTCGGGGGATTTCTCAAAGAGCGCCCGGTACTTTTCTTCGCTTCTTTTTAGGGCGGACTCCGCCTCCTTGCGCGCGGAAACATCCCTCATTATCGCTATGTATGCCGAATCTCCACCGAAACAGTCACTCTCGGAAACCGATAATTCGACATAGAACTGGCTGCCATCGGCCCTCTGCGCAATCTTTTCGGGATCCTCCCCCAAAACCCTCATGGATTCGCCAGGAGGCATAGGCCCGACATCGCGTGCGAATTCAGCCCTGAAATCCGGGGGCATAAGCCGGGTGAGGGACATCCCGATGGCCTCTTCCCTAGAATAGCCGAACATTTCCTCGGCAGCCCGGTTCCATGAGATAATCAGGTATCTTTTGTCGACGGCCATCACCGCCTCTCCGACGGCATCAAGTATGGCCAGGGCAGCTGCGGCTGCTCCTTTTGATATCGGCTCTGAAGAAGTGGTCGGCATGCGCCTTTCACCGGGCGTCCTTGCAGATGGGGCAGCCGAACCTGTTTGATCGCCGGAGCGCGGCGCTATCGTGCCGCTTACTTTTTTACTAGACACAGTTGATAATATACACACACTAACATATATAAAATTAAGTTTATGAATCCAGAACCAGCGTTTCCTTAAAAAAAGAGGGATATTCCACAAATAGTTATAAGAATTCTATTTGAATCTACATCCAGTGATATTCATGCTTGACAAACTAATCAACGCGGTCGGCATCAGCGGGATGGAGGACGACGTGCGGAAAATCATCAAAAAAGAAATCGGGCCGCATGTGGACAGCATCCGGATTGACAAGGTCGGGAACTTAGTTGCGCACAAGAAAGGCACAAAGCCAACCGTGATGCTTGCCGCGCATATGGACGAAGTGGGGCTGATGGTCAGGGAAATCGAGGATGATGGAAAGATAAGATTCTCGGCTGTCGGCGGCCTGGACGGGGCTGCCCTCATATGCCGGAGGGTTAGCCTTGGCAAGATTAAGGGTGTGATAACCACCAAGGAGCTCAGCCGCGGTGAGGAGATAAAGGAACTGCCGGCCATGGAGAATCTCTATGTGGACACCGGGCTTACGAAGAAGGAGCTGGAAAGGAGTGGAATCAGGATAGGCACATACATCTCATTCTACAACAGCGGCTACGCCACGATGGGCTCAGAGAAGATTATAGCCGGCAAGGCGCTTGATGACAGGCTCGGCTGCTTTGTGCTAATTGAGCTTGCCAAGAGGCTCAAGAAGGCGAAGGAGGAGATTTTCTACGTATTTACTGTCCAGGAGGAGATGGGGATGTACGGCGCGAAGATTTCGGCGTATGACATCAAGCCCGACTGGGCAATCGTTGTGGATGTCACCGATGCCAATGGCGAGTCAAGGAAGATGGGGGAAGGCCCCTGCATAACAATAATGGATTCCGAGATGATTGGCAACAGGTGCATAAACGGCTGGATGGAGGCAATAGCCAAAAGGAAGCGGATGAAGGTGCAGCTGGAGGTAAGCGACAGCGGCACAACGGACGCCCTGAGCATCTCGCTCTCCAGGGGCGGCGTGCCCACCGCGGTCGTTGGAGTCGCGATAAAGAACATGCACACACCAGCAAGCATGGCGCACCTGGATGACATAAAGAATTCGGTGACCCTAGTGGAGCTGCTCCTTAGGAGTCCTCCGAAAATCTGCATAGTATGATACTCAGAGGTGATGATGAATGAACACGAAACGAATGCTAATCGCATTGGGCATCTCAATCCTGTTCGGGCTCTTCTGCGCGTATGGGACGACCATGGTGCAGATTCCAGGAGTTATTGTGACCATGTCTTTGCTAGGGATGATATTCTATAACCGGGTGCTGATTGGCTTCATGGTGGGCCTTGCCGGCCATATGAGCCTGCTGAAATCCAAGCTGCCGAACGCAGCCCTTCGTGGGGCACTTATAGGAGCAATCGTGAGCATCGCGATAATGATTCCCGGCGGAAGCGGGGCCGCGATACTGCTGGTCTTCGGAGCGGCATACGGTGCGATTGCCGATGTCGTTGCCACAAAATTCGGGGAATAGCGCTACTTGAGCACTTTACCGGTTTTCAAGTACCAGAGATACAAATCAAGCTCGCCAAGGGACATTGAGGCCTTCCTGGCAATACCCGCGAGCGTCCTTTCTATTTCCAGATACCTTCTTTTCGTGAGCGTTTTTGGCATCTCTATCAGCTGGTGCTGGCAGAGGACAGACAGGATATGCCGGTCTATTATCGCGACATCCGAAAAGCCAACATTGCGCAGGAAATGGCTCGCCTCCTTGTACCCGATGCCCTTCACGTTCTTCACCAGCCATTCCCTCCGTTCCAAGGAATTCTCCATCAATGGGAGGGAATGGAGGGAATCGCGGTGCTTCCCTGCCAGGAACAGGAATTCCGAGCGGACTTTGGGGAACCGGTAGCCATGGCTGCGAAGCACCTTCTCTATCTTCTGGCGGGAAAGCCCGGAGAAATCCTTTACTGAGTTCTGGATTCGGATTCCGCCTTCCGCGGTGTAATTCGCCGTCAGGATGCAGAAGCACAGCTCTGAGAACCAGTTGCTGTTGGAGGCGAATTCCTCCATCCTACTGCGGACGATGGCGCCCATTTCCTTCTGCGCGCGGCCCAGCCTGGACATCAGCGCGCCCGTGTTCCCCTGCATCAAATCACCGATATTTCCGCTCGAAGATGGCCAGGGAGGAAATGAACAGGATGAGCATGAACACCAGCGATGGCAGAAGGCAGGAAGTTGCTTCCTGCACGCTTTCTGCCGCAGTCTCCTGCTGGTGCGGCCTGTTGATAACAATCTCCTCCTCAGCCACGGCATCGTTGGCAGATGCCCTTACGGGTATCCTGTATGTGTAGCCATCTTGAAAAAGCGAATTGTTCAGGCTGTAGTAGAAGTGCCGCTCCTCATTCGGCTTCAGGAGTATGATTTCGCCCACCTGGCCGCCGTAGTCTTCCGGAGCCGCATATGAGTATGTCGCGAACTGGTAATCATCATCCGTGTTCCTCACGGTTACCTCCAGGGTGAGCAGCTCCCTCTGGAATGAGAGCAGCATCTGGATTCCGTGCGGGTCCTCGGAATCAAGCTTTGCGCTCAGTGAGTCATCAACCGAAAACAGGGTGTCCGGCTTGTTCGAGAAAAGGCTGTCGTATATTGACTCCTGGTCCGTTCCATAGGCGATTATCAGGTGCGAATTGTCAAGGGTCCCAACCTCCCCGAATGTGGGGTCCACGGGAAGCCATCCATAATCAGGCACGTAGACCTCTGTCCAGGCATGGGCCTGCCAGGCGCGGTTGACATTGACATATCCGCTTACATACCTCGTCTGAAGCCCGAGGGAGCGGGCCATGGAGATGAAAAGGTGCGAATATTGAACGCATACGCCCCTGCGCTGGCTGAATATCTCCTCCGCCGTTCTTGTCTGCCCCCAGTAGCCAAGGTCATATTCCACATTCTGGTGCACCCAGTTGGCCAGGTTCCGGATGGTTTCGAGCGCCGTATCCTCTTTCAGCGCCTGCGCCTGCATGCGGATTGCCTGATTGGGCATCGTGAGCTCTGTATAGCCCAGTTCCCCCTCCGGAAGCGGAGGATCCTCCTTCAGTGAGGTGTTGTAATATAGCTCCACGAGCGTGCTTCCTTTAAGGCGCAGGACAGTGCCGTCCATGGTGCCCTCGTACTGCAGCCTTATGCTTCCGTTCTCGTCCTCCATCATGTCCATCTCGGGCTCGGTATGGATGAGATAAACTTTCTGGAAGCTGTCATTGAAAACGAGCATCCCCTCAAACGTGACATGCGCGCCAGGTTCCGGAGCCTCTATGGTCCATATGCGCTCCAGCTCTATCCTGGAATAGCCGAAACTGGAATATGAGGCTGATACAAGAAGCAGAAGCAATATTATACTCTTCATTGTCCGCGGAGCTCCTTCATGTGCTCAGCCCGTTTCCGGATGAGCGGGGCAGTTCCGATGTCTTTCCTGTGCTTCAGTGGTCCGCTGAACGCGCTGCAGGCGGATTCAGCAATCTTTTCGGCTTCCTCTACGCTCCTGGCCCTTCCGAGGACTCCGAATGAGCGTGATAGTGTTACATGTATTTTCCCTTCATCCTCGAACACAGAGGCATAGTACACCTCCGCGCCAGCGGACCGCACTGCAGCGTTATCCACGGACACTTCGGTTTCAAGCGTCGGGAGCGCCGCGGCAGGGCTGTCCGGATACCAGGTCGGGACAAGGTATTTCACAACAGTCGCATCCTCAGAGAATACAGGCTCCGCCAGGCTTCCCTCAGCCATTGAGAGGAATATCTCGGATAGTGAGCTCTCCAGCAGGCTGAGGACATTCATCGCCTCCGGGTCCCCGAACCTTGCGTTGAACTCTATCACCTTGAGCCCGTCCCTTGTGGCCATGAACTGGCCGTAGAGCACCCCGGTGAAAGGCGCGCCCTCTGCTTTTAGTGCATCGAGCACGCCCTGCATTATCTTCTTTGCCTGCTCAAGGTCTGATTCCTTGAGGAACGGGAGCATCCTGCCGGTTGAATATGAGCCCATACCGCCGGTATTCGGACCCCGGTCCCCTTCGAAGGCGCGCTTGTGGTCCTGGACAGGCGGCATGGCGGCCATCGTGTTCCCGTCGCAGAAAGCCTGCAGCGTGAATTCCTCCCCGACAAGCTTCTCCTCTATGAGCACCTTGCCATCCTTCCTGATTAGGTCATCACAGTAGGAGATGATCTCCCCATGCTCGCTGAAATGCTCTCCGGAAATGCGAACCCCCTTTCCGCCAGTGAGGCCAAGGGGCTTTACCGCCACTTCGCCAATCTCATCCACCGCCTTCTTCGCATCCTCGATATTGCCGGGCAGCTCAATCCTCGGCATGCCCTCTATGTTGTGGCTCTTCATCAGGTTCCGCATGAAGCTCTTGTCCCATTCTATTCGCGAGGCGGCCTGGGTGGGCGAGGCGACCTTCATGCCATGCTCCTTTAGCGCGTCGCTGACACCAGCCGCAAGAGTGCCGTCCGGGCTTGAGAAGCCCAGGTCGAACCGCTCCCCTGCGATTACCCTCTTCACTTCCCCGGGATTCTCAATGTCGCATATCCAGTGCTTCCTGCAGAGCCTCGCGATTGCAGGGTTGAGCTTTGACATTACCGCATATACCTCAGAATCTTTCGCCAGCTTCTGCGCAATCACATGCTCCCTGGCGCCATTCCCGACAATTAGCACTTTCATTTAGTTCACCCTCTGCCGACCAGCAGTTCCTTGAAGGAATCCATTATCGATTTCTTCATCGGCTTCTGCACAACGAATTTCCGGACTGCCGGGTAGTTCTGCGCGATGATAAAGCTGATTTCATCATTCTGCCCTTCATCCATCTAATCCAGCCTCCTCTTGATGAAGCCCTCCGATATAAGACTGTTCAGGCCTTCCTCTATGCGGGGCACTGAAACCGAATTCGTCCTTGCGAACTCGCGCATGTTGATGCTCCCCCCGTGCATGCGAATCCAGTCGTAGAGAGATTCCCTGAGGGTATCATCGCTGATTTTCGTGAGCGTCTCTACCCTCTTTGCCAGTTCGTCCCTGCGCCTCTCAGTCTCAAGGAGGATCTTCGCGTTCGCCTCGCTTGAGCGCAGCAGGTCATCATATTTCATCGTAAGGTCGTTGTGCTTGACCTCTATGTCGCTAAGCGTCGTGGAGAGCTCCACTACATCCTTGCCCATCACCTTGACGGTTTCCTTCAGGACTCCGCTTATGTGCCCGTACATAGCCGACGGGGCAATCTCATAGTAGTCTTCCGCCACCTGCAGCACGCTAAGGAAAGTCGGGAGAAGCTCAAGGAGGATTGCCCTGCTGCTCTTTTTGGGCGGGACGTTGTATGTGAATTCAATCAGCTTGCCCGTGAATCTCATGCGGTATTCCAGGAATGGCTTTCCGCTAAGGTCATGGCCCTTTATCTTCTCGACAACGAGCTTGTCCTTGTCATAGGATATCTTTGAAAAGCCAAGCTCCCCCATCAGCCGCGCGAGGGTGCTGAGCCCCTGCTCTCCCTTCAGGTTCCCCTTTACCGTTATCTTCTCCTCTTCCATGCCAATCACTGCTCGTCAAATACCACGTTCACTACGCCTTTCCTGGCCTTCCTCATCTTCACCAGCGAGAATATCTTGATGAGGTTCTTCTCATCCACGCCCAGCTGCCTGAGGAATGACATGATGGATGGCCTGGAGTACCCGAACTTCTCGAATATCTCGACCAGCATCTCGCCATCAAGCAAACCATCACTCTTCTCGAATTCTGATTTGACCAGGTTCAGCTGCGACTCGGTCAGGCCCAGCTCGTAAAGCATCCGAACAAATTGTTCCCTCTCAATCTCAACATCCATTTTTACACCCCGTATCCTGAAGAGGAAAAGAGGCTCCTCCCCATCTATCTTGTCCATAAGGAATGTCATCACCTTTGTCTGCCTCTGGGCGAACATCATGCTGACGGCGGCGTCACCGACACCGAACTTGCCAATCTCATCATCTATGAAGTTGGAATAGCCGATTGAATTCCTCACATAATCACGGTACTCCCTCAGTATGAGGCGGAGGGTGACGATTGTGCCGATATTGGAAAATATCGTCTTATGCATGTCTGTCGGGTTCTGCGTAGCTATGATGAGCGAGAAGTTGTATTTGCGGCCTTCGCGGACTATCGCGACCACGTCGCTGCGCTCATCCTGCGCTATTTTCCATGCCTCGTCCAGCACCACGAAAAGGCGCACGTGCTTGTTGTCCTCGCCAATGCCCTCGGTGCGCATCATCTCCTTGATGTACTGCAGGATTGTCAGGCCCGCCAAAGAGCGCATCTCCTCGGTCGGGAGCGAGTGCAGGTCGATGCAGACAAGGCCGGAATTGGACAATTGCGTGATGTCCACGGTGGATTTTCCGGCAAAGAAATCAGTGCCCTCAACGGTGAACCTCTTTAGCAGCCTCGCAGAGCGCTTCAGATCCTTCTTCTCAAGGAACTTCACGACATCCACAAGGTTCGCCTTTTTTTTCTTGCGCTCGTATATGGACTCGAGGGCCTCTTCAATCTCGTCCCTCTCATTAGGATAGCTCTTGAGGTCGATAAGTATGTCAAGGGCGGAGATAATCTGCCTTATCCTGCTGCGCTTGGGCAGGTCCATCAGGTCAAGAAGGTTAAGCCGCTCCTTCGAGAGGTCGACCACCCTGCCGCCCGCCTGCTTCACCCACTTGTTGTATTCGCCCACCCAGTCCAGGATGATTGCGTTGGTGTTCCAGATGAGAGAGGCCCTTGTCAGAAAAGTCTTTACTGTGTATGATTTTCCGGAACCCGTGATTCCGATGATGGCAAGATGAGGATTGATCAGTTTTGAGGGGTCCCAGAACACGGGCGTTCCGAGGAACCGGGTCTTTCCGACATACACCCCCTGGTCCGGCTGCGCCAGGAGGAGCTCTTTCCGCGGTTCAGGAGGGTGAACCACAATCATTTTCCTTGCAAGTTCCTGCGAAAGCATGTAGGATTGTTTCAAACCCATTCGTTACATTCCTCCTGTCACTTTGATGGTAGAGCAGAGAAGCTAGCAGCTATCCCGTAACTCTCAGAAGATAGTGTGTAGTGGAGTATATAAATATTTTGATGTGCTGGGGAAAAGAGAGGGGGAGAAATCAGAACACTGCGTCCTTGATTTCCTCCTGAGTTGTGGGGAAGAAATAATCCCATTCAAAGCATTTGAGCATCTCCAAATCAGAAAGCTCCCGGATGTCGCAGCCGAGCGAGCTGGAGAGGATTGTCCTCAGCTCCTTTGACTGCCTTGAGACGCGGCTTAGCGCCTCGTCCCTTGTCAGGCCGAAGGCGGTGGTTGACGCGTATGCGATTAGTTCCACCGGCCTCTCGCCCTGCGTGATGCGGTCAAGCAGGCGGTTCCACATGGCGATTTCCCGGTCGGTCCGGACCCGCTCATCCTGGGCAAGCTGGCCCGCCTTGGACTTCTTGGTCTCGGCGGAGCTCCTCTTGGTCTTGATTTCATCTATGTGCGTTGAGAGGTCAAGCGCGGAGATCATCATCGTGATTCGGACTACATATTTCAGCGAGCTGATTGCCTTCTCGAAGGCCTCGAACATCGTCTTCTTCTCATCGGAGGACTTGTCCATCGAGCTCTCATAGAACCTAACTTCCATGAACTTGGTGGCGTAGTAGCCGTTCCGGTTCTTCTTCATTATGTAGTCGCGCGTTGGCGGGACCTCATACGCCCCGCGGACCTCGATGATGTTCGTAGCCTTGGTAATCATCGGGATTATCAGGTATCCGTATTTCCAGAGGAAAAGCGTCAGTAGGAAGAGAAAGCCTGCGATAATCGGGATAAGCGGGTTCGAATAAACAAGGGAAACGATGATTGCAAGGAATCCGCCGACAAGGGCAGCCACTGTGATTGCACGATTAAGAAACACCAATCTTCACCTCTCAGAGAAAAATATCGGGACTAC
This sequence comes from Microcaldota archaeon, assembly GCA_043812915.1. Lineage (GTDB taxonomy): Archaea > Micrarchaeota > Micrarchaeia > Anstonellales > Bilamarchaeaceae > CAYVTJ01. The sequence goes on along the minus strand of JBDRLQ010000001.1, from coordinate 39,389 downwards.
TATTTAAATGTTGGGGCAAGGCTCCGCCTAAACCGAGGCCAGGCTGGAGAGGCCGATCTCTGAGCCGAGCAGTGACGCCACCTCTTTCACGAACACGATTGTGATAAGCAGCGAGAAGAGCGGCGCGATTATCGCGTACAGCAGGACCTTGGACATCGCGAATGAGTTCCTCTGGCTGATTACCGTAAGCTCCCCGCTAAGGTCCGGCGGATCCCCGGCATATGATGAAGTGAACTCAACGCAGTGCGAACTCCCGTTGACGCCCTCCTCGAAGCACCTTCCGCTCATCAGGTCAAGTTTCCCTGCCAGCGCGTAATTGTCATTGAGGTCAACAATCGGCATTGTCGCATACAGGCTGTTGTCATTGAACGCGCTCATCTGGGAAGTGGCGTTCTGGACGTCATCAGACGGGTCAGGGAATATCAGGACGAAGGACGGGTAGAGGATGTACAACCCGAGAGAGAGGGCAATCAGGAATCCTCCGAGCTTCCTTGTTGCAAATAAAGTCCTTAGCACAAGCCCGAGCGGGAAGAGCAGGAGCAGCGCGTTCTGCGCCACGAAGTACAGGACCTGCAGGTTCAGATCAAGCAGGACAAGAAGGAACTGCATCGAGAGGAGCTGGGACATGAAAAGGTCGGACATTCCGGTGAGGTTGGCAAAAGGCTGGATGGTTATCGAGCTTAGCACAAGCGCAATCGATTGGTAGTATCCTAGCACCTCGGTCATCCGGACAAGCTCCTGGAACATTGAGAACATCGATATGTCTAGGTTCTCCAGCGTGCAGATTAATTGTGCGATTGCATCTCCCGCAACGCAGGTTTCTGCGACCAGGGATGATGATACTGCATTCACCAGTTCTATGATGGCGGCGAAAGCGCCGATTATCGCAGCGTTGATTACGGACTGGATGAGCTCTTCAATGCCGAAGTGCTCAATGCGCTTGTAGTTGAAAGCCCGGCCGACACCGACTAGGATGCCGGCCAGAAGTATGGACGCCGTTACGATTATTACTGCAATTTCAACTCCTATGAATTCTCCAGCCATGGAAACAGGTTGGTGTATTTATGATTAAATAGGTTTCGGAGTTTTTGGCGATTTTTCCGATATAATTATTCTATGGAAGAGTTCTGTTTTCCCGGAAAAACATGGCTTCTTCCAACAGATTTTTAGAAAAGTATTTAAACATTTGTTTGAAAATATACTTTTGTGGGCGATATGAAAAAACAACTGCGGCCAGTTGTAAGAGAGCAGAACGTGCGCAGGTTCAGCGGCAATGGGGCAGTTGAAGGAATGCGAGGGATAATGCTTCCCAAAGATCCGAGCACACATTCGCTGGCCCACCTACGCGCAGGAGATGTCTCAATCTACAGCGAGGTTGTGATGGGCCGGCTCAAAAAAAATCACATTGACCGGGCGATGAGGGTCTGCCAGGACGCGACGCTTATTATTTCTGATGAAGGGCACCACCTGATTGCGCTGTTTGACGGGTTTGGGCCATTCGGGAGCACAATCCCGAAAGTCATGTGTGAAAGCATCCATTCGCTCTGGCAAGAGAGCGGCAAGGGCATCGAAAGCCAGGAAGGCGCCCTCGAATTCCTTCTTGAGGCATCAAGGCGGGCGATTAATCCGATGGTGGAGAAAGTGCTGAGTGGCCAGAGGAATGCCCTCCGCGAATGGGAAGAACTGCTTGCTGAGATTCGCAAGGACGACCCTGAGGCGACGCCGCCCCCAAAGCCAATGGTGCCGGAGCCAAGAGAGATGGAGGAATTTAAGGGGGGGACCACAGCAATCATGGCCGCAGTCCGCCCTGATGGCAGGTATTTCATCGCATCCGCAGGGGACTCGGCCGGCTATGATGCCGCCGCTGACGGAAAGGTCAGGAGGCTCCTGGATTATGAGAGCATGTGGCATGATGACGGGCTTGGGAATGGCCGCCTGGAATTGAGCGCCCTCAGCCTGAGGTCATACGCTTCTTTGAGGAACGTGGTTGACAGCTCCATCGGGGCAAATGATTGCGACGTTCCGGCCATGAGAAAGATTGAGACTGCGGAGGGGATGCTCGGGAAAGGCGGGATGCTCATTCTTGTTAGCGATGGCATAACCAAGAATCTCTGGATTGTGCTTGATTCCGAGGGCTGGATACATGATGTCAGCGGAGAGCCCGATATCAGAAAAATGCTTGCCGCCTTCCAGGACGCGGAGGGCCTTGGCATGGAGCTGATGGGCCTGGTCCGGGCAAGGATGAACCTTGTAAAAGACGGGGCATACCTGAACCTGCCATCCAGAGACTCCAGAGCGCTAATCCCTGCAGATGATGACGCTTCGGTGCTTGTCCTGAAAAAAGAGTGACTATTCCCTGGAAAGCAGCAGGGCCTTTGACAGTTTCCTGCCAGCTTTGAGCATGCTTGTAGTCCCGCGCACGTAAAAGGGCGCTTTCTTTCCGACAATTTCCCCCTTTTCCAATGCCTTGAGCAGTTCCTTCGGGTTTTCCAAATCAAAATCAGGAAGCCCGGTATAAGTGGTTCCGAATTCCCACAGGAAATGAGTGTCGCTCCCGGCAGCGACAGGCTTTTTGTGCTTCTTGGCGAAAAGGCGGGCGCGCAGGTTGAACATGTCGCTCATGCACCTGGCATTGAATACCTCTATTATGTCCATCTTTCCCTCTTCGCCCTCCGCCGGCACCGCCCCTGCGCGGGTAATATCGTACATATGGGGAAGGTAGGTGATTCCGCCCTGCCCATGAATCTTGTCCGCCGTTTCGGCGAATGGGGTGCCTTTGGGGATTGCTTCATTTGTGTAAAGGCCAATCAAATCACCGCGGTCGGTATGGACTTCCTGGCCCGGGATGAATGGGATTTTCAGTTTCCGCAGGTGCTTTACCGCACCCATGGAATTGTGGTCGGTTATCGCCGGGATTATTTTCAGCTTCTTTGATTTTCTGGCCAAATCATCCGGGGATATTATCGAATCCGGGGAGAATTTCGTATGCACATGGAAATCGATTTTCATTGTATCGCACCCCCGGATTCAAGCGTGGAGACCAGCTCTTTCGCGATGGAATCTGCCTCCGCCTTTTCTATGTTCTTTATCAGCATCCTGCCGCTGGCATAGATACTGACCGCATAGCCCTTTATCTTGAAGAGCAGGACGACCGGAGTAACCGCCGCCGACTCCCCGATGCCTGACAGCACCGGCTCGGCCTTCTTGAGATCGATTTTGTTCTTCTTGAATTTCACCTCGAAGGAATTGGTGCTGGTGCATGAATCCACTAGATTGTACTCTATCATCCGAGCCTCGCCCTCCAGAAAACATCCTCCCTGAAAATATCGAAGAAAATAGCGTCTGGCGCCTTTGCAAAAGGCTTGCCCAGGAGGTAATTGGCCGCCTGCGCCGCCCCGATTGTGCCCGCCAGGGATGCCGCTGGGCACACCACGCTGGAGCAGGTCCCCCGCCCGTCCAGCTCTTTCGGGCCTTCTGGAAGCTGGAACGCCTTTTCAAAGCTGTAATTATCGAAAATCGTGACTATGCCCCTGGATGAGGCCGCTGAGCAGAAGACATAGGGCTTTCCATGCTCCCTGCATGCCTTTGCGATTTCAGCCCTTGCAGGAAGGTTGTCGGTGCCATCTATCACAATTTCGCAGTCCCTGATTTCGCCGGAGGTTCGAGGGCCGAACGCTTCCAGTTTCCTTATCCTGGCCGAATCGTTCACTTCCCTCGCGCGCCGGACCGCAGCATCCACCTTGGCAAGGTCCACGACCTCATCCGTCGCAAGAATCTGCCGGTTGAAATTGCAGAGCTCGAACCTGTCGGAATCGAAGAGGATGAAGTCCTCGCAGCCAAGCCGAAGAAGGTTCTCGAAGCAGAATCCCCCTGTGCCCCCCATGCCGACTATGCAGAATACGGCTTCGCGGAGCCTCTTCTGCTCTTTCGGCTCAAGCGTGCCGGTGTTCCTCAGGAACTTCTCGGAGTACGTTTCGGACATTGGCTTTTACCTCAGATAAGTTAACTTCAGAATGGAAGGAATGAAAAAAGGATGGGATTCACATCTCACCGAGCATCTTCCTGATGGGCCTGATTGAGCTCCTGTTTTTCTCGATTTTCTTAGGGCCCCTCCGGATCAGGGTAATGTTCCGGAGCATCTCAAGCTTGTTCACCACGTGGCGGTCGAAAGCGGATTCCCTGTATGCCGCTATGCTGTAAATCAGGAAGAAGGCGACAGAAACGCCAATCCAGACGAGGCCTATCGTGAATACCTTCCCCTCGGGGGTGTGGGGGATGATGTCCCCATAGCCGACGGTGGTAACAGTCATCGTTATGAAATAGATTGAATCGAGCAGGGACCAGCCCTCAAGATAATTGTAGGCGATGGAGCCAACTGCGAATATCACGATTATCAATATGATTGACATTACAAGATTTCTCTTGATTTCCTCGATACTGGTCATTAGCGTAAATATTACATGCGGGTATTAAATATCTTCTTTGCCATGCTGAAGGGTATGGCGTTTCATCTCGAGTGCTTCGGGGCTTCACGCGAAGTTGGCCGGAGCGCTTTCCTTCTTCAGACCGACAAGCGCATAATGCTGGATTATGGGATTAAGATATTCGACCCTAGCGGCCAGGCGCAGTACCCGGCGAATGACATAACCCCGGACTTCGCGGTGATTAGCCACGCACACCTGGACCACAGCGGGTTCGTGCCCGCCTTCTACAGGAACTCAAAAATAAGGTGGTATGCCACTCCCCCGACAAGGGACTTCTGCGAAGTCCTCTGGAAAGACTCCATGAAGATAATGGGCCCTGATCTGCCCTACACGGTCGGCCATTACAAGAAAGCCCTCAAGTACTGGGCCCCCATGCTATATGGCAGGCCGGTGCATACGGGTGAGACTAGGATAAAGCTGCATGATGCAGGGCACATCGCCGGCGCAGCGATTGTGGATATCGAGTACAAGGGCAAGAGGGTGTGCTATACAGGCGACTTCAAGATGGAAGCCACGCAGATGCACGAAGGCGCAAAGAAGGTAAAGGATGTCGACACGCTCATTATCGAGAGCACCTACGCGCAAAGGGACCATCCGCCGCGCAGAGAGCTCGAGCAGAAATTCGTGGAGGAGATGCGCGAAACCCTTGATAGCGGCGGGAATTTCCTGCTGCCCGCATTCTCGCTAGGGAGAACGCAGGAACTGATTTCCCTTATCCGGAAATACGACCGGAACATCCCGGTCTTTGTTGACGGGATGGGAAGGGAGCTTACCAGGCTGTACCTCAAGAATCCCCAGTACATACGGGACGCCAAGAGGTTCAGGAAGGATGTTCAGACCGTAACGCTGGTAAAGGACTTGCGGGACAGGCGCATGGCGACCCAGTCTCCATCGGTGATTGTCAGCAGCGCAGGCATGATGAGCGGGGGGCCGGTGCTAGGGTACCTGTTCAATGTGAACCAGAAGTCCAAGGTGGTCTTCACGGGCTACTGCATGCAGGACACGAACGGCTGGCTGCTCCAGAACGAAGGGCACATAATCAAGAATGACCAGGAGCTCTCGGTCGACCTGCCAGTGGAATACCTGGACTTCTCCGCGCATGCGGGCAGGAAAGAGCTCATACAGTTCATAAAAGCGGCCAATCCGGAAAGGGTCATCCTTGTGCACGGAGATTCTCCGGAGATATTCGCGCAGGAGCTGCGGGAAGGCTACGGGATTGACGCAAACGCACCTGTCCTAGGAGAAAGGATTGAGCTCTAGGTTCAGGCTTTTTCAATCTTCATTTTGGAGAGCGGATTTGAAAGATGCGTGCCCTTAGCCGAGTATTTCCTGAAGAATTCTGAAATGGCATCCTCCGCTTTTCTGATTTTCCTTTTCCTCACAGCGCAGAGCCGGCCATTCTTTTTCATGAATTTGGCGCCCTTGTGCGCTTTCCTGAAATGGGCAAGGTGCCCACCCATATCCAGCGGCGGGCCAAGAAGGATTTCCTTTTCAGGAAGGACTGATTTGCCAAGCGGCAGGGCAATCGTGATAGCGCCTTCATCATCAGCGAATGGCTCCGCGGGGCAGAACTCCTTCATGGACGCAAAGAGCTGCTTCAGTAGCTTTTTCAGCTGGCCCCAGAGGATATCATCTACGACATCGGGCTTTGGCATGGTGATTAGGTAGACCCCGTGCTTTCTTTTTGCAGCAGAGACATTGCTGGCGAAAGTGGGAGGTGCCTTCAGGAAGAGCCTGGATGAGGGGGACTTGGCAAAGCGGCTGCACAGGGAGATGAACGCCTTCAGGTTCTTTTCGGATAAAGCCGCCGCGACGTTCCTGTTGCGGTCGGTCGGGTCTATTACGACCAGGGACGAGCTGAATTTTTCCGGAAGCCCTCCCAGTTCCTTTTTTCCGTAGTGCCTTGCCGAATCGATTACGATTGGGAGCTTCCAAACCGGGGCCGTGCGAACCAGCTTCATGAAGCTGCCGTATCTTAGTATCAGGAGCTCGCAGAGATAGCCGGGGAATCCCTCGGTCTTTATCTCGGCGCCATAGAGCGAATTCGCCTTCAGGAATTTCTTGAGCAGGAGCACGTCCCCCTTCCGGGATTTCTTAAGGTTCTTCAGGATGTATTTGGTATGCAGCACCGAGCGGTCCACCGCGCTCAGGCGCTCTCCCGCATGCCTTATGGAGTATGCGGGCACCAGGTCTATCCTCCTGCCCTCCAGATGGAAGCGAAGGTATGGGTGCTCGGCATAGCTAAGCTGGTGTCCAATGCCCGGATACGCCTTCCTTATGATGGATTTTAGCATGTTCTCCATGCTTGCCTTTGGAATCCCCTTTCCGACAAGGACGAAGATGTCCAGGTCCTTGGAATCGCGGAGGAATGTCCCTTTTGCGACCGAGCCGGCGAGGACGACCTTGCATCCTTTCGGGCAGGCGTTTGCAATCTTCCTGATTATGGACCTGGCGAAAGCGGATTCCGCCAGCACCTCCTTCCTGCTGGGGCTGACAAGTTCCAGAACTCCCTTAAGAATGCGCTTTGGTCCGGCTGCCATGCCATAGCTGCGCCAAAAAAATTTATATAGAGCTACTGCTGCCCGGACTTCTGGTTTGATGATTCTTCCAGTTTCCTCAGCCTGTCCCGAACCTCGTTTAATGTTGATAGGCGGCTAAGGGTCCCAATGACGAAAAAACTGATTAGCAGGAATGAGGCTCCGGTCAGGACCGAGCCTGCAGTTGTCCCGGAATGCGCTGCCGCTGCCAGCTGCGTGACCATCGCAACGGCCGCCCCGGAGAGCGAACAGAAGTTCAGGCGCCTCTGAGCGTGCCTGATTTCGAACTCAATCTCCGCCCTGGAATTCATGTATTTCAGCTCTTCTGCAAGGGCAGAATTGCTAGCGAGGACTTCATTTATCGAGCATAGAAGCGGCTTGGTCCTGGTCCTGCCAAGGATGTCCCAGAGCGCGGATGTTGGCGCGCCATACACATCTTCTCTGGCGTCGATGACCTCTTTCGGGGTGGCTTCCACCTTGTGCCTCTCGAGCGCGGCGCGGACTGTCAGGGCATAGAATTCCGCCGAGTGCCCGTGCTCGCGCATCTTCTCTGCGACATCGCCGATTTTCAGGCGGTTTATGCCAAGGGCGCTCAAATCATCGAGCAGGAAGCCGGTTAGCCCGGGCCGTTTCTTTTTTGTTCCCTGCAGGGCGGCGCTGAATCTCACGCGCCGTTGTTCAAAAGACATAATGCTATCTTTACTACAACAGTTTTAAAAATAAGCAGAATGACATTCCTGCCCGGCCGGAGGAGAGGGGGCTGCGTAAGCAATTTAAATGAAAGCTCGGAAAGCTTCACATGCGAGGCGCCGTTCTTCTGTTAGCAGTTCTGATGCTTGTTGCCGGCTTTGGATGCATAGAGCAGGCAAGCTATCCGAGCGTGGAGAGCGAGCAAATCACTTCCTCAAGACATACTGACATGGATGGGGATGGGAATCCTGATTATATAATATATAATTTCATGCCAATCAGGAATGAGGGTGCGGGAAAGACACTGCAGAGGCAGATTGCCGTCGCGATTTCCACCAAAGGCACTTACTCTTCTTATGCGAATATCACCGACCTTGACCTGCTGATGGCCGATAATTCCCTCGAGGATTTCTCAGACTCGAAGAATACCGCCGAATTCGCCTGCTCCAAGAACCTGGGGATACAGAGCGTCAATTGCATAGACGTCAGCACATGCGTCAAGCTCTGCTCCAGCAACTCGGTCAAGTGCAGGAAGATTACCGAAAGCTACAGCGAGGTCGTGGGCGGCTCGATGATGGAGTACATCCGCAGCGTGGGTGAACTAAACGCCAATCTCTTCGAGGCTAGGAAGGACGTGCTTACGCTGAGGAACGGGGATGGGCATGCGAAGGATATCTACCTCAACTTCCTGATGGAGGTGGTCTCCAGCATGGCCAGGATAAACTCCCTTCCGATATACACCCGTGATGAGGTCCTGCTCTGCAGCCATGAGGATTTCGGGGTTGACAAGCTCACCGAAGCCGCGCGGATGATTGGCAATTACACTATTGAGAATGAAAGCTACACTTATTTCGTCACGCTCACCGTGAGGGACATAACGAGCGAAAAATCCCTTGGGAAGAGCATGGAGAGCATAAGCATCCAGGAGCAGATTCCGAATGGCGCAGTCCTCAGCGGGGATGAACTTAGCTCCTCCCAGGAAATCGCGACTACTGACGGGGCCAATGTCATGGTGGAGTGGAACCCGCTCGAGGTCGCCGAGGAGGAGTACATGCTGATGTACAGCTTCGATTCGACCGCGCCCCCAGGATCCGTCGCGAACAAGTATTATGTCCCCAAGCTCACCGTGAAAGGGCTGAACCTTATCGCGCTTGAACCGGTGAACGCGGTATTCATGGAACTGTATTCCACCACGCGGAACTACTATCTTTCGCTTGGAATCATATCCAGCCTGCTGCTCGTGGTGCTGTTCATAGCATATACCATAATCACACTGTTCGTTTCAATGCTGCGCGCCAAAGCCGCTGGGGAGAAGGCGATGGTCGGCGTGCGCAAGGCCCTTGGAAGGACCGAGATACGATGGAAGACCGATCTGGTGATAGCCATCGTGCTCCTGGCCGCCGGCTTCGGAACCGCGCTGTTCATGGCGCCCGAGGCACCTGCACCTGAATCAATTATTGATTTGGGGCCGGTGGAATTCATGCTTGTGAACTGGTGGGGGCTTGTCGGAGCGGCATGTGGCTTCATCGGGCTGCTGCTGACATACACGACAATAGAGAACCTGCTGAAAATCATGCTGCTCGAGCGCGCTTATGGGGTGGCGATACGGGAGGAGAAGGAGCTCTTCCACACCAGGGCAGACCTGCTCATGGAAAGGGTGAAGGACCTCTCGGACCTTGTCAAGAAGGCCAGCGCCTCGGAGTTCGAAGTTGGGGAGGAATACGACATCGTCACCTCAATCAAGGCCGACAAGATTGCGACGATCTCCAAGAAGATGGATGCGAGGAACCGGAAAATCATCGATGACGATTTGGCCAAGGTCGAAGGGGCAATCGAGAAGCTGAATGAGAAGCAGCGCCTTGCCGAGGAGAACTGGGCCAAATGGGAGGAAGCGATGGACAAGATGCTCATAGAGCAGGGGGAGGTATACCCGACCTCGCTTGTGACCGTCCCGACTTCACTCAGGAACTGGGCGATGAGCAGGTACGCCAAGGCCCATAAGGCGCAGGGAGTGTCGTTTGAGGGCAATGCGATAAAGAAAAAGCAGGTGTCCCCGGAGAAGCTGTTCGCGTCCATGATGACCAAGGGCCTCTACAGCGGGGTCGTGGTGCTCAAGAATGAGCAGGTAGTTCTTGCGAAGATGGGCAGCGGCAGCGAAACTGTCCAGAAAATCCTGGCGATAAAGCTGAAGAACTACCTCGTCTCGCTCGGCAAGAACCTGGGCGAGGGCGAGCCGACAAGCTTCGCGGCAATCGGCACCAAGACCGTGCTTGTCTACATGAGGGACAAGGAGCTCGATAGCATACTGTTTGTGCAGAAGCCGGAATTCAAGGAGGCCATTGAGGCCTGGAAGGCCAATGCCCGGATTATCATCGGGTAGGGTTTTTAAACTGTTGTAGATAATATACCCTAATGGATAAGGGCAGGAAACTGATGGGGGAGGAGATTGCCCCGAAGAAGCAAAGAAACAGCTTGGGAGCTGGCAGGCTGCTCAAGACCGTGATTCTTTCGCTCGGATTCTCAGGCTGTGCGCACCAGGAGTCATGGCCGACTAGCCCCGGCCCGCACCAGAGCAGGCCGGCGGTAAGCCAGAGCGAACAGTCAGCAGGCAACCGAATTCTCACCGGACGGATAGGGGAGGGGGAATGTAGGCTGAATGTGGAAGAGAGGAAGCTGACATATGTCGGGACTGGAAGGACCGTTTCAATTGCAGTGGATTCTGCTTTTGATGACGCCACTGAAATCTCATGCACACAATCATATAGCCTCATTCGCGCCCCTGGCAGGATTATCGTGGTTTTGGGCATGGATGATGCCCTTGCAGGAAGGCGGATGCTTGGCTCGATTGCAGGGGGGTTCCTCATTTCAAACGCGTATACAGTGAATATCAGGGATGCCGAGGCTCAGGGAATCACAAACTTGAGTGTTGAGGGTTCCAGGCTTCGGATAGAAACAGAGCGGGCGAGGTGGGAACTCGACCTCGCAAGCCCGCTTGAATGGTTGATTTATTAGATTTTCCAAGTAATGTTGATTCAGGTGTAACTTATGAGTGGAACAATGGCAGAACCAGAAAGAAGGCCAGCTGATGTCACAGTCCAGATGCCAACAGAAGCGCAGGCAAGAGCCAGGGCAGGACAGGCTTTTGATGCAGCAATGCGCGTTTTTGTAGAGGCTAATTTCACTGATGTGCCCTCTGCAGCAGACCTGCAGAGGCTTCATGAGGCGATAGGGCGCCAGGGGAGGGGCCCGGGCGCGATTCATGATGCGCTCCAGGGCTTGATTACTGCCGCAAACTCGCCAATGGAAGATTTGCGGATAGACCTTGGATGGCAGCTCCAGTGGTACTTCCAAGTTACCAATGAGGGGACCTCATGGATTAGGCATGGCGCTGGTGGGACAACAGTTGACATGAATGAATTAAGGAACTCGGTCATCGCATCATTCTCAGCCCTGCGGGAAGAGATCGTCACAGACGTTGTGAGGATGGCCGATCAAAGGGACACAAGAAGAATAGAACTTACGGATTTTGCTGAAATCACAAGGCGTTTAGGTTTCGGAAATGCGGATGAGGATCGCGAGCTGATAGACGGCCTCAGGACGGGCATCACGCAGGCGCTTCAGGCTCAGGGGCTGCCGGTTGTGATTGAAGGGAGCGGCCAGACATTCGCGCTCGTCTTTACCGGGAACCTTAGGGAAGCCCCGACTGTTGAGCATGACATGACCTCAAGATTGGATGCTGTGCCCAGAAGGGAGAGGCGCGCATAATTTTCTTTTTCTTCTTTTTCATTCATCAGAGCGGGGGCAGCGGCTTCTCCTTTACTTCATGGAAATACGCAGCCACGCACCCTACAAGGTTTTTCGCCTCATCCAGCATTTCATGGGGGACGCCGTGCATGAATATTTCGTAGAGCCCTTTTTCCTGGTCCAGGTGCACGAATATCCTGTCCCTCTCTGATGTGGTGAAGGCATGGTCGCTCACATAGACCAGATTATCCCTTTTGATTAACCTGCCGATTTGCCCGAGCAGCCCGAAATCAGGTTCCCTGTCGGCGGTCCTGATTCTGAAGATGACTGTGGAGAAGTTTCCTGTGATGCAGGATGCCCGGAAGACACCTGGCAGCACACGGCCCCATTTTCCATGGAAGGATTCGTCAGTATATTCCAGAGCCGGGGATTGGGAGCCCTCAACCACCCTGACGCCTGAAATCGGCTGGGAATCAGGAGTGCGGGCGCTGAAAGGGGATGGACGTGATGAGGCACTGCGCCTCTTATGCGGCAGCGGAGGAGGCCTTGGGCCATTGTATTCCGCCCTTTTCTGGAGCGGCGGCGGGCCGGAGGATTGGACGCTTGCTTTGGATTTTATTGCTGCCATTCTCAACAACTATTCTGTTAATCATCCCAAATGTTTTTAAGTGCGGGAGGAAGCTGGTTTTGGCCCTGAAAATGCGCCCCACCTTAACCCTTTTTTAGCGCCAAAAGGAAGCTATTTAAGGACTGCTTGAGATATAGGAAAGCAAGAAAAATAACTGATGAATTAATTGTAATTCTACGTCGTAAAAAGGAAAAAACTTTTAGTGGTAATCCCATGGTCGAAGATAGTGGTTATACAGCAAAGGACATACAGGTCCTTGAGGGCCTGGAAGCGGTCAGGAAAAGGCCCGCGATGTACATTGGGGATATTGGCAAAAGAGGCCTCCATCATCTGGTCTTTGAAGTGCTGGATAATGCGATTGATGAGGCCCTTGGGGGCTTCTGCAGGAACATAGCAGTCGAGATCTACAAGGACGGCTCCGTGTCTGTTGAGGATGACGGAAGGGGAATCCCCACGGACAGGCATGAGAGCGGGAAATCGGCACTGGAAGTCGTTATGACTGTGCTGCACGCAGGAGGAAAGTTCGGCAAAAAGGCATACGCAGTCTCAGGCGGCCTGCACGGGGTCGGGGTATCGGTCGTGAACGCGCTCAGCGACAGCCTGAGTGTTGAGGTCCACAGGGACGGAAAGCTCTATGTGCAGTCATACGACCATGGAGTCCCGGACGGGGATGTGAAGGAAGTCCGGGACACGGACAAGAGCGGCACCAAGGTCAGGTTCAAGCCCAACGACAAGATATTCACGGTTACAGAATTCGATTACAATTATCTTAGGGAGAGAATCATGGAGCTCGCATTCCTCAACGCGGGGCTCTCCATCACGCTCAATGACGAGAGGGCCGATAGGAAGGAAAGGTTCTTTTTCGAGGGCGGGATCAAGGAGTTCGTGGAATACCTGAACAAGGCCAGGACCACGCTCCAGGCGCCGCAGTACGTCAAGAAGCAGGCGGACAACATCGAGATTGAATACGCTGTGCAGTACACCGACAGCTATTCCGAGAACATCTACTCATTCGTGAACAACATCAAAACGGTCGAGGGCGGAACGCACATAACAGGATTCAAGTCCGCGCTCACAAGGGTAATGAGCAACTACATGAAATCTGACAAGCTCCTCAAGGAGGGAAAGAAGATTTCCGGCGATGATGCCCTTGAGGGGCTGACCGCCATTATCAGCCTGAAGGTTCCAGAGCCGCAGTTCGAGGGCCAGACCAAGACCAAACTGGGGAACTCGGAAATCAAAGGCATTGTCGATTCCATGGTTTATGATTCCATGATGACCTTCCTTGAGGAGAACCCTTCTGAGGCAAGGAAAATCGTGCAGAAGATAATGAAGTCCATGGAGGCAAGGGAAGCTGCCCAGAAGGCGAAGGAGCTGATACGCAGGAAGAGCGTGTTCGAGTCCAGCATTCTGCCAGGGAAGCTCTCCGACTGCATCGAGAAGGACCCTTCCAAGTGCGAGCTCTTCATAGTGGAAGGTGATTCCGCCGGAGGTTCCAGCAGGCAGGGGCGGGACAGGCACACGCAGGCAATCCTTCCGCTCCGCGGCAAGATACTCAATGTGGAGAAGGCCCCGATGCACAGGGTCCTTACCAGCGAGGAGATAAAGGCCATCGTGCTGACGGTGGGGGCCGGATTCGGAGATGATTTCGACGTCAATAAGGTGAGATACCACAAATTCGTAATCATGACGGACGCGGATGTCGACGGCGCGCATATCCGCACACTGATACTTACGCTCTTCTACCGGCACTTCAAGGCGCTTATTGAGAAGGGCTACCTGTACATCGCGCAGCCGCCGCTGTACAAGGTGAAGAGAGGCAAGGGCATCAAGTACGCATACTCGGATGCCGAGCTGCAGAAGATCCTGGCGGAGGTCGGCGAGAAAGCTGAGATACAGCGCTACAAAGGCCTTGGTGAAATGAACCCGGGGCAGCTCTGGGACACCACCATGGACCCTGAGACGCGCACCCTCATGCAGGTGACAATCGAGGACGGGATGGCGGCCGATGAGCTGTTCACCGTGCTGATGGGGGATGAGGTCGGGCCGAGGAAGGAGTTCATCGTGCAGTATGCCAAGGAGGTCCAGAACCTCGATATCTAAGGTGAGCCTTATGCCAGAGACAATCATCCAGAAACCGATTGAGAAGGACATGCGGGAGAGCTACCTGGACTACGCGATGAGCGTTATTGTCGGCAGGGCAATCCCGGATGTCCGGGACGGGCTGAAGCCGGTGCACAGGAGAATCCTTTACTCAATGCACCAGATGGGGAATACCAGCGACAAGCCGCACAAGAAGAGCGCTAGGGTCGTTGGTAACACGCTCGGTTACTTCCACCCGCACGGGGATATGGCCATTTACGACGCCTTGGTCAGGATGGCGCAGCCATTCTCATTGCGCTACATGCTCGTTGACGGGCATGGGAACATGGGAAGCATTGACGGGGACTCCCCTGCAGCCATGCGTTACACCGAAGTCAGGCTCTCCAAGGTTTCCAACGACGTTATTTCTGATATTGACAAGGAGACTGTTGACTGGATAGACAACTTCGATGGGACCACGAAGGAGCCGACCGTGCTCCCCTCAAGGGTGCCAAACCTGCTTGTGAACGGCTCGAGCGGAATCGCGGTCGGAATGGCAACGAACATCCCGCCGCACAACCTAGGAGAGGTCGTTGACGGGACCATCGCCGTGATTGACGGCGCTGATGAGAGCGGGCTTATGGGCATAGTGAAGGGCCCTGATTTCCCGACCGGCGGGCTGATTGTCGGCCGCGGGGGTATCATGAAGGCATACACTAGCGGCCGCGGCATCATCAGGGTGCGGGGGCGCGCGAACATTGATGAGAAGAAGAACCGGATTGTGATTACGGAGATTCCATACCAGATTACCAAGACCAGCGTCATCGAGGGCATTGTCGAGGCGGTCAAGAACAAGAAGGTCGAGGGGATCTCGGGCATACAGGACCATTCTGACAAGGACGGGATGGAAGTGGTGATAGAGCTCAAGAAGGGGGCGAACGCGGATGTCACGCTCAACCAGCTCTATGTGCACACCCCGCTCCAGAACACTTTCGGGATAATCAACCTTGCCCTGGATGGAAAGCAGCCGAAGGTGATGACGCTTTTCGAGATCATCAGTTCGTTCATTGAGTTCAGGAAGGAGATTGTGACGCGCAGGTGCCAGTTCGAGCTGAAGAAGGCCGAGGAGCGCGCCCATGTGCTGGAAGGCCTTCGGATTGCGCTTGAGAATATTGATGATGTGGTTTCCTTCCTTCGCGCTTCAAAGGACGTCGCCGCCGCGAGGGCAGGGCTGATGGAGAGATATTCGCTTAGCGAGATACAGGCGAACGCGATTCTTGAGATGAGGCTCTCCAAGCTCATCGCCCTTGAGAGGGAGAAGATTGAGACTGAGTACCAGGAGCTGCTAAGGAAGATAAAGTGGCTAAAGGAAGTGCTCGCAGACATGGGCAAGATTCTCCAGATAATCAAGGACGAATTGCTCGAGGTCAAGGAAAAGTACGGCGATGAAAGGAGGACCGAGATAACGGACTTCGAAGGGGACCTCGAGATTGAGGAACTCATTCCGAATGACAGCGTCGTTGTCACCATCTCCAGCCGAGGGTATGTCAAGAGAGTGGGCCTGGATGAGTACCGGGCGCAGCACCGTGGAGGGAAGGGAGTCGTCGGCACAGGCACAAAGGACGAGGACTTCGTGCAGGATGTGATTGTTACGAGGAATCACAACTACCTGCTCCTGTTCACGGACCATGGAAGGCTGTTCTGGCTGAAGGTTTACAGAGTGCCCGAGAGCAGCAGGTATGCAACTGGGAAAACACTTGTTAGCCTGCTGGACCTCAAGGAGGAGAAAGTGACCTCCTGCATCAGCGTGGACAGGTTCGATAGCGGAGAGTTCCTCGTGATGGGGACCAAGAACGGCACCCTGAAGAGAATCGGACTGGAGAAATTCAGCAATGTGCGCAAGGGCGGAATAAGGGCCATTACGCTAAAGGACGGCGACCGGCTTGTGGAAGTCCGGAAGACCGAGGGAGAGCAGAACATCGTGATTGCAACGAGGAAAGGGCAGGCAATCAAGTTCTCCGAGACCCAGGCGCGCGAGATCGGGCGCACAGGGCAGGGGGTCCGCGGAATCAGGCTGAAGCACAAGGGTGACGCGGTCGTGGGGGTGGCTGCCTGCAAGAAGCCATCGCTCTTAACCATAACGGAGATGGGCTATGGCAAACGGACCTCGATGGATGAGTATCGACTGCAGTCGCGTGGCGGCTCCGGAGTGATTAACATCAAGACCGAAGGCAGGAATGGCGATGTCATAGGCATCCGCGCGGTTGACGATGAGGATGAGGTAATCGTGATGAGCTCCGGCGGCCAGGCAATCCGCACCTTTGTCCGGGACATTTCAGTAATCGGAAGGAACACCCAGGGGGTCCGGATTATCCGGCTCGAAGAGGGGGAGAAAGTCGCGACATTCACAGTCGTCCCAAAGCAGAAGGAAGTTGAGGAGGCTGTGGAGAAGGCTGAGCAGGAGGAGGAGAAAGAGGTTGTCGAGCACATCAAAGAGGTCGTTCCTGAAGAGGAAAAGGCCCTTGAGAACAACAATTCCGAAGATAGAGGGGAGCTCGAAACCAAGAAGGATGATACATCCGGGGGGCCTGTTGAGAACAAGGGCGATGAGAAGCCTGGTGTTGTGAACGAGGCTCCATATGAGACGCCTGCGGAAGAGCAGGTCGATGGGGAGTCTGAATCCGAAGGCCCTGAAGAGCAGGGGCCTGAGAAGCCGGGGGCTCCGCCCATGGATGAGATTCCTTCAGAGCCTCTTGTTGAGGACAAGCTGGGAATCGATGACGAGGAGGACCTTGCTCCGGATGCTGTTGAGACTGAGCCGGAAGGACAATCTGAAGAAGTAGATGGGCCAAGATCAGAGAAATGAATCTTCTGTGCTTGGCATCTTATTTTCTTTTTCTATGATTCTTGACACAAAAGCATAGAAACGCCAACCTTTTAAAAAGAATCGGCCAGAGTGAAGTTATGGTAGGGCCACTGGGAAGAAGCAGAATCATGAGGCATTATAATACCCATGCAAGCAGGCTCACCCACTCATTTAATGAAAAAAGACATGATTCGACAGGAAAACAGATTCCTTTCATGAAAGTGACAGCGCTACTAGCTTCCCTGAGGGAGGATGCTGATAAGGAATGCCTGCGCGAGACCGGAAAGGAGATGGACACCTATCATCTGGGGGACAGGTTAGGGCAGGTCCGTGAAAGATTCTGGAGGGATGAGCGGTTCCTGGAGGCTTTTTCGCTCCTTGGCCTTGACCTTGCCCATGTTGAGAAAGCGCCAGTCCCATGGTGGAACGAGATTGCGGCAACCGAAATGGAATATAAATTCGACTGGGATGGCGCGCATGCAACCATCGGCCCAAGGCACAGCCTGGAGACGCAGCTTGCAAGAAACGGAGTGGAATTGCCAATCTCAAGCGTATCGGTTGGTGGCATCGTAATTACTTCAGATAACAAAATGGCAATCGGGCTTAGGGCAGGGGCATCCTACCAGAACACATATCACATCACCGCAGGTGCGCTCGGACTAACGGATGCGATAATTACTGGGAAGCAAAGTATATACCAGTTTTTCAGGCAGGAGGAATTGGAGAGGGAGTTCGGCATATTCGAAGCGGATGTCAGTAGGACATTCTTCCTGTCTAGGATTTTCGACCCAACAATAGACAAGGGCCCGATATACATATTCCTGATTAGGACGAATATTGATTCCGAGGATGTACGGAAAAGGTATGAAGGCAACCGGGATGTTGATAAGGGAGAGCATTCGCGCGTAGTATTCATTCCCGCGAATGAGGGAAGCGTTCTGGAATTCGTTTCAGAGCATTATAAGGGCCTTGCAAGGAATCTGGAGGACAGGTCCGATGATGAGCGGATTCTCCTGCATCCTGGAGCTCTTGCGCTTCTTTCATACACAAACAGGGGGGTGGACTTCCTGAAGCCCTTGTTCCAGGAAGGGCTCTGGTAATTATCTTAGTTTGAATCTTAATATCGCAGCAATCTTCCCGAAGCCCTTGAGCTTCATGCCCGCATCCCCCTCAGAGGAGAAAATAACTATTTCTGCCTTGTTCTTGTCGGCAAGCTCCACAACGCCCTCGGCGTCTTTTGAAGTTCGCAGGTATTCGTCCAGGACAAGCAACTTCCCGATTGCAGCAGCTTCTGCGGCTTCCTTGACCTCCTTGAGCCCATAGGCCGCGTTGCCATCATCCTTGTGGATATGGATAATCAAATCCTCAATCAGCTTCATCTCCCGCTCGAAGCGCTCCTCGCCCATTATCTTCTGGATTACCCCCCGGTTGAGCAGCTCATTCACGCCACTGCGCTCAGCATATGAGCAGCCGTCGAAAGTTATGCGCTTCAATAAGTCAGGATTCTTCTGCGACAGGAATTTCTTCAGGTTGTCCTTGGTGAAGCCAGGGCCGGCGACTATGTATCTCTCTGGGTGCCTTTCAATCTCGGATGCTATCTGCCCGAAATACTCGCGCTCCTTCTGCTCGTGCTTCTCATCCCTTTTGCTTCCTCCGCAGCGGAATTCGGCTCCGTATTCAACTCCGAATGCGCGGAGGACTGCCATCAGGGCCTTCTCCTCGTCCAGGACGATTATCCTGATTTTTGGCCTCTTGGATTCCTTCTCGGCTTCCCGAAGCCTGTTGACCTGGTAGTTCTTCCAGTCCTTGATTAGCTTGAGCTTTGAGTTTTCAGCAACCTCAATCGTATGGTACCTCCCGAGCTGGATGAATTCCTCCGGGTGGCCAGAGATAATCTTGCCAAGAAGGCGCAGCCGGTTCTGTGATTTCGCGAACTCTATGCTCTCTATTTCAATCCTGACTGTCACTGCCTTCTTCTCTTCCTTCGTGCCCACCTTGTAGGTGCGGTAGGACTGGGCTTCCGCTGTGTCCCCGGGCATGAGCACCCTCTCCAGGTGCCACAGGTCGTCCAGGGTGTCCGGCTGGAGTTTCATCTCCCCGATTTTGCGGTCAAAATGGATGATTTTCATGATTAACAGGTATCTGAAAGCAAAGAATATAAACGTCTTCTGAGAAGAGAAAACCATGGGAAAGCCCAAGAACATGTGTATCGGATGCAAGGCACCCTGCTGCACACTCCTGGTTGAACTCAATACCTATGACCTGAATAGGATAAGGGCAGTAGTCAGTGATGAAGAGGCCAATTTCGCAGAGCTTATGGACGCTGCGGATGATGACCTTGGGTTCAAGGCAAACGGGCGGATACTCCGATTCACCATGAAAAGAAAGCCCAACGGGGACTGCATCTTCCTTAACCGGGAGGGGGAGCTCCACTGCAGGGTTTATGGCAACAAGCCTTCCATATGCACTACTTATCCCTTCAAGGAGAAGGATGGGAAGGTCATTGTCAAAACGACGGTGGGCTGCCAGAGGGAAGCCGGCTGGGATGTCGATGATGCATTCCGCGCGAATCGGAAAAGGGGTGATGAGGAGTGGGGCCGGTATTTCGAGATAATCGATGAGTGGAATGCATTCGCAGAGGGGTACGAGCCGCATCAGGATTTCGCCGTCTTCGCATTCCACAGGATGGAGGATTTCAAGAATCCATTATGGAGATTGACGAGGGGCCTGCGCCTCTGGATAGAAAAAACCTTCAGATAGAGAAGAGATTTTTTATAATTTTTTAACAGAGATATAATACCCAAAGTGGAGTTATCATCCTTTCTATCCCCAAAGATTAAGGAAAACGATAACCTGCAGGCAATGGAATTTGTAAGGGGCAGTACCCAATCTTTTTTATTTATCTGCTATGTTGCTTTAGCCATGCCAAAGAGCTTAATGCTGGACGCGAAAGCTGTCGGAATCTCCTGTGGCCTGATGTGGGGAGCTGCCCAGTTCCTTATGGGACTGCTGGCCACCTACACCGGCTATGGGCTGGTTTTCGTAAACTTCATGGCAAGCATCTATCCCGGAGACGGGCTCGGCCTGATGGGTAGCACCATCGGCGGGGTCATGGGATTTGTAGACGGCTTCCTTGGGGGCTACATCTTCGTGTGGCTATACAACAGGCTTGCAAAATAATGTGAATGGTGACTGTGTATAAGCAGTCCCCCAGTTTTAAAAAGAGTTATCGGCAGAGTAATGATTATTCAAATTCTGGGAGGATTTACCATGAAGGTTGCAATAAGCGGGTTCGGAAGGATTGGAAAGATGTTTCTGAGGGCTGCCATAGCGCAGGGCGCGCTGGGCAGGGACTTCGAGATTGTAGCCATCAACACACGGAGCCCTGTCGAGACCCACGGGCACCTTTTCAAGTATGATTCCGTTTTCGGGAGATTCAGGGGAACGGTGGATATCAGGGATGGGAATCTTGTTGTGAATGGCAAGGAAATCAAATGGATTACTGAGACTGACCCGCTAAAGCTCCCATGGAAGGAGCTTGAGGTGGATCTCGTGATTGAGAGCAGCGGGAAATTCCGCTCGAGGGAGGATTGTGAGAAGCACCTGAAGGCAGGCGCGAAGAAGGTCATCATATCAGCCCCTGGGAAGGGAGTGGATGCCACCATCGTGCCAGGAGTGAATGACCACCAGCTGGATAATGGGATGACCATCATTTCACTGGCTTCCTGCACAACGAACTGCCTTGCGCCTATCCTGAAGGTTGTGGATGCGAAATTCGGCATTGAAAGCGGATTCCTGAGCACTATCCACGCATACACCAATGACCAGAGAGTGCTTGACGGGAGCCATAAGGACCTCCGGAGGGCAAGGGGGGCAGCAACAAGCATAATCCCGACAACGACCGGCGCCGCGAAGGCAATTGGGGATGTGCTGCCAGAGCTTGCAGGCTCTATGGATGGAATCTCATTCAGGGTGCCGGTTCCGGATGGCTCGATGAATGACATCACGCTTCTTCTGAAGAATGATGCTACAGTGGAGGGCCTGAACGCCGAGCTGAAAAGGGCATCTGGAGAGGAGCTCAAGGGAATCCTAGGCTATACCGAGGAGCCGCTGGTTTCGGCAGATATAATCGGAGACCCCCATTCCGCGATAATAGACAGTGGACTGACAAAGGCGAACGGAAGGCTGGTGAAGATATCCGCATGGTACGACAATGAGTATGGATATTCGAACAGGCTCGTCGACCTTGTCCGGAAGCTCTCTAAATGAAGCAGGTTTGCGGGCGCTGGCCCTACGTGAGATTTAAAAAGTCTAGGTATGACTTCTATAGCTATGGCAATTGGTTTAGAAATAACGGCGTCTAACATCGCAAGTTTTCTTTCAACTATTGCACCAGTAATATCGCTTATCCTGATTATTCTGGGGGGCATAGTTTTCGGTGTTGCCCAGACCCAGCCGCCAGAGACTAGGGGGAAGTGGCAGACCACCGCCCTAAGCATGGTTGTCGGCGGAGTAATCGTTGGGGCGATTGCGGGCGCTGCGAGCATAATACAGGAAACGTCTTCCGGGCTCCTCAAATAGTGCCTGGAATTCATTCCCTCCCATTTTTTAAATTTTACTACCACTAATCATCACTATGGATGCTTTAAAGATGGGAGAGATGCTCGCGCGCGTCGCGAATAATATGGAGGCAGGGCCCCTGAAAACAGAGCTTGCAAATTTAGCAGAAGCAATTGATGTGGTGCCCCCAAAAATCAGCGATGAGCTTTTTGGCGTGCTGATTGGCATGGCCAGCATCAAAAATTTTAAGGAATGGGCTTATAGAGCCAGGGAACCTCCGATAGCGTTG
Organism: Microcaldota archaeon; assembly: GCA_043812915.1. Taxonomy (GTDB): domain Archaea; phylum Micrarchaeota; class Micrarchaeia; order Anstonellales; family Bilamarchaeaceae; genus CAYVTJ01. The sequence continues at coordinate 17,509 of JBDRLQ010000001.1, read as the reverse complement.
ACATTGGGCTCTGTAGACGCCAAGAAACTCTATGAGGCTCAGGTGGCATCCATCTTCCGGCTAATCGAAATGGGGCTTGAAATGGGCCAGGCGCGCAGGGAGATGCTGATATCACTTTATCTCAAGACGCTAATCAGCATGGGGGAGGATACAGCGCCGGCATCATACGAGATTACCGCATTCAGGTTTTCTGTGAAAAGCATAGTGAAGGCATTGGAGAGGGTCGCGCCGGAAATGACTGAAACGGAGATTGCTGTGCTTCTACCGGCACTTGCGCCAAGCGATAAGCTCAATATAATAAAAGCTGTTGAGAGGAGCTCTTTGGAAGGTGGCCTGAGCGCGCAGATAAGGGAGAAGCTTGTGCAGGCGCTCTCAATCATTCTGGGGGATATGGAGGCAACTATTGAGATGAGGAAGGAAGCCCATGGGATACAGACTAGGCTAACTGATGGCAAATTCATCAGGGCAAAGCCAGGGCCGCAACTGGGCCCTTTGCCGATGAAGCCGGTTACGAGGAAGGCGTAATTCCGAAGGCAGTTCTTAGCAACATTTAAAAACACTTTTAGACATATATGATATATGAGCTGGGTCGAAACAATGGAGCTAGAAGGAGTGCTCCGCCTAATTATGGATGAAGCGCAAAGAAAGGAACTTCAAGAGGTAGTGAACGCGCTGAAAAACGAAACTGAGAACGTAAAGGCAGTCTCGGACGGGCTTTTCATGAGACTTCTCGAATTCGGGGGTGTAGATGATTTTGTGCACCTTGCCAGGATGAACAGTGAGGGGGAGGACACCGAAAGACAGTCTGTTTTGATGGGAAAGTACCGCTCGGCCCACAATCTCATTGCCAGCGGGATAGCCCTCACTGAGCCCCAGAAGGAGGCCCTGATAGCCAGATACCTGGAGATTCTTGAGGATGCCAAAAAAGTCATAGGCACTGAACAGCATGAACCGAGCTTTTGGGAGTGCCCAGCAGGTGCAATCGACAGGCGGGGAGCAAGAACCGCAGCAGCCCAGTTCGAAAAATCGTTGGTGGTGGTTGCACACCAGCTGAGCCTAGCGCAGATAGGGAGGGCATTCCCGGTTCTTGATGATTTCCGAAAGATGGATTTTATCGTCAGCTGGGAGAAGGGGGATGTCCATTCCAGGGATACTATCGAGTTTTTTCAGGAAGCGCTCTCCAAGCACATGAGGAACATGACGCTATCGGCTGAAAGCAGAAAAACGGCATTTGGGATTCGTAATAGGCTGGCGGGGCTGGTTCCTAGAGCCCCCAGGCCCAAGGCAGAGGCGGGCGCCATGCCATGGAAAGTGCCTATTTCACAGATGAAAAAGAAGGGGACATGTTGACTTGTTTAAAGCATATTTCCGCGGAAATGACGTGTCCGTAAAAGCACTTGTTTGGAAAAGACCTGAGATATAATACATATGTAACATGTGTATATACTCAGGTGATTACGTGAAGGAAACTGAAGTAAAGCTGACGGATGAAGGTTTTGAGGAAGTTACCGCAGGGGATGAGAGATCTAATTTCAGTAATGATTCTGCTAGCTCCAGTGGGGGGAACAGGCCTGATTTCAGGATTGTGCAACCCGACCGCGACAAGGATGGGAATCCGGTTTATGTGAATGTTGGCGGCATGTGGAAGAATGTTTCCAAGAGCGGAAATACGTTCTATACGCTCAAAATTGGGACGCTCAAGCTGCTCGTATTTGAGAACAAGAAATAAAGGTGACTAGCATGGCTGATGAAAAGAAGAAGTATTACAAGGATCTTGAGGACCTACCTGGTATTGGCGAAGTGACCGCTGAGAAGCTCCGCGCCGCCGGATACTCTGAATTCGATAAGATTGCAGCTGCCAGCCCGCATGATCTGGCTGAGGCGGGGGGAATGGGTGTGGAATCCTGCAAAAAGGCCATTGAAGCTGCCAAGACCATGGTTGAGATCGGTTTTGAGACTGCCGACCTTGTGCTTGAGAGGAGGAAATCCATCGGTAAGATAAAGACCGGCTCGAAGAACCTTGATGAGCTGCTTGGAGGAGGAGTTGAGACCCAGGCGATTACGGAGGCGTATGGCAGGTTCGGCTCATCCAAGACGCAGATTGGGTTCCAGCTTTGCGTGAATGCCCAAAGGCCTGTTGGGGAAGGCGGACTTGGGGGCAATGTGCTTTTCGTTGATACTGAGCACACATTCAGGCCTGAGAGGGTCGCGCAGATGGCCGAGGCAAATGAAATGGATTCTGATGCCGTGCTCAAGAACATACTGATTGCAAGGGCTGAGAACTCCGATCACCAGATGATTCTTGTGGAAAAAGCTGCTGACATAATAAAGGAAAACAATGTCAAGCTGCTGGTCGTGGACTCGCTGACATCCCTTTTCAGGTCTGACTATCTTGGGAGAGGGGCGCTTGGTGAGAGGCAGCAGAAACTGAACAAGCACGTGCATATGCTGCAGAAGCTCTCAGAAGAGTATAATCTAGCAGTATATGTCACCAATCAGGTTATGGACAACCCCGGAATCCTGTTTGGCGATCCGACAACCCCGATTGGCGGGCATATCCTCGCCCACGCGTCTAGCTACAGGATGTATGTCCGGAAGAGCAAGGAGGAGAAGAGGATTTCCAGGCTGGTTGACAGCCCGAACCTCCCTGAAGGCGAATGTGTCTTCAAGGTAACAAAGGATGGAATCAGGGACTGATTCCTTTCTTCTTATTTTTTCAGCACTTAAGATGAAGTTTAAAAATCCAGGATGCAGAAGCTAGTTATGGCAGCGGTAGATGTCAGGGAGCTGGCAAAGGTCATTGATGAGAAAATCATCGTTGACAAGGTCTCATTTTCAGTGGACGAAGGAGAGATATTCGGGCTCCTTGGATCGAACGGCTCTGGAAAGACCACCACATTCAACATGCTCTCCGGGCTCCTGCGGCCATCCTCCGGAAAGGTGATGATTCTAGGGAAGGACATCAAGGAGGACAAGGAATTCAAAAGGGAACTTGGATTCGTCACCCAGCCCGACTCATTCTATGAGACGCTGACAGTAAGGGAGAACCTGGAATTCTTCTCATCGCAGTTCGGCATCCCGAAGCATGAGATGAAAGAACGGGTGAAGAAGCTCCTTGCGCAGACAGAGCTCACCAACAAGAGCGAGGCACTGGCATCCAAGCTCTCGGGGGGGATGAAGAAGAGGCTTAACATGGCCTGCTCCCTGGTGCATGACCCTAAGGTGGTCTTTTTGGATGAGCCGACAGTAGGGCTTGACCCGGTGGTAAGGAGGGGCATCTGGAAACTGATAAAGGAGCTCAACCAGGAGAAGAAGACAATCATCATCACCTCGCATTACATGGAGGAAATCGAGTATCTTTGCAACAGGGTCGCGATAATGTTCGCAGGAAGGATGGTCGCCAGCGGGACGCCGGCGCAGCTGAAGCAGCGCTACAAGCTGAAGCAGATGGAGGATGTGTTCGCGCATCTGATGAAGCCGGTGGTATGATGAGGATACTTTCTGCAATCAAGAAGGAGCTGCTTGAGATTGCGCATGACCGTACCATGCTCCTGGTGCTCGCGGCGTTCCCGGTATTCATCATGTTGTTCATGGGGAGCTCGTTCGGTTCATTGGAGATACTGGGGCTTCCAGTAGGTGTTGTGGGGCCGACAAACACAACTTTCGCATCAGTGTTGTTTGCGGACCTTGGGCAGTCCACGGCATTCAACCTCCAGAGCTTCCATAGCGAGGCCGCGGCGATGGAGGAGTTCAGGAACGGAAAGCTCCGGGCAATAATCATCGTGCCGCAGGACTTTGAAAACGCGCTAATGAGCGGGGAGGGCACGGAGGTGCGGATTGCGATTGACAACTCGGACATTGCCCTCCAGGAGGCCATTCTGGCCGCGATGAGCTCAGTGGTACAGGCATCCTCAACGAATATCACACGCACTTATGTATCTTCGGCCTGGAACGAATTGTATGAGCTCAATGATTCAGCATCATCGCTTGCAGAGGAAATCGCAAGGAGCAGGGAGGGGATGCGCCAGACACAGGAGAACCTTGTCGGTATCCAGGAAGGGCTGGGGGAGTTCGACATAGGAGGACTTGAGGGCTCGCTTGAGAGCGCCTCCTTTGAGATAGCCATGTTGCAGGAAGCGGTGCTTCTGCAGAATGATTCTGGGATAATCAGCGAAAGCGAAGGATTCCTGTACAATGCGAGCTTCGCTGTGAATGAGTCCATTGATACGGTTGGCGAGACGTATGACCGGCTGGATTCCCAAAGCAGCGCGCTCAATAATACCGCCACAACGCTCGGGATTTCAATTGCCGGGCTTGAGCTTCTGAAGAACAGCACGGCAGACCCGGTCACCATCGCCACGCTTGATCTGAATATACTCAGCCTGCAGTTTATGAAGAACAATACCCTGCAGCAGATGGTGGATGCCGACGCGCAGGCAGATGAGCTCCATGATCTTAATGGCACACTGCGCTCTTTCAGGGATTCGCTGGATCTGTATTCTATGGAGCTTGGCAGGGCCAAAGAGAGCCAGAGCGCCGCCTTGGCAGGGCTTTCCGCAAGCCTGGATGGGTTGAATGCATCATTCTCGGGCGCCAGGGACGACATCGGGCAGCTAAAGGGGCTCTTTGCAGGCATAAACACCACCGCATCAGGGATTAATGAGACGCTGGGGGAGGCTCTTGAGCAGACAGACGATGTCAACAACCTGATAGCCTCCCTGTACGATACGGTCGCGGTGCAGACCGGCAAGGATCCAGAGACGATTGCGGCTCCGCTTTCAGTGAAGATTGAAAACCAGTACAGCAGAAACAGTTTTGTTGATTTCATCATACCCCAGGTCATAGCGATTTCCATTCTGTTCTCATGCTTCCTCCTGGCCGCGATAAGCCTTGTCAGGGAGAAGACAGAAAAGACGATCATCAGGCTGCTCATGATACCCCGGGCGCTTGCGAATGTCGTGGTTGCGAAGATACTGGCGATAACTTTCATTTCCCTTGGACAGGTCATGATAATACTGCTGATTGGGATTGCCGTGTTCGCAGTCGCCCTGCCGGCAGACCCGCTGATGCTGGTTATCGGGACAATGATATCCGCGCTTGTGCTCTCAGCCATAGGGGTGCTGATCGGATTCTACGCAAGGACGGAATCGGCCGCCATACAGACCTCGTTGCTGATTGCCATCCCGATGCTCTTCCTGGGGAACATAATCTTCTCCCCGGATTTGCTGCCAAGCTACACGAGGGCGCTGCTCGAACTGCTCCCGCTGGCGCACATCACTAATATCTTCAAGGTGGTTCTGATTACCGGCGGGGACCCGATGACCGACATTATGATGCTGGTGACCTATTTCGTCCTTCTTGCGGCAGTAATCGGGATAATCGTATTCAAAAGAAGGGACATAACCAACTACGTCTAAAGACGCATCCATTTTAATCATTTTTCTTATCTTCTTATCCCCATGACAGGATTCAAGGTTACGCCATGGGAAGTGAGTGGCGAGATTGATTACGATAAACTGACAAAGGAATTTGGAACCCAGAGGATAGACGATTCCATTAGGATGAAGATGGAGAGGGCATGCGGCTCCCTCCACCCGATGCTCAGGAGGGATTTCTTCTTCTCCCACAGGGACCTAAACCTGATTCTCAACGACTATGAAAAGGGCAAGGGATTCTTCCTCTATACCGGCAGGAAGCCGAGCAAGGGAATGCACATCGGACACCTGGTGCCGATGCTTTTTACCAAATGGCTGCAGGACAGGTTTGATGTCAACCTTTATATCGAGATAACCGATGATGAGGGGTTCCTGCACAAAAAGGAGCGGACCTGGGAGGGGGTACAGGAAGCGGCGCATGACAACATCCTGGACATCATCGCGGTGGGCTTTGACCCTGATAAGACTTTCATATTCAAGGACAGTGAATATATCAGGAATGTCTATCCACTGCTGATGAAAGCTGCCCGGAAGATTACCGGCTCCACCGTGAAGGCGGTTTTCGGATTCACCGATTCCACAAACATCGGGATTCAGATGTATCCGGCTTTCCAGACAATCCCGACATTCTTCGAGAAGAAACGATGCCTGATTCCGTGTGCAATAGACCAGGATCCGTACTGGAGGATCCAGAGGGATATTGCAGAGGGCCTCGGATACTTTAAGACAGCGGCAATCCACAGCAGGTTCATACCCCCGCTCCAGGGAGTAGCCGGAAAGATGAGCTCCAGCGCGGGCGCGGAAACCTGCATACTGCTCACCGACGATGAGAAAAACGTGAAGAGGAAAATCAACAAGTACGCATTCTCCGGGGGACAGTCCACAGTTGAGGAACATAGAGAGAAGGGGGGCAACCCCGACATAGATGTCCCGTTCCAGTGGCTCAAGATTCTGTTCGAAGAAGATGACGCGGAACTGGCGCAGGTTGAAAAGGACTATCGCTCCGGGAAGATGCTAACGGGTGAGATGAAGCAGCTCCTGATTGGAAAGGTCAATGATTTCCTCGCAGAGCACAGGCAGAGGAGGGAGAAAGCCGAAAAAGAGATGGATAGATTTATGCACAATGGCAAGCTGGCAAAATCCATGTGGGAGCGCATTTATGAGTAGGGTGCGAACGCTCCGTGAGAAGCCGGAATTGCCAAAGGCCCTCGCCTGCGGCATGCTCGAGGATGGGGGCAGAGTTCTTTTTCTTATACAGAAGGACAGGCAGGGAGTAGAGAGGCTTGAACTGCCCTCAGTACTTGTATATCCTGGCCAGGATCCGGCGGCGCTGCTCAAGCAGGCATTTGAGGAGCAGGCAGGGATAGACGCCCAAATAGGGGACATAGTGAATGAGAGCAGCCACAATGCAGGCTCAAGAAAGAAAAGGAGGTTTATCCTGTGCCTTGTATTCAAGGCCCATGCAAAGAGCGGGCGGGCAAGACCTTCCCCCCAGTTTTCTGGAGTGAAATGGCTCTCCTTAGAGAAAGCCAAAGAAGCGAAACTTGGCAGGAAAGCAGAGTGGCTAAGAAAAAGATAAAAACCACCCCTCCCAATTTATTTCAGGCGGCGACAATGAGTGGCAATCAGACACCTGCAACGCGTGAATTTTCAGATGAAATAAGTGCTGCCAGGGTAGGGCGGGACCTGACCGAACTTCACAGGCTAGTTGGGGAGGCAGTCAGCCGAATTGGGGATATGAAGGCCACTGAGCAGTGCATGGTTTTTAGCGAGATAAAGAAGCTGCAGGGTTTTTTGGAACATAGTGACAGCAGGAGCTGGAAACAGAAAGGCAGAATAACCAAGAAGAAAGTGGTATTGGCCTGCAAGAGAGCGCTTGAGGAACTTGGTGCAGGATATGACGAAGAGAAGATTGACCTTACCGTTTTTGGGAAAAAAAGGGCTGCCAGGGTAAAGGATAACGGGAAAAGAAAGGTCAGCCGATGAGCCTGAACTTGAATCCATAGTGGATGAGCCCCTCAGGGTCGTCCTTCTGGATGATTCGGAAGACCTGCTCTACCCGATCCCCTATTTTCACATCGGCGCCTCTTGCATCCACAATCTGGGCAGTCAGCCTTGCGCCCTCATCAAGCTCGATTATCGCCAGCACATAAGGGACCGCATCCTCAAAACCTGCCGCCGCAGCAGAAATCTCGGTGAATGAGAATACCTTGCCTTTGCCTGCGAACTGAACATTTACGAGCTTGCCCTTCCTCCTGCATTTGGGGCAGATTGGCCTTTTTGGGAAATATGCCTTTCCGCAAGTTTCACATTTCACTCCTAGCAGCAGGTACCTCTCAGGTATCCTCCTCCAAGTAAGCGGTATTGATTCTTTCATGGCCATCACTTCATTTTACGCTTTTCCTGTGTTTCTCGTGGTGCTCCTTGAACGTCTTTATTCCCTTGTCGGTAAGCGGGTGGCTCCACAGCTTCTCCAGAACTTCCGGAGGAACGGTCGCAATGTGCGCCCCGAGCCTTGCGGATTCCAACACATGCAATGGGTGCCTGACTGAGGCGACAATCACTTCTGTCTCGTAGCCGTAGTTGGAGAATATGTTGAGAACGTCGTTGATGAGAAGCATCCCGTCCTCTGAAACGTCGTCCAGCCTTCCAACAAACGGGGAGACATAGGTCGCGCCGGCCTTGGCCGCGAGCAGTGCCTGGGCAGCTGAGAAGATGAGTGTGACGTTGGTCTTGATTTCCTTGCTGGCCAGAATGCGCACCGCCTTCATGCCCTCCTTTGTCATGGGAATTTTGACCACAATATTGTCGCCCCATTTGGAGAACTCCTCGCCTTCCTTCACCATGCCCTCGGCGTCTTCCGCAACGCCCTCGACACTGACGGGGCCAGGGACAATCCTCGCGATTTCCCGGATGACCGCCTTGTGGTCTTTGCCGGCCTTCATGATGAGTGTGGGATTCGTAGTAACGCCATCGCAGATCCCGAGCTCAATTCCCTTCTTTATGTCTTCCACTTCCGCAGTATCGAGAAAAAACCTCATGCTGTTTCACCTTTTAAATATCATTTTTCCTTGACCGCCTTCATGACAGTCTCTTCGATTCCCTTGGCATCGAGCTTGTATTTGGCAAGAAGCTCGAACGCGCTCCCGGATTCCCCAAAGCGGTTGTAGACCCCGTGGCGCTTCAGCTTTCCAGGGCAGCCATCTTCTGCGAGAACTTCCGCAATCGCGCTGCCGAGGCCGCCATCAATCTGGTGCTCCTCCACGCTGACAATCAGGCCAGTCTTCTTGGCCTGGCCGATGATGGTTCCCTTGTCTATGGGCGAAATGGTGTGGCAGTCAACAACCGCGCAGGAGATGCCCTTCTTCCCAAGCACTTCCGCCGCCTTGAGGGCCTCATGGACAAGCGGGCCGCATGCGAAGATGGCGACATCCTCGCCCTCGCGATAGATATTCGCCTTGCCAATCTCGAATGGAGTCTCTTCAGTGGTAAATATCGGCATGTTCTCCCTGCAGGTCCTGATGTACGCGGGCTTCTTCTTGGCAGCAGCTGCCAGGAATGCCTTCTTCACCTGGTTCATGTCCGATGGGACGATGACTGTGAGGTTCGGAAGCACGCGGGTCATTGAAAGGTCCTCAAGCGCCTGGTGCGAAGCGCCATCCGGACCGACAGTCAGCCCCGTGTGGGAAGCGTGGAAGATGACCGGAACGTCATTATAGCAGACAGAAACCCGCAGCTGGTCCCAGTTCCGGCCAGGGGAGAATACGCCGTAGGCGGAGATGAAGACAGTCTTGCCGCATGCGGCGATGCCGGCTGCTACACCGGCCATATTCTGCTCGGCGACGCCGACCTGTATGAACCGCTTTGGGTATTTGTCGGCGAACCAATTGGTCCTTGTGGAGCCAGAGACATCCGCGGTCAACACCCAGACGTTCTCGTCCTTTTCCCCAAGCTCAACCAAAGCCTTCCCAAAGCCATCGCGGCTCGGCTTCCTCTCAAGCTCACCGAAAAGGTCTTTTGCCAGATGATAATTCTTGCCGCTCATTCGGCTCCCTCCTGCTCGACATACCTGCGCTCTGTCTCCAGGAACTTGATGGCCTCTGCGGCCTGTTCCTTGGTCGGAGGCATCCCATGCCATTTGGTTTCGAATTCCATGAAGGGGATTCCCTTTCCAGGGACCGTGTGCGCGATTATGACGGTCGGCTTCTCGTAGACTGCCTTGCTCTCCTCGCACGCATCGATAATCTTCTTTATGTTGTGGCCATCCACATCTATCACATGCCAGCCAAATGAGCGGTATTTCTCAGCCAGGGACTCCAGGGGGAGCACTTCCTCAGTAAAGCCGTCTATCTGGATATTGTTCCGGTCGATTATCACCGTGAGGTTTCCAAGGTGGTATTTGGCAGCGAGCATCATAGCCTCCCAGGTCTGGCCTTCCTGGTGCTCACCATCTGAAAGCATCGCGTAAACCCTCCATCTCCTCTTCCCGGACTTTGAAATGAGCGCCATCCCGACCGCTTGTGAGAGGCCCTGGCCAAGGGGGCCCGAGGAATTCTCGATTCCTGGAAGAACTCCCCTGTGGGGGTGCCCCTGGAGCCGGCTCCCCAATTTCCTCAGCGTTAGGAGTTCCTCTTTGGGGAAATAGCCAGCATTCGCCATGGCCGCGTAAAGGACGGGGCAGACATGGCCATTTGATAAAACGAAGCGGTCCCTCTCGGGCCAGTCAGGCTCTGAGGGGTCATGATAGAGCACGTTGAAATAGAGTGCGGCGAATATGTCCGCTAAGCCTATAGAGCCTGCGGAGTGGCCGGATTTTGCCTCGAGAAGCATCTTCACGACATCCTGACGAATGGTGTTCGCCATAAGTTTCAGTTTCTTGATGTTGGTTACCCTGAACTTTTTCTCGCCCATTTTTTGCACCCTTCGTCCGCGCTCTCTTGCAATTCCCTGACTGCCTTCCCCACATCAAATGCCCTGAATATCGAGCTTGCGGCCGCGATCTTGTTTGCGCCTGCGGATGCGGCCCCAAGAGCAGTCTCTTTGTTCAGGCCGCCATCAACCTCTATGTCGATATTCCCGTATTTCTTCCGAAGTCCGGCAACCCGCGCCTCCATCTCCTTCATATACTTCTGCCCTGAGAACCCGGGGCTGACAGTCATTACAAGAACGTAATCCAAACTCTCTAGGTAAGGTGTAAGTTTCTCCGCCGGAGTCTCCGGATTAATCGCGATTCCGAGCTTTCCGCCATTGTCTTTCACTATTTTTTGTAGCCTGGCAAAATCCCGGATTGTCTCCACGTGGACAATGTGCAGGTAATCACCTTTCACCTTGGCAATCCACCTCTCCGGCTCAAGGACCATCCAGTGAATCTCATACTTGAGGCCCTCTGGAAGACCGCGCAGGTGTTTTGTACCGATTGTGTTGTTTGGCACAAACATCCCGTCCATGATATCCAGCTGGACAGTATCAACGAAAGGTTTCACCTTCCTGAGTGCGAGCAGCAGCTCGTCCCTTGTCCGAACTAATACGGCAGGTATTATTTCAGCCTTCATTGGCACCACGAAGTTCCTCCTCACCCTCTGTTCCTAATCTGCATCCAAAGTAATTAAACCATGCCGCTCGTGCGCCGTGGCCTAATCCTTTTTGTAAACATGAACAACCGACGTTGCGCCAGAGCCGCCTACATTGTGGGTCATCCCGACCGAAGCTCCCTTGACCTGCCTGCCTTCAGCCTCACCACGAAGCTGCCAGCAGATTTCGACCGCCTGTTTTACGCCAGTTGCACCGACCGGATGGCCACAAGCCTTCAGGCCCCCGGATGTATTGACCGGGATTTGCCCGTCAAGGGCAGTCCTGCCTTCCAGGCTGGCGGGCCCACCTTGACCCTTCTCGAAGAAGCCAAGGTCCTCTATCGCCATTATTTCCGCAATCGAGAAGCAGTCATGCACCTCGACGACATTGATGTCCTTTGGGCCAAGCCCTGCCCGCTCATAAGCTTTCTTCGAGGCAATCTGGGTTGCCTTCAGGCCGGTCACAAACTCCCTTGAATGAAGCGCGATTGAGTCACTCGCCTGTCCGCTTCCGATTATGTGGATTGGCTTCTTTGTGAAGCTCTCTGAGACTTCGGTTGCAGCCAGAACGACCGCTGCCGCGCCATCCGTTATCGGAGAGCAGTCAAGCACCTTGAGCGGGCTTGCGACCATTTTGGAGTTCATGACATCATCAATCGTGATTTCCCTCTGAAACTGTGCGTACTTGTTCTTGGCGCCGTTCTTGTGGTTCTTGACAGAAGCCGAGGCGAGCATCTCTTCGGTTGTCCCGAACTGCTCCATGTGCTTCCTTGCCATAAGGGCGTAAATGCCCGGGAATGTGGCGCCCAGGAAGAGCTCCCATTCCTGGTCTCCTGCGCCCCCGAGGATGTCGCTGACAGCCCCGACCCCCAAATCAGTCATCTTCTCCACGCCACCCACGACAACAATGTCATGCATGCCCGAGGCGATTGCCATCAGTCCCTGCCTAAGGGCAAGGCTGCCCGAGGCGCACGCGCCTTCGACCCTTGTGATCGGGATAGGGTTGAGGCCCATATAATCCGCAAGAAGGGCCCCTATGTGCTCCTGGCCAATCAGCTTTCCAGATGCCATTGTACCGACGAATCCGGCGCTTATGTTGTCGCCGGATATGCCAGCGTCCATGATTGCCCTTGTGCCCGCCTCGACAACCAAGTCACGGAAGCCCTGCTCCCAGTTCTCGCCGAACTTTGTCATTCCGCATCCTATGATAGAGACTCCTCTCATGATAACTCCTCGCTCTAAGAATGATAGTGACAAAGAAGGTGTTGGCAACGGTTTTTAACGGTTGCATTGCCCCCTCCAGGCATGATTCTGCCGCCGGATAATAATTAAAAGCAGACCGTGCACAGTATCTTCCATGGCAGTGGAGGTCAGTTCTACTTACATTACTGAGGAGAAGGGCGAGGAGTGCGGCATTGTCGCGATTTACTCCAAGACTGGAAAGGACGTTGCCCCTCTCATGTACCGCGCCCTTTTCGCGCTGCAGCACCGGGGACAGGATGCCGCAGGATTCGCAGTCTGGGATGGGAAAGGGATTACCGCCAAGCGTGGAATAGGGCTTGTGACTGAGATCTTCAAGCCTGAAGACCTAAAAGTCAGGGGGAGCCTTGGGATAGGGCACACCAGATACCCCACAATAGGGGGCTGTCAGGAGGGAGACGTGCAGCCCTCAGTCAAGGGGGACATCGCAGTTGCGCATAATGGGCATATCGCCAATTATGATGAATTGAAAGCAAGCTTGGAAAAGGAGGGCTTTGAATACCAGAGCACCGTGGACTCCGAGCCGATGGTCTTTGTGATGGAAAGGGCAGGAGACCTGGAGGGGGGCGCCAGGGAGATTATCGAGACTTTTGAAGGCGCGTTTTCAGATGTTTGTATCTATAAAGGGGTTCTGGCGGTCTTCAGGGATAGGTTCTCCATCAGGCCGCTCATTTATGGAGAGAATGATGATTTCATATGCTTTGCCTCTGAGAGCGTCGCGCTCGACGTGAACAGGATTCCTTATAAGGGCGAAGTGAAGGGGGGCTCGCTTGTCAGAATAGCCGATGGGAAATCCAGTACAACGCAGCTTGTTGGGGGCAGCCCGAAGCACTGCATGTTCGAGTATGTATACTTCTCAAGGCCTGATTCGATAATCAATGGGGCAAGTGTTTTTACAGTCCGCACAAGGCTGGGTGAAGAACTCGCGAGGGAGCATCCGGTGGAAGCGGATGTTGTGATGGCAGTTCCGGACACCGCAAGGACCGCGGCCGCGGCCTTCGGGAAGGCGGCGGGCATAGAGGTCCGGGAAGGGCTGATAAAGAACAGGTATATAGGGCGGACATTCATAATGCCAAGCCAGGAGAAGAGAGCCGCGGCGGTGAATCTGAAGCTCAATCCTGTGCGGGAAGTGATAGAGGGCAAGAGGGTGGTGTTGGTGGATGACAGCATTGTCCGGGGCACCACGCTGAGGGAGATTGTTGCCATCGTGAAAGCCGCGGGGGCAGAGGAAGTGCACCTTCGGATAACGAGCCCGCCGATAAAGGCGCCCTGCTTCTACGGGGTTGATATGTCCACATACAGGGAACTGATAGCGAACCAGAAAACAGTGGATGAGATACGTGCGCATCTTGGTGCCGACAGCCTGGGATACCTTTCAATTGACGGCCTGAAGAGGGCAATCGGAGTGCCGATATGCACAGGCTGCCTGAATGGGGAGTACCATTCCGATTTTGTCCGGAAGCTGGCTGAAAGCAGGATGTGAAAGGATGAGAATTACCGAGATACTGATTATGGCGTGCATTTTCGTTTTCATAGGCCAGCTGGGGGTGCCAGGTTTAGAGGGGAATATAATCCTCAAGCCGGTCGGCCTGCTGCAGGAGCCTTGGCTGATTTTCACCAGCATGTTCGCGCACGGGGATTTGCAGCACCTGTTCTTCAATATGTTCGCGCTGTTCATCTTTGGGGGGGCGCTTGAGCGCACAATCGGGAAGGGAAACTTCCTCCTGCTCTATCTTGTATCTGGAGCTGTTGGCGCAATCGGATTCATGCTTCTTAGCACCCCATTCAGCTCGGCGCTCGGGGCTTCGGGCGCGATATACGGGCTGATTGGCGCGCTTGTGCTCATCCTCCCGAAGATGAGGATTTACCTTATGGGCGTGCCGATGCCGATGTACGTCGCAGGATTCGTCTACGTTGCAATCGAGCTCCTTGGCCTTGGCGCGATGGATGGAATAGCGCATTCCGCCCACCTGCTCGGCTTGTTCGGAGGGCTTGGGGTTGCTTTCTGGGTACGCGACAGGTTCGATGATTTGGGTGTCAGTAAAGCAGCCGCTGTCGGAATCGCCTTTTCTCTCCTTACAGGAGTCGGGTTTGGTTACTACTACAATATGGGTGAGGGGGGCGAGCTGAACGCAAAGATTGCCGCCTGTGAGGAGCGGGAACTGGTGATAGTTGCGGATGTGCAGGACCTCCTCTATTGCCTGGACGGACTTGCGGAAGAATATAAAAATGAACCTGCCAAGAAGGGAATCGTGTGCCGGGAAGAGGCAAGATTCGCCCGTTACGTGGTTGATTACAGCACGAGCGAAATTTACGATATATGCATGCAGGATGATTGAATGGTTGTAGTGGAATTCCTTTATGATGAGATGAAGAAGATCACAGGGCTCACGAAAGAGCAGGTGATTGACGGGCTGATGGAGATTGGCGCTCCGTGTGAGTATGATAATGGCACTAGGAAAGTCCTTGTCGAACTGACCCCGAACAGGCCCGACTGGTATTCCATGGAAGGGATGAGCCGGGCATTGAAATCATACTATGGGAGAAAGCACAATAATTACAGAGTCAAGAAGTCCGATTACAAAGTAATTGTGGACGCGTCTGTTGCGAAGGTCCGGCCGTTCAGTGTATGCGCTGTTGTGAAGGGGCTTGAATTCACTGATGAACGAATCGTTGACATGGTGCTCCTGCAGGAGAAGCTGCTTGGCACACTAGGCAGGAAAGTGAAACGCTTTGGTATTGGAATCTATCCTTTGCACGCCATAAAATTCCCTGTGAAATATACTACATTGAAAGCTGAGGATGTCCGATACCGCCCCCTCAATTATCCCCATGAGGCAGGCGCAGCGGAGATTCTCGAGAAGCACCCGAAAGGCCAGGAGTACGGGCACCTTATAAAGGATTTGCCAAGGCTTCCGGTCTTCCTGGATGCCAATAACAAGGTGATGGCGCTCATACCGATAGTCAATTCCCAGGAGACTGGAATGGTGGATCTGGAAACGACGGGGGTGTTTATTGAGGTTACTGGGACGGACATTTATGCCTGCAAGGCCGCGCTGAACATTATTGTTTGCACCTTCGCGGACATGGGCGGAACCATCTGCTCGGTCGAGATGGATTATGGCACAGAGAGGTTCCAGTCGCCCGACCTTGAGCCAAAAAGGATGAAACTTGATGTGGAGCATGTCAATAAGGTCCTTGGAATGGAATTTTCAAAGGAGGAAATCACGAATCATCTTTCCAGGATGGGCTATGAAGTCGATGGTGGGGATGTTCTCGTGCCGCCATACCGGGCGGATATCATTGGCATGGTGGATATTGTCGAGGATGTCGCAATTTCCTACGGATACAATAATTTCAAGCCAACCCTACCAAATTTCTTCAGCGCCGGGCAGGCAGACCATAGATATGACAAAGCCCATGAGGTCATGCGCGGGATGGGCTTCATGCAGACAGACACCTTCATCCTCACAAATGAGAGCAAGCTCATGAGCATTGGATATGAGCAGAATACCAAGACCATAATCAATCCATCCGGTGAGGAATTCACCGCAATCAGGCCGACGCTCCTCGCCGATGCTCTGGATACTTTTGCGACCAACAAGACCAAGGGCCTGCCCCAGAAGTTCTATGAGATAGGCATAGTCTATAATCATGAGACGCAGAAGAGGCTTGTTTTTGGTGTGATGGATCAGAAGCTGGACTTTTCAACTGTCAAAGGATATCTGCAGACCCTGCTCCGGGAGATGGGGCTCCAGTTTGAACTGAAGGGCCTGGATACTGTGATTTTTGACAAGGAGCGCAGCGCCGCAATCTTGGTCAGGAACAAGGGAATAGGAGTTTTCGGAAAGGTGGATAAGAAAATTCTTGAAAAATTCGGCCTTGAATTCGATGTTTATCTCTGTGAGATATACTTAGAATAGGTGAGAGGGACCCCATAGTTCCACTAATTTGCATCTGTTATTCTTTCATTCCAGCTCTTCAATTGAAAGCACAAATGCCTTGTATACTTCAACTGAGCCCCTGAAACGCTTGAAAAAGGCATCCACGGAGATTTCCTTACCCTCAGGCACTGCAAATGCGGATTTGGTCTTCCATAGCTCTCTCCCCAGATTTAGCTTCGCAAGGTGATAGTAGAAAATGCGCTTTAGCCTGCCGAATTCGTGCTTATTCTTTGCCTTCAGATCGTAAATATATAGAAATGCCATTTTTACACCACGTTAAATGAAATATTGTATGTGTATGTAATGTAACTATAGTAACAATTTATTATATTTATGTTAAACTTTATTGAGGTATAGAATAGTAGAATTATGCCCTCTCCCTAAAAAGGCCTATCTCTTCCTTATTTTCCTCTTGCGCTCTGCATATTCCACAAAGCGTTTGAGGGCCTTTATTGCGGATGCGGGCGATTGGTAGCAAGGAACTCCTCTTGCCTCGAGTATTTTCCGATAATTTTCAGTGTATTCTCCCCCAACAGAAATAGTAAGTATCGGTTTTCTCCGATCATCAGATGCCTTAATCAGTATGTGCAGTATCCTCTCGTCGATAGGCGGGGTCTGCATAAGCACAACTATCGCAAGGGCATCTATTTCCGGATCCTCCATATATGCTTCAATCGCCTTCTCATACGCTTCAACGCCTGCATCCGCAACCAGGTCCAGCGGGTTCGCAACAGTTCCATATGATGGCAGAATTTCCTTGAGTTTCGCAGCAGTATCGCTTGAGAACTTGGACATGACCAGGCCTTCATCCTCAACTGCATCAGTGGTCAGAATTCCCATTCCGCCACCGTTCGTTATTATCCCAACCCTATTCCCTTTCGGGAGCGGCTGGTTGAAGATTCTTACGAAATCAAACAACTCATCCAGGCTGTGCGCTTCAGTAACTCCTGCCTGCTTGAATGCAGACTTATAAGCAAGATACGAACCTGCGATATTTCCGGTATGGGTTTTGGCAGCGGCCATGCCGGTCGCGTACTTTCCGGCCTTCAGCGCGATTATCGGCTTCTTCATATTGACTTTCTTCATCCACTCGAGGAGCACCCTGCCATCTTTTGCGCGGAACTTGCGTATACCGGTCTCCTGCCCCTTTTGGTCAAGCTTATCCTGCTTGTCTATCCAGGTTGGAAGGCGGTGGTAAGCACCATCACAACGATAGTGAGGTACGCATGAGAGCGGAAGGCATCGGCGTGTTTCGGGCAGGTCTTTCGATGAACCATCCTTTTTTAGCCTCTCGAAAGAG